>CANFOM010000001.1 GCA_947448725.1 Bacteroidota bacterium
AGGAAAGGTTTTTCCAAAGTCGTGATTCGAAAACTGGCTACATATTTTAAGGTGTCTCAAGAGGCTTTTAATCGGCCTTATGTTTTAAAATCTATAGAAGTGAATGGCTTACACAATAGTCATTCAACCAAATCAAAGAAAGAATTAGTAAATCATTAGGAGTTTTAAATTTCTAAAAAACAATTAAGTATGTTAAAGCCAATTAAAACAAAAAAAGAATGTGCTATTGCTTTAGAGCGTGTATACAATCTGATGCAAAAATAAATTATTCCTAATTCTAAAGATTCAGATGAACTTGAAATTTTATCTATCCTTATTAAAGAATTTGAATCTAAGGAATACAAATTGCCCAAGCCTCAACAAAACTAGATAGTTTTTATAAAACAAAGCTCTTGGTAAGACTGCCAGCCTCGCTACGCTCGGCTGTCTTCTTCCCGTATTGAACTTACCCAAAGCCTTTCAAACAATCCCGATACTCGGGACTGTTTGTCTTTTTCATCTCTCACCAACTTACGAAAGCAAGCTTTCGACGTTGTCTCAAAATGAAGAAGCCCCAACACTTCGTGTTGAGGCTTTGTGGTCTCGCCAAGAATCGAACTTGGATCTAGTGTTTAGGAAACACCTATTCTATCCATTGAACTACGGGACCGCCGACCATTAGTTGGTCGATGAGCGCAAAAATAACCACATTATTTGGTATCTTTACGCCTCTAATACAACACAATATGGGTTTTTACAATATCATTATTAAGTTTCGCTTCTGGCTTAGTTTAGTGGCAGTTGCCTTGGGTTTAGGCCTTGAGCTTTCCGGTATTGCTGGCTTTTGGCCTGTTTTTCCACTGTATTTTCTAGGATTTATAGGTATAGCAAGTCATTTTTTCATTGGCCCTCTTCGTCTGGTGCAAGCACCCATGGAAGCTGGTGATATGGAGGAAGTTGACCGTATTTTATCTACCATCTGGTGGCCTCAACTTTTATACAAGCCTGTCCGCAGTACTTACTATACTATCAAGGGGAATATTGCCATGGCCAAACAAGATTTTGATACCGCCGAAAAGCATTTGAAATATAGTAATGAATTAGGATCTGCTATGCCTGAAGCGGAAGGTGCTAACAAATTGCAACTAGGCATGATGGCTATGCAAAAAGGAGATACCAAACAAGGGGAGTCTTATATACGTGCCGCCATTCGTGCAGGTATTCCGGATAAAGAAAGTGAAGCCGTTGCTTTTTTAAGCATGTGCCAAATTTTTATGAACAAACGCGAATTCCGCGCCGCAAAAGATTATTTCCGAAAAGCCAAAGCTTGCAAACCAACTACTAAGCAAGTGGTGGATCAAATTAAAGAAATTGAGAAATACATTTCTCGCATGCCTGGTTAATGATCGCATTTTTAAGTTTATCATCATATTCTAACCCACTCCAATTCGAGTGGGTTTTTTGTTGAGAAAATTTTCTAAAAGCTAAAGGTATAAATACGCTGTTTTTGCTTCCATAGGATTTTTATTATTGCAGCATGAAACAAAGAATATACCTTGATACTTCAGTTATTGGTGGCGTCTTTGATCATAAATTTGAAGAAATTACCAACAAGTTATTTAATTTGGTTAAGTTAAATCAAATTATAGTTGTGCTTTCGGATTTAACTGAAAATGAATTAAAACTAGCCCCATTAAGAGTCAGCAATTTCTTTTATTCATTGGGTGAATACAATGTAGAATTTATAAATGGAACTGACGAGTCGAATCTTTTGGCAAATTGCTATCTAAATGAAAAAGTGGTTGGCCCAACTAGTTTTGATGACTGCCACCACATAGCACTGGCCACCATTAGTAAAGTAAATATTTTAGCAAGTTGGAATTTTAAACATATTGTAAATGAAACTAGGATTAGAGGCTATAATTCTGTAAATTTGAAACTGGGATATAATCAGATTAAAATTCTATCACCATTAGAGATAATTAATTTATGAAAACAAAAAGTAATATAATCCAGGGGTTTGACACAGTTAAATTTTTTCGAAAAGTAAAAGAAAAAATATCCAAAGAAATTTATGGGATGTCCAATGATCAATTAAAGGAGTATTTTAAGAATAATTCAAAAGAAAATTATTTTAAAAAGTATAATGAATTAAAGAATGAAAAAATTAATTAAAAATATACTTTAAAGAAAAGGAATAATAGCCATTATATTTCTTAACCCACTCTAATTCGAGTGGGTTTTTTATTGAAAATATATTCTATGTGTTGATGGTATAAATACGCTTTAACTGTATTTGGTAGGAGGCTATTTTTAAGTTGAAAATAAATAATAAACCTATAAGTTGATTTTATGAAATTTGTTCCTATCTTTACAGTGCCAAACGATTGTGATTTATGGTCGACTTGTTATCCCGAAGATGAAACCCGAGTAGAGATAGTAGATTAAAAACATTTTATGAAAACACAAAGCAACTATTTGCATAATGCAAAGTTTAGAATTGAAAATAAGAAATGGCTTTCCTATTCTAGCAATATTACATTAAGGGTTTTAGCCGCAATTGAAGAAAACGAGCAGATGACACAGAAAGCTTTAGCTGAAATGATTGGAGTAAGCCCTCAATACATTAACAAGGTTTTAAAAGGTCAAGAAAACCTATCTCTGCAAACCATTGCAAAATTGTCAGACGCGTTGAATGTAGAACTTATTACCTTTCCTAAATTTCTATTTGATGAACCAATTAACAAGGTATTTAAAAAAACTTCAAGTAAAAGTCAATTAAAAAAGATGGAAAAGTAGAAGGTAGTTATTATAATTCTGTAAATTTGAAACACAGATATACAGTATTAGAAATCAGACCTCCTAATCAAATTATAGATTATGAAAATTAACGAGTCAGTACCAAAAAATTTTGATTCTGTCAACTTCTTTAGAAAAATTAAGGATAAGATTTCAAAAGAAACTTATGGATTATCAAATGAACAATTGAAAGAGTATTATAAAGATGCTAATAAAGAAGCATTTTTTAAAAGACTTGATGAGGCTAAAATAAAGTTTAATAAGTAGATCAAACAAATATTTCAAACCCACTCCAATTCGAGTGGGTTTTTTGTTAAGAAAATTTTCTAATTGCTAAAGGTATAAATACTGCGATTGTGTTTTAGTTCCTTAACTACATTTAATATATTAAATCAATAATAAAAAAATGTAGTATGAAAAATCTAAATGCACTTCGGTCTATCAAACTCTCTTATTTATCAATTCTATTAATAGGTGTTTTTTTAAGCGCATGCAATAAGAGTAGTTTATATCCAAATGAACCTCAGTCTTCAACAAATGAGATTGCATTAAGCGAAGATTCGATTTTCAAATCTCTTGTAATTGATCTAAGAGATTATAATGAAGTAGTGTCCAATGCCCATGCAGATACTATCATGAATCAATATGATTTTGAAATAAACTTTAACAATGCAGTTCAAAAAAATGATCTTAACGCTAGAAAATTAATTGCAAATACTATGGGGTTTGCAAATGAAAATGAATTCTGGAAAATAAGAGATGATATGACATCTAAAATCGTAGCGTTATCAAAAAAGTATAATTTAAATAAAATATCCCCAAATAATCTTAATAAAATAATTACCAATCAAATAAGCACTAGTACAATAATTGGTTTAAATAATAAAAGATTTACCTCTTTGAGGTATGATAATGCTGGATGTTTGGATATTTTTAGCAATTGTAAAAATCAGGCTAGTTCAAATTACGCGCTTGAGCAAGTTAATTGTGTTGACTTTGGTGTTTTTGGATGGACGCTTATCGGAGGTGCTTTGTTTATTGCATGTGAGGCTGCCTCCAACTATCATCTTTATGTGAGCGATAGAAGCTGTAATATCAATTTAAAATATTGTAAATAAATATTATGTCAACTACAAACTTAACTACCGAACAAAAAGAACTAAGAAATCTACTTTATTTTATCAATGCACTTTTAATGATAGTATACGTTATCTCGAATTATTATAAATTAATTCATCAGGAGTATCAAAATTTATTGAATTCATTAATGGTGATTTTGTATGGGATTATTTTTACTATTGGCTACCGAAAAAAAATTATTAATAAATCTTCTCTAATTTTTACCTTATTGTTTGTTGCTATAATTATGACCATTGCGCTATATAAACGCTAATTGCCAGCAAAACATAGTTCAGTCTATCTTTTTTTATTCAAAAAATTAAAAATTAGCAATGCCTTCATTAGCCTTAATAAAATTTGCAATAATTATAGGATTCATTTTACCCCTTTTAATTTTTATCAATGTTGTTGTGTATATTGTTAAGAAGGAAGTGATTAAAACAACTTTACTTCGTAGTTTGAAAGTATTTCTAGCCGCCATAGTTATTATTGTAATGTTAGGTTGGTTGATTAATGTATATCGCTCCAACCTAACTAAACAGGGTCCTTTAATTATCAAGCAGAATTAAGAAAATGTACGTAATTTTGTACAAAATCATTTTATGACCAAAGTACTATCCGTTACAGAATTTAGAAGTAATCTGGCTACCGAGCTTGAGCTTATAGGGAATAATAGTAGAAATCAACTTATTATTAAAAGACCTAAGAGCAAGGGTAATATAGTGGTGATATCGCAAGAAGCCTATAATTCAATGGAGGAGACTTTATATTTATTATCAAGCAAGAAAAATAGAGAACACCTTTTAGAAAGTATGCATCAAGCTAAAGACGGTAAAACAACCAAAATAAAATTAAAAGATCTCTGGAAATAGAGTTAACTGATAACGCTAAAGCCGACCTTTTATATTGGAAACTTAACAATCAAGTTAAGATAATCAAAAGAATAATCGTTTTATTAGAAAATATACTTAGCACTCCTTATTCAGGAATTGGGAAACCAGAGCCATTAAAGTATGAACTAACTGGACTTTGGAGTAGAAGAATCAACAATGAACATAGAATAATCTATTCCGTTTCTGGTAATATTATTTTAATTTATTCTTTAAGATTTCATTATTATTAATTTATAAATCAACTTCAATAATCATGCAATTCGATATCGTTTTCGCTAAATTTTTACTAAATAAAAAAATTCCTATCAACACTGTAAAATATATTTTAAGTACAGTTTATTTATTGACTGGTTTAGTAATGTATTTTACTGTGTTTGATAAAGACAATAGTATTGGCGGTGGAATTGTTTTTATACTTGTATTTCTTTTCTTTGGTGTCCTACGATCAAAAAATTTAGAAAACTATTTGAAAAATAGAAATAAACTCTAACTCAACAACCGCTCTATCGTTGGCGCGAAATGTGCATGCTCAAGCGCATGTATTTTATTGGCTAAGGTTGCGGGTGTGTCGCTTAAAGTAACTTCACATTTTGCTTGATAAATAATTCCACCCTCATCATAATGTTCATTCACCCAATGTATCGTGATGCCTGATTCTTTTTCTCCCGCTGCTATTACCGCTTCATGCACTCTTGATCCATACATTCCCTTACCTCCATACTTTGGTAATAATGCTGGATGTATATTGATAATGCCTTTTGGATAAGCGCGCACCAATACCTCGGGCACTTTCCATAAAAATCCAGCCAACACGATAAATTGTATTTCGGCATTGTGTAAACTTTCTACATATCCGGTTGCCGTAAACTCGTCCTTTTTAATCATTAAAGTAGGTATTCCTTTCTCCTTGGCTATCTCCAACACCCCTGCGCCAGGCACATTACAAACTATTAATGAAACTTTGATGCGTGCCGCAGCCAAACCCCCTCCCTCAAAATATTCAATAATTTTTCTCGCATTACTCCCTGCTCCCGATGCAAATATGGCAACATGAATAGGCGCCGGAGTCAAATTTGCCGTCGAAATGGAACCAGACACAGCATCAGCCGCGGCAGTAACCCCTACTTCTCCTTCGCCACCCAATCCAAATAATCTACCTCCAACCCTGCCCAAATACCCCTTAAAAAACGCAAATTGCCCTGTAAAGAAACTCACGAAAATGACCGAAAAAGGCCATAAAATGGTCAAAATTAGGGGATAAATGAGCCAAAAGGCCCAATTTTTGTCCAAAAACACCAAATTCAATATTTTGCTACAGAGCCTTCCACTGAGACTGCCGCCCAAGGCAAAAGTTAGGATAATTAGCCAAAATTGGCCTGGTCCCACCCCCCATTTATTCTGTAGTTTTTGAATCCCTTTCATTAGCCCTCAAAGGTGCCTTTTTTTTCCAAAACCACCCACCGATTCCAAAATAAATTCCTCCACAGCAAACTAACATTACATTATTATGACATTCGTCACCCTTTTTTTTCTCAGTTCCCTGAAACTCAATAAATTCAATAAAAAAAACTTGCCTTTTTGTTAGTGTTGAATCCTATTGTTAAGTAATTTCGCCCCCGTTCGAGGACATTTTTACACCCTAGACACTTTTTGTGTATATGACAATTTTAAGAAGCCTAGCCAAGATCGTTTCGATCTTCCTATTTATCACCCTTAGTTCATCTATCGGAAATCAATTGAATGCGCAAGATGGGAAAGCTCTTTTCTCACAAAATTGTGCTTCATGCCACGCGGTTAATAAAAAATTAACTGGTCCTGCACTCGCAGGCGTAGAAGATCGTTGGCCTGATAAAAAGAATTTGTATGCATGGATTAAAAACAATGCTGCATTTTTAAAAACAGGAGATCCTTACGCAACTAAATTGTACAACGAGTACAATAAAACTGCAATGAACTTGTTTCCTACTTTAGCCGATAAAGATATCGATGCTATTTTAGGTTATATCAAATCAGTTCCTGCTGCTGGTGCTGCACCAGTTGGTGGCGCCGCTGCTGCTCCTGCTGAAGAAGGAGATAGCACTTTGGTTTTTGGTTTACTTGCTTTAATATTAGCTGTTGTTTCTTTAATACTGTTACAAGTTAATAGCAACTTAAAAAAATTATCTGATGATAAAGCAGGCATCCCTGCTACCGAGCCAGTTCCTTTTTACAGAAACAAAGCTTACATCGCTTTCGTCTCTATAATTTTATTTATTGTGGGCGGTTACATGACTACCGTTGGTGCCATGGGCCTAGGTCGCTCCAAAGATTATCAACCCGAACAACCTATTTACTATTCTCATAAAGTACACGCAGGCGTTAATCAAATTAACTGTCAGTACTGTCATATTGGTGTGTACCAAGGCAAACAAGCTACACTTCCTAGTGTGAATGTTTGTATGAACTGTCACTTAGCCATTAATGAATACAAAGGAGAACCTTTGAAAAGAGAAAATGGTGATGTAGTTGATGGTACTGCCGAAATAAAAAAATTATACAAATACGCTGGCTTCACCGAAGGACAACCTTGGGATGCGGCTAATGCTAAACCTATCGAGTGGGTGCGTATTCACAACTTACCTGATCACGTTTACTTTAACCATGCGCAACACGTGAACGCTGGTCAAGTAGCTTGTCAACAATGTCATGGCGAAATTCAAAAAATGGGTGAAGTAAAACAATTTACAGATTTAAGTATGGGCTGGTGTGTGAACTGTCATAGAAACACACAAGTTCAATTTAAAGACAATGGTTTTTACAGCATCTATGAAAAATTCCATGCCGATTTAAAAAGCGGTAAGATTGATAGCACGAAAGGAATTACAGTAGAAAAAATTGGTGGTACGGAGTGTCAAAAATGTCACTACTAATCACTGTTGATTTAATAAAGATTAATAAAGAAGCGTAATATTTTATATACATTACTATGGAGCAAAAAAAGCACTGGCAAAGTTTTGGAGAATTAAATAATTCTGAAGCTTTTAACAACGAAGTTCAAAACGAATTCAAGGAAGAACTTCCTTTTGTTGAAGACGAATCTACTTTGGAAAAAGGAGAAAGTTTTTTACAAGCTAAAGCACCTCGTCGTGACTTTCTAAAATATGTTGGTTTTAGTACCGCTGCAGCTGCAGTGGCTGCTAGTTGCGAAATGCCTATTAAAAAAGCTATTCCTTTCGCTAACAAACCCGAAGATATTGTTCCTGGTATCGCCGATTATTATGCTACGACTTATGTGCAAGATGGTGATGTAGTAAGTGTAATTGCTAAAGTGCGTGATGGTCGCCCTATTAAATTAGAAGGTAATGATTTAAGTCCAATCACTGCTGGAGGTACTTCGGCTCGTGTGCAAGCTTCTGTCTTAGATTTATATGATACCGCTCGTTTGCGTTTTCCAAGTATTGCTGGTAAAGAAGCTACTTTTGAAGACATCGATAAAGCTATTGCTGGTGAATTAAATACTGACGCAGTTATTGTTACTAGTTCTATTACTTCTCCTTCTACCAAACAAATCATTGCTCAATTTTTAGCAAAACATCCGGGTAGCAAACATGTTACTTACGATGCAGTTTCTCACAGCGCTATGTTATTAGCCAACGAAGCTAGTTATGGTAAAAAAATAATTCCTTCTTATCATTTTGAAAAAGCAAAAGCCATTGTTTCTTTAAGTGCCGATTTCTTGGGTACTTGGTTAAGCCCTGTTGAATTTGCTAGACAATATGCAGTGGGTAAAAAAATAGATGAAAAAAATCCTGCGATGAGCAAACATATCCACTTTGAAACAGTGGCGAGTTTGACCGGCTCTAATGCAGATGATAAATATTTATGCCGTCCTTCGGAATTGCCTTTAGTAGCTGCTGCTTTATTAAGCGCAGTGAATGGTGGTGAAATAAATGGCATTACTGATGCTAAATTAAAAGCAGGAATTGAATCGGCTGCAAAAGCATTAACTGCTAATAAAGGCGCTGCTTTAGTGGTGTCGGGTAGCAACAATGTAAATGAACAAATTATTGTTAATGCAATTAATAATGCCATTGGCGCCAATGGTACCACGATTAATTTTGGGGCAACTTTAAATTATCGTCAAGGTATTGATAGCGATTTTGCCAACTTAGTTGAGGATATGAATGCAGGTAAAGTAAACGCTGTTTTATTTTATGGCGCTAACCCTGTTTACACTTGGCCTGCTGCTGATAAAGTAAAAGCAGGTTTAGCAAAAGTAAAAACTACTATTTCTTTCAATGCTAAATTGGATGAAACTACAGCAGTTTGTAAATTCGTTATTCCCGATCACCATTTCTTAGAAAGTTGGGGAGATGCTGAACCAATCTCTGGTCACATTTCTTTTATCCAACCTACGATCTCTCCTTTATTTAAAACTCGTGCTTTCCAAGATTCATTATTAAAATGGTCTGGAGATGCAGCTGATTATACTACTTACTTAAAAAATTATTGGTCTGCTAAATTAGGTGGCGAAAATGGTTGGAACAAAACACTTCAAGCTGGTGTATTGAATCCAACTACTTCTACTAATAGCGGCGCTACTATTAATGCTGCTGCGGTTAACAATGCAGTGGCTGCAGTAAGTGCTACTAAGGCTGCCTCTAATGATAAGCTTAAAATTGAATTAGCCCTTTACCAAAAAGTTGGTATTGGTGCAGGTCAAGGTGCAAGCAACCCTTGGTTACAAGAATTACCCGATCCAGTAACACGTGCTACTTGGGACAACTATATTATAGTATCTCCTTCGATGGCGAAATCTTTATTAAACATCGACTTAACCAATCCTGGTCAAGCAGATGCTTATGAAGTTAAACCGCCTAAGCAAGTGGTTAAATTAACGGTGGACGGAAAAACAATTGAACTTCCTGTTTTAATTATACCTGGTACACATCCTCAAACCGTTGGTATTGCTGTGGGTTACGGCCGCGCAGAAGCTATTGGTAAATCGGTAATTGGTACTGGTAAAAATGCCTATCCTTTAGCTTGCATCGAAAATGGTTTAGTTCATTTTAGTTGCAGCGATGTTACCTTAACAGTAACTGGCGAAACTTATCCAGTGGCTTTAACTCAAACACATTTCCGTTACGATACTGCTCAAGGGGTGCGTACCGAAGTAGTAAAAGAAATTTCTTTTGCTGAGTATACAAAAAATCCAAAAGTAATTTTAGAAGATAGAGAAGCAGAAACTAAACCTTACGGCGGATTAGAAAATTATGAAGCACAAGGAACTATTTATCCAGTATACGATCGTCCAGGAATTAAATGGGGCATGAGTGTGGATTTAAATAGTTGTAATGGTTGCGGTGCTTGCGTAGTAGCATGTAACGCAGAGAACAACGTTTCTGTAGTAGGTAAACCAGAAGTTTTACGTGGTCATGAAATGCATTGGTTGCGTATTGATAAATATTTTAGTGGTGATATGGATAATCCTAAAGTGGTTTTCCAACCTTTAATGTGTCAACATTGCGACAACGCTCCTTGTGAGAACGTTTGTCCAGTAGCTGCCACCAACCATAGCTCTGAAGGTTTAAACC
Organism: Bacteroidota bacterium; assembly: GCA_947448725.1. Taxonomy (GTDB): domain Bacteria; phylum Bacteroidota; class Bacteroidia; order Chitinophagales; family Chitinophagaceae; genus Sediminibacterium. The sequence goes on from CANFOM010000001.1 coordinate 10,364, forward strand.
AAATGACCTATAACCGTTGTATTGGTACTCGTTATTGCGCAAACAACTGTCCTTTCAAAGTACGTCGTTTTAACTGGGCCGATTATACTGGTGCAGATAGTTTCCCTGATAATCAAGTGGGTGAAGTAAACGATGTAGTATTAAATATGGGTGACGACTTAACAAGAATGGTATTGAATCCTGATGTGACTGTTCGTTCTCGTGGGGTGATTGAAAAATGTTCTTTCTGCGTTCAACGTTTACAAGCTGCTAAATTAGATGCGAAAAAAGATTCTCGTCCAATGGTAGATTCAGATGTGAAAGTAGCTTGTCAACAATCTTGTCCTACCAACGCCATTAATTTTGGTAACGCCAACGATAAACACAGCGCTATTACTAAAGTTCGTTTGGAAACGCCGAACCGTCAGTTTTATGTGTTGGAACAATTACACGTATTACCTAATGTGACTTACTTAACCAAAGTGAGAAACTCTAATGAAACAGCAGAAGCTTAAAATATTTAGATTAAAAAATTAAGAAATAGTAGATATGCATATTAAGTACGAATCACAGTTGCGCGAACCCTTGGTATATGGTGAGAAAAACTTTCACCAAGTTACCGAAGATATTTTGCGCCCTATCGAAGTGAAGCCATCTCGTTTATGGTACATTGGTTTTTTCATTGCTGTTACTCTTTTATTATTTGGGGTATACAGTTTGTACCGTGAGGTAACTTATGGTGTGGGCCAATGGAACTTAAATAAAACCATCGGTTGGGGTTGGGACATTACTAACTTCGTTTGGTGGGTAGGTATTGGTCACGCTGGTACTTTAATTTCTGCTGTATTATTATTATTCCGTCAAGGTTGGAGAACAGGGGTGAATCGTGCCGCAGAAGCGATGACTATTTTCGCCGTTATGTGCGCTGGTCAATTCCCTATCTTCCACATGGGTCGTGTTTGGTTGGCGTTTTTCATTATGCCTTATCCTAACTCTCGTGGTCCATTATGGGTGAACTTTAACTCTCCTTTATTGTGGGACGTTTTTGCCATCTCTACTTACTTCACTGTTTCCTTATTATTCTGGTACTCTGGTTTATTACCTGATCTAGCTACTGTTCGTGATCGCGCCTTTACTAAACTTAGAAAAAAATTATATGGTATTGCTTCTTTTGGTTGGACAGGTTCTACCAAACATTGGCAACGTCACGAAAGTTTATCTTTAGTGTTGGCTGGTTTAAGTACGCCACTGGTATTGTCGGTGCACACTATTGTATCTTTTGACTTTGCTACTTCTGTAATTCCTGGTTGGCATACGACCATCTTCCCTCCTTACTTTGTGGCTGGTGCGATTTTCTCTGGCTTCGCCATGGTTCAATCTTTATTATTAGTGGTTCGTAAAGTATTTGGTTTAACCGATTACATTACGATTGGTCACATCGACTTAATGAATAAAGTAATTGTACTTACTGGTTCGATTGTAGGTATCGCTTACTTAACAGAATTATTTATGGGTTGGTATTCTCAAAATAAATATGAAGGATATACTTTTTGGTATAGCCGTGCTTATTTATTTAGCCCTTATGGTTGGAGCTATTGGGGTATGATGGCTTGTAACGTATTGTCTCCTCAAATTTTCTGGTCTAGAAAAATGAGAAGAAATGTTTTTGTTACTTTCTTCATGAGTATCATCGTTAACATTGGTATGTGGTTTGAGCGTTTCGTTATCATTGTTACTTCTTTATACCGTGATTATTTACCTTCTAGTTGGTCTGTTTACTACAGCCCTTCTATTTGGGAGATTGGTTTTTATATGGGAACCTTTGGTTTATTCTTTACTTGCTTCTTCTTGTTCGCTAAATATTTCCCTGTGATTGCGGTTGCAGAAATTAAATATGTGTTAAAGAGAAGTGGTGAATCTTACAAACCCGAATTTGAGAAATTGGAAGCCCAAACCTTGGATTCATTTGTTCACGATAATGCGCATGCACATTAATTATAATATCGATTAAGAAAAAGATTATGGCACAAAAGAAATTTGTAGTTGGTTGTTTTGATGAAGAAAAGGTTTTATTCCCTGCAGTAAAGCAAGTGCGTGCTGCTGGTTATAAAATCAAAGACGTATACACGCCCTTCGCTGTGCATGGTTTAGACCACGCATTGGGTATGCGCGAAACAAGCTTACACACCGCTGGTTTTATTTATGGTATTACAGGTACCGCTACTGCAGTTAGTGCTATTAGCTGGATTTTTACCAAAGACTGGCCTTTAAATATTGGTGGTAAACCTCACTTTGCTTTACCAGCTTGGATTCCTATTATATTTGAGTTAACCGTTTTGTTTGCTGCGGTAGGTATGGTAATGACTTTTTGTTGGTTATGTCAATTAGCACCTGGTGTTAAAAAACATCATTTTCACAAACGTGCTACCGATGATTTATTTGTAATGGTGATTGAGTGCACCGAAAAAACAAATGCAGAAGATTTAGTAGCCTTATTAAAATCAAATGGTGCGGTAGAAACCGATATCCAAATAGCAGAAGAAGGTTGGTGGTTTGGTACCTATGATAAGAACGACGATTTATATAACAACAAACAAGTGGCCCTTTAGCACTAACAATAATTAGATCAAGTATAATCTAACCAGAACGATGAAGAAAAAAAATAACATTAATAAGAGTCTGCTTTTAAGCATGGTTATGGCAGTAGTTGCTTTAACAAGTTGCGACGATGTAAAGCGTACGCCCGGTAAGATCTATATGCCCGATATGGCTTATAGTCGTGCGTATGAAACTTATGCAGATCATAGCAATTTAACTGAAAAAGGAATTCATTACGATAACCTTCCTGTTGTGGGCACAATGGCACGTGGTAAGGAAATGCCTTTTCCTTATGCAAAAGATAAAGCAGGTGATACTACTAATTACCATGCTTCTAAATTGGTACCCAATCCAATTGATTCTTTAAATGAAAAAGACGCGGCCGAAGCTGAACGTTTGTATTTAGTGAACTGTGGTATTTGCCATGGCGCTAAATTAAATGGCAACGGTCCTTTGTATAAAGATGGCAATGGTCCTTATCCTGCAAAACCTGCTACTTTAGTAGGCGATGTAAAATATGAGAGCATGCCTGCTGGTCAAATGTTTTATTCTGTTGCTTACGGAAAAAACTTGATGGGCTCTTATGCATCACAATTGAATAAGCGTCAACGCTGGATGATTATTAAATATATTAAGAATAAACAAAAGAAGTAAGATGGCATCTATTAAAGAGCAATTTGAAATTCCTGGTAGTCTTAAAACATGGTCTTATGCTTTAATTGGCATAGGTGGCGCTGCATTATTATACGGCATGTTTACCAAAGGCTTTAGCAGTGACGAACATGAGCAAGTGCATTTTTGGGGAACCTTAATGTACAACAGTATTTTTTGGACTTTAGTGACCAATGCTGCTATGTTCTTTTTATGTTTTAGTACCATGGCCATGGCTGCCTGGATGCAATCTTTTAGAAGAATTGCCGAAGCCATTTCTACTTTAGTACCCATCTTTGGTGGTATTACTTTATTGGTTTTATTTTATGTAGTACTTTCTCATAATCATCATATCTACCATTGGTTAGATGCTGAAGCAGTTGCAAAAGATCCTATCTTAAAAGGAAAATCTGGTTTCTTAAATCCTACTTTCTTTATTATATGGACAACATTAACTATTTCTCTTTGGAGTTATTTCGGATACAGAATGCGTCAAATTAGCTTGGAAGCAGATATCGCTCCTATGGATGCAGACACTGCTCATAAATTTAATGTACGCAGTATGGTTCGTTCTGGATTTTTCTTAGTGTGGTTTGGTTTAACCGTAGCTTCTACTGTGCCTTGGTTGTGGTTAATGAGTATTGATGCTCATTGGTATTCGACCATGTATAGCTGGTATACTTTTGCTAGCTCTTTTGTGGCAGGTATGGCTTTAATTGCACTTTGGTTAATCTACATGAAAAATAAAGGATACATGGAATTGTCCAACAGCGAGCACTTACATGACGTAGGTAAATTCATGTTTGCCTTTTCTATCTTCTGGACTTATTTATGGTTCTCTCAATACATGCTTATTTGGTACGCCAATATTCCTGAAGAAACCGTTTACTTCAAGCACCGTGTGCAAGGAGCGTACAAACCTATTTTCTTCTTAAACTTATTTATCAATTTCCTTTGCCCATTAATCATATTAATGAAGCGCTCTGCCAAACGTAATTTTACTTTGATGGCGTTTATGGCCGTGCTTATTTTATTTGGTCACTGGATTGATTTTTACCAAATGGTGATGGGTAGCTTAATGAAAGAACACGTGAGTTTGGGTTGGTTTGATTTTGGTATTTTATCTTTCTTTGTAGGGTTGATGATTTTAATGGTTGCGCGTTCTATGGCTAGCAAGCCTTTAATTGCGAAGTACCACCCATTCCTTAAAGAAAGTATTATTCATCAAGTATAATTATTGATTTAGAAAAAACGAATTATGAGTTTATATTTATCCGTTGCAATTATCGTCCTCATTTTTGTGGTAATTTTTCAAATTGCCAAAGCAAGTGAATACGTATCTATTTTAAAAGGTGAAGAAGCCAGTCGTCAACAAAACAACAAGATCAATGGATTTTTGATGGTTGCTTTTTTAGTGTTGGGCTTCGTTGGTATTTATGTATGTAATAAAGCCTATTATGGTAAAACACAAATGGCTCAAGGGGCTGCAAGTATTCAAGGCCAAAAGGTAGATGAAATGCTTTTTGTCACTTTAATCATTACAGGCATTGTATTTGTGATTACCCAAGTGTTGTTATTTTGGTTTGCTTACAAATACCAAGAAGATAAAAATCGTAAAGTTTTCTTTTTTGCGCATAGCACTAAATTAGAATTAATCTGGACTGCTATTCCTGCTATTGCACTTACTGTACTCGTAGTGTTTGGTTTGCGTAACTGGTTTTTCTTTACAGGTGAGCCACCTAAGAATGCAATGGTGGTAGAAGTAACTGGGAAACAATTTGGTTGGATTTTCCGCTACTCAGGTAAGGACGCCATCTTTGGTAAAAAATATTACAAGAACATAGATCCTGCTACCAATTCTGTTGGTATTATTTGGGATGATAAATATGCACAAGACGATATTTTAACAGAACAAACAATGTATGTTGTTAAAGGAACCCCTGTTAAATTAATCATTGGGTCTAGAGACGTTATTCATGATGTGGGTTTAACTCATTTCCGTTTGAAAATGGATGCCGTTCCTGGTATTCCTACTACGATGTGGTTTACACCTATCTATACCACTAAAGAAATGCGTGAAAAAACAGGCAACCCTAATTTCGCTTATGAAATTTCTTGCGATCAAATGTGCGGCAATGGTCACTATTCTATGAAAGGGGTGATTGAAGTAGTTGATCAAGAAGAATATGATTTGTGGATGGCGAAACAAAAGCCACAATACTTTACTGCTTTCCCGGAGAAAGATCCGTCCGCAGTGCCGGTAGCAAAGGCAGACAGCACCACGAAAGCCACCACAGCAAAAATGTAAAATAGTTTCTTAAGTAAAAAATCACTTAAGATTTTAAAATAGAAAGATTAAAATTATTAAATAAAAGGTATGAGTCACGAAGCAGCATTACATAATCATGAAGGTCAAGGACATGATGATCATGGTCATCACGAACATCATGATACTTTCTTAACTAAATATGTATTTAGTCAAGACCATAAAATGATCGCGAAGCAATTCTTGATCACTGGTATGGTTTGGGCAGTACTAGGTGGTTTAATGAGCGTACTTTTCCGATTGCAATTAGGATATCCTGATGCTAGTTTTCCTTGGTTAGAGTCTATCCTAGGTAAATGGGCTAAAGGTGGTCAAATTACCCCCGAAGCTTATTATGCTTTAGTAACTACACACGGTACGGTATTAGTATTCTTTGTATTGACAGCTGGCTTGTCTGGTACTTTTGCTAACTTTTTAATTCCATTACAAATTGGTGCACGCGATATGGCGTCTCCTTTTTTAAATATGTTAAGCTATTGGTTCTTCTTTACTGCGAGTATTGTTATGTTGTCTTCTTTATTTGTAGAAACAGGACCCTTTAGTGGTGGTTGGACTGCTTATCCTCCCTTATCTGCATTGCATGATGCTTCACCTGGTTCTAAATCGGGCATGGACTTATGGATTATTGCGATGGCTTTATTCGTTGTGTCTTCTTTATTAGGAGGTTTAAATTATATCGCTACCATTTTAAACATGCGTACTAAAGGTATGAGCATGACTCGTTTGCCTTTAACTATTTGGGCTTTATTCTTTACTGCAGTATTAGGCGTATTGTCTTTCCCAGTATTGTTGTCTGGTATGATCTTATTAATTTTTGATAGAAATTTCGGTACTAGTTTTTATCTTTCTGATATTTATGTAAATGGGGTTGGCGCTTTATCTAACGAAGGCGGTTCGGCTATTTTATTCCAACACTTATTCTGGTTCTTAGGTCACCCCGAGGTTTACATTATATTATTACCTGCCATGGGTATGGTTTCTGAAATCATGTCAGTGAATTCTCGCAAACCTATCTTTGGTTATATGGCGATGTTGGGTTCTTTATTTGCAATTGCCATTTTAGCCTTCTTGGTTTGGGCGCACCATATGTTCGTTACAGGACTAAATCCTTTCTTAGGATCGGTGTTTGTATTATTAACGTTATTAATTGCGGTACCTTCTGCTATTAAAGTATTTAACTGGTTAACTACTTTATGGAGAGGCAATATTCGTTTCACGCCAGGTATGTTATTTGCTATTGGTTTTGTAAGCTTATTTATCTCTGGTGGTTTAACAGGTATTTGGTTAGGTAACGCTGCTTTAGATATTTATTTACACGATAGTTATTTTGTGGTGGCGCATTTCCATATTGTAATGGGTGTGGCAAGTATGTTTGGCATGTTTGCCGGTGTTTACCACTGGTTCCCTAAAATGTATGGTCGCTATCTAAATAATTCATTAGGGTACATTCACTTCTGGATTACCATTGCCGGCGCTTATATGATTTTCTGGCCAATGCATTACCAAGGTTTAGCGGGTATGCCTCGTCGTTATTTCGATTTTAGCATTTGGGAAAGCTTTAAGCAATTTGCCGAATTAAATCGTTTCATTAGTACCGTAGCGATGATTGTTTTTGCTGTTCAAATTTTATTCTTAATTAATTTCTTCTATTCAATATTCAAAGGACGTAAAGTGACTGTGCTAAATCCTTGGGAGTCTAATACTTTAGAGTGGACAACACCTATTCGCCCTGGTCATGGCAACTGGCCTGGTGAAATACCAGAAGTACATCGCTGGCCTTATGATTACGGTAAAGATGGACATGACTTCATTCCACAAGATGTTCCTGTGGGTGCGGATGAAACGGACACACACTAGTTAAAATATATTCAGTAGTACAATGCCCTGATTGCAGGGCATTGTAATTTGATAAACATGCACTTGAATTTCTTTTTTGTTGAATCATGGTTTTGAAAAACTTTTCTAATTGAAACAAACGCTTACTAATTACGCACAGTTAATGAAGTTCACCCTAAGTTTTACGGTGGTTTTTACTTGTGTAATTTGTTATATGTTGGCGCCAACAGTTAGAGCCTATGATTGGTCCATGATTTTGCTTTTAACTTTTGCAGGTTTATGTATTACTGGTAGTGCGAATGCGATTAATCAAGCCGTGGAAAAAGATACTGATGCACAAATGAAGCGTACGGCTAATCGGCCGGTGGCTGCTGGCCGAATGACTCAACAAACCGCTTATATTTTTGCTATTATTGCCGGAATAGTAGGCGTGGTTATTATGTGGAAGTATTTTAATATTTCTTCCGCTTTACTTTCTGCTTTTAGCTTATTCTTATATGCGTTTATTTATACGCCCTTAAAAAAAATAAATTCTATAGCAGTTTTAGTAGGCGCTTTTCCTGGAGCCCTTCCTTGTTTGATTGGATGGGTAGCAGGCAATGATGATTTTGCTTACGCTGGATGGGCTTTATTTTTAATTCAATTCTTATGGCAGTTCCCTCACTTTTGGGCCATCGCTTGGGTTTCTCATACGGATTATTCTAGAGTAGGTTTTAAATTATTACCTGCTAAAGAAGGACCTACACGTTTTACTGCATTGCAATCTATCATGTATGCGGTGTTAATGATTCCTATCGGTTTCTTACCTCATTATTTAAACCTAACTGGTAATGTAAGTATGTGGATTTTACTAGTGGCTAATATTTTTATGGTGGTGCAATGTGTTCGCTTGTATCAAAATATGGGAGTACCCGCAGCAAGAAGAGTGATGTTTAGCAGTTATATTTATTTACCTATTGTTTATTTGGCTTTACTCGCAGATAAATTATAAATATTTTATTATGGCAACAGATGTAAAAACAGGCGCTGAAAAAAATAAAATTCATCCCTACAAAATGGTCCTTTATGCAGGACTTGGTAGTATCGTGATGATGTTTGCTGGTTTAACCAGTGCTTATATTGTAAAAAAGAGTCAGGCCAACTGGTTGGATTTTGAGCTGCCCAATGTGTTTCTCATTTCCACTTTTGTTATTTTACTAAGCAGTTTCACCATTCAAATGGCGGTCAAAAAAGCCAAGGAAGGCTTGCAAAACCAATACCGTGGATTTTTGAGCGTTACTGCTATTTTAGGAGTCGTTTTTATGATTTTGCAGCTTCAAGGTTTCATGGCTTTGCAGACCAATAATATTGCTTTAACTGGCCCAAGAAGTAACTCGGCAGCCTCTTTTTTGTTTGTTATTACCCTTTTACACCTATTTCACGTTTTGGGTGGGGTTTTAGCACTTATTGGAGTGTCTTTTAAGTCATTTTCGGCCAAAAACAACCTAGAAAATACCTTGCCGGTACAATTGCTATCAACTTACTGGCATTTTGTAGATATACTTTGGATTTACCTTTTCGTCTTCCTTCATTGGATTGGGTAAATGGCCAAAATTGTTAAAGATAAATACAAAAAAAGCCGGTTTTTTGATACGAATATCCTTGATAGCCAATATTTTTGCACTGAAATAGAAATTGAACATGTCAACAACAACAACCGCTTCGCCAAATGAAGCAAAATTGTGGGGAGGAGGAAAAAGTCCTTTTAATTCTGAGTACGGAAAAGTAATGATGTGGTACTTTTTGATGAGTGACGCATTTACTTTTGGTGCTTTTTTAATCTCTTATGGTACAGTCCGTTTTTCAACCAACGGATGGCCTAATTCCAATGAAGTTTTTAGAAGTTTTCCATTCGCTCCAGAAGGAGTGCATGCACCCTTGGTGTTTGTAAGTATTATGACTTTTATATTAATCATTAGCTCTGTTACCATGGTATTAGCAGTACACGCTGGTAAAAACATGGACAAGAGTGGTGTGGTTAGAAATATGATTTGGACCATTATTGGTGGGCTTGCTTTTTTAAGCTGTCAAGCATGGGAGTGGAATCACTTACATAGCGAAGGCGCTTGGTGGGGTATGAATCCATTTTTAAATGCAGATGGTACGGCTAGCAGCACGAACTTTACCAACTTCTTTTTTACCATTACTGGTTTTCATGGCTTCCACGTTTTTAGTGGGGTGGTGATTAATATTATTATGTTGATTATGACTTTGTTAAATAAGTTTGAGCAAAGAGGTCATTACTTAATGATTGAAAAAGCTGGTTTGTACTGGCACTTTGTGGATTTAGTTTGGGTATTTGTATTCACCATCTTTTATTTATTATAACAAGCACAAGAAATTTATATGTCACATACACACACAGATCAGGAAGCGCATAACAAAGAGGCGATGGCTGAAATTAAAAAAGTAACCATCATCTTATCGGTATTTACAATTATCGAATTGATTTTAGGATTTTGGATGATAGGAATGACTTCTGTTGGTTTAAAATTAGCTGTTAAAGGAACCATTGTTATTTTGATGATGGCAAAAGCTTTTTATATTGTTGCTTACTTTATGCACTTAAAGCATGAGGTAAAAAACTTAATCATGACAATTGTCGTGCCTTTGATGTTATTTGTTTGGTTTATTGCTGCCTTTTTATGGGATGGTAATTCCTTCAGAAATTTACGTAACAATTATGATCCTTATTTTAAAGAACAAGCTACCATTAAAGTAGAGAAGAAGGAAGAAGGAGAACATGGCGCTACTAAACATAAGGCTACTGAAGTGAAAGAAATACCTGCGCCTAGCGCACCTGTTGAGAAGCATTAATATGATTCTTAAGTTAGGAGCTCGAGGCCCTTTTCAAATAATTAAAACCACCCCGATCCTAGAGGTGGTTTTTAAATTTATAAAATGTCAAAAAAATCTTTCTACGGTTTAATCATTGCCCTTTTTATTCCTGTTGCATGTTACTTGTGGTTAAAATCGGCCAGTGACCATGCGGTGGTGATGCCTAGGCATTATTTATTAGACACGGTGATAGAGCAGGTGGTAGATGGCAAACAAAAATCAGACAGTGTTTGGCATACCACCAAAAACATCAGCCTGATCAATCAATTAGGTGATACCGTTTCTATATACGATCAACATGGAAAAATTATTATCCTTGATTTATTTTTTACCAGCTGTGGTAGTATTTGCCCCAAGCTTACTGGTAATATGAGCAAGTTGCAGCGCTCTTTTTCTAGAGGTGGCGATGTGCGCAATAGGGTAGATACTTCTATTGTTCAGTTTATGTCTATTAGTGTAGATCCTGTTAGAGATAGCGTTTCCACATTAAGAGCTTATGCCAATAAGATGGGCGTGATTTCGGATAACTGGTGGTTGCTTACTGGCAATAGAGATTCTATTTACAAATTTGCTTTTGAAGAATTAAAAGTAGATCAATTTAGCAAAGAGCTCATTAACCCCGATTTTGTACATACCAGTCGCTTTATTTTGATTGATAAAAAAATGCAAGTACGTGGTTATTACAATGGCTTAGATTCGACCTCGATTTTAAAATTGGCCAAAGATGTGGGTTATTTAATGTTAGAGAAAGACAAGACAAAAAGAAATGAAGTATTCCAACAGATTATTGACCTTAGTTGGCTGTGGTTATTAATAGCTGTATTAGTGAGTGGATTTGTTTATTATTTTAATACAAAGTTTAATAAACCTAAAACAAAATAAACAACATTTTAAAGTAAGTTTTTACTTTGCAATTCATGGTAGAAAGATAAAATTTGAAATTAACTTATAGCCCCAAAATATTGATTTATGTTAGCACCTGTAATGAAAAAGAATGACAAGCAAGCGAAATTATTAATAGGAATATTTTCGGTGGTGGTATTGGGGGCAGTAACATTTTTAAGCAAATTTACATTGGTTGTTGAATTGCCTTTTGACAAACATATTTTTGCATTAATCAATGCGCTCTTAAATGCAACCGTGGCGGTTTTATTGGTAGCTGCTTTGATTGCAGTAAAACAAAAAAATTATACAGCCCATAAAAATATTATGCTTACCGCATTATTATTATCCGTACTTTTTTTAGTTTCTTATATAGCCCACCATCTATTGGCAGGCGAAACTAAGTTTGGAGATACGGATCATGATGGACTAGTAAGTGCTGCAGAACTAGTGGTAGTAGGGAATACAAGAGGTTTGTATTTTTTATTATTAGCGACACATATTATTTTAGCTGCCACAAGTTTACCTTTTATATTATTTACAGCGTATCGTGGTTTAACTGGCGAATATGCCGATCATAAGAGAAAAGCCAAAAGAATGTGGCCTATTTGGTTTTATGTAGCTGTGACAGGCCCCTTGGTATACATGATGATTAAGCCTTATTATTCCTAAACTATAATTCACTACTACTAGTAGTTGTAGATTTAATTTGGTTTAGTAGATTTTACTATTTTTTTAACTTTAGTTGTAGACTTTAGATTCTCAGATTTATGCTTTTTTATGTAAGCACTAATTTCTTGAAAATCTTTTTTAGTCATTTTGCTAGGCCCTATTAAAAAATCAACACCTGCCGGTTCAATAATAATATTTTTCATAACTAACTATTTTTTGGGAAATATTTATTGATAAGTATTAAAGATTCTATTGGGTTAATGATCATTTTTTGGCCACTTGTATTAACTGCTCCTAAAGTTAATTCATAATGCTTAATTAAACTTGTTTTAGCATTAAAAGATATGTATCCTTCGAATCCATATTCTAAAGACATTTTACAGGCGTATGCGACTAAATTACCTGCTACTCCTAAATACATTTTATGCTTATTCCTATTAAAATTGGCTGTTTCAAGCAAGTCCATAAATACATGATCAGATTGTATACTTATACTAATTAGACCCTGGGTAATATTTTTATTATTTTCTAATGTTAATTTATACACAAACCGCCCATTAGTATTAAATTCTTTTACCCAATCAAATAACCACTTTTTATTACCTCTCAATTTTTCAATATCTTTTTTATCTAATAATACAATATTAGTTTTAAAACTATCTCCTGTAATTCTATTCTGAATTGAATTTGTTAATGTGTCAATGAGAAAACCTTGGTTTATTATTTGCATCAAGCAACCTAATAAAACTAATTGCGCTTAATTGGAGTAATTATACTTAGTTTTTATATTAAAATCCCAATTCTTTAATTGGGTCCCAGTAGTGTTTTTCGAAATCTACAATGGTTTCGTTTTTTACTTTTATTTTTTCTTTCAGTAATAATTCTTGCATTAGGGTAGGGGTAGCAAAATGAGCTTTGCCTGTTAGCATGCCATTTCTATTAACGACACGGTGTGCTGGTACTTTGGGTTTTATACCATGAGAGGCATTCATGGCCCAGCCTACCATTCTTGAACTTCTGCCTGTTCCTAAGTATTTAGCAATGGCTCCATAACTGGTTACTCGACCTTTAGGGATGAGTCTTACCACATCAAATACATTTTGAAAAAAATCTTTCGTTTTAGGCGTGTAGTTCATCTTTTATTCCTCTGTTTTTGGAAGTGTTCTTTCCCTTTTGGCGTCATGGGTTTCCGTTACTTCAAATTCAGCGATGAGTTCTTTTAATATTTCATCTTTTGCAATGGGCAAATCTTTATCAATTTTAAATTGAATATAATGAATACGATTGCTGCTAGCAATGTTTAAACCTTCATAATATGTTTTAATCGATAATTTTTCATTCCATTGATTGGATTGGACGAAGGCTGTTTCGTATAAATTATCGGTAGCAGTGATAACAGTAAGTTCGAAAAGTTCAATCACTGTTTTAGTAAATAAGTATAAATTAGGACTATCTGTTTTTAAATGTACAATACCGCCTGGTTGTAAAAATTGTTGGTACAGTCTTAAAAATTTTGGATGGGTTAAACGTTTTTTGGCTTTGGACAATCTTAATTGAGGATCGGGGAAAGTGACCCATATTTCGGCTACCTCATTCGTATCGAAATAATTAGTGATTTGGTCTATTTGCGTTCTTACAAAAGCTACATTATGGATGCCTTCTTTATTGGCGATACTGGCCCCTTTCCAAATACGATTTCCCTTAATATCTAACCCTAAAAAATTTTGATTCGGGAACATCCTGGCCAAACCTACCGCATATTCGCCTCTGCCACAAGCTAGTTCTAAGGTTAGTGGTTTGATTGCTGAATGATTGGTGGTAGTATTGTTTTTTATAACTGAAAGCTCATCTAGTGAAATGGGATAGGGACCAATAGCTAGTTTTTCAAAAAACGAATTCCATTTGCCGGGCATTGCCTGTGGATTTTCCAATACATTCTCGTACTGCTTAATAGCTGCAAATTTGATTAGTTTTTTCTGCCCCATACTGCAAATATAAACTGCTTTACTTTATAATAAAGAAGAAGAATTAAGCTGGCTTAGGAATTTGAAATCTATTAAAACACTAATTTTTTAAAGGCGGAACTTACTCTTTTAAATAATTGTTTGATTCTTGTAGTACCTGACATATTTAATTCAGGCAATGGTCCATTAAAGCGTTCTCCTCGACGTAACATTTTTTTTGTTAAAAAGCTGGAGGTATAACCCCATTTATTGATGAACTGATAATACCCTTTATTTAATTTTGCTCTTCCTACCGATTTTGATCCGAAATGGTAAGCCCTGCTAGCACTCACTCCTTTAAAATACCTGACGCCTGCCTTCCATAATTTATTTGAAAAATCAGGATCGGAATACATGCCCGGTGAAAATTCAATACTGTATCCGCCCACGGCATCCCAGAGTTTAGTGGGTAATAGATTAGGTGGCCAGGTGGCACCAGACCAATCATTAAACTCCAAATTCATATATTCTTTTAATAAAGCGTCTTCCTTAAAATTGGTAAAATTAGACCCGTAATTTTTTTCAATCACACAATTACTTGAGGCATTGGGTTCTATTACCGTGGAAGATAAAAAAAACAGTGTGTGCCCAATACTTTCTATTTCATCTTGTAAATGTTTATCCCAATGAGGACATAAATACATATCGTCATTCACATAAACGATATAATCTGTTTTTACAATACTTCTTGCACAATTTAAAGCATAACATACGCCAATATTTTCTGTACTATAAGTGTAATTGATATCTGCCTGTGCCTCTACCCATTCAAGTGTACCATCTACGCCAGCGTTTACATGTACAATAATTTGGTGGGTATAGCTGGAGTTTTTTCGAATGCTTTGAATACAAAGTTTTAAATAGTCAAGATTATTCCAACTAGGAATTAAGATGGAATATTTTGCATTTTCAGGAACTAATCTTTCACGATAAGTATGGATCATGGATAGGGTCTATTTTTGCTTAAGATTTCCTTAAATCAGTTAAAATTTTTGTTAACGTTTTTATTAATGATTTAACTTAGTATAATCAACTTAGCTTTAAACTATTGATTCAAACTACAATCTAATAATTATAAATTGATTTATAAAAATTTTAATACTGTTACTATGAAAAAAATTAAAAGTTCAATTATTCTATTGGCTACCTTATTATTGGTCCTAACAAGTACAACACTATTAGAGGCCCAAAGAGGGGGCAGAGGAGGCGGATTTAGCCGTGGAGGCTTTGGTGGCGGCGGCTTTGGTGGAGGGGTTTCTAGAGGGTTTAGCGGCGGCGGTACTGTAAGAGCAGCGACCAGCGTTGGTGTAAGATCTAATGTAAGTGCCGGCGCTGTTGGAGGTGCTTTTGGAGGTGCACGTTTAGGCGTGGCTGGCGGTAGAATGTACCGAAACGTTCCTAGGTCTTTTATGAGGCTTAGTTTTGGAGGGAATCCTTATTATTTTAATAATGGCTTATTTTATGGATTTTATGGCGGCTATTATGGAAGCATCTTTCCTCCATTTGGTATTTCTATAGGCGCTTTACCTTATGGCTATTGGGGATTCAATTATGGAGGTTATCCTTATTACTACCATAGTGGAATCTATTACCGTCAAAATGAGAATCAATATGAAGTAGTGCAAGCACCAGTTGGCGCAAGCGTTCCTAGAATTCCTACAGAAGCTAAAGTAGTGGTGGTTAATAATGAAAAATATTTTGAGTACAATGGTACATATTATAAAGAATATGTAAAACAAGATGGAACTATTTGGTATTTAATAGCCGGCTTAAATGGTGTGTTAAATACTGCAGAAACCACAGAAGTTGCAAACGTTCAAAATGCAGGGGTTGAAAATAATGCCAATCTACCAGCAACGATTTCGGCTGCAACAATCAAACAATATACTATTGGTGACCTTGTTGATGCTTTACCAACGGATTGCAAATCTGTCATTATAAATAATAGAAAATATTTTGTTTCTTCTACGAATGTATACTTTGAAGAATTTATAGAAAACAATATTTTAAAGTATAAGGTAGTTGGGAAATAAATTATATCAATTTTAAAATTATGTAGTTTGAGTTGTTATCAAGGCCCTGTTTTTTCAGGGCTTTGATTTTTTAACTTAAATACGGCCTCTTTTTTAACTCTTATTTGTTTTGCTATGAAAAATATCCATTTACTAAGTGCAGGTTTTATTTTATTGCTTTCTTTAACTTATTGTAGCCCTCAAGAATTCCCATTAGGTAATTTTCAAAAAACGCCTATTTTGGCAGATGGCAATGCAGAAGATTGGGGTTTGCCTTTAAGATTTGGTTCAGATGGAGGCGCTTTACAATACAATATTACCAATGATAGTAGAAATATATATGTTAGTGTAGCTACGAATGATCAAGCTACTCAAATCAGTATTTTAAGAGCTGGAATTTCTATTTATGTAGATACCAAGGGAAAAAAGAATAAAACCATGGGCCTTAGTTTTCCTGCGAATGAAGCACTTGAAGGAGAACATAATAGAAGTGTATCCCCAGCCAATTATAAAAAACAAAATTTAATGGACAAGGATATTTTTAAAACCTTTGGTTTTATTAATATGGAAAATACAAACTATGCCATTTCAGATACGAGCGCCATTAAAATGGGTATCAATTATGATGCATTTGGGAATCTTATATTTGAATCTATTATCCCACTTAAATATATTTTCAATAAATCATTGAATGCTAAAACTGCGCCAAGTATAAGTATAGGAATTGTTTTAAATCCATTGACTATGAGAAGTGGAAACCGAGGACCCAATAGTGCAGGAGGAGAAACTGGAATGCGCAGTGGCGGCGGTGGTATGGGGGGCGGAATGCGAGGAGGTGGAATGAGTGGTGGTGGTATGGGAGGTGGGGGAATGAATGGTGGAGGAATGGGAGGTGGGATGCGCGGCGGCGGCGGTGGAATGGGTGGTGGTAGAAGAGGTGGTGGTGGAATGCGCGGTGGTGGCGGTTCTTTCACACCACAAAATTTAGCCAATTGGTATCAATTTAAATTAGCTTTTTAATACCATTAAAATACTTCTCCTAAATTTACAAAAAAACCTTGAGAACTATTGTTGCCAAACCCATAATCTATACAAATATTTGTTTTAGAAAACTTATTCATTTTTATTCTTAAGCCAAGTCCATAACCAGGCAATACCGATTTATAGGTAGTGGAAAGTTCGTCAGAAAATTTTTCTGCGTTTAAAAAAAGCACACCACCTAATAATCCATTTTTGCTTATTCCAAATCGATATTCTGTTTCTACATAAGACATATTGTTTCCTCTAAATCTACTCTGTATATAACCTCTTCCAGTGTTGTATTGGTCATCCCAGCCTGTGGCAGGCATTAATAAATAAGGAGGAGCCCCACTTAAGGTCAACCACTCATAACTCCAAAAGGCCAAGGTGTTTTTTGAACCCTGAGGAAAATTAAAATACTTCCTTGTATCTATTAATAAAGATTGCCAATAATGGTCGCTACCTATTAAAGGCAAGTTATCTCTAAAATTTATATTAAAATAGGTACCGTTTGCTGCATTAATTTGATTCGTTCTTGAATCATACAATATACTAAAAACCGGGCCTACCGAAATTTCATTAGTACCTAATTCTTTTCCAATTAATTTATTAATTCTTTTTGTTGCGGGATCTAATACGGTAATATCCCAAAATTGATCATAATAAATTCCAGTTCCAACGTACCAATTTTTTGCAAATGAAAATAAAATTTTATCGTGCAATTTTACGCCACTAAAATTAATGGTATGGGCTTTATTGGGGTCTGTTCTTCCACCTAGTCCATAGATACTCGATGGATAAACTATATATCTATTATCAGAAATGAAATTAATTTTATCTTTTTTTAACCAAATGTCTGCATACAATGGGAAGATGGTTTGGCTGTATTGAGAATAAGTAAAGCTGGTGGTTATAGATGAAATTTTTGCATTGCTATCGGCATGTGTATAAAATGCAATATTACTGCTTACTACTCCTGCCATACCAGTTTGTAAGGTATACCCAACTGCTGGTAATAAGGAAAGATGATATTTATTTTTATCTCTTGTATTGTTTGAGTCAATCTTTTTTTTAGTAAATGCATGAAAATAATCTGTGATGTCTTTTTCGGTGTGCATCTCATTTAGTTCATGATATTTCTTTGGTAGCAGGGTATCTAAATTATTATGAAAAGGACTGGCGATAATCCAACTACTCATAATCAGTAAAAAAGAACTAAGCAGCGCCTGTTTAACTAAATAGGTTGAAATATGTTTTCTTTTGATGAATGGCGCCTCTAGCATTAAAAATCAATCAGTTATAAAATAATTATTACTTAATTGAAGTTTAGACTTTAATTTTGCTTAAAAGTTTAATATATAAATTGATTTATATAAAAGAGTAGTAAAAATTTGGGTAATTCAATGAATAAATTTTACGAAATCCAAAAGCAATGTCATTATAATTTTAATTCACCCCAACCCTTTCGATATTCTCTTTTGATAAATTGATTGGCCGGATCAAAATTAGTAACCCTCATATTGGCTCCATCCCATTGCAATGCTTTATACCTGCCACTAAATTTATAGCTCTCCATATTGCCATACACTGGGTCTTTTCTTTTAATTTTTTCACGAATATTAAAACTGCGTAATAATAAATTTCCCAACAATACGGTTTCTGTTAATGGTCCAGCATATCCCACAAAAGGAGAATCTACTTCCATATTTCCATAGCCTGCAATGCTTGCATCTACCCATTGCCACCAATGTCCATCCATTTCGCCTTTTACCCTTGCGTATTTTTGTGGTACATTAATATCTTTATTCAAACTCAATGGTAATAATCTTGGATGCGTTCCGCCCCATCCACAAGATACTTTTCCTTTGGTTCCAATAAATAAAGTGGCGCCTTCAAAATCATTTTCTGTTGGCCAATTTCCTATAGCTTCATTAAAATTTAAATCAGGATCTAATTCATTGACACGTTCTGGAGTAATACCTCCATCCATCCAAAATAAATCCAAATCTTTCCCATTTTTTTGTTTGAACTTAAATTTTAAAGAACTTGATACCGGCCCACTCTCAGAATATATACCCTCTTTGAATATACCACTGTAAACAGTACTTGCACTTCCAGAGATTTCTGTTGGATAACCTAATTCTAATAATTTGAAAGGAGGTCCAATGATATGGCAGCCCATATCACCTAAGGCGCCTGTCCCAAATTCCCACCAGCCTCTCCAATTAAATGGAACTAAGTTGTCGATGTAATTTGTTTTTTGTGCTGTACCCAACCATAAGTCCCAATTTAATTCTTTAGGAATTGGTGGGGTTGCTTTTGGCCAAGCAATGCCTTGTGGCCAAACGGGTCTGTCGGTCCAACAATATACTTTTTCAATATCACCAATAAGGCCTGCTTCAAACCATTCGCGCATGGTTCGCATACCATCGCAAGAAGCACCCTGGTCGCCCATTTGCGTGACTACTTTATATTTTTCGGCAGCTTGTGTTAATATTCTTGCTTCATATATATCATGCGTTAATGGTTTTTGTAAATACAAATGTTTTTTTAATTGCATGGCACTTAGTCCAACCAATGCATGATTGTGATCGGGAATAGCTACGGTGACGGCATCAAAGTTTTTACTTTCTTTGTCAAACATTTCTCTCCAATCATGATAAAATTTTGCTTTAGGAAATTGCTTTCTTTTGGAAGCTGCGGGCCGCTCATCCACATCGCATAAAAAAGAAATATTGGTATTTTTATTGGGCGTATTAGCCAAATGTTGAATATCATTGTCGCCCTCGCCACCACAACCTATGGCTGCAATATTTAGTTTGTCGCTTGGCGCTACATAACCTACACCTCCTAATACGTTTCTTGGAACAATATAAAAACCTGCAGTGGCGATGGCAGCTTTTTTAATAAAATCGGCACGCCCAAGCTTATTTTTTTTCATAAGGACTTGTTTTATTTTTTTATCATTTTTGATCCAGTCATCATTTTGGTATTTATCTTATAAACCTTTAAATATAAGGTACTTAAAATTATTTATTAATGTACAAAAGAAAGCTACATAATGCCAATCTTAGATCTTATCAATAGTGCTTTGATTCAAACGTATTTAATATTTAAAGAATATACAAAATATTATTAATCAAATATTTAAATAATAATACTACCCTAATGTCCTAAAAACAACAATGCTGTATTTTTTTATAAAAAGTACTATATGGAATGCCTATTTCATGTAACTTCAAAACATTAATTTATTTAGTTAAAACTTTTATACGATGCCATCAATAAAAAAGTCCACCCTTAGCGGTTTTAGTACTGTAAAAAGAATTTTCATTTTTATATTTTTAGCTGATTGCTTTATATTTTTTCATTCAAATGTAATTGCTCAAAATACTGTTGGAATTTTTAGCAATCATAGTGATATTGGTAACCCAAAATTATCGGGGGATGTTCAATATAACAAAGATGACCAAATTTATAATTTAAAAGGAGCAGGCTATAATATTTGGTTTGGTCGTGATGAATTTCATTATGCCTATAATAAAATAAAAGGCAATTTTATTTTAACGGCTAATTTTAAATTGAAAGGAGTGGGAAAGGATCCTCATCGCAAAATAGGATGGATGATAAGAGCTAGTGCTACTGAGGATGCTGCACATATGACAGCAACAGTTCATGGAGATGGTTTAACTGCCCTTCAGTGGAGAACCATGCGTGGCGCCTATATGAGAGATCCACAAGATGAAATTTTTACTAAAAAAACAGCTACTGAAATTATACAGTTAGAAAGAAACGGGAAAGAATTTATAATGAGGGTAGCCAATGTGGGTGAACCTTTACAAGAGATTGGTAGAACTAGTGCAATTGATATTCCAGATGAAGTATTAGCCGGTATTTTTATATGCAGTCATCATCCAGATGTGATTGAAGAAGGGGAGGCTTGGAATGTAAGAATAGAAAGTACCGTACCAGAAACTCACAATGGCTATAAGGATGGCATATTAAGTAGTAAACTAGAAATACTAAATGTATTGGATGGGAAAAGAAAAGTCGTATATGAAGATAAAGGCAGATTTGAAGCGCCCAATTGGATGCCTGATGGCAATACTATATTATTTAACCAAGGAGGTAAAATATATACGGTTCCTGTTACTGGCGGGACCTCCACTTTAATTAATACAGGTAATGTGCTTAATAATAACAATGATCATGTTATATCATTTGATGGAAAAACGCTGGGCATCTCCTCTAAAAGGGACGGATTCATAGGCGGCGGAAGCACTATTTATTATTTACCACTCGCAGGCGGGGACCCCATTTTAGTAACAGACAGCACGCCCAGTTATTTACATGGTTGGACGAAAGACAATAAAGAAATAGTGTATACGGCTCAACGAATTAGTAAAAGCCCAGCCTATAATATTTTTAAAAAATCAATTAATGGGGGCGCTGAAGTTCAATTAACCAATTTAAAAAAAGGACTAGCAGATGGACCCGAATGTTCTCCTGATGGAAAATTTATTTATTACAATTGTAACTTAAGTGGCAATATGCAATTGTGGCGTATGAAAATGGATGGAACAGATCCAACGCAGCTAACTTTTGATGAAAATAATAATTGGTTTGCGCATGTTTCTCCTGACAATAAATGGATTGCTTATATTTCTTTTTCTAATACCATTGATGCCACAGATCATCCTTTTTATAAAAGAGTCAGCTTACGCTTAATGCCTGTTAGTGGTGGAGCGCCAAAAGTAATTGCTTATTTATATGGTGGCCAAGGAACTTTTAATGCACCTAGTTGGAGCCCAGACAGTAAGTATTTATCTTTTGTAAGTAATAGTGGGCCTATCCAATAATTTAAGAAATCATTAAATCTCTTTATTTAAATTAATTATTAGTAATTTTAAGCCACTTAATGAGCATTAAATATTATATACTTTCTTTGTTTTTATTGTGTTCCATTTTTTTAAATGCACAAACTAGGCAAGTTCAATATGGACAACAAACTTGGTTGGATTATTTAAATCAAAATAGATATTCCAAACAATGGGGTTCTTGGATTGATCTTCAACTAAAATTAACCGATCATTATTTTAATGCTGTATTAGCCAGTGAATCTACTTTAGGCGCCACCTATTATACCAAAAATAATTTAAAAATAGTTGGTGCATTAACTTATGTTGATCAAATTCATGCGGGTTCTAATGAATATCATCTTGCCGAATATCGCCCTTGGCAAATGGTGCAATTAAATACAGAATCTCCGCATTCTAAATTTCTTCAATGGTTAAGACTGGAGGAAAGGTTTAAACAAACCACTAGTAACGATGCGCCTACTTCCAACTATGATTTTACCTATCGACTTAGGTATTATTTTTTAAGTCAAATTCCCTTGACACAGCATCATTATCAAAAAGGTAGCTTTTCGTTGGTGCTCTCTGACGAAATATATATTAATTATGGGAAAAGTATAGTGTACAATACTTTTGATCAAAACAGAATCTCAGCTGGGTTTTATTACTATTTAAATAAGGATAATATTTTTCAATTTGGCTATACCAATGTGTATCAACAATTAAGTGCTAAAAATAAATTTTCTAATTTAGATGTACTTAGGGTTTCCATTTTTAACAATATTAATTTTGGAACGCACTAATCATTATAGATTTTAAGAAAGAAATTAAATTCTATTAATTCAATATAACTTTTATTTATTGTAATTATTTTTTTGTAATTTGGTAAAGCATTCTATTTGAATTTTTCTATCTAAATTATTAAACATGGAAATTATTAATATACTTTACGACCAAGTAAAAAATTTCTTTGGCATGGATGGGTTAATTAACCTAATCAAAACAAGCAACTACTCATCTCTTTTAACTTATGATGGAATTACTAAAGTAATACAACCAATTCTTCCTATTGTATTAATACTTGAATTATTAAGAGGTTTATTGTATAAAAAATTTAATGTCATCAATTACAAGATTCCTTTTTATTCTTATGTACTTAATTCAATATTGGGCAGATATATTTCTATTGGCATGACCATATTGTGTATTGGATTTTTTGAAAAGTATGCTATAATTCATATCAACTTTACCTGGTATTGGTTAATCTATGGCTATATCATTTGGGAATTTGCTCATTTTATTTATCATTATTTAGGACATAAAGTAAGACTATTTTGGTGCTTACATTCCACCCATCATGCCCCAGAAAGTATGCATCTTGCCATTTCTTGGTCTCACTTTTTTTTAGAGGGTCCGTATGCTGATATTATAAGGACTTCCATTTGTATATTGGCTGGAGTGCCACCTCCTATGCTTTTTGTAATTATGTTTATTGACGGCACTTGGGGTTCTTTCATTCATATTGGTGATACAATCATTAAAAATGCAAGACTTGGTTTTTTAGGAAAATTTATTTTAACGCCTTCTCATCACAGAGTACATCATGCAAGAAATCCTTTATATATGGATACCAATTTTTGTAATCTATTAAATATTTGGGATAAGGTTTTTAAGACCTATCAAAATGAAGATGCGAAAATTGTTGTTGAATATGGAATTACTAGACCCCTTAAGCCCAATAGTTTTTTAGATGCCTATTTTGGAGAATTCATTGAATTAGGAAAAGATGTTTACCACGCACCAGGTATCCTGAATAAATTTTTATATTTTTTTATGCCACCAGGCTGGAGCCATACAGGACAACATAAAACGGCTAAGGTCATGAGAGAACAATATTTGAATGCTAACAAGGTGTAGTAATCCAGCTCCATTTTACCTCTATTTGCCCTCTATTGGTTAGCGTTTTGCAAAAAGCCTAGCCATTTCGCTTTGCTATCTCTACATCTTTCTTTAACTTCCCATACCAATGTAATTTCTATTATTAAAACCATTCAAATGAACGATTTTTTTAAGCTTGTAAAAGCTGCTGCTTTGCTCGTGTTTTTTGCAACTATTGTATCCTGCAATAACCAGGATAATTCAAATGCAAAAAATAATAAATCAGATAGTATTGCCGAACTACAAAAACACCTTGCAGAAAATGCATTAAAAGGATTATCTGTTTTTGAAGATTTGGCCGCACAAACTGTGGCAACCGAACCAATGCTTAAAAATCCAACTAATATTGATGTGGATGAAAGAGGTAGAATTTGGGTTACGGAAGCTTATAACTATCGCCCTGCAATTAATGGCAATCCTACTAATCCTAAGGGCGATCGTATTATGATATTAGAAGATACCGATGGGGATGGCAAAGCCGATACCGCTAAAGTGTTTTATCAAGGTCCAGAATTAAATTCACCATTAGGTATTTGTGTATTGGGTAACCGCGTTATTGTTTCTCAAAGTCCTAATGTGTGGGCATTTTATGATGACAATGGAGATGATGTAGCCGATCGTAAAGAAATTTTATTTCAAGGTATTGGTGGTGAACAGCATGACCATGGCGTACATGCTTTTACTTTTGGCGTAGATGGTAAATTGTATTTTAATTTTGGTAATGAAGGGAAAACATTAAAAAATAAAAATGGTAAAACAGTATTAGACCAAGATGGTGAAGAGATTGGGCCAAAAAAATATACACAGGGTATGGTTTTTCGTTGCGATCCTGACGGATCTCATGTAGAATGTTTGGCGAATAATTTTCGCAACCCTTTTGAAGTAGCCGTAGACAGCTATGGAAGTTTATGGCAAAGTGATAATGACGATGATGGCAATAAAGGGGTTCGTATCAATTATTTATTACCCTATGGCAACTATGGATTTAAAGATGAAATGACAGGTGCTGGATGGGATGCCAATCGTACCAATATCGAAGATTCTATTCCGTTTCGTCACTGGCATTTAAATGACCCTGGGGTTGTGCCCAATTTATTACAAACAGGTTCGGGTTCTCCAACAGGTATGCTGGTTTATGAAGGAAACTTATTACCTAAGAAATTTCAAGATCAACTCATTCATTCCGATCCAGGACCCAATGTAGTTCGCTCTTATTCAATACAAAATAATGGCGCTGGTTATTCAGTGGACATTATCAATATATTAAAAGGGGATAAAGACCAATGGTTCCGACCAGCAGATGTTTGTATTGCCCCCGATGGATCATTGATTGTAGCCGATTGGTACGATCCAGGAGTAGGCGGTCATCAGGCAGGCGACCAAACTCGTGGCCGTATTTATCGAGTTGCTCCAGCGACTGCCGCTAAATATGTAATTCCTAAACAAGATTATACTACCCCGGCTGGTGCAGTGGCGGCTTTACAAAGTCCTAACCTTGCTGTACGTCATCATGCTTTTACTAGCTTACAATCTTTTGGAGATAAATCTATTGTTGATCTTGAAAAATTATGGAATTCAACAGGCAATCCTAAAATGCGCGCAAGGGCTTTTTGGGCTTTAGTAAAATTACCTAAAGCAGCTGCACAAAAATATATTGATCAAGCTGCAAAAGACAATAACCCCAACATTCGTATAGTAGCCATTAGGGCTGCTGCGCAGTTGAAACAAAATTTGACTCCAGTATTAAATGCTTTAGTAAATGATGCCGATGTTCAAGTAAGAAGAGAAGTTGCTATTGCACTTCATCATCATACAGCTCCCGAAGCAGCAGGCTTATGGGCTAACCTTGCCAATAAATATGATGGTAAAGACCGTTGGTACTTGGAAGCTTTAGGTATTGGTGCAGATAGACAATGGGATCAATTTTTTAAAGCCTATGTTTCCATTGTAAAAGATCCTTTGAAAGATGCTGCTGGAAAAGATATTGTATGGCGTGCTAGGACAGAGGAAGCTGTTCCTTATTTAGCCAAGTTGGCCGCCGATGAAAAAGTAGCTATAAAAGATCGCCTTCGTTATTTTAGAGCCTTTGATTTTAATACTGGTCCTTTAAAAGCTGGCTTGCTTTTAAAGATGATTGAAAATAATAAAAGCAAAGATGTAGCATTGAATAAATTAGTGCTTTTTGCTTTAGATATAAAATCGGTCAATCAATCTCCTATTGCTCAACAAGCATTGCAACAAGTGGTTAAATTAGTTTATGGCACAAAGGAATATTTTGACTTGGTAAAACGCTATGAAATAAAATCGGAAAGCAATAATTTACTTCAGTTGGCCATTAATAAAAAGGATGAAGACATTGGGAAAAAATCTGCAGGCTTGTTACTTTCTTTTGGAGGTAGCAAATTGGTATGGGCTATATTAAATGGGAAAGATACTGCTCAATTAAAATCGCTATTAACCAGTATCAGTAAAGTAGGTAGTAAAGAATCTATCGATATTTTACAAACCATTGCCTTATCCGATAAATACGAAAAAAATATACGCAAAGAAGCGGCTGGAAAAATTGGTAAAAGCTGGGATGGGGAAGAAAGAGTACTGACTATTTTAAAAAATAAAAAAGTGCCTCAGGATTTAATACCAGATGTAGTGCTCAGTGTGAGTGGCGCTTGGCGTGGCTCGGTAAGAGCCGAAGCAGAAAGTTATTTGCCCAATCAAATGGCAGCGACGGCTTCTGTGATGCCTACCTTATCTAGTATCAATGCACTTAAAGGAGATGCCGTGAATGGGAAAACTGTTTATATCAATACCTGTGCAGTATGCCATAAAGTAAATGCAGAAGGAAATGATTTTGGTCCTAAACTTTCTGAAATTGGTTCTAAGTATCCTAAAGAAGGTTTGCTCAATACTATCTTACATCCATCGGAAGGTATTAGTTTTGGTTTTGAAGGGTGGACGCTTAAATTAAAAGATGGTTCAACAGTTACGGGCATTATTGCTAGCAAAACAGAAACCGATATTGACCTAAAACTTCCTGGCGGCACCAAGGAACAATTTAAAACAAGCCAAGTGCAATCTATCACACAGCTTAAAGAATCCATGATGCCAGAAGGTTTGTATAAAACCATGAGCACTCAAGGCATGGCCGATTTGATTGCTTACTTGCAACAACTTAAGAAAAAATAATATAAAAATCATTTTACTAATAATCATTAATTAATCATTCTATGAAATCTATCAAAAGGGGAATTCTATTAAGTTTATTCATTTTTGGATCTTCTTATTTTTTATTGGCACAAAAGCAATTCAATGCCTTGCTAGTAACCACCACAAGAGGATGGCATCATGAATCTATACACGCAGGTGTACTAGCCATTCAACAATTAGGTGTTAAAAATAATTTTAAAGTTGATTTATTGGAAAACAATAATGGCTTTACGGATAAAACTTTAGCCAATTATCAAGTGGTGATTTTTTTAAATACCACTGGCAATATACTTAACGATGAGGAGCAAAAAGTAATGGAACGTTTTATACAATCAGGCAAAGGTTTTATGGGAATACATAGCGCCTCTGATACAGAGTATGATTGGGCTTGGTACACACAATTAGTAGGAAGAATGTTTCATATTCATCCTGCCATTCAAACAGCACGTTTAAATGTTTTAGATGCCTCTTTCCCAGGGCTTGAAGGCTTTGCGAATAATAAACAATGGACCGATGAGTGGTATGAATTTAGTGCTGATAAAGTAAGTGGTTTAAAAACAGTATTATCCATTGATGAAAATTCTTATAACCCAAAGGTAGCTTGGGGCACAGTTACTGGAAATGGAATGGGAACATTTCATCCAATAGCATGGTACCATGATTTTGATGGAGGCCGTGCCTTTTATACGAATCTTGGACACATGCCTACCGACTTCTCTGATCCAACTTATTTAAGTCATATTACTGCTGGTATAGTTTGGGCAGCGACTGGGAAAAAGTAGAAGAAGCTTTTCAAAAATAACTAAAATAAAAAAACCTACTGGGAGTGACCTAGTAGGTTTTTTATTGGCTGTATAAGACTGCATACTATTGTAAAAGACTACGTCCTACTCTGATTATTTAAAAAATTTTCCTAATTGTTCTATATGATCGGTATTGATATAATCTATCTTTAATTTAATAAACTCTTGCCAGGCATTTAGATCATCTGGGCTAGCATAGAATCTAATTTTTTTTCCTTTTTGATGTGTGCTGTTAATAATAGAATCCATTTTTTTATGATCTGCGTTTACCATAATACCTTTGCCATCCCAATTAAAATATTTGGTAAAATCTGCACTAAATAGCCCAATTTTATTTAATTCGCTTGTTGTATAATCCTTATCTAAATCGCCATCAAAATAAATATAGTTGGGATAGCTTGTAAAATCATTGACTTTTGGCCTATTGCCTGTGATGACGATTTTAATTTTATGGGCGTTGATGATGGTAGTATAAGTGTTGAGTATTTGAACTAATTTATTAATGGTCCTATTGGGATCTGTCTTAATATCTATCAGTAATTGCAAAGGCATGACACTATCAGCGTAGGGGTATCCATTATTTACATTTATTTTATTCTTAATAGGATCAAGGTATAAGGCTTGAAGGGTTCTTTTCTTTTGAATATCGCCAAAAGTATGGCCTACAAATAAGCTATCGTTATAATAAAATATATCTACTTCAATAGAACCAAAACCTTGATCATAGGCTGTAAAAAAGGGAATGGGATTTTGGTAATCATTATGAGAATGCGCGTTGGATATATTATAATGTTGGCCAAAGCTAATATTGAGAAAAAATATATTTAATATAATGCATAGCAGTTTAATTATTTTCATAATATGGTTTTTTGTAAATTTTAAATGTGAGTTAATAAAAGCTATACTTTTATTTTATGCTGTTACTTCTAATAAATACAATTTAATTATCAACTTCTAAGCCTGCTATACCCTTATCAATTGCTAATATTGTTTTTAAAAGTACATTAGTTCCATTTGCAATATCCAATATGGTTGAAAACTCTTTAGGTGAGTGACTAATACCGCCAACACTAGGTATGAAAATCATAGCCGATGGCGCTATCGAAGCTACTTCCTGCGAATCATGCCCTGCACCACTTTGCATAAGCTTGGTTGTCAATCCCAAATCGTTTGAAACATTAAAGATGACTTGCTGTAAAACTTTATTGGTTAATGCTGGCTTAGAAGCATTGGCTTGCAATTCAAATATTACTTTTACTTTAGATTCATTAGCAATTATTGCCGCACGTTTTTCAATTTGTGCAAAGAGCATATCTATCTTATCATCTGACAAATCACGAATTTCTAAACCTAGCACTACTTTGCCCGGGATTACATTGTAGGCACCAGGTTGTAACGTCATTTTCCCTACCGTACCCACTTGATTTCCCTCTACACTATTCACCACTTCATTTACTGCAATGATAAATTTAGATGCTGCCAATAACGCATCCTGCCTCTTATTCATTGGGGTAGTACCCGCGTGATTTGCAAAACCTTCCCATGTAACTATCCAATGTCTAAGCCCCACAATACCTTCTACTACCCCTATATTTAATTTTTCACTTTCTAAAATTCCTCCTTGCTCAATATGCAATTCCAACCAAGCATAAAGGTCTCCTTTGTTTCTAATACATGACTGAATGTTATCAGGATTCCCACCAATGGCTTTTATTCCTTCCGCCATAGTTAATCCTGATTGACTTTTTTGGAGAAGACCTTCCGTAGTTAATTTTCCAACCATTGCAATACTCCCAATAGTACCACCTTCCTCATTAGCAAAAATGATTAGTTCAAGCGGATGATCTGTAATTATATTTTTTTCATTTAATATCTCTATTATTTCTAATGCACCTATTGAACCTACCGTGCCATCATAATTACCTCCGTCAGGTACCATATCAATATGCGAGCCAAAAGCAATTGGTTTTAATGAAGCGTTCTTTCCCTTACGTTTTCCAATAATATTTCCTGCAGCATCAATAATTGGATTCAACCCTGCTTTTTTCATCAAGTCCATGAACCATGCCCTTCCTTCTATATCTGCTTTTGTATAGGCAACCCTGTAGCCGCGTCCTTTGTCGTCCAAACCAAATTTCGCTAATTCAAATATGCGATTTGATATACGATTAGAATTCACTTTAAAAGTATCGGCAGTTGCCATACTATTACTAAATGAATTTTTTATTCCAAATGCTGAAATCCCAAAGGCTGTTATTGCTGAATTTTTTATAAAGGCTTTTCTTTTCATGTTTAAATTTATCCCATTTTTTTTAAATAACAGTTAATGTGTTTTTAGTATTAATTGTTCATTATTCATTTTTTGAATGAGTACTTTTGAATCATAGGCTGGGAAATATTGTTTATTGGCCCATATTTCAAATAAGTTACGATAATAGGGACTTCATTGACCTAAACTATTAAACATCAGACTTACCTCAAATGATTATAAAATAGCCTAATAGTTTAAGATGGTAAAACTTTAAAGAAAAATAATTTTAGTGAAACTTGTAAAAATAAAAAACCCTTTAATACATTACAAATTAATGAATTAAAGGGTTTATAGTAGCTGTAGGGGGAGGGATCGAACCTCCATGAGGCAGTTAGCTAAAACACAAAGTTGAGTGGTCTACCCTGGTCACCTATTTCTAGATGGCTCTATGTTTCGTTTATCCCGTTATCCCCACCTCCGAGACGAGGAGGCATGTTTGCCAAAATTTCATCACCCCACAGTATGTAAGAACTCATCATTTGAGTGGTTTATCATTCATTTGATAGAGTAAAACTAACGTAATGGACTTTATGTTGCAAATATTTTAACTAAAATCTTTAAAATATAGAAAAATATTAATAAATTGCCTTATTATTTAAAATTATATAAATATGGAGCCTAAAATTAACCCCAAATTAAACGTTGACAAAAGCCTTGACAATCTTGATTTGCAAATTATTCAAGCCATGATGCAGGATGCAGAAGTGTCCTATGCCGATTTGGGCAAGCAGTTTTTTGTATCGGGCGGTACCATTCATGTGCGCATTAAAAAATTAGAAGAACTAGGCATTGTACAAGGCAAACGACTAGCCGTGGACTTAAAAGTTTTGGGTTATGACATCATTGCTTTTATTGGTATTTATTTAGAGAAGAGTTCTATGTATGATACTGTTGCATTGGCTTTAAAAAATATTCCTCAAGTAGTGCGCGTTAATTATACCACTGGAAATTATAGCATGTTTGTGGAGATTGTTTGTAAAGACATTCAACAACTTCGTTTTGTGTTGCATGATGAACTGCAAAAAATTAAAGGCATTGAACGTACCGAAACCTTAATCTCGTTAGAAGAAAGTTTTTCGCGTAATGTGAAGATTGTATAAAATATCAATCGTAAATTACATCAAACCTAAGCTTATGAAACCCTGTAATCAGCATGATGGCAGAAGGGGCTTTTTAAAAAAATCGGCTTCTATAGCAGCCTTATATATGACCCCTGCCTGTTTGGTGAAAACCTATGCAATGGATGCAATTGTTCCATTACCTATTGCCAAGGAAAAATTAGCTATTACCATTAACGGCAAATTAATGAACCTCGAAATTGATGCAAGAACCACATTGCTCAATTTATTAAGAGAAGATTTATCTTATACAGGTACTAAAAAAGGTTGTGAGATGGGACAGTGCGGCGCTTGCACCATTCACATTAATGGCAAGAGAACTAAGTCATGTATACAATTGGCTTTGAGTAATCAAAATAATAAAATAACTACGATCGAAGGTTTAAGTGATGGACTAAGCTTACATCCTATGCAAGCAGCCTTTTTAAAAAATGATGCTTTCCAATGTGGATATTGTACTTCTGGTCAAATAATGTCTGCAGTGGCTTGCGTTAGAGAAGGGAACGCTAAGTCTAGAAAAAGTATTCAAACCTATATGGATACTAATATTTGTAGATGTGGCGCCTATCAAAACATTGTTGATGCCATAGAAGAAGTGGCTAAAACGGGTGCTAAAATTTAATTACTTTAATTCAATCTTATGAAGTCGAATAATTACAATACAATATTTTTAGAAGACGAGCGGGTAGATGGTGCGGACAAAGTAACTGGTAAAGCTAAATACACTGCAGAACATAATTTACCCAATTTGGCTTATGCTGTTTTTGTGACCAGTACCATTGCTAAAGGAACCATAAAAAACTTAGATACCAGTAAAGCCTTAGCTATGCCTGGTGTGTTAGATATTATTTATTATGGTAATTGCCCGGCTGTACCTGGTTACATTTCCAATGCAGCAGAGCGACCTAAAAATGTTTTTGAGTGGAGAGGGTACAAGATTTTGTATGACAATAAAGTTCGTTTTTTTGGACAACCCATTGCATTGGTGGTTGCGGATACTTTTGAAAATGCCAATGCAGCCATTCGTTTTGTAAAAGCAGACTATGAAGTGGAGAAATTTGAAACTAATTTTGACAAAGCAAGATTAGATCCTGCAAATTTAAAAGGACCAGTTAATTATAAAAGAGGCACAGAGAAAAAATTTAAAGAAGCCAATTTTTTCATTGATGCCGAATACAATATTCCTTTAGAAGTTCATAATGCGATGGAACTTTTTGCTACTATTGCTTATTGGGAAGCGGAGGATAAAGTTACTTTGTATGATAAAACACAGGGGCCAAAGAGTACACAATCTACCGTGGCAAAAACTTTTGGGTTGCCCGATAAAAATGTAAGAGTGATTGCTGAAAATGTAGGTGGTGGATTTGGGAGTGGTTTGAGAAGTTGGCCACATGTACCTGCTGCTTGTATTGCTGCTAAAAAATTAAATCGTCCTATAAAATTAGTACTTACAAGACCACAGATGTTTACTTTGGTAGGGTATCGTCCGCAGAGTTGGCAAAAAATAGGTATAGGCGCAGATGCTGCTGGAAATTTTATTGGTATTTCACATGAAGCCATTAGCAATACCTCGAGGTATGAAGATTTTAGAGAAGGCATAGTTGATGTTTCTAAATTTTTATATGCATGTGAAAATGTAGATACTAAGTATCAATTACTTCCATTGGATTTAAGTACGCCTATTTGGATGAGAGGCCCTGGTGAAGCAACCGGCTGTTTTGCATTAGAGTCGGCTATTGATGAGCTTTCCTATAAATTAAAAATAGACCCGATTCAATTAAGAATTAAAAATTTTACTACCATTAATCCTGAAAATAAATTACCCTTCTCGGACATCAATCTTAAAGATTGTTATGCTTATGGGATGGAAAAAATTGGATGGAAAAATCGTCCATCCATACCAGGTACTGTTAAAGAAAATGGATGGTTTATTGGTTATGGCATGTCGGTGGGTGTGTTTGGTGCAGGCAAGGGTTCAGCCTCGGTGAGAATAGTTTTAAGTAATGATGGTAAATTATTATTAGAGTGTGCTGTGAGTGATATGGGTCCAGGTACCATGACAAGTATGTCTATAATTGCTGCTGATGCTTTGCAAATGCCTATTCAAAAAATTAAGTTTAAGCTGGGTGATTCAGATTTACCTCCAGGCCCTTCGCAAGGAGGTTCTGGCACTACTTCTACTGTAGGTTCTGCCGTAGACCTAGCATGCAAAACGCTACAACAAAAATTAAAAGAATTAGCCATTCAATATGCGCCAGCCTTTGCTACAACTTCTGCAGATGCTTTGGAAGTTAAAAATGAAATGGTAATTTCGAAAACGAATGCTTCTATTAAAATTGATTTAGTGGCTTTGTTAAAATTAGCCAATCAAGAAAAAATAGATTTAACCATTAATTCTAATGGGAAAAATGCAGAACAACTTAAATACACGAGCAATTCTTTTTCAGCGCACTTTGTAAAATTAGCTGTAAATGCAAAAGACGGAAGCATTAAAGTTTTAAATGTAGTCACTACAGGTGACGCAGGTAAAATCATAAGTCCTAAAACAGCAAGGAGTCAAATGCTTGGTGGTGTGGTGGGAGGTATTGGAATGGCTTTGACTGAAAAAGTAGAAATAGATCAATTGACTGGTCAAATTATCAATGCAAGTTTTGGCGCTTACCATGTTCCTTTGCATTCTCAGATTCCACCTACTGATGTTTGGTTTGTTAATAAACCAGACATCCATATGAATGAAATTGGAGCCAAAGGGATTGGTGAAATTGCCTTAATTGGTTTTGCGGCAGCAGTGGCTAATGCAGTATATAATGCTACTGGCAAAAGAGTAAGAGATTTACCTATTACGCCCGAAAAATTAGGTTATAAAACAATAAAGGCCTAAGTAGTTATTATTTAATAACTATAATTTATAGCCATCGTCTGCTACCAATTGAGCGCAAATTCTTCTGCGGGCTTCTTTGCTATTAAAAGCGTCTACTTTGGTGAATCTTTTTAAACCAATATTCATCATGCGTAATTCATCCCCCTCTGCAAAAGCATTCACAGCATCTTTTCCTGCTTTATTAATAGCATCGGCTGCATCATAAATATAAGTGCGCACGATATCTGCTTGCACTGCCACCGCAGCTTCGCCTTTCATCGCAGTTAATTTTTCTAATCTTAACAATGCCGACTCCGCATGATAAGTAATGATAGACATATCCGCAATGTTCATTAATATTTCTTGCTCTTTATTCAAGGTCATCATTAATTTTTGTACTGCAGCACCTGCTACCATTAAAATGCATTTTTTAAAATTAGCAATGGCTTCTTTTTCTTTGGCAAATGGGGTATCTTCTCCAACACCAAAATCGGGAATGCTCATTAATTCCTTTTGAACATTCATAGCTGGCCCCATTAAATCTAACTTGCCTTTCATCGCACGTTTTAATACCATGTCCACGGTTAACAATCTATTAATTTCATTGGTGCCCTCGTATATTCTGTTGATACGACTATCGCGGTAAGCTTTTGAAATAGCATATTCATCACTGTATCCATTGCCTCCATGTATTTGCACGCCTTCGTCCACTACAAAATCTAATACCTCACTTCCAAACACTTTTAAGATGGCACACTCTATGGCATATTCTTCGGCGGCACCTAATAAAGATTCAGATAAGGTTTTACCTGCGGCCATTAAAATTTGTTCTTGCTCATCTATATTGTAGGATACTCGGTACAATGCACTTTCACCTACCCACAAACGAATGGCCATTTCGGCTAACTTATGTCGGATGGCTCCAAACTTTACAATGGGTAATTTAAACTGCTCTCTTGCTTTTGCATATTGTACCGATTCGCTTAAAGCCCTTCTAGCACCACCGATGGTGGCTGATCCTAATTTTAATCGCCCAATATTTAAAATATTAAAGGCGATAATATGTCCTTTGCCAATTTCACCTAATACGTTTTCAACTGGCACTTTGCAATCTTGAAAATACAATTGTACGGTAGAGGATCCTTTAATGCCCATCTTATGTTCCTCTGGTCCTTGTGTAAATCCTTCGGTTCCTCTTTCGATAATGAAAGCTGTAAATTGTTCTCCATCTATTTTTGCAAATACCGTATACACATCGGCAAAACCTCCATTGGTGATCCAACATTTTTGTCCATTGATGATATAATGTTTTCCATCGGCTGATAATTTTGCAGTGGTTTTTGCACTTAATGCATCTGAGCCACTATTGGGTTCGGTTAATCCATAGGAACCTTTAAATTCACCTGTTGCTAATTTGGTGACATACTTTTGTTTTTGCGCTTCTGTTCCAAAATATAAAATGGGTAAAGTACCTATTCCTGAATGCGCTGCATTGGCCACAGAAAAAGAATAACCCGCTCCTAAATATTCAGCAACAATTACAGAAGTAACAAAATCTTTTCCCAATCCACCATAGGCTTCTGGTACGGTAATGCCTAATAAGCCCAGTGCGCCTGCTTTTTCCAATAGGGAAGGCATTAAGCCTGGCTCTAATTTATCAATACGGTCTGCCACTGGCAATACTTCTGTATCTACAAATTGAGTACACATATCGCGTACCATAATTTGCTCCTCATTAAATTGCTCAGGAATGAATATTTCATCAGCACTCACTTCTTTGATGATCCATTCACCGCCTTTAATTACTGTCTTAGTCGTTTCCATAAAATATTTTTTAAAATTTCGATGTATTTTTCTATTTCGTTTAAATTAGATTAAATCTTTGCTCGTTAAATTATCATATACTCTTTGTAAAACATTTTTGACCACCTCAATCTCTTCTTTAGTAATATTAAGTAATGCTTCATTCATCGTTTGATTCGCTAACTCATAAGTAATTTGTTGCAATGGTTTTGCGATATCAGTTAGATACACCAAATTAATTCTACGATCTTCTTTGCTCGCTACACGAATCACCAGTTCTTGTTTTTCTAAATTATCTATGAGCCTGGTGGTACTTGCTTTGTCTCTAAAAGTTCTAATGCCTAATTCTAATTGACTTAGGCCATCCTCTTTCCATAAATGATATAAAACAGACCATTGCTCGATGGTGATATCGAGTCCTGCCTTTCTAAAATTCTTTTGTAATCGACGGGCAACGGCCGTGGTGGCCATGCCATTAATGACGCTGTAGAGTTCTCCTCTTTTGAATTGGTTGTTTGACATATAGTTAGTTATGCAACTAATATAAAAGTACAACCAATTTTGTTGATTTTGCTATTAATTTGGACTTTTTTGTCCTTTTTATTAGAATTTGACCCGTTTTTGGTTAAAATAAGGTCATTTTGCTCAAAATGAAAAGGAGCTAAAAAGGGGTAAATTATTCCAATTCTATTCCAAAGCCCTGTCTAAATGAACATAACCACCGTCCACATATAATAATTGCCCCGTGGTATGACTTGATTTTTCAGATAGTAAAAAAGCTACTGTATTGGCAATTTCTTCTTTGGTGGTGAAACGTTTGCCCAATGGAATTTTATCTTGAATTGATTTTAATTTTTCTGCTGGGTTAGGTAAGGTTTGTATCCACCTTTCATACAATGGAGTATAACATTCTGCGACAATGACCGAATTAACACGAATACCATACTTTAATAATTCTACTGACCATTCTCTGGTGAGTGCATTGCGTCCTCCATTGGCTGCAGCATAAGCAGAAGTTCCTCCTTGTCCAGTTTCGGCAGTCTTGGAACTGATATTGACTATATTGCCTTTTGATTTTATTAAATAGGGTAGTGCATGATGTGCCAATAAATAATAATGCACTACATTTTTATGCAAGCTTTTCATAAACAACTCATAGTTGCCTTTTTCCAAACCGATGCTATCATTTTCTCCAGCGTTATTCACCAATCCATCAATAGTACCGTGCTTTGCAATTATTTTTTTGATGGCATTTTCACATTCAGTTGGATGGGTTAATTCTGCTACTACCTGATCGGCTTGATAACCTTGTTGCTGAATGGATTTGACCAATGCCAAATTATGTTCTTCACTTCTGCCTATGATAATAGGGATTGCGCCTTCTGCTGCGAGTATATTGGTAATACCTTCGCCAATGCCTCTTGCACCGCCCGATACGATAATTATTTTTCCTTGAAGTTGTAAGTCCATAATTTAAAGTTTATAAAATTTTATTGCATTGCCTGCAAAAATAGCTTCTTGTTCTGTGTTACTAAAAGTATTGAAATATTTTTGTACCCCCTTTAACCATTTTGAATAAGACGTTGCGACTAAACAAACTGGCCAATCACTTCCAAACATAATTCTTTCGGGTCCAAAAGCAGCTACCACCGTATCTAAATAAGGCTCTAAAGTGGCCATGGTCCAGGTTTCCCAATGGGCTTCCGTAGCCATGCCACTTATTTTACAATACACATTTGGATATTTTGCAAGCGCAGTGATTTCTTTTTTCCAATCTTCGATCTCCCTATTTTTAATAGTTGGTTTGGCCACATGATCTATTACAATTGGTAGTTCGTTTACTTGTTTAATTAATTCATTGGCTTCTTTTAATTGATGCGCATAAATTAATAAATCATAGGTATAATGATGTACTGCTAACTTTTTTAAACCTTGTAGTAATTTTGGTTGCAACATAAACCCTGGTGCTTGACCTTGTATAATATGTCTAAATCCTTTGAGTGCTTTTACATCCAAATAATTTGCTAATGTATCTTCCAAATTGGCTGCTCGCAAATCTACCCAGCCTACCACGCCTTTTATAAATGAGTGCTCTTTGGCAAGTGCCAATAAAAAATCTGTTTCCTCAGTTGTTTGATCTACTTGTACACTAACGCATCCTTCTACTTGATTTTCTTTTAACAGGGGGGCTAATTGTTCTGGTAAAAAATCTTTTCTAATAGCCCTCATGTCTTCATTGATCCAATCATGTCTTGTGGCATCGTAATTCCAAAAGTGTTGATGGGTGTCAATTATTTTCATGCTTGCTAATTCTTATGGTTGATATGCAACTACGGTTTGTTTGCTTGTACCTAATCCGTCTATGCCTAATTCTACTACATCGCCTGGTTTTAAATAAATATTGGGGCTAAAGCCTAAGCCAACGCCAGCAGGGGTTCCCGTGCTGATTACATCGCCAGGTAGTAAAGTCATAAAATGACTGCAGTAAGATATAAGTTGTGGAATATTAAATATTAAATCATCAGTATTGCTGTCCTGCATCATCTTCCCATTTAAACTTAACCACAATCTTAAATTATGCGGGTTCGCAATTTCATCTTTAGTAACCATCCAAGGACCCAATGGTGCAAAGCTATCACAACCTTTTCCTTTGTCCCAGGTACCACCACGTTCTAATTGAAATGCTCTTTCGCTTACATCATTGTGTAGCACATACCCTGCTACATAATCCATCGCAGCAGCTTCACTTACATAACTTGCTTTTTTGCCAATAACTACCGCTAACTCTACTTCCCAATCTGTTTTTTCTGAATTTTTTGGGATGATGATATTGTCAAATGGGCCTGTTAAAGAAGTGGTGGATTTCATAAATAAAATAGGCTCCGTTGGAATGGCCGCTCCTGTTTCTTTAGCGTGCTTGGCATAATTTAATCCAATGCATAATATTTTTGAAGGCCTTGCAACTGCTGATCCTATTCTTTCCTTACTATCTATGGAGGTCAATTTTTCTTTGGCTATTACTTCTGTTAATTTTTCCAAACCTTGGTGGGTGAAAAATTTTTCATCGTAATCTTTTATAAATGTACTTACATCATAGTTGGTTCCATCTATATGTACACCTGGTTTTTCTTGTCCCTCTTTTCCGAATCTTATTAATTTCATTGTATCTATTTTATATTTCTTAACTGTTTAAAGTGGTAAACCCTCCATCAATGCAATAATCGCTTCCTGTTATAAAACCTGCTTCATCACTGCATAAATACAAAACCTGATGCGCAATCTCAATGGGTTTACCCATTCTTCCAATAGGTTGTGTTTTTGATAATTTTTCAAACATTTCTGTTTCTTTGCCTGGGTAATTCTTTTTTAAGAATCCATCTACAAATGGGGTGTGCACTCTGCCTGGTGAAATACTATTACACCTAATGCCTTCTTTGATAAAATCTTTAGCTACACTTAATGTCATGGCATGCACTGCACCCTTACTCATACCATAAGCAAAGCGGTCCGATATACCTACTTTAGCTACCACCGAACTTATGTTTACAATAACACCTCCTCCCGATTTTTGCATCACAGGTATACCCGCATGCAAACTATTGTACACGCCTTTAACATTCACGTTAAATATTTTTTCAAAATCTTCTTGACTCGTATTAATTGCATTGCCAATATGAGAGATGCCTGCACAGTTGACCATGATATGGATACTACCTATTTCTACATAGGTTTTTTTCATGGCTGCTTGATCGGTCACATCAATGGCTACTGCTTTTGCTTGTCCTCCATTTTTTTCAATTTCTTGTACCGTTGCTTCACCTTGCTCTTTATTTAAATCCAGTACATATACTTTGGCACCCTGCTTTGCCAATACCAAGCAAACTTCTTTTCCAATACCACTTCCTCCGCCAGTTACTACTGCTATTTTATTAGTAAGTAAAAACATATTGTTTCATTTTTATTTTTATAAGGATACACCTCTTTTCCATGGTATAAAATCGTCTTGTTGCAATTGCACTGCTTTGGGAATCACTTTTCCACTGGCTGCAAGTATACAATACGCTAAAATTTCTTCTCCCATTTGTTCGATGGTTTTTATGCCATCAATAATATCGCCTGTATTGATATCGATAATGTCTGACATTTTATTGGCGAGCTTCGTATTGGTAGCAATTTTAATTACTGGGCAAACTGGATTGCCTGTTGGTGTGCCTAAACCAGTTGTAAATAAAATTAATGTTGCTCCACTTGCCGCTTTTCCTGTGGTGGCTTCGACATCATTGCCTGGCGTACACACCAGGCTCAAACCCGCTTTGGTAGCTGGTTCGGTATAATCCAAAACATCCACAACTGGCGCAGTGCCTCCTTTTTTACAAGCGCCTGCACTTTTGATGGCATCAGTGATCAAACCATCTTTAATATTACCAGGGGAGGGATTCATATGAAATCCACTACCTACTGCATGAGCCATTTTATTATAGTCTTCCATCAATCGAATAAATTTAGTGGCTGTTGGTTCATCCACACATCTATCTATTAATTCTTGTTCGGCACCACATAACTCTGGAAATTCTGCTAATAATATTTGTCCGCCTAATGCCACCAATAAATCTGCTGCATGACCCACCGCTGGGTTGGCAGATATTCCACTAAAGCCATCGCTGCCTCCACATTTTACGCCAATGCATAATTTACTTAAGGGAGCTTCTTTTCTTTCTATTTTATTAACTTCAATTAATTCTTTGATGGTAGATTGTATGGCTGACTTAATTAATTGCTCTTCACTTTGTGATTGTTGTTGTTCAAAAACAAGTAATGGTTTATTAAATTTTGGATTTCTAGTGGTTAGCTCTTTTTTAAAATCATCTATTTGCAAATGTTGACAGCCTAAGCTTAACATGGTAATGCCTGCTACATTGGGATGATCGGCATAGGCAGCCAATAAATCACTTAGGGTGGCAGAGTCTTGCCGGGTGCCACCGCATCCTCCATTGTGGTTTAAAAATTTGATGCCATCTATATTTTTAAAAACTCTTTTGTGTTGGGGTGCATTGGCCGTTTGCTCATCTATCAATATATTTTTTTCTTGACCAATATTATTTACCACCTGTTCTGCAAATGCTTTGTACTTATCGGTAATCGTATAACCCAATGCATAATGCAAGGCTTCTTTGATTACATCTAAATTTCTATTTTCACAAAACACCGTTGGAATAAATAACCAATAGTTAGCTGTGCCTACTTTGTCATCACTTCGGTGATAGCCATTAAAGGTTTTGTTTTTATATTTACTTACATCGGGCGCCTGCCATTGGAGCTTTACATTTCGATAAGCATAAGCATCGGCTTCATGTTTCGTATTTTCTACAGACATTCTTTCGCCTACTGCTACTTGCTCGGTAGTAATTTTACCAACGGTTATCCCATACATAGTAATAAGCCCTCCTTTTAGTAAGGGTTGTATAAAAAATTTATGTTTTTCTGCAACATCCTCTTTTAAAATATATGCTTGATCTTGGTATACAATGGAGTCGCCTTTTTTTAAATTAGCTAGCGCAACCAACACATTGTCCTTGGGATGAATTTGTAAAACAAGTTGCTTTTGATGGCTCATAGTAGGGTTGTGTTTTAGTGCTATTGAATGGGTATACAATTTAAATAAAACAATCAAAAAATCCTATTTCTTCCTTATAAAAGCGGTTAACTTTGTGGCATGCACACCCTTTTAGATTGGATCGTAGCCATTTTAACCATTTTATATGCTGTTTTATTAATGGCCTATCGTTATTGGTTTGGAAGCTTGCATTTTTTTAAAGCTGGATCGGCTTTGAATGCGGATCTTCCTACAAAACCTACTCATTTTTCAATTGTTGTTCCTGCTCGTAATGAATCTGAAAATATTAAAATTTGCGTTGAATCTATTTTAGCTCAAAATTACCCCACTGATTTTTTTGAAATTTTAGTCATTGATGATTTTTCTGAAGATGATACTGCTTTGATTGTAAAAAATTTGCAGGAGCAATATGCCAATGTACATTTATTAAGCATGGCAGACTTTTTTAAACCCAACGATATTAGTTCCTATAAAAAGAAAGCCATTGAAAAAGCTGTGCAACATGCTAAAGGAAATTGGATTGTGACCACCGATGCAGATTGTATCGTGCCTCCTAATTGGTTATTATTA
This sequence comes from Bacteroidota bacterium, assembly GCA_947448725.1. Classification (GTDB taxonomy): domain Bacteria; phylum Bacteroidota; class Bacteroidia; order Chitinophagales; family Chitinophagaceae; genus Sediminibacterium. The sequence goes on from CANFOM010000001.1 coordinate 52,297, forward strand.
TTTCATCAATACATCGAACAACACCAACCTGTTTTTGTTGCAGCACCTGTTATGTTTATTAAAGAAACCGGAATATTGAATCAATTTCAATTGCTTGATTTTTTAGCATTGCAAGGCATTACGGCTGCTGCAGTGGGCGCTGGCAAACACTCTATGAGCAACGGAGCCAATTTGGCTTTTGAAAAATCGGCCTTTATTGCTGTTGGTGGTTATCAAGGGGTGGATCAGATTGCTAGTGGAGATGATATGTTTTTAATGCATAAAATGAAAATGACATTGTCTAATAGGATTGGTTATTTATTTCATCCAGATGCTATTGTATTTACCAAAGCCATGCAAAATTGGAAAAGTTTTATCATGCAAAGAATTAGATGGTCGAGCAAAGCGCGTTTTTATGATGACCGTTCTATTTTTTGGGTGTTGCTTTTAGTGTATCTTTTTAATTTTAGTTTTTTAGTTATGCTTTTGATGGGCCATTTTGGGAGTTTATTAATTGCCTTGGCTTTTAAAACTTTTTTTGAAGTATTTTTTTTAGATCCAGTGGCGAAATTTTACAATTTGCAATCCCAATTACGCTACTTTGCTTTATACCAACCCCTTCATATTACTTATACCATTTTGGCTGGCCTTTTTGGCCAAGTAAAAACCTATACTTGGAAGGGGAGAAGGGTAAAATAAGGGTCTGTGGAAGCATTTCCCCTAAAAAAGGGGTTTTGATTTGTCTTTTGGCCTAATTTTACTGCGGATTTCGACATATAATTTGAAGTTTTATAGCTTTAAATTGACCTTCTTTATGTAATTTTGCCTACTAAAAAATAGAATTAACTTATGTCTACTGAAACAATAGAAAGCACCGTTGCTGCCTTAACCGCTAAAGATTTTGCAACCGACCAAGAAGTACGTTGGTGCCCTGGTTGTGGTGATTATTCCATTTTAGCTTCTGTACAAAGAGTAATGCCAACAATTGGCGTTGCAAAAGAGAATATTGTTATTATTAGTGGTATTGGTTGTAGCAGCCGTTTCCCTTATTATATGAACACTTATGGAATGCATTCGATCCATGGTCGTGCTACAGCAATTGCTAGTGGTTTAAAAGCTAGCCGTCCAGAATTAAGTGTGTGGATTGTTGCTGGTGATGGAGATTCAATGAGTATTGGTGGTAACCATACCATTCATATGTTGAGAAGAAATTTAAACGTTAATTTTTTAGTGTTCAATAACCAAATTTATGGTTTAACCAAGGGTCAATATTCTCCTACCTCTGAAGTAAATAAAGTTACTAAGAGTTCTCCTCAAGGAAGTATTGATCATCCATTTAATCCTGCAGCATTGGCTTTAGGTGCAGATGCAAGTTTTGTTGGACGTACTATGGATCGTGATCCTAAACACATGCAAACAATGATTGCACGTGCCGAAAAACATCAAGGCACTTCTTTCTTAGAGATTTATCAGAACTGTAATATATTCAATGATGGCGCTTTTGAAATTTTTACGGAAAAAGCAACCAAGCAAGTACATGGCTTATATGTGGAGCAAGGAAAGCCTTTAACCTTTGGTGCCAATAGTGAAATGGGTATTCGTTTTGATGGCATGCGCCCAGAAGTGGTAGAGATTGGAACCAAGTATAGCGCTGATGATATGTGGATCCATGATGAAAAAGATTTTTACAAAGCACAAATATTAACCCGCTTATTTGACAATCCTTCTGAAGTGGGAGCGGTGTTTCCAAGACCATTTGGTGTTTTTTATACCAACGACCGTCCTTGTTATGAAGAAATGATGTCTTTACAAATTCAAGAAGCTTTGGCTAAAGGCGCTGGCGATTTAGATAAATTAATTCGCGGTAAAGAAACTTGGGAGATTAAATAAAAACGAAAAGTCTGTTTTGACTTTGACCTATATTACAAATAAGCCTCGAGGAGGCTTATTTTTTTGCGCCTAAGTGAGCAAAAAATCATAAGTCTATAAAATTATGTTTAAGCGCCGTCATCACCATGGCGGTGCGTTGACTCACTTTTAATTTTTTAAATACTCTATCCCGATAACCATAAATGGTATTGATACTTTTGTGCAATGTTTTGGCAATTTCATCATAATTCATATCCTTGCTGCATTGTTGTATAAATAGAATTTCATTTTGAGTGAGGGGCTTTCGGTTGTAGTTAAATTCTTTTATAGCAATCTCGCCTAACACATTACTGGTAATTAGTTTTGATTTATCGGCCGATAAATTAAACCGGGTTCTGTTGCGCACGGTGTATTTTAAATCAATTAATGGTTCGTCGGTAAAAAATATTCCATGTAATCCATTTTTCATTAAGTAACAGATAGACTTCATAAATTTTGAATCTGATTTTAAAAGTATAAAAGGATGCGCGCTTTTTGACTTAATGGTTTTAATGACTATTTGTAGCTCCCTATAATTATAACTATCCGATAAAATACATAAATCTGGTATCAAAGAACCTGTTTTTATAAAATGGCAAAATTCTTGAATAGAACCGCTACTGTATTGTACTTTACAATCGGCTTGCTTTTCAATGGCCAATTGAAAAGCACTGCGTGTTATGATTTTTTCTTCCAGATAAATGATGTTAAACATGGTGTATGGTTTATACAAATTAAACCTAAACTTATTGGAATAAAAATAGGTAAATTTGTATCCTACACTATATGCTCATTAGAATACACCCCGACAATCCTCCTGCTAGACTACTTACTATGGTGAAAGAATGTTTAGAAAGTGGCGGCATTATTGCTTATCCCACCGATACTATTTATGGGCTTGGTTGTTCTATTTTGCATCATGAAGCCGTGGAGAAAATTTGCGCAATAAAAAAAGTAAATCCAGAAAAAGCGCAGCTTAGTTTTATTTGTGCCGATTTAAGCGATTTGAGTGCCTATGCTAAAAGTATAGACAATTCTTTATATAGAATTTTGAAAAAGACCTTGCCTGGCCCCTTCACTTTTATTTTACCTGCCAGTAAACAAGTACCTAAAATTTTACAATCCAAGAAAAAAACAATTGGCTTACGTATACCTAATAATAATATTGCGCTCTCTATTATTCAAACCTTAGGCCATCCTATTTTATCGGCCTCTTTCCCTGGAGAAAATATTGAAGACTATACCGATCCTGAAATTATCTATGAACATTGGGGCAATCAAATTGATATGGTAGTGGATGGTGGTATTGGTGGTATTATTCCTTCGACGGTGATTGATTGTACTACCGATGAGTATGTATTACTGCGCCAAGGATTGGGTGTGTGGGAGTATTAATGAATCCAAAGAATTTATAATAGGGATAACTGAGGAGGTAGAATTTTAAAACTCTTTCTATGTTCGAAACATAAGCCATAACGGGCGATGGCCGCGCGGTGCGCGGCAGTGCCGTATCCTTTATTTTTATTCCAACCATACTGCGGGTATTGTTCGTGTAACATTTGCATCCAAGTATCCCTTGCTGTTTTAGCGAGGATACTGGCAGCGGCAATATTGGCATATTGCCCATCGCCCTTTATGATGGTTTGATGCGGTACTTTTTTATAGGCATAAAAACGATTCCCATCTATAGCAATAAATTTTGCTTTTGGTTTTAATTGATCTAAGGATAAATGCATGCATTTGATAGCAGCTTTTAAAATATTGGAGGCATCAATTTCTGCAGCTGATTGTTGTGCAACGGCCCAGCTGATGGCGGCATCTTTTATAATAGGGGCTAATAGGTCGCGTTGAGTTTCTGTTAATTGTTTACTATCATTTAATAAAGGGTGATAGAAATTTTTTGGAAGTATAACTGCCGCTGCAAATACGGGCCCTGCATAACAGCCTCGGCCTGCTTCATCGCAGCCCGCTTCTAATAAAAGATTTTGATATTGATTAATTAATTTAGGCAAGGTTAAATTTATTCAATGTCAAATAAAAGGGTTTTAATAAGAGCAAACCTAACTATTTTGAGCATTTCTTAATATAGATTTCTGTTTAATAGATCATTGTAAAATTGAAGCATATTGGCGACAAACCAAAATCATTCTACAAGAAATAAAAATCATTCTCTTAACCTTGTTTGATTACTTTGTACCTTTGTGTTCTAAAACTAAGGCATGGAATTGAACGACCATAAATCAAACAAAGTAGCCAATTGGCTATTATTAGGGGTGTTTATGACGGTGGTTCAAATTGCTTTAGGGGGCATTACGCGTTTAACAGGCAGTGGCCTTTCCATTACAGAATGGGACGTGGTAACAGGGGCGCTTCCCCCAATGAGTGAAACCGCATGGCAAGTATTATTTGCGAAGTATAAAACCACTCCACAATTTCAGCTGCTCAATTTTGAATTTACTATTTCCAATTTTAAGTTTATTTTTTTCTGGGAATGGTTTCACCGCTTATGGGCTCGAAGTATTGGTTTAGTATTTGCCTTTGGGTTTATCTACTTTTTAATTAAAAAATATTTTCAACCAAAAATGATAAAGCCTTTATTGGTTTTATTTTTATTGGGCGCATTACAAGGGGCTATAGGTTGGATTATGGTGGCTAGTGGATTAGAAGGAGATGCTGTTTATGTAAAGCCTACTCGTTTAGCACTTCATTTTATTTTTGCCTTAGGCTTATTGGCTTATACCTATTGGTTTGCCTTATCGCTTACTGTGCATCCTATCCGTCGTAATAGTGGCAATCAAGATGCAAGTAATAAAATAAGTGCCATACGAAATTTTGCATGGGTTATTCTATTACTTTTATTTTTTCAATTAATTTATGGCGCTTTAATGGCTGGACATAAAGCAGCCAACGTGGCCAGCACTTGGCCTTTGATTAATGGACAATGGGTGCCAGCAAATTTATTGGGGAAGGAAGGCTTTATTATTAATGCAGTCAATAATACCATTTGGATTCATTTTGTGCATAGGGGCTTGGCCTACATACTCTCATTTTTAATAGTGCTTTGGACCAGCCGACTGCTGAAATTACAAGGGAATAATTTTTGGGTACGTGCCCGAATTCTGCCAGCCCTAGTCGTTTTTATACAAGTGATTTTAGGTATTTTTACCGTGTTGGCAAGTGCGCATATTGTTCCGGGTGTTTGGGGTGGTTTTGAATGGTTGGCACAACTGCATCAGTTGGTAGGCATGTTATTATTATTATCTGTGATTAATATTTTGTACGCGACTAAATAAAAAATTATGCAAAAGGATATCGCTTCTTTACGCCGTGATTATCAAATGGCTTCCTTAGATGAAGTAGATACTGCTGCCCATCCAATGGATCAATTTACGCATTGGTGGGAGGAAGCCATTGCAAGTAATATAGATGAAGTGAATGCTTTTGTACTTTCTACCATTGATGACAAAAACGCTCCTTCGTCGCGCGTAGTTTTATTAAAAGGATACACCCCTGAAGGTTTTATATTCTTTACCAACTATGATAGTGATAAAGGCAAAGAGATAGCCGCTAACCCAATTGTAGCGATGAATTTTTTCTGGAAAGAATTAGAACGTCAAGTGCGCATTACAGGTACAATTAAAAAAATTAGTACAGAAGATAGTGGAGAATATTTTCATTCACGACCCTTGGGAAGTCAAGTAGGGGCTTGGGCTTCACCGCAAAGTCAAGTGATAGCCAATAGAGAATTTCTTGAAAAAAACTTTGCAGAAAATACCGAAAAATACAAAGAGGGAACTGTGCCTTTGCCACCACATTGGGGTGGTTATATAGTGCATCCTTTTAAAATGGAATTTTGGCAAGGCCGCAGTTCGCGCTTGCACGATCGTATACAATACAGTTTTGAAAAAGACAATTGGGTTAAAGTAAGATTGGCGCCTTAATTATTTTTTATTTTTATTTTGCCACCTTGTTTCAAACTTGAGGTTTCAAATTGAAACCTCAAGTTTGAATATATTTCGTCAACCTGGATTTCCCCCTCTTATAATTTGAAGTAATTTCAATTATCCTTTTCTTCCTAATACTTTCTTCGCTGCTTCTACAACATTCGGTGTGTCTAATCCGTATTTAGCGAGCAATTGATTCGGTGTTCCGCTTTCTCCAAAAGTATCTTTCGTGCCAATGTATTCAATAGGAATAGGAAAATGCGTTGCTGCTACTTGTGCAATAGCATCCCCTAAGCCACCAATAATATTATGTTCTTCGCATGTAACAGCGCAGCCTGTTTTTTTAATACTTTCCACAATGGCTGCAACATCTAAAGGCTTAATGGTATGTATATTTATTACTTCTACACTCACCCCTGTGGCTTCTAAAATTTTACCAGCTTCAATGGCTTTCCATACTAAGTGTCCGCAGGCAAATAAAGTAATGTCTTTTCCTTCACTTAATTTTTGTGCTTTACCAATTACAAAATCCGATCCATCTTCTTTCGTAAAATTAGGCCACTTAGGTCTTCCAAAACGTAAGTACACTGGGCCATGGTGTTTAGCGATGGCTTTAGTGGCTGCTTTGGTTTGGTTAAAATCGCAAGGCACCACCACCGTCATACCTGGTAACATTTTCATGAGTCCAATGTCTTCTAATATTTGGTGTGTCGCACCATCTTCTCCCAATGTTAAACCTGCATGTGAAGCACAAATTTTTACATTCTTATCGGAGTAAGCAACACTTTGTCTTATTTGATCGTACACTCTTCCTGTACTAAAATTGGCGAAGGTAGTGGTGTAAGGAATTTTTCCTCCTATGGTTAAACCCGCAGCCATACTTATCATATTGGCTTCGGCAATACCCACTTCTATAAAACGATCTGGAAATTCTTTAATAAAGGGTCCCAATTTAAAGGAACCTGCTAAGTCGGCAGTTAATACTACTACTTCACTATTTTCTTTGGCCAACTCATGAATACCTTCACCAAATCCACCTCTGGTTTCTTTTTCATTAAGGGCTACAATGTCTTTTACGTTCATATCTTTTTGATTTACTTCTGTCCAGTTAATTTAATTTTCGAAGGTAGAATAAAAGTACGGCGTCTTGGCTGCAAACTCGGCACTACAAGTATCTACCATCTTGTACACTCTAGTAATTCCCAAGGCCTTTCTTTTTTCATACACTGCATCATCATTGGTATTGCCTGTCAATAATTTAGCAATTTGCATATCGCTAAAACCATGCTGCTTGGCTTCCTTCATTAATTCTGTAGGGATAGTTTCTAAACTATGTTTCAATAATTCTTTTTCAATATTGCAAATGATTCTTATTTGGTACAAAAACCAATTGTCAATACCTGTAGCTGCTGCAATTGAACGAACAGTAGAGCCTTGCATTAAAGCATCTTTGATTCTGAAGATACGATCCCATTTTGGAATTTTTATATACTCCATTAACTCTTCGTTCTTCATTAAACTCTTTCCATAATAGCCCAAACCTATCGCTTCGTTTTCTAAACTTTGACATGCTTTTTGTATGGCTTCTGTAAAACTTCTTCCTATGGCCATTACTTCTCCTACACTTTTCATTTGCAATCCTAAAGTATCATTAGCGCCTTTAAATTTATCAAAATTCCATCTTGGCATTTTTACAATTACATAATCTAAGGCTGGTTCAAAATAAGCAGATGTAGTTTGTGTAATTTGATTTTTTAATTCATCTAATCTATAACCTATTGCCAATTTCGCTGCAATTTTTGCAATAGGATACCCTGTTGCTTTTGATGCTAGTGCAGAGGAACGTGATACCCTTGGATTAATTTCTACCGCAATCAATTCTTCTGTTGCTGGATTTTGTGCAAACTGCACATTACATCCTCCTGCAAAATTTCCTAAACTACGCATCATCAACATGGCTTTATTACGCATGTCTTGAAAGGAAGTATCGCTCAAAGTCATGGCAGGCGCTACGGTGATAGAATCTCCTGTATGCACTCCCATAGGATCTAAGTTTTCAACGGTACATATAATTACAACATTGTCTGCTTGATCTCTTAATAATTCTAATTCATATTCTTTCCATCCCAACACCGCTTTCTCTACTAGTACTTCATGAATGGGAGAGGCCTTTAATCCTTTTTCTAAGGCAGCATCTAATTCAGAAGCGTCATGTACAAATCCACCTCCGGTTCCACCTAATGTAAATGAAGGACGAATCACCAATGGAAACCCTATTACCTGTGCAAATTCTTTTCCTTCTAAAAAACTATTCGCTACTTTACTTGGCGCCACAGCAATTCCAATTTTTACCATCAATTGTCTAAACTGTTCTCTATCTTCTGCCAAATCTATTGCTGCTACATCCACACCAATCATTCTACAATTGTATTGTTTCCACAATCCAATTTCATCTGCTTCCTTACACAAGTTCAAAGCCGTTTGACCACCCATAGTTGGAAGTACCGCATCAATTTGATTTTCTTGTAATATTTTTTCAATACTTTCAATCGTCAAAGGCAATAAGTAAACCTTGTCGGCCATCATTGGATCGGTCATGATGGTGGCTGGATTACTATTGATCAGGATTACTTTGATGCCTTCTTCTCTTAAGGATCGAGCTGCTTGAGAACCAGAGTAGTCAAATTCGCAGGCTTGACCAATAATAATGGGTCCAGAACCTACAATTAATACCGATTTAATGGATGTGTCTTTTGGCATAGCGTACAAAAATATAAATTGCGCAAACCTACTAAAATTTGCCCGAATTTGACCCATTTTAACCCTAAACATTTTTGTCCTTTTTAAATGCTATCTTCACCGCCAATTCAAGTATATGGCAGTTATTAAAGAAGGTTCTAAAGCACCGGCCTTTAAAGGCGTTGATCAGCATGGAAATACAGTTTCAATAGCCGATTTTAAAGGCAAAAAATTAGTCCTTTATTTTTACCCAAAAGACGATACGCCAGGTTGTACAGCTCAGGCTTGTAACCTGCGTGATAATTATAAAGCATTGCTAAAGAAAGGCTTACAAGTGTTAGGCGTGAGTGTGGATTCGGTAAAATCACACGAAAAATTTATTGCAAAATTTGATTTGCCTTTTTCTTTGGTGGCAGATGAAGACAAAAAAATTGTAGACAAATACAATTTATGGGGCCAGAAAAAATTTATGGGACGTACTTATATGGGAACTACCCGCACTACTTTTTTAATTGATGAAGCAGGTATTGTAAAACATATTATTGAGAAGCCCGATACAAAAGATCATACCAAAGAAATTTTAGCCATTAGCGGTTGGTAACTTTTAGATTATCGCGCAACTACATATACCAACCAGCTCATCATGTAAGCGAGTCCGGTCATCATAAAAAACTGTATGGTGGGCCATTTCCAACTTTGTGTTTCTCGTTTTACAACAGCCAGTGTACTCATACATTGCATAGCCAATACATAAAATATCATTAAAGATAATGCAGCGGCTAAACTATAAACAGGTGTGCCGTCGGGCCTTACTGCTGCTTTTAATTTTTCTCTCAGTGAACTATTGTCTGATTCTTCTACACTATACAATGTAGCCATAGTGCCTACAAATACTTCTCTTGCTGCAAAAGAAGTTACTAGTGCAATACCAATTTTCCAATCAAATCCCATAGGTGCAATCACCGGCTCTAATTTCTTTCCTAAAATACCCGCGTAAGAATTTTCTAATTTTTGCGTACGATACTCTTTCTCAATTTGCTTTGTAGTAGTTAGATTGGAGGCGTCTCCTGTATTTTTTAATATTGATTTTTGTTGCGCATAATGTTCGTTTACTTTTTGCATGGGTTCACTTGGCCCATAGCTACTTAAAAACCATAATAGTAAACTTATAACTATAATTACTTTACCTGCGTCTCTTACAAATATGCCCGCTTTTTGTATCATCGTCGTACCTACGTTTTTCCAACGAGGGGCTCTGTATACAGGCAACTCTAATATAAAATAACTCTTCTCTTTTATTTTAATAAACCATTTCAATACCATGCTCGCTAACAAAGCCATCACTATACCCATCACATACAAGCCCATCATCACCAAGCCTTGTAAACTTAAAAAGCCAAAATATATTTTTTGATCAATCACCAATGATATTAAGATTGTATATACAGGTAATCTTGCACTACAACTCATAAATGGAGTGACCATAATGGTGAGTAATCTTTCCTTTTTATTTTCAATATTACGCGCGCTCATAATAGCAGGTACCGCACAAGCAAACCCACTAATCATAGGCATGACACTCTTTCCATTCAATCCTACTTTTCGCATTAATTTGTCACTTAAAAAACTAATGCGTGCCATATAGCCCGTATCTTCTAACAAAGTAATCAACCCAAATAGAATCATAATTTGAGGCACAAAAACAACAATGCCTCCAATACCCGCTACCAAACCATTGACGAGCAAATCCTCCCACCAAACATTGGGTAATATTGAGTTTAAGTAAGTTGTTAAATGCGTAAAAATCCATTCAATTCCATCCATCGGAAATTTAGCCATCCAAAATACCGACTGAAATAAAACAAATAATACGCTTAGTAATATGGCATAGCCACCTATTCGATGTAGAAATATATTGTCTAATTTTTCTGATCTTTTTTTCTTCGCAGTAGGGTCGGGTTCTACCACTCTACTTTTCATAATTTCTTGTATGTGACTATACCTTTGTAATATTTCTTGTGCCTGTGTTTTGGTATGATTAAAATCGTTGTCAATTTCTATTTGCTCTATTTGTGTTTGCATTTCATGCTCTAATGGAAATGCTTCATGATGCATTAAATAATGCAAGGCCGCATAATCGCTATGCGTTGGATATAATTTTTTAAAAGAATCAATGGCGGCGGGAGCCAGCTTTTTATTATCAATAAAACTCTCCTGATTTTTTGAACGAGTTGTTTGAATAATATTCGTTAACGCCGTCTTTAATTCAATCAGTCCTTTGTTTTTTCTAGCGTCTATAGCTACTACTGGTATTCCTAAATCTTCTTGCAATCCTGCAATGTCAATTTTAATTCCTTTTTTAGCTGCTAAGTCATTCATGGTAAGTGCCAATACTACCGGAATTTTTAAATCAATTATTTGACTACAAAAAAGTAAATTTCTTTTTAAATTACTGGCATCTGCAATTAATAAAATTAAATCCGTTTTTAAGTCGGCATCTACGCCCATGAGTACTTTATAAGCCACCCATTCATCTTCTCTTTTTGGATAAAAACTATAAGTGCCTGGTAAGTCGATTAAAGTTGTTAGTTGTCCACCCAATTCCAATTGCCCTGTTTTTTTGTCTACGGTGACGCCTGGGAAATTGCCTACTTTTTGGTGCATGCCTGTGAGGGCATTAAAAAGTGAGCTTTTTCCGCTATTGGGGTTCCCCACGAGTGCAATATGTATACCGGCTTTCATGTGGTGGCAAAGCTATGGCTTATGACTGGCTAGTACTTACGAAATAAGAAATTGAGCACTACTTTAGGACTGACCCTCATCATAAAATTAGCTAACAAAAATAAACCTACTTGTATAAGAAATGTCCTGCTAGCAAAGGTTTTTGAAAGAAGACACCGAATTACTAACTGCTTTATTTAACTTTGAGCATTAAATTGATCCTAATGCGTAAATGGCTACTCTTATTAATTTTAAGTACACCCTTTTTTTTACCTGCACAACATTTAAGTAATGCTGATAAAAAATTAGTAAAAGCTTTAAAAAATCACATACAATTTTTAGCTAGTGATGCATTAGAAGGTAGACGCGCTGGTACCAATGGGGAACAGAAAGCAGTGGACTATATCATTGGTCAATACCAACAATTGGGCATAAAAGCTTTAGGCGTTGATGGATACATTCAAAATTTTCCTATTGATGAAGGCAATGCATTAACGGGAAATTCTTTTTTAAAAGTAAATAAACAAATCCTTGCAATAGATAGTTTTTTCTTTCCTATTTCAAATAGTGGGATAGGGTATATTTTATCTAAAGCAGCCATTTCCTTAAATGAATCCAAGCAAGTTTGGTTTAAGGATTTAAATGAAGTGTTGGAGGAAAACGCTAGCAATCCTCATTTTGATATGACGCAGTGGTTGGTAACAACTGCAGCAGACATTCAACAAAAAGGTGCCACTGCTTTATTCCTACACAATAGTGGTAAGCTGGTTGACAATATTCAATTTTATAAATTTGATACTACCAAAGCCTTACCTATTCCTGTTTTGTATATTACGAAGGAAGGCTTTTCGAAATATTTTAATGATGAATTAGGTACTTATGATATTGAAGCCAGTATTCAATTTGAACATCCTACCCGAACAGCGCATAACGTAATTGCATTCATTGATAATCACGCTGCCAATACCGTTATTATTGGTGCACACTTAGATCACTTAGGGTTCAACGAGGATAAACATGGACTTGATTTGAATAATTTCGTACACAATGGCGCAGATGACAATGCAAGTGGAACTGCCGCATTAATAGAACTTGCTAAAGCTTTACAAAATAAATCACCTAAGCATAACAACTATTTAATCCTACATTTTTCTGGCGAAGAGTTGGGATTATTGGGGAGTAAATATTGGCTAGAACATCCCACGTATACAGGCAGTATTAATTATATGATTAATTTGGATATGGTGGGTAGGTATGATACAGCACGTAAATTAACCGTGGGTGGATTTGGTACTTCAAGTGCTTGGTCTACTATTTTATCGACTACCCCTACTTCTTTATTGACACATTATGATAGTGCAGGCTCGGGCCCAAGCGACCATGCTAGTTTTTATAGAAAGGACCTGCCTGTTTTATTTATGTTTACAGGGAGTCATTCAGATTATCATAAAGCCACTGATGATTGGGATAAAATTAATTACGAAGGAGAAAAAGAGATAGTTTGTTATGTGCAAGCCATTATTAAAAAGGCAGATGGCATAGGCAAACTTGATTTTTTAAAAACCAGAGAAGCTAGCATGGGCCGTAGCACTAAGTTTACAGTGAGCTTAGGGGTCATGCCCGATTATGCTTTTACTGGGGTAGGTGTTAGAATTGAAGGCGCCAGCCAAGGAAAATTAGGTGAAAAAATTGGCTTAAAAAGCGGGGATGTTTTAATGCAAATGGGTGATTATAAAATTGTGGATGTAATGAATTATATGCAAACACTTTCTAAATTTAAAAAAGGAGATAAAACCACATTGACCTATAAAAGAGGTACGGACGAAATAAAAATTGAAATTCAATTTTAAATAAATTTATTTGTGAGTAGTAAATTAATTTTAGATCAAGATGCTATTAACGAAAGCGATTTCGAAGGCTCTCGTATTTTAGGTATTACGGCACCTATTAAAAATTATCAGTTTTGTATTTTACTCAATCAATACATGGGCTTTGAGTTTAGGTTTAATCCCAATCATGAAATTGCTTTAAAGAGAAAAAACAGAACTTATTATTTTTCGATGTATGAAGGCAATGAACCCAACACTTCTATTCAACATTTTGTTTACCACAACCAATTTGATGGAGAATATTTATTGCCCGAATTAAAACACATGGATTTCATTTGGTGGATAAGAGGCGAGTGGATTGAAGATGAAAAAGTGAATGACATTTTACAAACCGTACGAAATATTAAAGGTGTGCAATTGGTGGCAGAGCTTACGCCTGATCAAATTAAAAACAAAGGCCATCTTATTTTTGAATAAGGTTTTCAAAAATAATTGTGCTATACCTAATAAAATTCTTTAAGACAATTCTTTAAAATAATTTTTAAAAATAATTATAGTGATCACTAATCCTTAGTGATATAAATTCTTTTTTCTTTTGCGGCTGTACAAGTTCCAATTGGGTGGATGTATTGTATACCTAACTCTTTTAAAACTGCTTGCACTTTTTCTAATGCCTCAGGCGCTACGGCAATTAATAATCCGCCATTGGTTTGCGGATCGGGTAATAATTGAGTCGCTTCTTTTTCATCTATGCCAGTTCCAAAAGCCACGCCTGCACTGCAGGAGCTCCAATTGCGGGCAGTGGCGCCAGGTATTGTTTTTTGGGCAATATAATTTCTTACGGCTGGAATGATTGGAATTTTATTATAATTAATTTCAGCAGTTAAATTACTTCCTTCCATCATTTCTGTTAAATGTCCTAATAAACCAAAACCAGTTACATCGGTCATGGCATGCACTTGTTTTATTTTTCCTAAGGCTTCTCCTGCTTTATTAATGGTGGTAAGTTGATTAACTAAAAAAGTTAAATCTTCTTCTAAGAGCACCCCTCTTTTTTGTGCAGTGGCCATAATACCTACGCCCAATGGCTTGGTTAAAATAAGCACATCACCTGCTTGTGCGGTATCATTTCTTTTTAAATTTTCAATAGGTACAATTCCATTCACGACCAATCCAAAAATTGGATCCTGACTATCTATACTATGTCCACCAGCAATTACAATACCCGCTTCGGAACAGGTTTTACGCGCACCCTCCATTACTTTTGCAGCTTCACTTGCAGGTAAGTTAGCTAATGGCCATCCTAAAACTGCTAATGCAAAAATTGGTTTTCCACCCATGGCATATACATCACTGATCGCATTGGCTGCGGCAATTTGTCCAAAGGAAAAGGCATCATCTACAATGGGCATAAAAAAATCGGTGGTACTTATCATGGCTGTTGTATCATCTATTTGATACACTGCTGCATCATCTCTACTATCATTGCCTACCAATAATTGAGGTACTTTATTTTTTGCGCCTACATTGTGTGCTGCTAATATTTCCGAAAGGATGGCTGGTGAAATTTTACATCCACAGCCGCCGCCTTTTGAATGTTGTGTTAATTTGATATTCATGAATTCAAATTTATTGTTTTACTTTTTTATAATGGTACAATGGGCCTCCATTTTTTGTAAGGTGGCCGCTTCTCCCAGGTTTATCCAGTCGATTAATTCAGTTTTCAAACGCAAGGATAATTCCTTTTGCAAAATATTCAGGTCAAAGTTTTTTTTGGTTATTTGTTTCAATGAAATGGGATTAGCGTTTTCTTGAGAAAAAATTTCTTGGTTGATATTAATGCCAATACCTACTACGGCCCAAGTCCATACTTGCCCTCTAACTAGGTTTTCAATCAATATACCCCCTGCCTTTCTGTCACCCCAATAAATATCATTGGGTTTTTTAATTTTTGTGTCTGCGCCAGCATACCCCTGAAAAAAGGAATGAACGCCTAAAGCCACGGCGGCTGAAAAGCCTATTTGATCGGCTGGGGTCCAAATTTTATCCGATTTTACCTGTTTTAACTCCAAAACATAGGAGCAAAGTAGGTTTAAGCCTGCTGAACTCTCCCAGTTTCGCCCATGTTGCCCTTTTCCATGGGTTTGATAATGGGCCCTAAAACAACTGCCAGATAAGGCCAAACCCTTGTGCACCAGGTTCATGGCATAAATATTGGTACTATCTATGGAAGCAAGTTCGATGAACGGCTCCCCTAAACTGATATTTGGTGTGGCAGGTAACAAACGAATTGCTATTTTTGTAAAGTTAGTTTAGAATCATTTTAGTCAAATAAAATGTTTTGACTCACCAGCATTTAACCAATATAAATACAAGCATCATTGGAACCTATTTCCGCGTTGAACGCACTTAAAAATCGACCTAAATCGTCGACCCTTCAAATTACACGTAGCTCTAAAATTTTCAAAACCATTATCCAGGCTATCCAAGATAAAAAAGGCGAGAACATTCTTAGTCTAGACCTTAAAAAAATTCATGAAGCTACTTCTGATTTTTTTATTATTTGTGAGGCCAGTAACACCACTCAATTAAAAGCCATTGCCGATTTTATAGAATATGAGGTAAAAACCAAATGCGCCGAAATGCCTTATAAAAGTGAAGGCAAACAAGCTGCACAATGGTTGCTCATTGACTATATTAACGTAGTGGTTCATATTATGCATCCTGAAGCAAGGAGATTCTATCAATTGGAAGATATGTGGAGCGATGCAGACATTAAAATGCATGAATTAAAAAACTAATTTCAAAAGTTGTTGTTATAATAGACAACATAGATACAAACGAAACAAATGACACCTGATAATAATTCAAAGAAACAAGGCTCCCCTTTGGGACAAGGGCCTAAACTGCCAAAATTCAATATTTATTGGATTTATGGATTAATAGCCATTTCATTATTGTCTGCCCGTTTTTTCCAAATGGCGCCAGACATTTCTACCACCACAGAACAAGAATTTAAACAAGTCATGTTGCTACATGGCGATGTGGAGCGATTAGATTTTGTTGACAATAAGCAAACTGTTCGTGTGTACATTAAGCCTGATAGCATAGAAAAAGATTTTTATGTTCAAAAGTTTAAAACAAAGATGACCAAAGCCAAAGTAAAGGGAGTTCCTTTATTTGAGTTTAGTGTTACCGATTGGAATAGTTTTAACAGTCGATTACAAAAATTTTATGAGCAAAATAATATTACCGAGATACCTCAGAATACGATTAAAGAAGGGGAGTGGTTTGGCCCAATAGCCAACACTGTTTTTTCTTTGGTATTAATTGTTGTGGTTTGGGTTTTATTGATGCGTAAAATGGGTGGTGGCGCTGGCGGTAGCGGTGGTGGCCCAGGTGGCATATTTAATGTAGGTAAATCAAAAGCTACTTTATTTGAAAAAGGAGGCACCAAAGTTAATATCACTTTTGCCGATGTAGCAGGTTTGGAAGAAGCGAAAGAAGAAGTCATGGAGATTGTTGACTTCTTAAAACAACCCAAAAAATATACAGCCTTAGGTGGTAAGATTCCTAAAGGTGCATTGTTAATAGGGCCTCCAGGTACAGGTAAAACTTTATTAGCCAAAGCCATGGCGGGGGAAGCACAGGTTCCATTTTTTAGTTTAAGTGGATCTGATTTTGTGGAAATGTTTGTAGGCGTGGGAGCAAGTCGTGTGCGTGATTTATTTAAACAAGCGCGTGAGAAAGCACCTTGTATTATATTTATTGATGAAATTGATGCGATAGGTCGTGCGCGTGGCAAAAACGCCATGATGAGCAACGACGAGCGTGAAAATACTTTGAACCAATTATTAGTAGAAATGGATGGATTTGGCGGAGATACTGGTATTATTATTTTAGCAGCCACCAATCGTCCGGATGTATTAGACTCTGCATTATTAAGACCAGGTCGTTTTGATCGTCAAATTTCTATTGATCGTCCAGATCTAAAAGGGCGCGAAGAAATATTTAAAGTGCATTTAGGCCCTATTAAAGTTTCTGAAAATTTAGACGTCCATAAATTAGCCGAACAAACTCCAGGGTTTGCGGGTGCTGATATTGCGAATGTTTGTAATGAAGCAGCTTTGATTGCAGCACGTAAAGGTAAAACGGGTGTGGAGATGAAAGATTTTCAAGATGCGATTGATAGAGTTATTGGCGGATTAGAAAAGAAAAATAAAATTATCTCTAAAGAAGAAAAAGAAGTGATTGCTTATCACGAAGCTGGACACGCTATTTGTGGCTGGTTTTTAGAGCATGCTTATCCTTTATTAAAAGTAACTATTGTACCAAGAGGTACGGCTGCATTGGGTTATGCGCAATACACACCAAAGGAACAATATTTATATACCATTGAGCAATTAACCGATCAAATGTGTATGACATTGGGTGGTCGTGCTGCGGAGCAAATTTTCTTCGGAAAAATATCCACCGGTGCTTCTAACGATTTACAGCAAATTACCAAAATGGCTTACTCGATGGTAACTACTTATGGCATGAATGAAAAAATTGGTAACGTAAGTTTTTATGATCCTTCGCAAGAAAATACTTTCCAAAAACCATTTAGCGAAGAAACTGGAAAAATAATTGATGAAGAAGTGCGCAAAATGATTGATGCAGCTTATCACCGCACCCTTGATTTATTGACTTTGAGAAAAATGGAAGTAGAGAAATTAGCCAAAGAATTATTAGATAAAGAGGTTTTGCATAAGAGTGATGTGGAAGCTTTAATTGGTATGCGTCCTTATGAAGAAGAGAAGGTGGTTACTTTTGATGTGGAAGAGCCTGCGAAAGTGGAAGCATCTGCAAAAGAGGAAGAACCTGTCAAAGAAGTACCTGCGACTGAATCACCTCTTACAGAACCCAATGCTTAAGTATTGAATTTATTTTCATGGAATCAAAAATAACAAGAGCAAAAATATTAGATAAAATTTCGCAGGCTTTAAAAAGCCCTGTTGCCATTCCCTTTCCTGAACAAAATGCGGACAGACCTGTTTTTATTCCAACTGCGAATGAATTAGCTATCGACTTTGCACAAAAATTTACTGAATTATTAGGAAAATTTATTTATTGCATTGATGAAGCGGAGTTAGTGAATAAATTGGCTCAATTAATTCATGCACAAAAATGGGACAAGATTTATTCCCTTGAATCGGGCTGGTTAGAAGACATGAAAGAATTTAGTTTTGATCCAGTAACCACCGACGACTTAGCAGCCTGTGACGCCTCTATTACTTTATGCGAACATTTAATTGCCCGCACGGGCACTATTGTTTTAAGTAGTCAACAATTAAGTGGAAGAACAACCAGTGTTTACGCACCCATTCATATATGCATTGCTTATACGCATCAATTGGTGTTTGATATTTCAGATAGCTTGGCTCAATTTAAAAAAGAAGCTGAAGTACTACCTTCTATGATTAGTTATGCAACTGGGCCTAGTCGCACTGCGGATATAGAAAAAACCTTAGTAGTAGGCGTTCATGGTCCTAAAGAAGTTTATTGTTTTTTAGTTGAAAAGCATTTAGATTAGTATTTTTAGTAGCATATTTTATTCATTATAACAATTGGCTTCATGGAATTATTGGCAGGAAAAAAAGTATATTTTTTATCTGATTTTCATTTAGGAGCACCTAATGAAGTAACTAGTCGTGAACGCGAGGATCGATTGGTTAGTTTTTTAAATAATGCCAAGCAGGATGCTGCAGCTATTTTTATCGTTGGAGATATTTTTGACTTTTGGTTTGAATATAAAACGGTGGTCCCAAAGGGTTTTGTTCGACTTTTAGGATGCTTGGCGCAAATTTCAGATGCAGGCATTTCGCTGCATATTTTTACCGGCAACCATGACTTGTGGATGAAAGATTATTTAAGCAAAGAATTAAATGCACAAGTGCATTTTGACCCTAAAATTTTTAAATTAGGTACTCGACAATTTTTTATTGGACATGGAGATGGCTTGGGTCCAGGAGATACAGGGTACAAGTTCATAAAAAAAATATTTACTAATTCCATTTGTCAATTTTTATTTCGTTGGCTTCATCCTGATGTAGGGATTCAATTGGCCAATTACTTTAGTGGAAAAAGCAGAGCAAAAACAGGCAGCTCCGATGAAGTATTTTTAGGGGAAGACAAAGAGTGGTTAATTGTTTACTCCAAACAAAAAGCCAAAGAAGTAAATGTGGATTATTTTATTTTCGGCCACCGACATTTTGCCATTGATTTACCTATCAATGAAAGCACTCGCTATATTAATTTAGGAGATTGGTTAAGATTGAACACCTATGCTGTATTTGATGGAGAACAATTGCAATTACTAGAATGGAAAGGCTAGTTTTTGCTTATTAAAACAATTTATTATGAATTTAGAGCAACAGTTTTTGAACAATTCTCTTCAAACGTATATCATTATTGCAGCGACTTTGTTGGTTGCCTTTATTGTAAAAAGATTTATTTCACGTTTTTTTGCTGGCCTAATTTATACTTGGATTGATAAAAAAAATCATTCTGAATTAAGGAAAACACATGTGCATCGTTTGATAGTCCCTATTGAACAGTTTTTAATTTATCTAGTTGCTGTAATTGCTTTGTACGAGCTTCATTTCCCAGAAAGCTGGAACATTCATTTATTTAAATTGACGCTTCAACAAGTGATAGAGTCGGGCGTAAAACTTTTATTGATTATTTTATTTATTCGAGTTTGTTTACGCACGCTTGAATTTATATCCATTGTATTGGAGCAAAAAGCAAAATTAACCAAGGATCAAACAGATGATCAATTGGTTTTATTTTTTAGAGATTTTTTTAAAGTGATTCTTTATATTATTGGCTTTTTATTGATTTTGCATTATGTTTTTAACGAAAATATTGGCAATTTAGTTACTAGCTTAAGTATTGTGGGAGCCGCTGTAGCATTGTCTATGCGAGAAAGTCTTGAAAATATTATAGCTTCTTTTATCATATTTTTTGACAAACCTTTTACCGTAGGTGATTTAGTTAAAGTAAATAATTTTACGGGCAGTATTGAAAAAATCGGGTTACGTAGTACCCGAATTCGTACCCAAGATAAAACCTATATCTCGGTACCTAATAAACAAATGGTGGACACCATTGTTGACAATATAAGTTTAAGAACGGAACGAAAAATTGAAATGGATTTACAATTGAGTGTTGCTACCTCTGCAGACAAGTTGGCTAGTTTTGCACAATTTTTAAGAAATGAAATTACAAAAGAAACAAATGTATTAAGTCAATTTGTGTTTATAGCAGAGTCGGGGAAACAATTTCATGTGCTACATGTGGAATGTTTTGTTGCTATGGAAATTAGTTTATTTGATTTTCAAATGCTAAGAGAAAAATTAAATTTGGCAGCTATTGCTTATGCGAATACACACGAAATTAATTTTGCAGAGAAAGCCTAAAAAAATCTAAATAGCTTAGAGAGAAGCTTTTAAAGAAACCAAGAAAGATTTTATATCTTTTAAACTATTTAATAAAGAAATATCCTTATCTGCTTTTTCTTTATTGTTTTTAAGATAATTTTTTGCCCCTTCGATGGAGTATTTTTTCTCTCTTAATAAATAGTAAATCTGTTTTAAAAATTCTATATCCTGTGCACGAAACAATCGATCCCCTTTTCTGGTTTTCCTAGGTTGTAATTGTTTAAATTCTTTTTCCCAATATCTGATGAGTGAAGTATTTACATTAAACCAAACCGCGACTTCTCCAATGGGGTAGTACAATTTTTTTACTAATTCTTCAGTGGAGGGTACCTGTATCGTATCTATTTCGGCATCCATCGATGCAAAAGATTTTCTACCTCTTTTATGTAATTGAATATTTTTACTAAAGGACATGGGTGCCCTTGACACTGTGGGCAATGCTTCTTCTTGCAGTTCCTGCTTAGTGGTTTCAACCGGGGCTTTATAAACCGTCAACTTTTCTTTCGGTGCCTTAATGGTTACCGGCTCGACCGTTTCCACGCCAAATAAATCCAATTGATGCAGGTGTTTTGCCATACTACAAAGTTAGGGGACATTTAATAGTAACTAGGTCTAGTAAATGATTGGTGGATAAATTGTTAAGTATGCAGTAGTTTTGCATATGCGTTTATTCATTTTAACCGATTCGAATTTAATTGCTCCCTCAGAGATTATCTACCAAAAGGTATTGGATATCATTGAAGTAGGAGCTGTTTCGGCCCATTTACATTTTTATATTGTAGGCAATCAATTACCCTTAGCCCATCAGGAATTATACACTACTTATGGGAATGTAACCTTATTAAAAACTCATCAAGCCGAAAAACTGATAGGGGAAGTAACCAATGCCATTGTTATTCATTTTGGGAGTGAGCTTAAAGGAAGTAACCAGTTCCCTCACTATTTTATTCCACTTTCTTCTCCTTATTTGAAGCTAAATAGTTCATGGCTTTCTAAATGGAAACAACGCCAAATTTTTAAAAAATACATCCATAAATCGGCTGCTACTTTTTGTATCAATGACTGGTCTATTGATAGCTTAAGAAATCAATTTCCTTCTTTAGCTAAAAAGTTTCAAGAGGCTTGGTTGCCGGTTTCTTTATTACCAAAATTAGAATGGGTGGATTTGTCTGAAACCAGGAATGAATTAACCCAAAGCAATAATTACTTTTTAGCTTTTACTCCATTAGATAATTTAATTGATACTTTAAAAGAGTTCTCCCTTTTTAAAAAATGGCAGCTATCCACTATGTCGCTTGTTTTTGTTGTAGAAAATCATAAACAATTGGAAGCAGCGCAACAAATTTTAAAAGGGTATAAGTACCAGGAAGATATTATTTTGAAAACTTTGTCCGAATTAAAAATTGAATGGCTGGCAGCTGCTTATGCTGTTTTATTAGATGGTATTGATTTTGATAAAACAAGTATTATTGAATGGGCTGTGCACTATGAGATCCCTTTGCTCTTTAATCAAAACGAATCCGAACCTACTTCTTGGTTGAAAGCGGGAGAAGTTTTTTTATTTGCTGAAAAGAATGCACTTTCCAATCATTTTAAATTATATTATAAAGATGAAATGTATCGACAAGCCAGAGCTAAAATGGGAAAAGAGTGGTTGCTAGAATTGACGGATCATAGGAATTTGAATCATTTTGTAAAAATCCCTATAGACTTAAAGAGTTAACTGTTTTTTATTTAATTAAATTGTATTTTTGTCATTCAAATTTTTATCATGCATCAATCAAGTATTCAGGTTCAAATAGACCTTGACGAACAAAAAATACCACAAAATATAAAATGGTCTGCTTCAGACAGCACTGCTACAGAGGCGCAAGAAGCCCGTGCGATGATGCTTACCTTTTGGGACCCTACCGACAAAACAGCTTTACGCATTGATTTGTGGACCAAAGAAATGATGGTAGATGAAATGGCAGATTTCTTTTATCAAAATTTAATGGGCATGAGCGATGCTTATTTAAGAGCTACTCAGGATGAAAGTTTATCCAATGAGTTCAAAGAATTTGCAAAAATATTTTATAATAAATTTAGAGCCAGTCAACTTTCACAAAATTCAAAATAATCCACTATGAGTTTAGAAACCGATGTAATGTCTTTATTAAAAGACGCTATGAAAAATAAAGACGAAGCCTTGCTTCGTGGTTTAAGAGCTATTAAAGCTGAAATTATTAAAGCTAAAACCGAACCAGGTGCCAATGGAGAAATATCTGTTGATACTGAATTAAAACTTTTACAAAAATTAGTTAAACAACGCAAAGATTCTTTAACCATTTTTGAACAACAAAACAGAGCCGATTTGGCTGCTAAGGAAGCGGAAGAAATTGCTATTATTGAAAAATTCTTGCCTGCGCAAATGAGTGAAGAAGCGGTGAAAGCAGCAGTGCAAGCTATTATTACGCAAGTGGGTGCCGCAGGCCCTCAAGATTTAGGAAAAGTAATGGGTGCTGCCACCAAACAATTGGCTGGACAGGCGGATGGTAAAGTTATTTCTGCTATTGCCAAAACTTTATTAAGCAGCTAGTGTATGTGGTTAGATATTTTTACAGGCACTATTTTAATCATTGCACTTTTAAAAGGGTATAAGAATGGATTCATTCGTGCATTGATTTCTTTTTTTTCTTTATGGGTTGGATTAATTTTAGCTTTTCAATTTGCAGGCTGGGTGGCTGGTCAATTAAAAGAACATACTAAAATTGCGTCTCATTGGTTGCCGTTCATTTCTTTTTTAATAGTGCTCATTTTAGTTTTGATTGTTTTAAAATGGATGGCCAATTTATTACAACAAACCGCCGAATGGCTTTTACTGGGTTGGTTAAATAAACTATTGGGCATCGTTTTATATGGGTTTATTTATTTTACGATGTTAAGTGCAGTGGTTTACTTTTTACAAGTTTTAGGCATTATTGAAGCTGAAAAAATGAAAGAGACTTATTCTTATTCATGGCTTCACCAATGGTGGCCCTATTGCATGGATAAAATGGCGGTTTGGTTGCCCTCTATTAAAAGCACTTTGGCTACTTTTTCCAATCCTTTTAAACTGTAGTTTTAGCCTTGAACTTGTTGATTTTGAATTCATTATTAAATTGTTAAGGTTTTAGTGAAATCTACCTTATCGCCATACATTAACAGCTTTTTTACTATGAATTAAGTATCTTTATCCAAATGGGTAAGCTTGCTGTACCCATATTTTTATAAAGTATTGGTTCAAAGCGACAATGATTATGGAGTACGAAATAAAAAAAGACGGAAAATTTGAATATTTAGAAGTTGGCGAAGGAGAAATCCTGATGCTTTTTCATGGATTATTTGGAGCCTTAAGTAATTTTTCAGATTTAATAGAAAAATTTAGAACTACGCATAAAGTGGTAGTGCCTTTATTGCCTTTATTTGATTTAGATATTTTACATACCAGTGTATCTGGTTTAGCAAAACATGTTACGCAGTTTATTGAACATAAAGGCTATGATCATATTAATTTACTTGGGAACTCCTTAGGAGGTCATGTGGCTTTGGTATACGTTTTAAAAAATCCTGAAAAAATAAAATCTTTAATATTAACAGGTAGTAGTGGTTTGTTCGAAAATGCAATGGGAGACTCTTATCCTAAGAGAGGAGATTATGAATATATAAAAAATAAAACTGCACAAACATTTTATGATCCAGCTATGGCAACACCTGCCTTGGTAGATGAGGTTTTTGAAATTACTAGAAATAGAATTAAGGTGATTAAAATAATTTCATTAGCTAAAAGTGCCATTAGAAATAATTTAGGTGAGGAGCTGAATCAGATACAACAACCTACATTATTAATTTGGGGTAAAAATGATATTGTAACGCCGCCTTTTGTTGCAGAAGAGTTTAAAAAATTAATTCCCAATAGTGAATTACATTTTATTGATCAATGTGGTCATGCGCCCATGATGGAAGTGCCAGAATCTTTCAATTTAATTTTAGAGAAATTTCTTAACGCCTTGCCAAAATAATACTGGAATGTTAGCCAAAGAAATTGCCATACAAGGTTTTCCCATGCTTCGCTTAGAAGATACTGCAGCATTTGTATTAAAATGTATGGAAGACTTTGAAGTGCAACATTTGCCTGTAGTAAAAGATGAATATTTTGTTGGATTAGTGAGTAAAGAGGCTGTTTTAGATGTGGAGGCTAAACAAACCATCGCACAATTAATTGACCCATTATTGCGAATTGGCATTACTGGTTCAGCTCATTTTTTGACCGCCTTACATTTATTTTCAAAACATCAGTTAACCTTATTACCCGTTTTGAATGATCAACAAGAATGCATTGGAGTAATTCCACAAAAAAACATAATTGATCAATTGGCTCAGTTTTTAGGACTGGATCAACCTGGGGCCATCATCGTATTATCCATTTCTCCTTTGCAATATTCATTGGCGGAAATGAGCCGATTGGTAGAAACCAATAATGCACAAATAGTTCAATTAAATACTTTTTTTGATGAGACCAATGGATCGATGGTCATTACTATCAAATTGAATAGGGAAGAGGCTTCTGCTATAATTGCCACCTTCCAACGTTACGATTATCAGGTACTGCATTATTTTGGCAATACACCATTGAATAATGATATAGAAGATCACTACCATCATTTAATGAATTATTTAGATGTTTAAAAAAACTAAACATTCTTTTTTCTTACTCATTCTTTTTTTCTTTTGCATGGAATGCATTCATGCTCAAATAAAAATTACTGAAATCCTTATTGAGGGTAGTAAGAAAACTAAAGATTATATTATTTTAAGAGAATTACCCTATCAAGTTGGAACTATTGTAGCTAAAGATTCATTGACTTATTTTAACACCATTGCGCAACAACAATTGTTCAATACTTCTTTATTCATGGATGTTGATATAAGCTCCAATAGTACCGATAGTATCAATTATAGCATTCATATTCAACTAAGGGAAAGGTGGTACCTATTTCCAATACCAGCGTTTAAATTGGTGGATAGAAATTTTAATCAATGGTGGAACGTAGAGCATAGAAGTTTAGATAGGATCAACTATGGCTTTAATTTTAGAGAGAGCAATTTTACCGGAAATAATGACAAGCTCACTTTAGGTTTGATTGCAGGTTATACACAACAGGCGCTTATAAGATATCAGTTTCCTTATCTTGATAAAAAATTAAGATATGGCATTGGATTTGGTGTGCAATATTTTACTCAAAAAGAAATCAACACTTCTACTTTTGAGGACAAGCAAATATTTTCTAAAACAAATGACATCATTCTAAAAGGTAATCGTTCTTATCTAAATTTATTTTATAGACACAATTTATATGTAAGACAAGCTATGCAAATTGGAGTGGGTCATAATGAAATAGCTGATTCAGCATTTATCATCCAGCCTTCTTTTTTACCTAATTCAAGTAGATCATTTTCTTATATAGATTTTACTTATTCTTATTCAAAAGCAAAATTTGATTACAACGCCTATCCAACTAAAGGATCGGCCACAGAATTTATAGCCTACCATCGGTTTTCAGACAAGAGTAATTTAAGTTCAGTTCAATTTAGAAAAATACTTGCGCACCCCATGTCTAACAATAATTTTATTTTATTGGAATCTAATACGGCTATCAAGTTTTTACCCAATCATAATTACACAGATTCAAAATTGATGGGTTATGGGAACATGCAACTATATGGATTGGATTATTATGTTATTGATGGCAATGCTGGAACTTTGTTCAGGGCCGAATGGCATCATAAGCTTGGAAGCTTTACTGTCAAAAATTTAATAGCTAAAAAAATAATACCAGAAGTAAAGTATCGATTTTGGTTAAAAGCTTTTACTAATTTGGGCTATGTGTATGCAGAAAGACCCATCAATAATACTAGACTTTCTAATACACTTCTCAGGACTGTTGGAGTGGGTGTAGACATACTTAGTATTTATGATTTTGTGTTAAAAATTGATTATACCTTGAACCAGCTTGGGGACAAAGGGGTATATTTGCATTATGGTTTAAATTTTTAATTTTATTTAAATGAAAGTAGCTATTTATAGCAGAGGGGTAGATATCGATCAACAACAATCTTTAAATGCATTGTTGCTTGAATTGAATCGTTATGATACCACTATCTATGTTTATGCCGATCTTATTACAAAATTCAATTTAAAAGCAGCTTTAGGAAAAGAAACCTTAATACCTTTTACTTCTATTTCGGATTTAATCAATCAAGTAGATTGTTTAATAAGTGTAGGAGGTGATGGTACTGTTTTAGATGCAGTGACTATTGTAGGCGATACCCATATTCCAATTTTAGGAATTAATTATGGACGATTGGGATTTTTAGCCACCATTTCAAAAGACGAATTAAGTATTATGGTGGAAGCCTTGGTGAATAGATCTTACATCATTGAAAAAAGATCATTGCTTCATTTAGACGCCGACTTACCTATTTTTGGTGGGGCCCCTTATGCGTTAAATGAATTCGCCATTCACAAAAGAGATACTTCGCCCATGATTAAAATTCATACATATTTAAATGGTGAATTTTTGAATTCTTATTGGGCCGATGGAATTATAGTGTCTACTCCTACGGGTTCGACTGGTTACAATATGAGTTGCAATGGGCCCATACTTTTTCCTGATTCTGCAAGTTTTGTAATTACACCAGTGGCGCCCCATAATTTAAATGTACGATCCATTGTAGTTCCAGATTCTTCTGTCATTTCTTTTGAAGTAGAAGGCAGAACAGAAGAATTAATTTGTGCAATGGATGCTAGAAAAGAAATTGTACCTAAGCAAATTCAACTGGCTATTAAAAAAGAAAATTTCATGGTGCATTTTATAAGGCTGAATGAGAATAGTTATTTAACAACGCTCAGAACAAAATTAACATGGGGATTGGACAAAAGAAATTAGTTAATGCGAACAGTAGTACTTTATTTATTTTTTTCAGTCATCTTTTCCATGACAGCCCAAGCACAGTATTTGCAATTGTCTGAGACTAGTGGTGAAATTGGCGTCTTTCAAGGAACAGCAAGCTATAGAGGAGATATTGCGCCCGGTAATTATAAATGGAATCCAAGTTATGGTGGGTTTTATAAAAAATTAGTTAATGACTATATAGGTATTCGCCTTAGTTATGAAAATATTACTTTAGAAGGAAATGATAATTCTTCTTTTGATATGTATGCAATGCAAAGAAAATTTGATTTTTATAGAAATTTCGAGGAAATAAGTTTAACCACCGAATTGTACTTTTTAAAATTTATAGATGGCAACAAGCATTTTCGTTTCTCACCTTACTTAAGTTTTGGAGCTGGCGCAATAAAGTCTAAAACTAGCAAATCAGATATGAATGAAAGCGGTTTTCCTAATACACAGGATACTATAACAATAGTTTACCCATTTAATTTTGGTTTCAAATACAATGTAATTGGTCCTTTCAATGTTTTTGCAGAAGCTACGTATCGTTTTACCAATTCTGATAATATGGATCATCTTTCTGATGAAGGGCGAACCGGATATAATTCAATACCTTTTTATCAAGGAAGTGCTTCTGGTAAAGACCAATATTTTAGTTTTAAAGTTGGGCTTTCTTATAATTTGCTAAAAATATATGGGCCTGATAAACAATTCAATGAAAAGAAAAAGAGCATTTTTGGTGCAGAAGAATCCTCCGACAAGACAAGTACAAAAAAGAGCTTTTTTAAATTTTTTAAACGCAATTAACCTAGTTATTTTCTTAATTTCACTCCATGGAAAATTTGGATCCTAATAAACTACCTAAACACATTGCTATTATTATGGATGGCAATGGAAGGTGGGCGCAAGAACAAGGCCAAGATCGTTTATTTGGACACTATGAAGGGGTGATTAGTGTTCGTAAAGTGGTGGAAGCTGCCACAGAAATTGGCATCCAATACCTTACTTTATATGCTTTTAGTACAGAAAATTGGGACCGACCCGAACCCGAGGTAAATGGATTAATGAGCCTTTTTGTGGATACCATTGCCAAAGAAGTTCCAGATTTACATAAAAATAACATCAAATTACACTTTATTGGGAACCTAGCTTTGCTGCCTGTAGACGCCCAAAAGGCCCTGGAAGCAGGGATGCTCCAAACCGCTCAAAACACTGGGTTAACCTTGATCATTGCTTTAAGCTATAGCAGTAGATGGGAGCTTACCGAAGCGGCTAAAAAAATAGCCTTACAAGTACAAACTGGGCAAATGACGCTAGATCAAATTAATGAAGCTACTATATCTGAAAACCTTACTACCAGTGATTTTCCAGATCCTGAACTGATGATTCGTACGAGTGGAGAATATCGAATAAGCAACTTTTTATTATATCAGTTGGCTTATGCCGAGCTATACTTTACGAATACGCGTTGGCCTAATTTTCGTAAAAAAGACCTTGTAGAAGCCCTATTGGATTATCAATCCAGAGAGCGCAGATTTGGCAAAACCAGTCAACAAATCAAATCAAATTAAAAAAATGTTGCATATGTTTATTTTGAGGTTTTAACAAAGACTTTGAAATATTACGAGTAATTTGCAGCTCTTTTAAATTATAAATGTTAGTCCCACAGCAGATGCAGAATTTTCGCCAATTATTAATAGGTTCACTATCAGCGCTTTTAATTTCTTTGACTTCTTATGGACAGGAGACACCTGCTAAAGATTCTATTACTCAAATTAATGTAAAGCTGCTTGGAATTTTCAACCAAAAGTTGCCTATTAAATACAAGATTCGCAATATTAAAGTGGTTGGCAATCAATTCTTTGATGAGAATTTATTACTGTCTTTATCTACCTTAAATATTGGGGATGAGGTTAGCTTACCTGGCGGTGATAATTTTGCCAAAGCCATTCATAAGTTAATGGATCAAAATTATTTCAGTGATGTGAGCATTTATCTAACGGATTTAAATGGTAAAGACATAGATGTTGAAATTGATGTTTTGGAAAGACCCCGTTTATCTAAATTTTCATTTATTGGAGTACGCAAATCGGACAACGATGACTTGTCTGGAAAAACCGGATTAACGCCCAATAGGGTGATTACAGAAAACATGAAAATTACCGCCGTTGATGGTATTAAAAAGTTTTATGCCGAAAAGGGTTTTCAAGATGTTAAAGTAAGTATTAGAGAAAGAAAAGACGCTACTCGAAAAAATAATTTATTATTAGACTTTGTCGTTGACAAAGGTCCAAAAGTGAGAATTAATAATATCAATTTTGGAGGTAATAAAGTGGAAGAAGGTAAATTGAAAAAAAGTTTAAAGGAAATTCACGAAAAATCGAGACTTACTTTATTCCCAATTAATGACAAGCCAATTATTGTTAAAACCTCACCTTATACTTTTAATGATTATTTAAGCGAGAAAGGTTTTTTAACTTTTACCAAAACAAAGAAAATATTAAATCCTTACGCTAGAATTAATTTATCTTCTGCAAAGTTTGATTTAAAAAAATACGACGAAAGTAAAGACAACTTATTAAATTATTACAATTCATTGGGTTTTAGAGATGCGGTGATTGAAAGAGATACTGTGTATCACAATGCGGTAGGCAATTTAAATATTGATATGCAATTGAAGGAAGGACGTAAGTATTTCTTTGGCGGCATTACTTGGAGAGGCAATACAAAATATCCAGACTCTTTATTGTCTACTATCTTAAATATTAAAAAAGGGGATATCTATAATCGCGAAATTTTATTTAATAAGTTAGGTAAAATACAAACTCCAGAAGGAGGTGATATCAGTGGGTTGTATCAAGATGATGGTTATTTATTTTTTAGAGTAGACCCCATTGAAACTGCTGTTTACAATGACACCATTGATTTTGAAATTAGAATGGTTGAAGGACCTCAAGCTACTATTAAAACGATTAGAATTGCGGGCAATGAAAAAACAAAAGATTTTGTTATTCGTCGTGAAGTAAGAACAGTACCTGGCGATAAATTTAGTCGTACTTTATTGGTTCGTTCTCAACGTGAAATTGCACAAATGAATTTCTTTGATGCAGAAAAAATTAAAATCGATCCCGTACCTAATCCAGAAGATGGCACGGTGGATATTAATTATGGTGTTGAAGAAAAATCGAGTGATCAATTGGAATTAAGTGCTGGATGGGGTGGTTATATTGGTTTAACGGGAACTATTGGAGTTACTTTTAATAATTTCTCCTCTAAAAATTTATTTAAAAAATCGGCTTGGCAACCGCTACCAATGGGCGATGGACAAAAATTAAGCTTAAGAGTTCAAAGTAATGGTAAGGCCTTTAGGTCTACCAATTTTACATTCACTGAACCATGGTTTGGGGGTACCAAAAGAAATACGCTTACAGTAAGTGTTTACAATACTAAGTATGGTCAAACTATCGACCCTACAACAGGTATGTACAATCTTAGTATTGCAGATTCGAGATATATTTCTACCACGGGTGCAACGCTTTCTTTTGGACAGCAATTGGCTTGGCCCGACGATTATTTTTCTTTAAGCATGGGCTTAAACTATACTCGTTATTTTTTAAGTAATTATGCAATTGACCCCTATAACTTACCCAATTTTAGTAATGGGGCTGTAAATAATGTAAACTTTAGAATTTCATTACAAAGAACTTCTATTGACCAACCTTTGTTTCCAAGAACAGGATCTAATTTCTTATTAAGTGCGCAATTGGCTCCACCCTATTCATTGTTTTTGCCCAATGTGAACACTGGAGCAAATCCTTTTGAATTGTTAGAATACCATAAATGGAGATTCAATGGAGAATGGTTTGTACCCCTGGGTAAACCATCTGGAGAAGATCATAATAAACAGTTTGTTTTACGCTTTGCTGCTAAATACGGATTCGTTGGTAATTATAATAGTAATTTAAAAGTATCTCCTTTTGAACGTTTTCAATTAGGGGATGCGGGATTGAGTAATCAATTTGCTTTATTGGGGTATGATATTATTGCACAAAGAGGGTATCCAGTATACCAAACTTCTAATCCAAAAATAAATCCTGACCAACAAACAGCAACACAACATTTTACAATGTTTAACAAATATGCTGTAGAAGTGAGATACCCATTGAGCTTAGCCGCTAGCAGCACCATCTATGCTTTGGGCTTTTTTGAAGCAGCCAATGGTTGGTATAGTATGAAGGAGTTTGATCCATTTAATTTAAGACGTTCTGTAGGACTTGGGATGCGTTTTTACTTACCTATGTTTGGATTATTAGGTTTTGATTATGGTATTGGATTGGATAGATTAAATGGAACCAATAGCTTAAAAGACGCAGGAAGATTTACCTTTATGTTAGGCTTTGAACCAGAATAGATTTAAAATACATTCATTTTAAAACCAGGTATATGAATTTTAAAAAACATTTATTGATCCTTATGATAGGATTAGTTGGATTTCTTCCTACCCAGGCCCAAAGTAAATATGCGGTTATCAATACCAAGTATATTTTGGATAAAATACCAGACTACAAAGAAGCAGATAAGAAATTAAAAATATTGGGAGATCAATGGCAACAAGAAATTGATGAAAAGCAAATGGTGCTCGATAAGATGTATAAAAACTATGAAGGTGAGCAGTT
Organism: Bacteroidota bacterium; assembly: GCA_947448725.1. GTDB lineage: Bacteria > Bacteroidota > Bacteroidia > Chitinophagales > Chitinophagaceae > Sediminibacterium. The sequence continues at coordinate 84,551 of CANFOM010000001.1, forward strand.
TATGCTTTCTGAAGATTTGAAAAAAAAGCGGGAAGATGAGCTTTTTGCGAAAGAAAAAGAGCTAAGAGACCTTCAAAAAAAGCGCTTTGGCTATGAGGGAGATTTGTTCAAAGAAAGACAAAAACTGGTAAAACCCATTCAAGATAAAGTATACAATGCGGTCCAAAAAATGGCTACAGCACGTGCTTATGACTTCATTTTGGATAAAAGTGAAGGAATTACCATTATATTTGCAGACCCAAAACTGGATAAAAGCGATGACGTTTTAAAGGAGTTGGGGATTAATAATTAACTATTACAAAATAGAAATAGTAAAAATAAAAAAATAAGTTATGAAAAAAGGTTTCCTATTTGCAGCTATCTTATTAGTAGCAGTATCATTTAGCAACAGTGCTTCAGCACAAACGAAAATCGGATATTTTGATGATCAAAGTGTTATTTCTTTATTCCCTGGAATACAAGAGAAATTAGATACTATTCTTAGATCTTACGCACAAGATACTTTACAAGAAGAGTATAATTATACTTTGAAAGACTATCAAGTAAAAGACAGTATTTACAAAAGAGATTCAGTGGATTTGTCAAAAAGACCTAAAGCCTTAGAAATGGCAACTACCGATTTGAATAAATTAAAATACAAATTGATTAATTGGCAACAATACCAACAACAAGCAATGCAACAAAAAGAAGAAGCTCTTTTGTTGCCTTACAGACAAAAAGTAGCTACTGCCTTAAGTGAAGTAGTTGCAGAAAATAAATATACTTTGGTATTTAAAGCTGAATCATTATCGCCTTATACACAGCCTTCTATTGCCGATAATTTAACCATTAGAGTGGCTATGAAATTGAAATTGAATTTACCTAAGGAAGTGGTAGAAGCGTTTAAAGCTGCAACGGGTGGTGCAACTGCAGCACCAGCTGCTTCAAAAGCTGCTCCAGCTAAAAAAGGATAATATTCTAAAAAATATTTTATAAAAGAACCTCGTTGTTATGCAACGAGGTTCTTAGTTTTACAGAAGGAACTTAAAAATTTTAGCATGCCTGCACCTATTGGAGTTTTTGATAGTGGATATGGAGGACTGACCATATTAAAAGAGTTGAAAAAAAAACTTCCTAATTATGATTATATTTATTTAGGGGATAATGCGCGTGCACCCTATGGAACCAGGTCTTTTGAAACAGTCTATCAATATACGCTAGAGGCAGTCAATTGGTTTTTTGCACAAGGTTGTGATTTAGTTATTTTAGCCTGCAATACTGCTTCTGCTAAAGCCCTGCGAAACATTCAACAAAAAATTTTACCCACCCTCGAACCACACAAAAGAGTGTTGGGGGTGATTAGACCCACCACCGAAGTAATAGGTAATTTTACGACCACTCAACAACTGGGTATTATGGGAACGGTTGGAACCGTTCAAAGCAATAGCTACCCCATTGAATTAGCTAAACTTTTTCCTGATGTAAAAGTTTATCAACAGGCTTGCCCAATGTGGGTACCCTTGATTGAAAATGGCGAATTTGATCATCCCGGGGCTGACTATTTTGTAAAACAATATGTAGAGGCCTTGTTTAAGCAGTCTACTGACATTGATACTATTTTACTTGCTTGTACGCATTATCCATTATTGGAGGCCAAAATAAGGGCCTATTTGCCATCAGGCGTGAATCTAGTGCTGCAAGGCGCTATAGTAGCTAATAGCTTAGCAAAATACCTTGAAATGCATCCCGAAATGGCCCAAAAATGTAGTCAAAATGGACATTTGACCTTTTATACTACGGATGAACCAGCACCCTTTGAAAAGCAGGCTAGTCTGTTTTTTGGACAAAAAATTGAGGCAAAACATACAGATTTAGCTTAAAAAATGAAAAAATACCCTATTTTTGCCGTCCTTTCACAGGTAGTGGTATGGTGACTGCTATTGGATGTGGAATTTTTTTTAAGAAACTAAGCAAGTAAAAGACATCAAATGAAACGTACATTTCAACCCCATAAACGTCGTCGTAAATCAGTTCACGGTTTCCGTAAACGTATGGAATCTGCTAACGGTCGTAAAGTATTAGCTAGCCGCCGCAAGAAAGGACGCAAAAAACTAACTGTATCTAGTGAGAAAGGATTAAAGAAAAATTAATCTAGGAAGTATCCCTTTCTAACTATTACAAATAAATTCAATAATTTTAAAGTCCTTCCCGTTTTCGGGAAGGACTTTTTTCATAAGGGTACTTTATAAAAATTAAGCAGCTTGCCTAAAGTGTTCACCTATAAAAAACAGGATAAATTAAAAAGCAGAAAACAAACGCAACATTTGTTTTCGAAGGGGCAATCTATTAATGTATTTCCTATTAAATTAATTTTTACTTTAGAAATCAATGCAACAGAGGCTAGCAAGGGAATTGCCGAACCCAATGGAATTTTACAAGCAGGCGTTGGGGCACCTAGTAGAACCTTTCGCAAAGCGGTACAACGCAATCGCGTAAAAAGATTATTAAGAGAAGCCTATCGTTTAGAGAAACCTAGTTTTATGGAGCAAGTATCTTTAGCCAATAAGCGTTTAAATTTATTTTTTTTATATACAGATGCAGTAGTGTTGACACAATTAGAAATTCAAACTAAGTTGAAAGAGGCTTTGAACCTGTTAGTTAAAAAACTAGCCCTACCCAATAAATAAAAATTGTTTTTGCAAACGCTAAAAAAAATAATAGCCTTACCTTTTATTGTATTGATTCGCTTTTATCAATATGTACTTTCTCCTTGGTTAGGAGTAAGTAAGTGTAGGTTTACGCCCACTTGCTCTCATTATACCATTGAAGCCATCCAAAAATATGGGCCGTTGAAAGGAATTTTCTTAGGCGCGAAACGTTTGAGTAAATGCAGGCCAGGCGGTGGGCATGGCTACGATCCAGTACCTTGATAAAATTTTCTTTATTACCGCTAGCGCCTAAAAAAACCTGCACTTTGGAGGCGCAGGTTTTAAATAAGTATTGAATCTGTAATTTATTTTGCAGCAGCAAAACGTTCAGCCACTACTGACCAATTGACTACATTCCAAAAAGCAGCTAAATAATCAGCTCTTCTATTTTGATATTTTAAATAGTATGCGTGTTCCCATACATCCGCTCCTAAAATAGGATGGCCTTTTACTTCAGCCACATCCATTAAAGGATTGTCTTGATTGGGGGTAGAGCTCACTTCTAATTTTCCGTCTTTTACCAATAACCAAGCCCAACCGCTTCCAAAACGTGTCATACCTGCAGCGGCAAATTTTTCTTTGAATGCATCCAAGCTTCCAAAAGCAGCATTGATGGCATCTGCCAATGCACCAGTAGGATGGCCGCCAGCATTAGGCGCTAAGCTTGCCCAGAAAAAACTGTGGTTCCAATGTCCGCCACCGTTATTTCTAACCGCTGGACTAATGGTTCCAGCCACTTTTACTAATTCTTCTAAACTCTTTCCTTCATTGGGTGTACCTGCAATGGCTTTATTTAAATTGTCTACATATGCTTGATGGTGTTTGCCATGATGAATTTGCATGGTCAAGGTATCAAAATGAGGTTCTAGAGCTTCGTGTGCGTAGGGTAACGCTGGTAAAGTAAATGACATATTTTTTATTTATTGTGTTTCAAAATGAATCCCAAAATTACAATGCTTTCCCCTGATTTAAGCGAAGGCAACACTTTTTTTCCTAAAATAGAAAAGAAATGCAAATTCAATACCTATAGAGGAGCGAAGTAAATAAATAGTTTCCGAACTAATCCGTTAGTAGGATTAGGCAGGAAAGCTATTTATTACGAAGCTAATAGCATGGTAATGTATCTTAACGCTTGGCTTTAAAAAAAGCTTGCATGAGCGCAGCACAGTCGTCTTGTAAAATTCCACCTACCAGGGTAGTGGAAGGATGAAAAGGATTTTTTTCGGTTACTCTTCTGTAACTATTTTTTTCATCGTAAGCCCCAAAAACAATATGACCAATTTTATTCCAGTACAAAGCACCTGCACACATTAAGCAAGGCTCAATGGTAACATATAAAGTAGCTTCTGGTAAATATTTTGCTTGTAAACTTTCGCAGGCACTGGTGATGGCTAAAATTTCTGCATGCGCAGTAACATCTTTCAAAAGTTGAACTTGATTGTGCGCCTTAGCAATAATTTTTTCATGCATGACTAGGATAGCCCCTACTGGGACTTCATCCATGTCAAAGGCCCTCTGTGCTTGCACGAGGGCCTGACGCATGAAGTTTTCATGAATAGTTTGCACTATTATGAATTATAATTTTTGGATTCGAATATTTCTAAAAGAAACTTTATCACCATGATCTTGTAATGCTAAGTGGCCAGAAAAAATCTTTGCGAAATCAGGAGATTCTCCTTTTGCAAATTTTGATCTTCTTATTAATTCTTTCCATCCGCTATCTCCTAAATGGGTACTTACCACAGTTACATCATTTAAGATTAAATCCAATTTGCCTTTTGCAGAAATGATATCTACTTTGTTCCACTCGTCAAAAGGTTTTGCAACGCCTTCTTTTCCTACGATTAAATCATATAAGTCGCCGGCTCTGTGGCTAATGATTTTTCCATCAGGATGACCATCATTGTCTAACACTTGCATTTCAGGTCCTGTATGCCAAGTATTTTTATATTTAATAGGATCATCTTGAACAAAAAAGATAATTCCGCTATTTCCGTTTTTAGCAATTTTCCATTCTAATTGTAAATGAAAGTCGTTATAACTTTCATCGGTAACAAGGTCTCCACCTTCTTTACCCGCTTTTTTAGCAGCTGGATCTAATACAATAGCACCATTGTCCACGGTCCAAGCTTCACCAGCAGTGGTTTTACCAAAACTATGCCAACCTTTGGTAGTTTTTCCGTCAAATAAGGAAGTCCATTTTTGCGCATTGGTTTGTGTAAAAACAAATGTTACCAAGCAGGCAAGCAATAATTTTTTCATGATAATTTTTTAGTTAAAAATAATTGATAGATCTATTATAAAACAATATCTACTTCTTTAAAAGTAAGACATATTTTATCATCGCTTCTACATCTTCTTGTTTTAATTGTGGATGTGGAGACATTGGAATAGCGCCCCAGTTGCCACTTCCGCCTTTTATCACTTTTGAAGCTAACATTTTAATATTGGCTTCTGTATTTTCATATTTTGCCGCTACGTCTTTGTAAGCAGGCCCAATATTTTTTTCGCTTGTTTTGTGACAGGTTAAACAATCGCTCCCTGCTACCAAGGCCAATCCTTTTTGATAATCTGGATTATCGGATAAACTTGCCACTGCGGGGGCTGCTGGTTTAACTTCAGCACTTGCTGTTTTTGCTGCCTCTCCTGATCCACCACCACATGCCATCATAGCGATAGCTGCTGTCATAATAAATAAAACCTTCTTCATTGTACTTCTGTTTTTAGTGTTTAAATGCCCAATATTTTTTTATTAAATGCTTCATCCGATCCGGTGTTAGCGAAATCGTCAAAAGCTTTTTCTGTTACCTTGATAATATTTTTTTGAATAAAAATCGCCCCTTCTGCAGCGCCAACTTCTGGATGCTTGATGGCACATTCCCATTCCATAACGGCCCAGCCATTGTAATTGTAAGCAGCTAATTTGCTAAATATACTTTTAAAATCTACCTGTCCATCACCTAAAGATCTAAATCTGCCAGCGCGGTCTATCCAATTTTGATAACCACCATACACGCCTTGTTTTGCTGTTGGATTAAATTCGGCATCTTTTACATGGAACATTTTTATACGCTCATGAAAAGCATCTATATAGCCTAAGTAATCCATGCATTGTAAAACAAAGTGAGAAGGATCATATAATAAACAAGCACGTGGATGTTGTTTTACTTTATCTAAAAACATTTCATAGGTAGCGCCATCATGTAAATCTTCGCCAGGATGAATTTCATAACAAAGATCAACACCTACTTTATCAAATTCATTTAATATAGGCAACCATCTTTTTGCTAATTCATTAAAGCCTGTATCCACTAATCCTGCTGGACGTTGTGGCCATGGGTAAACGGTATGCCATAATAATGCACCACTAAAAGTTGCGTGTGCATTTAATCCTAAATTTTGTGAAGCTTTTGCTGCATATATTAATTGTTGTACGGCCCATTCGGTTCTTGCTTTTGAATTGCCATGTACTTCTTTGGGTGCAAAGCCATCAAATTGCGCATCATAGGCAGGATGTACTGCTACCAATTGTCCTTGTAAGTGCGTGGATAATTCAGTAATTTCCATTCCTGCTTTAGCAACGATTGCTTTTATTTCGTCTGCATAGGTTTTGCTTTCGGCTGCTTTTTTTAAATCGATGCATCTTGGGTCCCAAGTAGGAATTTGCACTCCTTTGAAACCTAATCCAGCAGCCCATTTACAAATACTTTCTAATGTATTAAAGGGAGCAGTATCCCCCATAAACTGTGCTAAAAAAATAGCAGGTCCTTTTATTGTTGTCATATTTATATTTTAAATAACATAAGGGGTCCATTTAATATCGGACTGTGAAGAAGCGACTACATTATCTATAAAAGCCATACCTCTTAAGCCATCTTCAACGCCTGGGAAATCTAACATTTCTGCAGTGGGTTTTGTACCATCTATTTTACAACCAAGTGTTAAAGCAAAATTGCGGTAGATATTTGCAAATGCTTCTAAATATCCTTCTGGATGCCCGCCTGGTGTTCTTGAATTGTGAATGGCTGTAGCAGATAAATGCGCACCATAGTTTCCACCGGCTCTTAATATTTGAGTAGGTTGATCTAACCATTTAACTAATAAAGTGTTTGGTTCATGTTGTGCCCATTCAATGCCACCATGTTCTCCATAAACTCTAATTTTTAAAGCATTTTCTTCGCCCGCTGCTACTTGTGATGCCATTAAAACTCCTTTAGCACCGTTATCGAATTTTAACATCACGGCTCCATCATCATCTAATAAACGGCCTTCTACCATCGTATTTAATTCAGCACACACATCGGTAATTTTTGCACCAGTAATATATTCTGCTAAGTGCGCTGCATGGGTTCCAATATCTCCCATCACCGAACTTTTGCCAGATTTTTTTGGATCAGTTCTCCAAGCTGCCTGCGCATTGCCTTCTTTTTCTGACAATTTGCTTAACCAACCTTGAGGATATTCTACCCATACCTTTCTAATTTTTCCTAATTTACCTTCTTTCACCATGGCCTTTGCTTGCTTTACCATTGGGTAGCCTGAATAAGTATGCGTTAAACAAAGGGTTAAACCAGTTTCGTCTAATTTTTTCTTTAATTGCTTTGCTTCATCCAATGAAAAAGTAATGGGCTTTTCAATGACTACATGAAAACCATAGTCTAAAGCCATCATCGCTGGAGCAAAATGCGCAAAGTTGGGTGTTACGATAGTTACAAAATCCATACGTTCGTTAGTTGGTAAACTAGCTTCTTTCTTAATCATCTCATCATAAGTAAGATAAGTTCTATCTTTTGGAAGAAACAAAGCTTCGCCTGAAGCAACAGCAATTTCAGGATTGATACTTAATGCACCACATGTTATTTCAATTAATCCATCCATGTTGGCAGCGAGTCTGTGTATGGCTCCTATGAAAGCGTCTTTTCCACCGCCTACCATTCCCATTCGTAATTTTCGGTTCATTTTTTGAATATTTTTTGGCTTAAAAATCGTTTGATTGTGTTGTAAGAACACGTTCAGCGTAATCTAGTAGCAATTTCCTTATTATTTTGCAAATTACCTCCTTTTTTAACCAATTATTTTTTTAAAAACAGGAAATAAAAATTATATTTATCAAATCAAAATTATTGTAAACCTTAAAATTTCACTATGTCAAGTACTGTCAATAGACGTAAACTAATCAAACAAGTTTTAACCGGATCGGCTGCACTTGCAACAGGTGTTGTCATTCCTTCAAATATTTTAGCAGCCGTGAAAAATCAAACTAGTCCAAGCCCACTTAAAGGAAACATTAACCATACTGCATGCAGATGGTGTTATGGCGGAATACCTATTGATACTTTAGCAAAAAATTTTAAAGAAATTGGAATGATTGGAATGGATTTAGTAGGTCCTGCCGATTGGAAAGTTTTAAAAGACAATGGATTAATTTCAACCATGTGTAATGGTGCTGAAATAAGTTTGACAGAAGGTTTTAATACTTTAGAATACCATGATAAATTAGTAAAAAATTATACCGACCATATCAATTACGTTGCTGACGCTGGTTATACCAACTTAATTTGTTTTTCTGGAAGTAGAAAAGGTATGGATGATGAAACCGGCTTAAAAAACTGCGTTACTGGTTTGAAAAGAATTATGGGACATGCAGAAAAAAGAGGAGTCATTATTCAAATGGAACTTTTAAACTCAAGAGTAGATCACAAAGATTACATGTGCGATAAATCTAGTTGGGGCGTTGAATTATGTAAACAATTAGATTCTCCTAATTTTAAATTATTGTATGATATCTACCATATGCAAATTGATGAAGGAGATATTATTCGTACCATTCAAAGAGATAATAAATATTTTGGGCATTACCACACCGGCGGTGTTCCAGGTCGTCATGAAATTGATGAAAGACAAGAATTAAACTACCCAGCTATTATGCGCGCTATTGTTAAAACTGGGTTTAAGGGTTATGTCGCTCAAGAATTTATTCCAGCAGACAAGGATCCAATTGTTTCTTTAACAACAGCAATTAAAATTTGCGACGTTTAAATTTATTTTTTTAATATATAACGATCAATTCTTAAAATTTAACCAATGGCAGAACAACAATATGATGCAATTGTAGTGGGCTCGGGAATTAGTGGCGGATGGGCTGCTAAAGAGCTTACTCAAAAAGGATTAAAGGTTTTAATGTTAGAGCGTGGTAGAAATATCGAACACATTAAAGATTATGTCAATGCCAATAAAGAAGCATGGGATTTTCCTCATCGCGGCACTCGTACTCAACAAATGATTAAAGATTATCCTGCTTTAAAACGCGACTATCCTTTAAATGAAACCAATTTAGATTATTGGTGTTCTGATAAGGATTCTCCTTATGTAGAAACAAAAAGATTTGATTGGTTTAGAGGGTATCAAGTTGGAGGCCGTTCTTTAATGTGGGGGCGTCAAAGTTATCGTTGGTCTGATCTAGATTTTGAAGCCAATGCTAAAGATGGTCATGGGGTAGATTGGCCTGTACGTTATAAAGAAATAGAACCATGGTATGATTATGTAGAAAAATTTGCAGGCATTAGCGGTAATCGCGATGGCTTAGCTGTTTTACCTGATGGTCAATTTTTACCTGCAATGGATTTGACCTGTGTGGAGAAAGATGTAGCTGCAAGATTAAAAGAAGTATATAAAGGTTCTCGTCATTTAATTATTGGACGTACTGCTAATATAACAGTACCACATGAAGGTCGCCCAGGTTGTCAATTTAGAAATAAATGTTGGTTAGGTTGTCCATTTGGTGGATACTTTAGTACGCAATCTTCCACTTTGCCTGCTGCGATGGCTACGGGTAATTTAACCTTGAGACCATGGAGTATTGTAACTGAAATTAAATACGACAAAGATAAAAAACGTGCAACAGGGGTAACTGTCTTAGACGCGGAAACCAATAAAACAATTGAGTACAAAGCAAAAATAATTTTTGTGAATGCTTCTACTTTAAATAGTACTTGGTTATTGATGAATTCTGCTACCGATGTTTGGGAAGGCGGATTAGGAAGTAGTAGTGATGCTTTAGGAAAGTATTTGATGGATCACCATTTAGGCATTGGTGCTTCAGGAACTGTTGATGGGTATGAAGATAAATATACTTTTGGACGTCGCGCTAATGGTTTTTATATTCCACGTTTTAGAAATGTAGGCGATGATAAGCGTGATTATGTTCGTGGCTTTGGTTACCAAGGTGGTGGAACTAGACAGGGTTGGAAACATGAGGTAGCTGAATTTTCAATTGGTGGTGAATACAAAGACAACTTAACAGAACCAGGTGGATGGACAATGGGTATGGGTGGTTTTGGTGAAATGTTGCCAGATGCTTCTAATAAAATTACCTTGGATAAAACAGTCAAAGACAAATGGGGCTTAAATGTTTTAAACATTGATTGCGAATTAAAAGAGAACGAGAAAAAAATGCGCAAAGATATTTTTGCTGATGCGCAAGAAATGCTTGAAAAGGTTGGTGTTAAAAATGTAAAGGCACACGATGGCGATGGTACTCCAGGAAGAGGAATACATGAAATGGGTACGGCTCGTATGGGTAAAGATCCAAAAACATCTGTGCTCAATGGCAACAACCAAATTTGGGATGCGCCCAATGTATTTGTAACAGATGGTGCTTTTATGGCAAGCTCTTCTTGCGTAAATCCGTCTTTAACTTATATGGCATTTACTGCAAGAGCTGCTGAATTTGCAGTGAATGAATTGAAAAAAGGAAACTTATAATTTTATAAATTTTAATTATTATTTTATGATGAACAGAAGAGAAGCCTTATCAAGAGTTGCCCTTATTATGGGGGGAACTGTTTTAGGCGCAGAAGCTTTTTTATCTGGTTGTACTACAGGTGCTACAGGTTTAAGTTTCACAAAAGAAGACATTTCATTTTTTAATGAAATTGCAGAAACCATTTTACCAGCCACCAATACACCGGGTGCCAAAGAAGCGAAAGTGGGTGAGTTTATGACAGTAATTGTAAAAGATTGTTATGAAGCAAAAGACCAAACTACCTTTATGGCAGGCTTTAAAAAATTAAACGAGGCTTCTAGTAAAGCAAATGGCAAATCCTTTATGGAAGCTACTGCTGCTCAACGCCACGATTTATTAGTAGCCTTAGACAAAGAAGCATCAGCTTATCAAAAAGCTAAAAAGCATGATGAGCAAAAGCACTATTTTACTATGTTCAAAGAATTAACCTTATGGGGATTCTTTAGTTCTGAAGTAGGCGCTACCAAAGCTTTACGTTATGTTGCAGTTCCTGGAAGATACGAAGGTTCTGTGCCGTATAAAAAAGGCGACAAAGCTTGGGCTACTTAGTAGTACCGTCTTTTTTAGAGCCTTTAACAATGAACGCATTGCTTACTTAATAAAATTATTTTATGAATAACTCAAGAAGAAATTTCCTCCGCCAAACAGCTTTGGCAGGAGCGGCACTTAGCTTACCATTTCGCAATGAATTAATGGCGATGGCAGGTAAAAAAAATCCTTTCGGCATTCAATTATGGACAGTGAAAGAAGCATTAGCTAAAGATACGGTGGGTGTGCTTACACACTTATCAAAATCTGGCTATAAGCTAATAGAAGGTTTTGAAGGAAAGGGTGGAATTTTTTGGGGCATGAAAAATACAGAGTTTAAAAAAGTGATGGATGATTTAGGCATGAGCTTTATTTCATCACATTGTGATAATACTAAAGACTTCGAACGCAAAGCAGCTGAAGCAGCTGAAATTGGAATGAAGTATTTAATTTGTCCTTATAAAGGGCCACAAAAATCAATTGACAATTTCAAAAAATTCTCTGACGAGTTTAATGCTTGTGGAGAAATTACTAAGAAAAATGGTATTCGCTTTGCTTACCACAATCATGATTATTCCTTTAAAGCAATGGATGGCATTGTTCCACAGGATTTAATGCTACAATCTACTAACCCCGCTACCGTTGACTTTGAAATGGATATGTATTGGACGGTAGCTGCTGGCGTGGATCCTATCGCTTATATGAAAAAATTCCCTAATCGGTTTAAGCTGGTTCATATAAAAGATTTAGCTAAAACAGCTACTGGACATGAATCTTGCATTATTGGAAAAGGAACCATTGATTACAAATCTTTATTACCTCAAGCAGCAGCTCAAGGTGTCAAATATTACATTGTAGAACAAGAAGCTTATACAGGCACGACCGAATTGGATTGTGCAAAAGACGATGCCGCTTATTTGAAAACATTACAATGGTAATTGGCAATTAGCTCAATCAATTCCAATACTTAATTCTCTTTTGTTAATTTAAAAGGGATTGTAAGCTATCCTATCTCGATATTTTAGTAATTTTGGCAAGTTGAATTTTGAATTATGAAGGAACAGCTTAAAAAACTTGCTAAAGAATTAGAAGGGGATCTTTTTTTCGATAAAATGATCAGAACATTGTATGCTACGGATGCCTCTAGTTATAGAGAAATGCCCTTGGCGGTGGCTATTCCTAAATCCAAGGAAGACCTTTCTAAATTAATAGTTTTTGCTGCTGCCAACAATACATCTTTAATTCCAAGAACAGCAGGTACCTCCTTGGCGGGGCAAGTGGTAGGTAATGGTATCATTGTTGATGTATCTAAACATTTTAATCAAATTCTAGAGCTTAATAAAGAAGAAGGTTGGGTGCGTGTTCAACCAGGAGTGATTCGCGATGAATTGAATTTATTTTTACAACCACATGGTTTATTTTTTGGTCCAGAAACTTCCACCGCCAATAGGGCTATGATTGGAGGAATGGTAGGGAATAATTCCTGTGGTTCTAATTCGGTGGTGTATAGAAGTACGCGTGAACATTTATTGGAAGTGAAAGCTTTTTTAAGTGATGGATCGGAAGCAGTTTTCAAAACTTTATCTACCGACGACTTTCATGCAAAATGTGATTTAGATACACTTGAAGGGAATATTTACAAATCTGTTCGTTCTCTATTAAGTAATTATGACAATCAAGTAGAGATTAGAAAAGAGTTTCCTAAAAAATCGGTGCTAAGACGAAATACTGGGTATGCTATTGATGTACTAGTAGATTCAGATCCGTTTACAGCAGGAGGTCCTGAATTTAATTTTTGCAATTTGATTGCTGGTTCAGAAGGTACATTAGCATTGATGACCGAGATAAAATTAAATGTGGTACCTGCGCCTCTCAAAGAAGTGGGTTTATTATGTGTGCATTTTAATTCTATTGATGAATCCTTGCATGCCAATTTGATTGGATTAAAATATCATCCGAGTGCAAGTGAATTGATCGATCATTATATTTTAGAATGTACCAAAGAAAATATAGAGCAAAATAAAAATAGATTTTTTGTTCAAGGAGATCCGGGCGCAATTTTAGTAATTGAATTTGTAAAAGAAACGAGAGAAGAAATTCTTGTACTCACCAATCAAGTGGAAGCAGAGATGCGCGCTGCTGGCTTGGGGTATCATTTTCCAGTTTTATATGGTGCGGACGCCAAAAAAATATGGGCACTAAGAAAAGCAGGCTTGGGTTTGCTAAGCAATTTACCAGGTGATGAAAAAGCAGTACCGGTTATTGAAGATACCGCTGTGGATGTAGCCGATTTGCCCAATTATATTCGCGATTTTAATGAAATACTTACAAAGCATGGCTTATATGCTGTTCACTATGCGCATGCGGGTTCGGGGGAGCTTCATTTGCGCCCCATCATTAATTTAAAAACCAAAGAAGGCAATCAATTATTTAGAACCATTGCAGAAGAAGTAGCCACCCTGGTTAAAAAATACGATGGCTCTTTAAGTGGTGAACATGGAGATGGTCGTTTGCGTGGAGAATTTATTAAGCAGATGGTAGGCGAGAAAAATTATACATTGCTTAAACAAGTTAAAAATACTTGGGACCCGAAACATTTATTCAATCCGAATAAAATTGTGGATACACCTTCCATGAATACCATGCTAAGGTATGAGCCTGGACAGTTAACGCCGGAATTTAAAACCATATTTCGTTTTCATCAACAAGATATTTTACAACATGCCGAACAATGCAATGGTTCGGGGGATTGTAGAAAAACACATTTATCTGGAGGAACCATGTGTCCTTCCTTTATGGCCACCAGAGATGAAAAAGATACTACCCGTGCTCGTGCCAATATTTTACGTGAATTTTTAACACACTCTGATAAACAAAACAGATATGATCATAAAGAAATTTATGAAGTGATGAGTTTATGTTTAAGTTGCAAGGCTTGTAAAAGTGAATGTCCTTCTAATGTTGATATGGCCAAATTGAAAGCAGAATTTTTGCAACATTATTATGATGCCAATGGAGTTCCTTTTAGATCAAAATTAATTGCCAATTTTACGGCCGCTGCTAAATTAGGATCTATTGCCCCTCGTTTGTATAATTTATTCATCAACAATATTATTACAGGGTCCTTGGTAAAATTGATTTCAGGATTTGCATTAAAGCGCTCTATGCCTTCCTTGTCGATACAAACCTTACAGGCTTGGTATCAAAAAAATTACCAAGCACCTATTGATCCGAAAAAAACCGTTTATTTATTTTGCGATGAGTTTACCAATTACAATGATGCATCCATAGGAATCAAGGCCATTCAATTATTAACCGAATTGGGTTATGAGGTTATTATTCCAGCACATGAGGAAAGTGGTAGAACTTGGTTGTCCAAAGGATTGGTCAGAAAGGCCAAGAAAATAGCCAATACCAATATTGAAAAATTGAGTCATTTGGTGAGTGAAGCTAATCCGTTGATTGGCCTAGAACCCTCTGCTATACTAACTTTCAGAGATGAATATCCGGATTTAGCTATAGATGAAAATGTACTAGCAGCAAACCATTTAGCCAAATACAGTTTTTTTATTGATGAATTTATCGCTAAAGAAATGGAGACAGGGGCTATTACAAAAAATCAATTCACGCAAAGGGATCAATCTATTTTATTGCATGGGCACTGTCAACAAAAAGCAGTAGGCTCTTTAGCAGATTCCGTAAAAGTACTTTCCTTTCCTACGAACTTTAAAGTCGAAACCATTCCTTCGGGTTGTTGTGGTATGGCAGGTTCCTTTGGGTACGAAAAAGAACACTATGAAGTTTCAATGAATATTGGAGAGTTGGTATTATTCCCTACAATAAGAGCCAATAAAAATAATTGCACCATTGCTGCACCAGGCACCAGCTGCCGTCACCAAATTAAAGACGGGACAGGCGAAAAAGCCCTACATACAGTAGAAATTTTATATGCTGCTTTGGCTTAGTGTAAAATTATTTTATCAATACGCCTTCTTTCTTAATGGCTTCTAGTGCATTGTAAAGGGTATCCAAATCTGCTACCGAATTAAATCCATTAATAGAATACCTTATATACACATCCTTTTCTTGACGCATAATGGGTACTTCTATTGTATAATCTATATATAATTTTCTTTGCAATATTTCTGGTTCGGGGGTATTGATAGGAATACTTATCATTTGACCAATCCATTCATTGTTCAATGGGCTGATAGGTTGGGTGCCTAGTAAAGTATAAAATCGTTGGGCATTGGCTAAAACCATTTCATGACATTTTTTGGAAACAGCAGGCCAATTATTTTTTTCCATAAAGGCTAAGGAAGCCTCCACGGTCAAAAATGCAGAAAAGTCGCGCGTGCCAATCATTTGGTGGTAGTCTAAAAAAGTAGAATGTGAAGGTTTTAAGGCTTTGTATCCCCAGCTTACAATGAGTGGATCACATAGATGTTGAACATTTTTATGTGCGTATAAAAAACTACAACCCTTGGCCGCCATCATCCATTTATGGCAAGCGCCTGTATAAAAATCAACTTCCAGCTCATTAATATT
This sequence comes from Bacteroidota bacterium, assembly GCA_947448725.1. Lineage (GTDB taxonomy): Bacteria > Bacteroidota > Bacteroidia > Chitinophagales > Chitinophagaceae > Sediminibacterium. Next base: position 100,118 of record CANFOM010000001.1, read on the forward strand.
TAAATCGATATGGGCGGGTGCATGTGCGCCATCCACAATAGTGATCAATCCTTTTGATTTTGCAATGGCACAAATTTCTTTCACCGGAAATATCAAAGAAGTTGCACTGGTAATATGACTTATGAAAATGGCTTTGGTACTGGGTCTTAGGCCTTCAAAAAAATCTTCAATAAATTTTTCCTTGGAACTGATCGGTAAATTTATTTTTTGTCTTCTATAAGTGGCTTTGTTTTTTTTACAATAATATTCCCAAGTACGGTCACAGGCGCCATACTCAATATCGGTGGCTAAAATTTCATCTCCTGCTTGTAAGGGGAAATTTTTAGCAATTAAATTCACTGCAAAAGAAGGATTGGTGACCATGACTAAATCATCTTTATCTGGGCATCCTATAAATTTGGCTAATGCTGCTCTTGTGTCTGCTAAATAGTTAAATCCATCAAAGGCTATAAATTGAACAGGCTCTGCCTCTAATACTCTTTGCCATTGCTGATAAACATCAAAAATAGGTTTAGGAGTGGCACCAAAGGATCCAAAGTTTAAAAATGTAATTGCTGGATTTAATAGAAACTGACTGCGTAAGTTTTCCATAGTTTAAATTTTACTAGGCGTAAGGTACAAATTTTATTAGCCTAAAATTGAATGATTCTTATTATGCAATTAAGATTAGCTCAGCCGATTAAAAAAAAAATCTCGATTGCCATAGACAACCGAGATTTTATAATAAATAAAACTGATTTAATTTTATACCCCCAAGCTCCAACCATCGCGATAAGTTCTTTTTACAAACTGATTCGCATCGTCGAAATTGGTGATTTTCATATTAGGGCCATCCCATAGTAACTGAATATTTCTGCCTGGATGGCTTTCGTTACCTTTTTTATCAGTGTTGGTTATATCATAACTTCTGATGGCTAAATTACCCATCAACACAGATTCGGTTAAAGGACCTGCAATATCAAAATTAGAACTTAAGGCTTTGGCTTCTGCGCTTCCAGGACCTGCGATACAAGCTTCTACCCAAGCAGCGTAGTGTCCGCCTTCTCCACCTTTCACACGATCTACGGTTTTAGGTACAGCTGTTGTTTTGGTTAAATTGGTTGGTAATAATTGAGGATTAACGCCATAAGTACCAGCCATCATTTTACCTTTGCTTCCTTCAAAAATAATACCATTACCTCCGTCTCCCATTATTTCATTAGGACCTAATTCTGCTGGACGTTCTGGTTGAATACCACCATCCATCCAATGTAGTTTTACATTAGGTTTTCCGTTTTGTCCTTGGAAAGTTAAAATAATATGTGAGCCCATTGGACCACTATCTGGCGCAGAAAGTCTTTGCCAAGGTGCAGTATAACGAGTAGCTACACTACATTCAGCTGCAATAGGATAACCCAGGCCAGCAACAGCAAACGCAGGCGCCATTATATGACAAGCCATATCGCCTAAAGCTCCGGTCCCGTAATCCCACCAACCTCTCCAGTTAAATGGCAATATGCCTTCGAAATAATCTTTTTTAGGCGCAGTTCCCAACCATAAATTAAAATCTAATTCAGGAGGAATTGGCGAAGGAGTGCTTGAAACTGGACGATTGACCCCTTGCGGCCAAACAGGTCTGTCGGTATAGCAATAGATGGTATGAATATCTCCAATCAATCCTGCTGTATGCCAATCTTGCAACATGCGAACGCCGTCACCGGAAGCGCCTTGGTTGCCCATTTGAGTAACTACATTGTAATCGTGCGCTGCTTTTGTCATTACACGTGCTTCATATATATCATGTGCCATTGGTTTTTGCACGTAGACATGTTTGCCTAATTGCATTGCGGCCATGGCTTGTACAGCGTGCATATGATCGGGTGTAGAAACATTACATGCATCAAAATACTTATGCTCTTTTTCTAACATTTCTCTATAATCTTTGTAGCGTTTTGCCTTTGGATATCTTTGAAAACTTTTTGCACATTGACGATCATCTACATCACATAAAAAAGCAACATCGACTTTGCCAGTTTGGTAAAATGCATATAAATCACTTTCTCCTTTTCCACCGGCACCTATACCAGCTATTTGTAATTTATCACTTGGGGCAGTAAATCCTTTACCACCTAAAACGTGCCTTGGTAAAATATAAAATCCACCTAAAGCAAGTGCGGAATTTCTTATAAAATCCCTTCTTGTGTTGTCCGCTTTTCTTTTTGACATAGCAAAACAGTGTTTGGTTTATAATCGTTATTGATTCTGTTAAATTATTAAAAATTTCGGAATTATGGAAAATAATTTGAGGAACTGATCAAGGACAGCATTATTTCATGAATTAGGGCTAAATTGCTTAATAATTTTCAATATATGTCCGTTTCTATTACACCGTTACGCGCTTATTTTAGGGCTGGAGCTACCCAGCCATTTGAATTTAGATTGCTACAGTTGCAACGCTTAAAAAAGGCTGTTGTAGAACATGAAAAACAATTGTATGCAGCCCTATATGCCGATCTAAAAAAAACAGATGAGGATGCTTGGGCAACAGAAATTGGATTTTTCTTAAGTGAATTAAACCATACCATTAAACATTTAAAAGATTGGATGGAACCGAAATCGGTTGCTACCAATTTGGTCAATATGCCTTCGGCTAGTTTTACAACACAAGAACCTTTGGGGGTGGTTTGTATTATTGCTCCTTGGAATTATCCCTTTCAGTTATTGTTTACTCCATTAATTGGAGCTATTGCAGGAGGTAATTGTGTAGTATTAAAGCCAAGTGAATTTGCGCCAGCTACTGCTAAAGTAATGGGTAAAATAGTGGAATCTTTATTTCCCGAAAATTATATTTATTACTTAGAAGGGGATGGAGCTACCGTATTGCCGCCTTTATTAACTGACAATAGATTTGATCATATTTTTTATACAGGCAGTACTGCCGTTGGAAAAATTATTTATAAATATGCAGCCGAACAATTGGTCCCGGTTACTTTAGAGCTAGGAGGTAAAAGCCCCGCTGTGATTACTTCCGATGCCAATTTGAGGGTAGCTGCGCGTCGTTTGGCCAATCCTAAATTTTCCAATTGTGGGCAAATGTGTATTGCACCTGATTATGTTTTAGTGCCCAGTGATTTAAAAGATAAATTAATTAAAGAACTAATTATTGCGCTACAATCTTTTTACGGAGTAGATGCGGAAACTTCAGAACATTATGGAAAAATAATTAATGACAAACAATGGTTGCGTATAACTTCTTATTTAGGGGATGGTGAAATTGTATATGGTGGTAAATCAAATAGAGAAAAATTATTTATTGAGCCTACCATTATGACAGGCGTGCATGCAGATGCAAAAATTATGCAGGAGGAGATTTTTGGACCTATCCTTCCCATTCTTACTTATGAATCGAATGAAGAAGCTTTGGCGATTATCAATAAAAATCCAAATCCATTGGCTTTTTATGTTTTCACCGAAAACAAAGCAGATGAACAATATTGGTTAACCAATGTACCTTCTGGCGGTGCTTGTGTAAACAATGCGACCATGCATATTACCAATCATGATTTGCCCTTTGGTGGTAGGGGTTTTAGCGGAACCGGTGGGTATCATGGTAAGCAAAGTTTTGACACTTTTACACATACAAAATCGGTATTAAAAACGCCTACTTGGATAGATCCTGGTTTTAAATACCCACCTTATAAAGGCAAGGCTTGGTTGTTAAAAAGATTAATAGGGTAGTTGTATTTAAAAATTTGAAATACTTTTTTGCATTAAATAATTGGAGTTGGTTTGAAAAATAAAAAAAATGTCATGATAAAAATTGCCATCGCTTTAGGTGTTTTGGTTTCGGCCACATTGTTGATGAAAAAAACGGGCATGTCTTATCGACAATCTATTTTAAAAACTATGTATCCCGCTATCATGTGGGCTAGCAAAGCAGCTGGGAAAAAACAAATTCAAATCAATACATCTAATAGTACCCCTTTGGTTTCTTTCTATTCACTGAAAAGTAAGGACATTAATGGAAAAGATTTTGATTTTGCTACCTTAAAAGGCAAAAAAGTATTAATTGTAAATACGGCAAGCGACTGCGGCTTTACTGGGCAATACGAAGCGCTAGAAAAATTAAGCAATTTGTATATTGATAAATTAGTGGTTATTGGTTTCCCTTCCAATGATTTTAAAGAACAGGAAACGGGAGGCAATGAAAATATTGCTGCCTTTTGTAAAAAAAATTATGGAGTTAGCTTTCCTATAATGGAGAAATCAATTGTTATAAAAAAGAATCATCAAAATGAAGTGCATAAATGGTTATCGGATATGACCATTAATGGTTGGTGTCATCAGGAGCCTGCTTGGAATTTTTGTAAATACTTGATCAATGAAAATGGAGTGCTGACTCATTATTTTCCTATGACCGTGGATCCACTTGATGCCACTGTGCTTGAGGCGATTGCAAAAAACTAATATTGATTACTAATTAATAGGGCAGTGTTCATGGTAATTTTCTAAAACAATTTTACCGGATTCAATAACAATGTCTTTGTATTTTTCTTTGATTTCATCTAATACGGCTTCGATTTCTTTTTGTTCTGTAATGCGCACTAATTTATTTCTATATTCTTTTATATTAGGAAGCCCTCTTAAATAATTAGCGTAATGTCTTCTCATTTCATTGATGCCCGCAATAGGTCCTTTCCATTCCATGGATTTAATTAAATGTTTTCGGGCTACTTCTACTCTTTCGTCAATCGTAGGATCGGCTCTTCTTTCTCCCGTTTCCACAAAATGTTTTATTTCTCTAAATATCCAAGGATAACCAATGGCAGCACGTCCAATCATAATGCCATCTACTCCGTATTTGTTTTTATATTCCAAGGCTTTTTCTGGAGAATTGATATCTCCGTTTCCAAAAATGGGAATATGAATGCGCGGATCATTTTTTATTTCACCAATCAATGTCCAATCTGCTTCCCCTTTATACATTTGAGAACGTGTTCGGCCATGAATGGCCAATGCTTTTATTCCTACATCTTGCAAGCGCATTGCTACTTCGTGAATATTTTTGGATCCTTCATCCCAACCCAATCTTGTTTTTACGGTTACTGGCAGGTTGGTACTTTTAACCACTGCTTCTGTTAAACGAACCATTAAATCCACATCTTTTAAAACGCCTGCGCCCGCACCCTTTGTGACTACTTTTTTTACTGGGCATCCAAAATTGATATCTATTAAATCGGGGTTTACGGTGTCCACTATTTTCGTACAAAGCGCCATGGCTTCTTCATCCCCGCCAAATATTTGGATACCTATTGGGCGTTCATAATCAAAAATATCAAGTTTTTGCCTGCTCTTTATGGCATCTCTGATAAGCCCCTCACTACTGATAAATTCAGTGTACATTAAATCGGCCCCGTTTTCTTTACAAACTGCTCTAAAGGGCGGATCGCTTACATCCTCCATAGGAGCGAGTAACAAGGGAAAATTGGGCAATTGAATAGGACCTATAGAAACCATATGAATTCATTATCTTGCATCTAACCGATACGGTTGCAAATGTACCAATTAATTGCATGTAGATGGAAACCACACCAAGAAGCCTTTTTACGATGACTCCGCCCATGCGTTTGGCCCTTTTTTTGGGTGCCACTGGTATTAGCATGATTTTGGGAGCTATGATTAGCTTTTCCTTGGTAGCAGCGATGCTACATATTGGCATGAGTGATATTCAAAAAATCATTTTAGAACCCGAATACGCTTCTGTGGCTCAATTTGCCAATGCGCTGGCTTCTATCATTGCCTTTGGATTACCCAGTATCGCGGTGGCTATTTTTACCAAAGGAAATTGGGCTCAAAATATGGGCTTCGCTACTGTAAAATCCTATCAGCAAGTGGGTTTAGTGATTGCATTGGCTTTGGCTGGCTTGGTATTAAGTGGAGCATTAGGCAGTTTGACCGAAAAAATTCCCATTGGTGCTTCTATTAAAAATTGGGCGGAAGGATTAGAGGCGCAATATAAAAAAGCGCTGGTGTCCATGACCCAGATGCATTCTGTTATTGATTTATTATATGCTTTATTGGCAGTAGCCATTGTTCCAGCCATCGTTGAAGAATTATACTTTAGAGGTGCCCTTCAAAAAACATTAACCGATTGGACCGGCAAGCCTTTTATTTCCATATTAGTCACTGCTCTATTTTTTAGCGCCATTCATTTTTCTTATTATGGATTTTTATCGCGCATGGCTTTGGGATTATTATTAGGGTTCATTTATGAATTTACTAAAACCATTTGGTTGCCCATTTTACTTCATTTTATAAACAATGGTATTGCTATTGTTGTTTTGTTTTCGGTAAGAAATAATCCTGCAAAAATCGAAAAAGCAATGGATGAAAATTTACCTATGTATTGGGGCTTAATTGCTTTGATAAGTATTTATGTATTATTAATTAAATTAAAACAAATTAGCAAAGATGCAGGACTGGAAAAAAGTGTTTAGTAGTCAGCAGCTGGCAGTAGCCTCCATGGTGATGGGTATTTTAAATGAAAATGAAATACCTGCCAAGTCCATGAATAAAAAAGATTCTTCCTATGTTTTTTTAGGAGAAATAGAAATATATGTTCCTGCTAATTTGTATGAAGCGGCTGTTAATTTAATTAATACCCTACAATTTAGCTACGCTAGTAACTAATTCAATTTTCATTTTAATTATTTAAAATATGTCTTTTAATTTTTCGGTATTTAAAGTAAGAACCCTTTCTGCAATTGTTTTTGGGGTGCTGATGATGGCAGGTTTATTTTGGAATCAATGGTCTTTTTTTAGTTTATTTTTTATCATTCAAATAGGTTGCTTGTATGAGTATCAAAAATTAATTGCTTTAATTACACCAGGCTATCAAAATATTTCTTTTATTCATAAATGGGGTTTATTGTTATTGGGTTCCTTGCTATTTATGGCCATTGGGCCTGTTGATATTTTTATTAATGGGATAAGTTTACAGATTATTGGAAGTATAGCTTTGCCTTTGGTGGCAGTGGTAATGATGTTGGCAGATTTTTTGGGAAAACAATTTAAGTTTCAAAACTGGGCCTTGTCTTTTATAGGCCTAATTTATATTTCAATGAGTTTATCCTTCTTTTTTCCATTAAAAAAAATCATGAGTCATACGATGATGGGGGACTTTGGCTTTGCTATTCCCTTGGTTTTAATTGTAGCCATTTGGGTCAATGATACTATGGCTTATTTAGTTGGATCTGTAATAGGGAAAACGCCTTTGTCTGCTATTTCACCCAATAAAACCTGGGAGGGCACTATTGCTGGGGTGATATTATCTGTTGTATTGGTGACCAAAGTAATGGGGATATATATTCCTATGCCTGAAAAAATTATTTTTATCATTAGTCTAACTGCAGCTATTGCTGGCACTTTTGGTGATTTATTAGAAAGTAAATTAAAAAGATTGGCACAAGTAAAAGATAGCGGATCCATGATGCCAGGCCATGGCGGGTTTTTAGATAGATTTGATTCTATCTTATTGGCTACCCCATTTGTTTGGTTAATTCTTCAATTTTTGTTGTAGATGATTTACCTTTGCCCTTAAATTTACATTATGACCATACATAAGGAAGGGGCGGTAACTATTTCTATTATAGCTTTATTGGTTGGGGCCTTAAATATTGCCAACTTCTCTTACCTATTTCCTTTAAGCACAATTGCTGCTTGGATTGTTTTTATCATAACTATTGCTTTTTTCTTATTTATAGTTTCTTTTTTTAGAATGCCTAATAGAGCCCTTACTGTAAATGACGCAGCCATTATTGCACCTGCCGATGGTAAAGTGGTGGTGATTGAAGAAGTACAACCCGATGAATTTTATACTGAAAAAAGAATACAGTTAAGTGTGTTTATGAGTCCAGCCAATGTGCATGTGAATAGAGTGCCAGTGGCAGGGAAAATTATTTACAATAAATATCATCCTGGAAAATTTTTAGTCGCCTGGCATCCAAAGTCGTCCACCGATAATGAAAGATGGTCGGTAGTGATTGAAAATGCGAAGGGTACTATTTTATGCAAACAAATAGCAGGCGCCTTGGCAAGAAGAATTTGTAATTATACAAAGGTGGAAGATCAATTCGCTCAAGGTGCTGAATATGGTTTTATTAAATTTGGTAGCAGGGTAGATTTGCTATTACCTGTGAATGCTACTATCCATGCAAAAATTGGCGATGTAGTTAAAGGCGGAGTGACGGTACTTGCTAGTTGGTAATACGTCTAGTATTAGCTACTCAATTGCAATAGGTTATAGTAGATAGATGATTCCCTACAATAGATTTTCTAATTCCTTTAAATGGGTAATGGTATAAGTAGCAGGCACTGTGGGCGTCACTTGTAAGTGATTTACAAATATAGAATCCATACCTGCATTAATAGCCCCTTGAATATCGGCACTTTCATTGTCTCCAATCATAATACTGCTTTCTACTTTAGCATTGGCGCTTTTTAACGCATATTCAAATATTTCTTTATTGGGCTTTAAACTATTACTTGCTTCTGAAGTAATCACTTCAATAAAGTAGTCCGATAAATTTGAATTTTTTATTTTTTTGAATTGCACCGATTCAAATCCATTGGTAATTAAATGCATTTTATACTCCTTACGTTGTAAGTATTTTAAAATTTCAATGGTATAGGGGAATAGATTTTTTTTATTAGGAAGGATATCTAAATAATCATGAGACATTTCTCTAGCTAAAGCCTCGTCTGCAATTTTATAATCCAACAAACTTAAATAAATACGTTTCCATCTCAATTCTTCTTGTTTGATAAAGCCTTTGGTATAGCGATCCCACAATCGATGATTGTGCACGCTGTATTGGCTATAAAAAGTATCAAAATCATTAATGCCTTTAGCTGCTAGTGCATATTTTTGATGTAAGTCCCATAAAGTCTCTTTTGAATTTAATTCAAAATCCCAAATGGTGTGGTCAAGGTCAAAAAACAAGTCTTTATAAGGCATCAATAAGTAATTGTATTGGACGAATTTACAATTTTGCTTCTTATCTTTATTCTTTATTCTTTATTTAAGTTATCTATTAATTATTCTTTATGCAAGTAGTGATTACAGGCGCTTCTCAGGGTATTGGTTATTCCATAGCGGAAACTTTTGCACAAGCGGGCTATACTCTATTAATTTGTAGTAAAACCGAGCTACGTTTAACAGCGGCAGCGGAGCAACTAAAAAATAAGTATCCTGCTGCAACCATTCATAGTAAAGTAGCTGACTTGTCTTCACTACAAGAATGTCAGGCATTTTGCAAATGGTGTCTTGGTTTTGGGACACCTTCTATTTTAATTAACAATGCAGGCTTTTTTTTACCAGGCAATATCATGGACGAAGAACAAGGACAATTAGAAACTCAAATGGCAGCTAACTTATATTCGGCTTATCATACTACTCGTGCTTTATTACCTGCTATGATACAAAAAGGAACTGGGCATATTTTTAATATTTGTTCCATTGCTTCTTTACAAGCCTATCCACAAGGAGGATCTTATAGCATTAGTAAGTTTGCATTAGATGGATTCTCTAAAAATTTAAGAGTAGAATTAAAAGATAAAGGTATCAAAGTAACAGGTGTATATCCTGGCGCCACTTATACCAATAGCTGGGCTGGTAGTGGGGTTGCGACTTCCCGTATTATGGAAGCGGAAGATATTGCTAAAATGATTTATGCTGCTGCGCATCTAAGTCCACAAGCAGTAGTAGAAGATATTGTGATGCGCCCACAATTAGGTGATCTATAATTTATCTTAATTAAACTTAAAGTCTTTCTGCGTCGTCTTCTATTTTTGGCAAATTGGTGCCAAAACTTTCCCTTGCTTTTTTGGTAGCTGCTAATCTTTCTAACACTACTTGAGCAATTAATTTTCCTGCATCTTCATTGGGGTTGGCTTGTAAGATATTTTTTAGTTTGGCTTCTGAAACATCAATACGATAAAGCAATTGTACCAATTTAGAAAAATCATTTTTAATCAACTCATTCATCAGGGTCTCTAAATCGGGAGTGCTTAATTTTTCGAGTGCTTGTAAATTCATGTCCATGTTCTTAATTAAATTTTTCAATGACCCCTAAACTAAAAAGGGCGAAGTCGTATTTAACTGGATCCTTCGGGTCTAAAGTTCGGCAATAATTGGTTAATTCAATAGCCGCTAGCCAATCTGTTTGTTTCCGGTTTAGAATACCCAAAGCTCTGGAAACTCTTGCTACATGTACATCTATGGGGATGATTAAACTGGCGGGTGTGATTTTTTTCCAAATGCCAAAATCTACCCCTTGCTTATCTTGTCGCACCATCCAACGTAAAAACATATTGAGTCTTTTGCAAGTAGACCCTGATAAAGGACTTGAAATATGTTTTTTAGTTCTAACGGGCGCGTCTTCCAATGAAAAAAAGTAAGCCTGAAAATGCGTGAGTGCTTTCTCAATAGCCTCTAATTCATTTTTTTGATTATTTTTTTGATCAATTTTATGAAGCACATCTACAAAAAAAGCATTTTCTAAACTCTCATGTTTTGCATAATGATGTTTAAAAAATTCAATACAATACAATAAGTCGGTATCATTAAATGTTCGATGTACAAAACCCAATAATTTTTTTAGATCTTTTTCTTGGTGTTGCGTGCAAAATTCAAAAGGAGCATTGTCCATCCTTTGTAATAGTTCCTTACTCTTATTGATGATAGTGGTTCTATTACCCCATGCAAAAATGGCCGAAAAAAAACCGGCTATTTCAATATCTTGTTGCCTTGTAAATAAATGTGGGATGCAAATGGGATCCTTGTCAATAAATTCAATTCTATTGTATTGTTTTACTTTTTGATCCAACATTTTATGAATGTCCTCATTCATTACCCAATGGCTTGTGCTAAATCGGCTATTAAATCATCTGCATCTTCAATACCTACACTTAATCGAATAAGCCCATCTGATAATCCATTGGCAATTCTTTGTTCACGCGGAATAGAAGCATGCGTCATGCTGGCAGGATGATTGATTAATGATTCAACACCACCCAAACTTTCAGCCAATGAGAATATTTTTGTACTAGAGAGTACTTTGGTTGCTTCTGCTATCGTATCTGTTTTTAAAGTAAAACTCATCATGCCACCAAAGCCACGCATTTGTTTTTTGGCGATGTCGTGATTGGGATGGTCTTCAAATCCACACCAATATACTTTACCCACTTTTGGGTGCTGACGTAAATAGGCGGCTACTTTAATTCCATTTTCACAATGACGTTGCATGCGCACATGTAAGGTTTTAATACCTCTCAATACTAAAAAACAATCCTGTGGGCCTGGCACAGCACCTGTACTTTTTTGTATAAAATATAATTGATCTCTTAATGCTTGATCATTCATCACCAAACAACCTTGAATGACATCGCTATGACCACCTAAATATTTAGTAGCAGAGTGCATTACGATAGTGGCACCAAAGTCCAAAGGGTTTTGTAAATAGGGCGAAGCAAAAGTATTGTCAACACAAACCATACATTTTTGTTCATTGCCAATTTTAGCAACAGCTGCAATATCACTGATGTTCATTAATGGATTGGTAGGCGTTTCTAACCAAATTAATTTAGTCGCCGGCGTCATGGCCTTTGCAACATTTGTGGCATCTGAAGTATCAACATAATTAAATTTGATACCCATTTTTTCATACACTTTAGAGAACAATCTAAAAGTTCCACCATACATATCATTTGCTGCCACCACTTCATCTCCTGGCACGAGTAATCTCATGACTGCATCTGTGGCTGCTACACCACTTGCAAAAGCTAAACCAAATTTTCCATTTTCAATCACTGCAAAAGCCTCTTCCAAAGCAAATCTAGTTGGGTTTTGACTTCTTGCATACTCATAACCTTTGTGTACGCCTGGTGCAGACTGAACATAAGTGGAAGTTTGATAGATAGGGGTCATGATGGCGCCTGTGCTTGGATCGGGATGCGCGCCAGCGTGAATATATTTAGTGGCTAATTTCATAATTCAAATATTAGCTACAAAGATGCTACTTATTTGTTTAACTATGGAAGCTTGTTCCCGTTTTTAAACATTCTATAAGAAAAAATAGTAGGTACTAATACCATTACAATAATATTAGCAAAGAAGATAATAAAGGAAGGTATGGCTGATAATAAAATGCCTGCTATAACTTGAAGACTACCACATATTAGCCAAACTTTGCCAGCTACTTTATGGGTTTCATTCCAATTGTTTTCATTTTCAAGTGTCCAAGGTAGTTTAAAACCTGCAAAGTAGTTTTGACTAAATTTTGGAAAAAACCATCCTATAGCGGCAAAAGATAGACCTAGTAATGGGAAAAGTATTTTTTCAATAGGGAATCCAGGGTGGGCGGTAACGTATAAAATAACCAAACTAATGCAAGTCAAAAACAAGTTGGTTAATACCCCCATATTTTGGTAAAAAGAGTCATTCGTCTGTTGGCTCCTTTTAGGGTCAATCTTTTTAATATTGGCTAAAAGAAAGTAAGTGAAAAGACCAGCAAAGGCAATAATTCCAGGTCCTAAAAAAATGCTATCACGGTCGCCCCAGCCATCTGCTTCTCCTTTGTAATTAAAGTGCGTAGGAATGGTTTCTGGTAGTTCGGGATATAGATAAGTTGCATAAATAAAGGGGATGCCTAAAATTAATATAACGGTATACAGGGATACTTTCTTGTTTTCCATAGTGCTTGATTTACTTTGTAAAGTTAGTATTTATTCAGATTCGGCAATAATACGCTATGTCCACAAAAAAATTTACTTTTGCTTCAAATCGAAAAAAATGAATAAAGGTCCTATTTCTAAGTTTATTGAACATCAATATAGACATTTTAACGCAGCAGCCTTAGTGGACGCTGCCAAAGGTTATGAGACCCACCTTTTAGAAGGGGGTAAGATGCTGGTTAGTTTAGCAGGTGCCATGAGTACCGCCGAATTAGGCATTAGCTTGGCAGAAATGATTCGCCAAGATAAAATTGCTATCATTAGCTGCACTGGAGCCAACCTGGAGGAAGATGTAATGAATTTAGTAGCGCATAGTCATTATAAAAGAGTACCTAATTATCGTGATTTAACTCCACAAGATGAGTGGGATTTATTGGAGAATCATTACAACCGCGTAACAGATACCTGTATTCCAGAAGAAGAAGCCTTTAGAAGATTGCAAAAACACATCGTGAAATTTTGGAAGCAAGCAGAAGCGAAAGGAGAGCGTTATTTTCCGCATGAATTTATATACCAAGTAGTATTAAGTGGTGAGTTAGAACAATATTATGAGATAGATCCTAAAGACAGTTGGATAGTGGCTGCTGCCAAGAAAAATATTCCAATAGTGGTACCAGGTTGGGAAGATAGTACGACTGGAAATATTTTTGCCAGCTATGTTATCAAAAAAGAACTTAAAGCTTCTACGGTAAAAAGCGGTATTGAATACATGATAGAGCTAACAGAATGGTATCGTGCCAATAGCGGCGGCAAGGGCGTTGGATTTTTTCAAGTAGGTGGCGGTATCGCAGGTGATTTTCCTATTTGCGTAGTACCTATGATGTATCAAGATTTGGAATGGCATGACGTTCCTTTTTGGAGTTATTTTTGCCAAGTAAGTGATAGCACTACTTCTTATGGTTCTTATTCAGGAGCAGTACCCAATGAAAAAATTACCTGGGGTAAATTAGATATTCATACCCCTAAGTTTATTGTTGAAAGCGATGCCACCATTGTGGTGCCTTTGATTTTTGCTTATATACTTGGACAGTAGAGTTTCAGGCCCTTAAATTTTATAAAGGGCCTGAAAAGTCTAACGACCGGGCATATCCAAAGGCATATCTCTTTTAAGCATTTCATCTTTCATGGCAATCTCCCAAGCAGTATTAAAAATAAAGCGTACTCTTTTTTCCATTAAATCAAAATTGATTTTATCAATAGTGTCTGATGGTTGATGGTAATCTCTATGGGTTCCATTAAAATAAAAAAGAACAGGAACGCCTTTGTTGGCAAAATTATAATGGTCGCTGCGGTAGTAAAAACGATTGGGATCCTTAGGGTCATTGAATCTTCTGTCTAGTTCGAGATGACCAGCTTCGGTATTAATTTTATTAGTTATTTTTTGTAAGTCGCTACTAATTTTTTCTTCACCAATAATGTATACATAATTGTTAGAATCGCCTTTGTAAGTAGGATCAATTCGACCTACCATGTCAATATTTAAATCGGCTGTGGTTTTCTCTAAAGGAAATACAGGGTGTTCTGAATAATATTTAGAACCCAATAAACCTTTTTCTTCCCCAGATACATTCATGAATACAATATTTCTTTTTGGCACAAAGCCATGTTTGGCAGCATTGGCAAAAGCCTCAGCTATGGCTACCACACTTGCTGTACCAGAGCCATCATCATCGGCACCATAATAGATGACGCCATTTTTAATGCCTTCATGATCGTAATGGCTGGTAATAAATAAGTATTCATCTGTTTTTTCCTTAGCGGGTAAATAAGCAATCACATCGGCACTTGGAATTTCTTTGGTTTGTTGTTCGACCGCCCATTCAATATAGGTAGCATACACCCCTTTTGGAAGTTCTTCCCACTCTTGATCTGAATAGGCTTTGCTGCCACCTACTAACTTGCTTCCAAAGCTTTTAGTTATTTTAAAATATGCAAAGCCAGTTGGCTTAACTGCTAACCTTGGTCGTCCAGAATTAATGCTAGAAACATTGGCAGCATCTTTTGCAATGATAATCATGCCAGCAGCACCTAATTTTTGCGCTGCCATTACTTTTCTCAAACTATTCTCTTCATTTTCCAGCGCTACTAGTATTTTACCTTTTACATCCAACTTATTTTTTTCATTAAAATCGGCACCAACAAAAATGACTGCATTTGTTTTTAAGGCATTGGCTGGTAAATAAGAACTGTTGATCCAATAATCTTCATCCAATGTGGCAGGCTCACCATTTATTTTTAATTCGGATTTACCTACTACATCTTGGTACAATGTAAAAGGCAATTTATAATTGCCATTATAGCCTGCCTTTAAATTAAATTTTCTATACTGACTTATTAAATAAGCAGCTGCTTTTCTTTCGCCTTCGGTTCCCGTTTCTCTTCCTTGCATTTCGGCACTTGCTATAATACTTAAATGCGCTTTTAAGCCATCAGCCGTAATGGCTTTAGCGGCGGTTGATACATCTATTACTTGCGCCTGTGCTAAAGCACTTATCAGCAAAAAGTTTAAAAATAATAATTTACGCATGGCTATTAATTTATTGTATAAAAATATTTTATTCTTGATTGGTTTACTTGCTTTGCTAGCAAGTAATTTTATTGACTCTATTTTGATGTCTACCTCCTTCAAAAGGCGTCGTCATAAATTTTTCTATCATCTCTTTGGCCAAGTCTACTGCTACAAATCTTGCAGGGATGCAAATTACATTGGCGTTGTTATGTAATCGAACCAATTCGGCTACTTCGGTTTGCCAACATAAGCCTGCCCTAATTCCAGCATGCTTATTGGCGGTCATGGCGACACCATTGGCGCTGCCACAAAATAATATACCAAATGAAGTTTCATTATTTTCTACACTACTTGCTGTAGGATGAGCAAAGTCGGGATAATCTACGGAGTCGGTATTGTAGGTTCCAAAATCTTTGACAGCATAGCCTTTTTCTTCTAACCAAGTTTTGATCGCATTTTTATAATCAATGCCAGCATGGTCTGCGCCTAATGCAATGGGTTTGGTACTATCAAATACATATGACATATCTTTAAATTTTACTTGTATAAAATAGAAACATTTTTTTTAACGCTAAATTCTAAGCATTAAATTTTAATCCCATTCCTCTTCCGATTTCTTGATAGACTTATGAGCCCATCTTGAAACAAAGATGCTAAATTCAAATAAAGTATATAGTGGAATAAAGACAATTGTTTGACTATACCAATCTGGGCTTGGCGTGATAAAAGCTGCTACAAATAAAATAATGACCACTGCATATTTACGGGTAGTGGTTAAAAATTTGGGGGTGATCAATCCAATTTTGGTTAATAGAAAAACTATTACAGGCAATTCAAAGGCAATGCCGCATCCTAATATTAAATTGGTAAGGTTATCTAGGTAATCGGCAAAAGTAGGAATGGTAGTAATTGCTCCTTTAGAACCTAGTTGAAAACCAGCCAAGAAATTGAAAGTGAAGGGACCAAGTACAAAAAAGCCGAATGCCGAACCCATGAAGAAAAAGAAAGACACCCAAAAAATCATGAACCTTGTATTTTTTACTTCTTTTTCTTTTAATGCTGGTTTTACAAAAGCCCATACTTGATAAAAAATATAAGGGAAGGCAATGATTAAACCTCCAACAAACGCCATACTAATACTACTCAAAAATTGACCTCCAAAAGTGGTACTTTGTAAGGATACTTTTACAGGCGGCATACATAGCGAATCTCCTAAATGCAACCAATGACTTAAATTGCAGAATGCTTTATAAGTTACAAAATCTGAATTTAATGGACCTGTAATAACGTTGTCCATAATCCAATCTCTATAGATAAATATAACGATGGAAGTTATTAATACAGAAGATAAAGAACGTACAATAGTGCCTCTTAATACTTCAAGATGATCGATGAAAGACATCTCTGAATCATCACTTTTTTTAAATCGGTCAAATAGTGCCATGAATTGTTTTCAATGAGGGCTAAAGTTAAGGTTTATAGACGAAAATAGGGGGCCAAAGCTAGAAAAATATTAGCGAATGGTTATTTTAACCTTTTCAATACGGGTAGCACTTACAGCCAATATTTCGGCATCAAAATGCGTCAAATGGATAATGGTCCTAAGCTTTGGGATGGTCCCATGTTTGTGAATTAAATAGCCGCTTAAGGTTTCAGCAGAATCAGCTGAAAAATCTATTCCATATTTTTCATAGAGGTAATCAAGTTCTAAACGCCCGCTAAATATATACTCGGTTTCATTTATCTTTTTTTCAAGAAATTCCTGCTCATCGTATTCATCCTCAATCTCTCCAAAAATTTCCTCCAATACATCTTCCATGGTTACAATACCTGCAGTGCCTCCAAATTCATCTACCACCCAAGCAATACTTTTTCTCTTTTTTGAAAATAAATTAATTAAATCGGCTGCGTTCATACTTTCGGTTACTAGCGGAATAGAATGCAAAATGGCAGCTATATTTTTTGGCTTTTTAAACAAATCTAATTGATGTACATAGCCAACAATAGTATCCAAAGTTTCTTCGTATACGATAAGCTTACTTAATTTTGTTTCCACAAAAAAAGCAGTTAACGCTTCAATGCTTGTTTGAAGTTCGATGCCTATAATTTCTGTTCTAGGCACTAAGCATTCTCTAATTTTAATATCGGGGAGGCTTAAAGCATTTTCAAATAAATCCGTATTTAGATCCTGTTGTTCTTGTTGTTGTTTTGTTTGTTGTACAAAATGCGCCAAATCTACTTTGGTAAAAGCCTCTTTTTTATTACTTATCTGTACTTTAAATACATTGCGCAAAACCCATTGAGCTAAATTTACTAATAAGACTGTGATGGGTCTAAATAATAAATGAAAAAAATGAGCTACGGGCGCAAAAGTAGAAATCATAGATACGGCCCTAGCCTTGAAGATGGCTTTGGGTACTAGTTCTCCAATTAATAATATGACCAGGGTAGATAAAACCGTATTGCCCAGTAAGACGGAATAAGCGCCTAGGTGTAATTTTTCCCAAAGTAGTTGGTCTAAAAGTTGTTCAAATAAAATACCAAATACGACTAAGGAAATATTTAAGCCTATTAGACAAGTACCAATAAACTGAGTGGGGGCTTGTAAAAATTTTGCAATCATTTTTCCAGCTCTATTCCCTTGCTTTTTTTTAAGCTCCAAGCTTAATCTATTGGCACTAACGAAACCAATTTCATAGCCAGAGAAAAAGCCAATTAAAATAAGGGATGCTACGATTGCGAAAATCATAAATAGAGTTTATTGAATTCAAGGCTCGCCATTACCACTCAGGCAATTTAGGTTTTGTTTCTATAATTCCTTCTATTTGTTCCATAATTTCTGGTGTAAGTAATACGGCAGTTTCTAAAGCAGTTAAATTATCAACCAATTGCGCTTTACTGGTAGCACCTAAAATAGCAGTTGTGACATTTTTATTTTTAATACACCAAGCAATACTTAAAGAAGCGGTACTTACTTTTAATGCTTTAGCGATAGCGCCTAATTGCTGTACTCTTTTTACTTTGTCCTGCATCAACCATCTATCTCTTAACCATTCGAATCCTTCTATATGAAAACGAGAGCCTTCGGGTATTCCATCATTGTACTTGCCGGTTAATAAGCCCGCAGCCAATGGACTCCAAATGGTAGTGCCCATGCCAATATTTTTGAATATTTCCAAGTAATCATTTTCCATTTTTTGACGCTCAAACAAATTGTACTGCGGCTGCTCCACTGATGGTCCAATTAAATGTAAGGCCGCAGCTGCGCGGTGGGCTTCCATAATTTCAACACCACTCCATTCACTGGTACCCCAATATAAAATTTTACCTTGTTGTATGAGGGTGTTCATGGTTTGAACCACTTCTTCGATAGGGGTGGTTTTATCCGGGCGATGACAGTAATACAAATCGAGGTAATCGGTTTGCAATCTTTTTAGCGCTTCGTGACAGGCTTCTGTTAAATGCTTTCTGCTGAGTCCTGTTTGATTGGGTTTATTTTCTTTGCCTCTCCATCCAAAATAAGCTTTGGAGGAAAGTACGATAGATGTTCTGTCCCAATTTTTTTTACTCAAAACGCGGCCCATCATTTTTTCACTTTCTCCTAATGCATATACTTCGGCATTGTCAAAGAAATTAACACCAGCATCATAAGCAATACCCATTAACTCATCTGCAATGCTGTCATTGATCTGTTTATGAAAAGTAACCCAGCTTCCAAAACTTAAAGTACTAAGTTGTAGGCCGGTTTTACCCATTTTTCTGTATTCCATTTTAATTATTTTTTTGGATTAAAACCACTCGTGTCTGAAATAATTGCATAACTATTAGACTGTGGTTTAAAAATATGAATGTCTGTTAAATTTTGATTGGCCTCCAACCCTTTACCATATATCTTAGCAATAGGGTTATGTTGCTTTACAATAACATCTTTGTCGGTACTAAATTTACTGGTATTTTGATCCCAATACATTTCTTTACTCCACAGCGTATCCCCTAAAACATTGTATACCACTACGTCGTCTCTTAAAAACACTTTGTTCTCGTTCTCGATATAGTGTGCATATTGAGCAGTTAATTTGCTTTCCACGTTCAAGTTGTCTTTGTAAAAATCTGCTTTAATGGTGTTGGGAAATTCTACCATTCTGCCTTTGTCTTGTAAATACTTTTTCATCAATGGCGCTGTAAGTTTGGCACTTAGTTTTCCGTCGGTGCTGATGTAGATAGCAACATCTTTTCCAATATCAATGCCATCTTCTTTGGCACCTAATGCTTTTACATCGTTGATATTATTTTCACAGGACAACATAAAAAAGCAGCTACCCATACAAGCAACTGCTAATCTAATTATTTTATAACAAGAAGTATTAATCATATTTGCGTTTATTAAACCAAATGTCACTTAAGCTATAGCCCAATGAAAATTGAACAAAGCCCTCTCTATAATTATTGACGCTGGTGCCTCTTTGTCCAATTTGCAAGGCTAAATTTAACAAACTATATTGATTATCGTAGGAGCGATATTTTCTAATAGGTAAAGATAATCCAGTGGTAAAAGCAGAAACCTTTAAACCATTATTATCTATATTGATATAGTCTTTGCCAGTATAAAAACCAACTCTGTAAATAACAGTTGACCAATAATTTTCAAAATCAAAAGCATTGGGGCAATATTGAGCTGCTACTCTAATCATCCATGAATTTGATAAATTATCCGGTTGGCCATAAAAAAGATAGTTGTCTTTCCAGGCTCTAGTAGAATATTCTATACCTACTACCCATTGATCATAGCTGCCTCTATTGCTTACTTCTTTTTTATGCAATGCAAAACCAGCAGTATAAAGCGCAGGGATTAAAATTTTACCTGGATTATTTAATCGGAACAATACGGTATCTAAATTGGATTCTGCAGTACTTGAATAACTTCCTGTTGTGCGAAGACTGTCTTGCTGACCAGTCATAGATTGATCCAATGTAGCGGTAGCGCCAATGCTGATTAAATATTCAGTTCTCTCGTTAAGTTTTGGTCGCTTTACGACATGTATTGGAAATTCACTTTGTAGACCAAGATGTAAAAAAACACCACCAAATAAAGTATTGGTGTTGGCTAAAGATTGGTAAAAATAAGTGGAGTCGGGATTGTATTGAAATGATTTAATATTTTGAATTTTTTTCCTTCCAAAATTATATCCTGTATTAAAACCAAGACTTAGATACTTCCATGCTTTTCCAAAACCAAAGAAAACCTGATTGAGCCCTCCTTGTCCTAAATAACTATTGACAACGGTATCTCCACTTGGTATTGCTTTTAATTCGTCCAAAGAGTAATTAATTTCGGTGAGTGGTCTTAATCCAAACGCCATACCAATTTTTCTAGCCTTACTTAAGGGTATTCCTATGGCTAGATAGTTGGGAACAAGATAGGTAGAGGAATAGCTAGAAACCGGTGTAGCACTTTTTAAAGTATTGCTGGTTAAACTAATACCTAAATCAAAAGTGGTCATATAAATATTACCATAGGTAGCAGGATTGTTGAAATTGACACTTTGGCCAAAGCTACTATTCATGCTTGGCGAAAAAGCGGCCGAAAAACCACCCATAGCTTGGCTAGCTACATTCTGATTGTTTAAAATTTCATTGCCCAATCCATATCTAGAGAATGGTGAATTGATCTGAGCCTGGGTTGGGGTTAAAAAACAAACTAAACCTAAGAAAGGGATTAACCTAATTATTTTTTTCGCAAATAGCATAGAGTCCTTTAAATATTAAATTTTGGTCGGCAAATATCCTCTTTTTTAAGTGAGGTACAAAATAACAAATGTCCCCCCCGGTTAATAGCACGTTAAATTTGGCATATTTCTCCTCATAGGCACCAATAATGCCATCTATTTCGGCTGCCATGCCCAAAATTACCCCACTTAAGAGGTTGGTTTTGGTGTCATAGCCAATCAATGTAAAGTCATTAGAAGGGTCAATTAGGGGCAATAAAGCAGTTTGTTCGTGCATTGCTTTAAAACGCATTTGCATTCCCGGGGAAATACTACCTCCTAAAAAAGCAGGCTCGTTGTTTACAAAATTATAGGTGATACAAGTGCCCAAAGATATAATAAGGTTGTGTTGATGGGGAAATTGATCCACTGCTGCTGCAGTCATGGCTAGCCTATCTGCTCCGATGGTTTCGGGTTTACCTACTGGGGTGGTAAAATTTAGTAGGGTACTTGGTCCTAATAAATGAAATTTTGAATGTTTTGCTAAAACCAACTCAATGCCTTTATCGTGATGAATGACGGAGGATAGTATTGTTTTTTCAGGCTGGAATTCGCTGATCAAAGTTTCCATTTCCTGAATGGAACCATCCTTTAAAGTACGCAGTTCGACCAGCTCCTTTTTTATAAAAAAAGCTGCCTTTAATCGGGTGTTTCCAAAATCAAAACAAATGGCCTTAGACATATACTTGCTTGTAAGCCAAAAATAATCTCTTTGCAGCAAAGTTTGATTAAAACAATAGGCAAGTTGCAAAAGTTTTCGGTTATTTGATGTAGAAAATAAATGGCAATGAAAATTTCTGGGTTTAGTTATGTAAGAAACGGATTTGATTACGGTGTTCCTTTTATAGAGGCCATTAAATCGGCGCTGCCCATTTGTGATGAATTTATAATTGCAGTGGGCGATTCAACGGATGGTACTAGAGAAGCCATCCTTGACTTAAATTCAGACAAGGTTCGAATCATAGATACTATTTGGGACCCCCAATTAAAAACTGGAGGAAAGATTTTCGCACAACAAACTAATTTAGCATTAGACCAAATTACAGGGGATTGGGCTTTTCATATTCAAGCGGATGAAGTAATCCATGAAAAACAAATCAATCAAATAAAAGAAGCAATAGAACAACATGATGCCGATAGCAAAGTAGATGGATTTATTTTGCCATTTTTACATTTTTGGGGCGGATACAATTACTATCGAAATTCTAGAAGAGTTCATAATTTTGAGGTTCGTATTTTTCGAAATAATATTGGTGCAAGATCTTATAGAGACTCGCAAGGATTTAGAAAGTACAGCTCTTTGGAAGCGTATCAAAATGCAACGGAAAAGGGAGAAAAGCTGCGCGTTAAATTAATTGCTGCCACGGTTTACCATTACAATGGGGTTAGACCACCGGTAGCCTTTAGAAAAAAAGCTCAAATGTTTGGCGAACAATATTTGGAAAAAGAAGAAGTGGAAAAGCAATTAATTAAAATCAACTACGACTGGAATATCGTAGATCGAGTAGCTTTATTTAAAGGGGTGCATCCTTGCTATATGCAGGAAAAGGTAAATGCACAAAATTGGGAATATGTTTTTGATAAAAGTAAAGCTAGATGGAAATTTAAAGACCGCTTGATACAGCCCATCGAAGACCTTCTTGGTTTTAAATTTGGGGAGTATAAAAACTATCAACTGATTTAATAAAATTGAATGATTCAAGTTAAAGAAATATATCAGGGGGTAATGGAAGGTAATTTTTTATTGCTTGCTAAAGCTATTTCTCAAATTGAAAATAAGGCAGAAGGGACAGATGTATTTTTACAAAGCTTAGCGCCAGTCGCCATTCCAATCATTGGTATAACGGGCCCTCCCGGTGCAGGCAAAAGCACCATCATCAATGCACTCATTACTGATTGGGTCAATAATAAAAAAAAGGTAGCTGTACTTTCAGTGGATCCTTCTTCTCCTTTTCATCAAGGCGCTATTTTGGGTGACCGAATTCGTATGAAGGATTGGTATCTACATCCCAACGTTTACATTAGGTCTTTAGCGGCAAGAGGGCATCTTGGTGGTGTCAACAGTGCCATGCTTTCTTTAACTACTTTAATGCAATCGGTAGGCTTTGATTGTATTGTTATAGAAACGGTGGGGGTAGGTCAATCAGAAGTAGAAGTAGCCTCTTTGGCAGATACAACGGTAGTGGTGTTGGTGCCTGAAGCAGGGGATGAAGTGCAAATGATGAAATCGGGGTTATTGGAGATTGCGAATGTATTTGTAGTGAATAAAAGTGATCGCCCCAATGCGCAAATATTTGTGAACCACTTACGACAAATGATTATAGAAAATACAGGATCTAATCCCCCGCAAGTAATTAGTACCATCGCTACCGAAAAAGAAGGCATAGCAGAATTACAATTGGCTATTGAGCAACACCACGAAAGCCTTAGTTTGGACGGTAATAAAAAAGAAATTTTTTTGAATAAAGTGATGCAATTGATCCTGGCACACAAAATGAATCAAGTAGCAGTAGATCAAATAAAAATTAAATTAGCCTTGGAATACAAGCAAGCCAATTTTAATATTTTTAAATTTGCTCAACAATTTTATGGAGCTTAATTCGAAATAAAATTTATTGTTTTTCTTGCTTCCACCATTTAATAGCTACATAGCCAACGATAGCAAAAGGCATAGCCGCTAAATAAATTATACCAGCATTAAATCCTTTTCCTGCTTCTTGTCCAATTTGAGCGGCTGTTTTAGTGCAAATAGAACATTGTGCTATTGCGCCCAAGACCATTAGTTGAGACAGTAGTAAAAACGAAATTCGTTTCATAAATACTATGCGTTAAATAATTTTCGAGTAACCATGATTAATGAAAGTAGTAATAAAAAAACCCCAATTCACTGGGGGTCTTTATTACAATGTGTTAAGCTTTCGCTTTAGTTACTTTTTCAGCTTTAGCTGGTTTAGTAGTTTTTTCTACTTTAGCTGCTGCTGCTTTAGCACCTTTGCTAGCCACTTTATGTGGTCTGCTTTTGCCAAAAGAACCTAAAAATCTTTTTCCTTTAGCTGTTTTTTTATCTCCTCTTCCCATGTTCTTGTTTTTTGTTAATTGGTGATTGAACAGCAAAAATAAAAAAACCCTCGCACATACGAGGGTTTTATTTCAAAATCTTAGTATTAAGCTGTTTTTAGAGCAAAAACTACAATTTGCCGCTTAATTCTTTACCAGCTTTAAATTTAGCAACTTTTTTAGCTTTGATTTTGATAGCAGCTCCAGTTTGAGGATTGCGGCCCATACGAGCTGCACGCTTAGAAACTGAAAATGTACCAAATCCTACTAAAGTTACTTTATCCCCTTTTTTCAAGGCTTTTGTAACTGCTTCGATAAATGCATCAACTGCTGCATTTGCTTGTGTTTTTGCGATCTCTGCATTGTCGGCAATGTGAGCGATCAATTCTGCTTTGTTCATAGATGTGTTTTTTATAAGTTTAAAACGATGTAACAAATTTATTAGCTTTTATCAATTGAAAAAATATTTTTTTTCAAAATCGATTTTTATTTTTCCTTTGAAACCCTTAAATAGTAAGGATTTCATTAAAAAACGGTAATATCGTTAGTTTAAGGTATTGATAAAAATAAGTAGGAAAGCCTTGCTGCCATTGAGTTTCATTGATAAGCGGCTGTAATATAGGCCAGTGGCGGTTTTCCCGATTTTAAACTATCCACAATCAATTCACAATTTGCATTTGGGTGCAAAAATAGTAACATTTTTCACCCCAATGGAGTTGAACCTCCTCTAAATGCTTGTTGGCATGAAGTGCAAGGTAGGCTTGCAATTGCTCAAGGTGGGGGGTAAAAAGTTGAATGGTATAAGTGGGTTCTTGATCGGAATTAACGGTTATTTGATACCATTTAATTTCTTCAAAACAAGAAGTTGCATGAATCATAGGGATAAAAGTTTGCTTTATCCACTCTTTCCAAGGCAATTCAAATGCTTCAATAACTTGAAAGCTAATATTGTATACCTGCATGTTTTATTTTTTTAATTCTAATAGGATAGGGCAGTGATCACTGTGTTTGACCAAAGGTAATATAGAAGCCAATTGAATGGATGGCAATAAGGCCTTAGTGGCACATAAGTAATCAATTCTCCAGCCTTTATTTTGCAATCTTACCGATGGGAACCTTTGACTCCACCAGGAATAGGCCCCAATAGTGTCTGGACTTAATTGTCTAAAACTGTCTATCCAACCATCGCTTAATAATTGGTCCATCCAAGCTCTTTCTTCGGGTAAAAATCCGGAGGATTTTTTATTGCCTTTAGGGTCATGAATATCTATGGCTTGATGTGCAATATTGTAATCGCCGGCAACAATTATATTAGGGCGTGTTTTTTTTAAGTTTTGTAGATAGGTATAAAATTCTTTTAACCATTGGTATTTATAAGTTTGTCTTTCCTCGCCGCTGGTGCCTGACGGGAAATAGGCATTTACAATAGTCAAATCACCAAGATCAATTCTAACCACCCTTCCTTCTGCATCACTCATTGTATACCCATTGCCGTAAACGATTAAATCGGGCTTTACTTTGCTAAAGATGGCTACTCCGCTGTACCCTTTTTTTTGTGCAGCATACCAAGCTACATGATAACCTAATGAAGTGAATAAGCTGATATCAATATCTGTTGCTGCCGCTTTGGTTTCTTGTACACAAAAAATATCTACCGGATTTTCAATTAACCATTCTATTAATCCTTTTTTTATAGCAGCCCGAATTCCATTTAAGTTATAACTTACTATGCGCATTTTTTAATACAGTTTTAGGAGGGACTTTGAAATATTTCACTGTAAGCAATTAGCAATAATAAATTAACAATGGGGGCGGGTGTATTTTTTTCAATTAATACCATTTGGATAGGTTTTTTATCTCCCTCTACCACCATTATTTTTTTATTATCTAAGCTGATGGTTTTTAAATTATTTTCAAAATCCATGTTAATAGAAAACCGATGATCCAGCAATCTTCCTTCAATGACTCTAGAGTGAACAATGGGTTGTTTTGCATAAAAAGTGCCTAAAGAAAAAGACTTAGTTGAATCATATCCGTTGTATATGATGTCGGGATAAAAGAATTTGTCGGGCTCTGTGCTATTTTCTTTCACTAAAAAATTACCAATATTATTTTTGTCTTGATATAGATTATGAATGCTATCTTTCAAAAATTCAATACCATTTTTCTTTTCATTGTCACTGTTCATTGACTCGCCGGTAAATTCAATATATGCTTCTATGGTATAGTCGATATTGTCATGTACATTTCTTAAAGGTTGAATTACTTGGTAAAACTCTTTATTATAAATGCCAGACCTAGTTTTTCTTATTAAATTGATTGCCTCTTTAAAAGGGTTCTCTGGAGATTTATCTTTTACATTAATTTTATTAAGTAGTGCTTCGGGCGTTCTCAATAGCTGTACAATGCCATTATTGCTATAGGACATAAATTGTTTAGCAGTATCAAACATAATTCTTGGCTGATTGTGTAGGAGCGGCATCCAGTAATTATCTGTAGCATAAGCGGCAGGCATCTTAGCTTCCATGAATTCCATATCACCCATTTGAGGACTCATAAAGCTAATTGCTTTTGCAATGGCTTGATAAATATTGCTTGGCACACTTCCGGTGGTCAATATTTCCTGGCCCATACCTAAAGCGTGAATTGGAAGTATGGCAACAAGCATGGTCTTTCCAAAAACTTTTTCTTGCTTTTGATTATAAATATTACAAGCGATATACCATATGGAATGAATACTATCTTGTTTAGATTCAGGTAAGGTTACCCAATTATTTCTAAAAACAAAGGATGGCGTCATTTCGTATAATTCTAAATAAGCATGAAATGGATACGCTCTACTTTGTGACCAATCCACTACTATTTTTCCTAGCTGACTTTGTTTTTTTAATTCTTTATTGGTTGGGGGAATACTGGTTTCTCGTTCTAAGTGCATACTTGCTAATAAGCCTGAATCAAATGCATGTAAAAGGGGCGTGATATTGGTAGGAAGATGCCAATAAGTAGCTGCTGGATGGATATTGGAATAGGTTTGAATTTGTTCCAGGACTACTTTATTTTGGCCATAGCCCCAAAGCCCTATCAGTTGTAATAGGATCACTCGAAAAAAGATAGAAATGGCTTTCATGGTTGATAAAAATTACCTTTCAAATTTAACTAATTTAATGTACTCGGCTTAATTAATTTATTCTAACTTCATAAAATTGAATTTCATTCATCAATCATTTACTAATGTCCTCCAAACTTAAACAACGTATCATTCCTGCTACCAAGCAGTTTGATTTAGAAGGGCCTAAACCAAGGATGAATGAATTTTTATTTGCACTTCAAATTTTTGTTCAATTTATAAAAGGTTTTCGAACCCTTCATTTCGTAGGCCCAAGTGTAACCGTATTTGGATCGGCCCGTTTTAAAGAAAATAATCCTTACTATATTAAAGCGCGCGAAATTGGGAAACGAATCGCTGGTCTAGGTTTTACAACAATGACAGGAGGGGGGCCAGGCATTATGGAAGCAGCCAATAGAGGAGCTTTTGAAAACGGAGGCACTTCCGTTGGATGCAATATTAAATTGCCCTTTGAACAACATATCAATCCCTACACTCAAATCTCACTTACTTTTAACTATTTCTTTATTCGCAAAGTTTTATTAGTGAAGTACTCGTATGCATTTATAATTATGCCCGGAGGATTTGGTACCCAAGATGAATTTTTTGAAACTCTTACTTTGGCTCAAACCAAAGTAATCAATGATTTTCCCATTGTTGTGATGGGTAAAGAGTATTATCAACCTTTTCATCATTGGATGGACCATATGATTGCTGAGGGAACTATATCACCTGAAGATAAAAAATTCATGTTGTTTACAGACAGCGTTGACGAAGCCATTGAACATATTAGTAAGTATGTTCGAAAAAATTATGTAGTTAAACCACGTAAACGTTTATGGTGGTTGCTGGAGAAAATATAAGAAATAAAAAAGGAACTTAATAATAAGTTCCTTTTTTTATTAGTTGAGTATCATTAGTCAATCACCGGTTGCAACCACCTGGTAATGTATTCCAAAGCTTTGTTTTTTCTTTGTGCATAATCTATTACCTGATCTTGTGTGATTTTTCCTAATCCAAAATATTGACTTTGTGGATTAGCGAAATACCAGCCACAAACACTGGAAGCTGGATACATGGCTAAACTTTCGGTTAAACTAATTCCTGTATTTTTTTCGGCCTCTAATAAATTAAATAAGGTATACTTCTCGGTATGGTCGGGGCAGGCTGGATAACCAGGCGCAGGGCGTATCCCAACATATTGTTCGCTAATCAAAGATTCATTGGTCAATTGCTCGCCGGCTGCATAGCCCCAATATTCTTTCCTTGTTTTGGCATGTAAGTATTCGGCGAAGGCTTCGGCTAATCTGTCTGCTAAAGCTTGTAATATAATTTTATTATAGTCGTCTAAGTTTGCCTCAAATTGTTTGATATGCTTTTCAATACCATGTATGGTTACTGCAAATGCCCCTAGGTAATCTTTTTTATTTTCTTCAGCAGGACAAATAAAGTCGGCCAATGAATAGTTAGGTTGCCCTGCAGTTTTTTTAGCCTGTTGTCTTAAAAAATGTAAGGCTACTTCTTCTTTTCCATTGGTCACTAGTACATCATCATCTTTAGATTGTGCTGGCCAAAATCCAACAGCCCCTTTGGCGGTGAGCCAATTTTCTTTAATTATTTGAGTTAATAATTTATTAGCATCCTCATATAATTTGCTCGCCACTTCTCCTACTTTTTCATCGGTAAGAATAGCGGGGAAATTACCATGCAATTCCCAGGCAATGAAAAAGGGTTTCCAATCAATATAGTCTACTAACACCGACAAGTCGGTTAATTCAATCGCTTTATTTCCTGTAAAAGTTGGAGCGGTTACGGAGAAATTATTCCAATCAATCACTGCTTTATTTTTTAAAGCATCTGTATAACTTACAGATTGCCTTACCGTTTTTTTATTGTCAAAATCTGATTTTAATTGAACATATGCAGCTTCTAATTCTTTCAGAAAAGGCGCTTTTTGATCTTTGTTTAAAAGAGACCCTGCTACAGTTACACTTCTGGATGCATCCAATACATGGACAACACCCAGGTCGTATTCGGGGGCAATTTTTACAGCCGTATGCATTCTCGAAGTGGTTGCCCCTCCCAATATTAAAGGAATGGTCATGCCTCTTCTTTTCATTTCTTTAGCAATGTGTACCATCTCATCTAAAGAAGGTGTAATTAATCCACTTAAACCTACAATATCTACTTCCTGCTTTTGTGCTTCCGCTAAAATTTTATCTGCAGATACCATCACCCCTAAGTCAATAATTTCATAACCATTGCAACCCAATACTACGCCCACAATATTTTTTCCAATATCATGAACATCCCCTTTAACGGTGGCTAATAAAATTTTTGCTGGACCTTTGCTTGCGCTATTTGGATTAATAGATGCTAATTTTTTTCTTTCTTTTTCTGCTTCAATAAAAGGCGTTAAAACGGCCACGCTTTTTTTCATCACACGTGCGCTTTTTACTACTTGGGGTAAAAACATTTTTCCTGATCCAAATAAATCGCCTACTTGATTCATGCCTGCCATTAAGGGCCCTTCAATGACTTCTAAAGGCTCGCTGTATTTTAACCTGGCTTCTTCGGTATCCGCATCAATAAAATCGGTAATCCCATTGATTAAAGAATGCGCCAATCTTTCTTCCACGGTGCCTTCACGCCATGCTGCACTTTTTACTTCTACCTTACCTTTTGCTTTAACCGTATCTGCATATTGAATTAAGGCTTCAGTAGCTTCATTATTATCATTATTTTTATTAAGAATTACGTCTTCGCATAAATTTCTTAAAGTAGGTTCAATTTCATCATATACTTCTAATTGCCCCGCATTGACAATACCCATATCCATACCCGCTTTAATGGCATGGTATAAGAATACAGCATGTATGGCTTCGCGCACCGTATCATTGCCTCTAAAAGAAAAAGAGACATTAGAAACACCGCCACTCACTTTAGCCAATGGCATTTTTTGTTTAATTACACGGGTTGCTTCAATAAAGTCAACGGCATAATTATTATGTTCTTCAATACCAGTAGCTACCGCAAAAATATTGGGATCGAAAATAATATCCTGTGGATCATAGCCCACTTGTTCTACTAATATTTTATAAGCACGGGTACAAATTTCAATTTTTCTTTCTTTGGTATCTGCTTGGCCTACTTCATCAAAAGCCATTACAATCACTGCAGCGCCATAGGCTTTACAGATATGGGCTTGCTCAATAAACTTGGCTTCTCCTTCCTTCATGGAGATGGAATTCACAATACATTTTCCTTGCACACATTTTAATCCCGCTTCAATAATTTCAAATTTGGAACTATCTATCATGATAGGAATACGTGCAATATCTGGTTCGCTTTGAACTAAATTTAAAAATGTAGTCATGGCTTTAATCCCTTCCAATAAAGCGTCGTCCATATTTACATCAATAATTTGTGCGCCACTTTCTACTTGTTGACGTGCTACTGACAAAGCTTCTTCGTATTGATTGTCACGAATTAAACGTGCAAATTTTTTAGAACCAGTTACATTAGTTCTTTCTCCAACGTTTACAAAATTGGTTTCGGGACGAATCACCAAAGGCTCTAGTCCTGCTAACCTCAAAAATGGTTTTATATGTATTATATCCTCACTCATAATTTAAATTGTTGGGTCTAGAATGGGTAAGCCTCTTGGTGTAATGTTTTTTACATTTTCTGCCATGTGTTTAATATGATCGGGTGTGGTTCCGCAACAGCCACCTACTATATTTACAAATTTATTTTGTGCCCACTCTTCAATAAAGTGTGCTGTTTGATGTGGCTCCTCATCATATTCCCCCATGGCATTGGGTAAGCCTGCATTGGGATAGGCCGATGTATAACAAGTGGCTATTTGAGCAAGTTCTTCAATATGACTTCGCATTTCCTGTGCACCTAGTGCGCAATTTAAACCAACGCTTAATGGTTTGGCGTGTTCGATAGAGGTATAAAAGGCTTCTAAGGTTTGTCCACTTAAAGTTCTGCCTGATGCATCTGTGATGGTACCACTAATCATCATGGGTAATTCTGGCTTCCCAGCTTTTCTAAAAAATTCTTTCACAGCAAAAATGGCTGCCTTGGCATTCAAAGTATCAAAAATGGTTTCTATTAAAATAACATCTACACCACCATCTACTAAACCTCTAATTTGTTCGGTATAGGCCGTCACTACTTCGTCAAATGTAACTGCACGAAAACCAGGATTATTTACGTCTGGAGATAAACTTAAAGTTTTATTTAATGGGCCTATAGATCCAGCAATAAATTTTTCATTGGTATTGGGATGTTTTGATTTGTATTGGTCAATGGCATCTCTAACACATTTTGAGGCAGCAACATTTAACTCATATGCCAATGCTTGCATATCATAATCGGCCATGGCAATGGACGTGCTACTGAAAGTATTGGTCTCTATAATATCTGCACCCGCTTCTAAATATTGTAAATGAATGCCTGTGATAATGGCTGGCTGTGTAATACATAATAAATCGTTGTTCCCTTTTAAGTCGGATGGCCAATGAGCAAAACGAGTTCCTCGGTAATCTTGTTCCGTTAACTTATGACGTTGAATCATGGTACCCATGGCGCCATCTATCACCAAAATTCTTTTTTTAAGTGCCTCTTGAATTGACATAAATAATATTTTATGCATGTATCCAAAAGAAGGAAGAGCAACTAAATAATACTAATTATGAAAGGGGGCTCAATAATTGTATCGTTTATTAGTTCTTTTTCCTCTAAAGGATGGCAGGTTGAACAATAAACAAATCCACCTGCAATGCGGTGCGAAGTTAATACACTATTGTATTGTAGCCAAATTAAGCATTAACGTAGGTATAGGCATTAAGGATAAGTGGCAGCAATGTCTATATTTATTTTATCAGCTACCATTTTAATTAAAATACCACCGATGCCAAAGTCTTTTAATGTGACTGTAAATAAAGCGCTTGCTTTTACTATACCATTGTTCACTTCTATTATGCCATTGGTTTGAATGGGTTTGTTCACCCCATGCACTTGCATATTACCCGCTACGGCAATGGGGTATTTTCCATCCTTGTTAAAATTGACTGAATTGATATTGGTTATTTTGCCTGTAAAGAAGGCACGTGGGAATTTATCACTTTCTAAATATTCGCTATTAAAGTGTTTTTGCATGGTTTCCATTTCGAACTTAAAATTCTTCACTAATAGAATAAAACTCAAATCACCATTGGTTTCTAAGCGACTAACTGCTTCTTTATTGATGGCGTCAATGTCATTATCATCTGCCGCTGTAAAATGTACAATGGCATTGTTGGTGCTGTATTTTTTTTGAGCCTTAAGGGGCGAAACAAAACCTATAAAAAGGAGTAAAGTCCAAAATTGCATCTTCATATTTCAATGTTTGAACATCAAAAATATCACTTTTTAATGATTTTTCCTATTTGATGTATTGATGGATGGGTTGTCGATTAGAAATACTCTTACCTAAGGTCATTTCATCTGCATATTCCAATTCTCCTCCAAAGGCAATACCCCTTGCAATAGTTGTTATTAAACAATTGGATCGAGTAAGCTTTTTTTGAATATAATAAATGGTGGTGTCGCCTTGTATATTAGGGTTCAATGCAAAAATTAATTCTGTTACTTTGTCTTTGCTTACTCTTTCAATCAAAGGATCAATGGTTAATTGCTCTGGTCCAATACCATCTAATGGAGAAATAATACCTCCTAAGACATGGTATGTGCCGTTAAATTGTTGTGTGTTTTCGATAGCAATTACATCACGAATATTTTCAACAACACAAATGGTATCTTTTTTTCGGCCAGAATTAGCGCAAATGGAACAAATACTTCCATCACTAATATTATAACAGCGTTGACAAAATTGAATTTCTTTTCTCATTTTTTTTAAGACTTCACTAAAATGAGTAGTTACTTCTTGTTCCTGTTTTAGTAAATGCAATACCAACCTTAATGCAGTCTTTTTACCAATACCAGGTAATTTGGCAAATTCGGCTACTGCGTTTTCTAATAAAGTGGATGGTAACTGCATAGGTGATCAGGTAGGGAGTAAAATTACTTATTAATAATTAAAATGATTTCATTCTCCCAATTTGCTTTTATATTTAAAGGTGTTGAAAGAAGCTTAACTATTTCGGGCTGTTTTTTTGGTTTTCCATAATAACTACCCGTATCCCAAATGCCATTGTTATTGACATCGTTTAATAGTTTTAAAGCATATTCTCCAGGGGGCAATAGTTTTATATTTATGGGTCTGTTGGTAATGGGATAACTGAATTTAACTTTATCTTCCTGTACCAATTGAAGCACTTGATTTAATTTTTCATCATATCCATTGATTCTAATAATACAGGCACCATAAGCGGCTTCCGACTTGGTAACAAATTTAAGGGTATCCGTTTTGCTGAGTGTATTATTTAAGGAATCTTTGATACTCGTTTTAGGTAAGATTAAATGAAATTTGGTTTGAGGTTTCCAAGGATAATCAATGAAAATGGTTTCGGGATGAACACTATCAATGCGTGTGGTGAAGCCAACTAATTTATTGTTAAAAGTGTCGCACAATACAATGGGAAAGCTGTCATTGAAATGAATAGGTGTCTCAAAGGTCAAGTTTAATGTTTTTAATAAATCTTGCTCACTGCCATCTAAATTTTTTGAGTACTTTAACCCAGCAACAACTTTATTGACATTCTTGTTATTGGAAGTTCTTTTCTTTTCTAATTTTTTTGCCCCCTGAAATACGAATAAATGAATAGAATCGGAATGGGGTTGAACAACTATAGGTTCATTGAAAAAGGCAAACAATTTAGTACTATCATCATATTTTTTTGTGTAATCGTTGGGCAACACAAATAAATTATATGTAGCAGATGGCAAGAAATGAAATGCAAATTTTCCATTGCCATTTATTCTTGTATAATACAATGGCTTCTCTTTAAAAATAGCAGAATCTTTTTTGACTGGCTGTAAAATTACTATTAAAGTAGAGTCCACTTTTCCCGTTTCAGCAATTGCTACTGTGCCTTTGATCATGCCGGTATCTAAATGTGCCCCTGTGCTAAATACATAAGTAAAATTTTTAGCCACATTTCCTTCATTGACATCTTTGATGGCATTGCCAAATTCAAAACTATAGGTGGTGTTGGGTTGCAATGTATCTATGATTCTAACTTTAAGCATATTCAACCTAGCGTCTACTAAAGGAATATTTTTTAAAGAAGGCGATACTACTAAATTTTCTTGGATGGAACTGCTTACAATAAATTCGTTAAAAGTTATTAGCAGTTCTTTGGGTTGAATGTTTAAAGAAGAATCGTGAGGCTTGGCGGCTACTAGATAGGGGGGCAAACTATCTTTTGGTCCACCCAGCGGGGGTATGATATTTGCACAGCCGGTAATTTGTACGGCACTGCTAAAAGCAAAAAAGCCAATGACTACAATTTTTATTAAAAAAGCACATTTTTTCATACCCTGCAAACTTACTTTATTTATTCCTCCCCCGATTCTGATTCACTCTTTATTTCATGTAAGGCTACTGCCAATTGATTGGTTTTAACAAAATTACACCAATGGCAATCTTCCTTACCACAGCCAGTATAAAAATCTTTATTTTGAATTTTGTCCCAAACCATTTGTATTTGTTGGCCTACCGTGGTCAAATCGGCATCGGTGATGGTTAAAGCTATTTTTTCAAAAAGCTTTTTCTTATTGGGCTCTACAAAATCAAACTCGGCACTAGTCACTTCCCAATTTTTTGGATGATGGTTTAAAAGTATTTTATAAAATACTGCCTGTCTCCAATAGTCTCCACCCAATGGATTTTTATCGTTAGGCCCTTGAAGTTTCTCGCGAGCATTTTCAATATTCCCTGTTTTATAATCTATCACCACTACTTGTTTACCATTAAATTCGATTTTATCGATGGCTCCTTTTAATGGGATATCTTTGTATACTACATTATTAATTCTATACTCGGTAGTAACTACTTTATTCCATTCATGTACATATTGTTCGTAATATTTGATAAGCACCGTCTCGCCCAATTCTTTTCTGTCTTTAAATTCTTGGTTGGTAAATGCCTCTCGATGCCTATTCATGTAGTAATTAAAATCTTGCACTAGTGTTTGCGTATCTGGAAAGACATTGTTACCATCCTGCATTTTTTTAAATAGTTTATTTAAGGCGTCATGCACGGCCGATCCAAAAGTAGTAGCTTCTGATTTACCAGAAGGCACTCGAATTAAACTATTGTAATAAAAATGTAAGGGGCATTTTAAATAATTATTAAGTGCTGTTACATTCATTGAAAACTTTTCCAGCTTAGGCACAATAAAATCATTTTCTAATTGTTGAATCTCAGGCATGGGTGCCGATTGAAGGCGCAATAAGGTATAAGCGGCTTTAATTGTGGACGGCAATTCCATTTTTTGAATGACGGCTTCTTTGCCTTCAATGACTTCAATAATAAATTGACTAGGCTCGGCCTCCTTGCCATCAGTTTTGTATTGACTATAGGAAATGGTTAAATTTTGCTTGGCCCTTGTAATGGCTACATAAAATAATCTTCTTAATTCTTCTTTATCATTGGCATGTTCTAAACTGCTTAATACGGTGTCGGGCAATGTGTAGCCTGCATTGGCGGTACTTCTTTTTTTCTCCCAATAATGTGCATTTGTACCTGCTAAAAAAACATATTTAAATTCCAAGCCCTTACTTCCATGGGCCGTTAATAAATTAACGCCTGCTTCATTGCCCGTAGTAATGGGCAAAGGTAAACGAATGGCTTCTCTGCGCATTAGTTTTAACATGTCCACTAAAGCCGTTAAGTGCAGGCTAGGGTGTCGGTGAGTTTCTTCTTTTATAAAATCAAAAAAATGACTTACTAAAGCTAATTCGTAATTTTTATCTATACCCGTTAGTGCTTCTTGAATGATGCCCGTTTTTTGTAAAATTTGTTCCAGCAAATTTAATAAAGTAACATTTGGAATTTGACTCATTAGATCTTCTAATACACCCATGGCTTTGCCCACTGCTGCATTACCTCCATTGTCAAATAAATTTATTTGAGCATCCTGTGTTTTTTCTACTAATATTTGACGGAAAGATTTTTCGGGGCTGCTGTATTTTAATTGATTGGCTTCCGTGGTTAAAACCGCAATAGTGATAGGAGAGATATGCCACCATTTAAAATGTAATATTTCAAAAAGTAAATTAGCGCCTTCATTGGGCTGATCCCATTCGCAGGCTAAGTAATCTAATATTTTAATAATTTGTTGTATCAATACCTGGTCAAATAAATTGGCTGTTCTTTTGCTGTAAATAGGAATGTTTTTTTGTTGCAAAAAGTGCGCAATTTCTTCCCCGTATTTATTTTCCTTATACAATACGGCTATTTCTTTGGGGGCAATGCCTTTTAAAATGAGTTGATTGATTTGTTCTGCAATAGCCATCATTTCTTCTTGCGGATCGTTGTAACAGGCGATGATGGGTAAATGCTGAAGCTTACTGTTTTCGGGTAAAGCGGCAATTAAATTTTTAGACAAACCTTTTACCTTATTAATCAACCTTTCTTGGTTATTGTTGATTAATAAAGTAGACGCGTCTAAAATAGGTTGGGTAGATCGGTAATTGTTTTCTAATACAATCGTTACTAAATCTTGTTCATATTGCTTTTGATAATGCAACATATTTTCGACATTAGCACCTTGGAATCTAAAAATACTTTGATCGTCATCGCCCACGACAAACAAATTGGGTTGATCCCAATAATTGACGAGCAATTGAACCAATTCATTTTGGGTACCACTGGTGTCTTGAAATTCATCTACTAATATGTACAAATATTTTTCTTGGTACTGAGCCAATAGGTTTTTATTTTCTTTAAAAGCGGTAATTACCCAATTGATCATGTCATCAAAATCATACCTGCTATGTTCTTTCATCAATTGTTGGTAGGTATCAAAGGCAGTAACCGCTGCTTTTAATTTTTCCATTTTTTCTAGTGCAGCCTCTACCAAACCTTGCTTTAAACTACCCGCCTCAAATTGTTTGTATTTTTTCTTATACACAAACTCATCTCTGGTGGGGATGTCGGTGATGTATCTATTAATTTGTTCTATTAAGTAAGCAGTTGTCCAACCTTCTTTTTTCATGGCGCTAAACAGCCTGCTTAGGTTGCTCATTTCATAATATACATCGCCACGATATCTTTTTAATGGGTTGTTTTTATCAAATTGATCAATGAGTATCTTTAATAGTTCAATTTTTTCTAATTCCGAGATGGGGTCTAAATTCGGTTTTTCAAATAAGGACAAATTATCTTGGATAATGTCATTGCAAAAAGAATGAAAAGTGGCAATGGTTACTTTATAGGCACTTGCGCCGATAAAGTCGACTAACCTTTTACGCATGGCAATAGCACCTGCATCCGTATAGGTTAAACATAATATGTTCTCAGGCGCTGTATCAGTTTCTAATAGTATTTTCCCAATGCGCGCACCTAGTATTTGAGTTTTTCCTGTTCCTGGACCTGCAATCACCATGACGGGTCCCTCAATGGTGTCCACTGCTTTTTTTTGCTGCTCATTTAAAGCCGAATAAATGGCATTAAAAGCTTTTAACTGTGCGGCTTTACTAATCATGGGATAAAATTAATGGCTTTAGTTTGATTTATTACAACAAAAACGAGAATGGGTTGTTGTACTAGTATGTCAAAAGTTTATTCGATCCATACTGAGCAATTTATCCCAATTCCCCTAGAGGAAGCCTGGGCCTTTTTCAGTAGTCCAGCCAACTTGGCCAAAATTACCCCTGAAAAGATGGGGTTTAATATTATTAGTAAGCACCATGGTACGAAAATGTATCCAGGTCAAATTATCGAATACACGGTAAAACCACTTTTGGGTATACCCTTGTATTGGATGACAGAAATTACCCATGTGAAAGAAGGTGCTTACTTTATAGATGAGCAACGCTTTGGCCCATATTCTTTATGGCACCATCAACACCATTTCACTGCAGTGAAAGGTGGGGTTAAAATGGAGGACATTGTTCATTATAAAATTCCTTTGGGGTTTTTGGGTGATATAGCCCAGGCTATTTTGGTTAAAAAGCAATTACAAGGAATTTTTGATTTTAGATTTAAAGCGGTGGAACAAAAATGGGGTGCTTACAAGCCTTAGTAAAAATAAATAGGGGTATTTGTAAAATAGTTACCCCAATAAGCCATTTCTAAACTTAAATTTTATAAACTTTGTGCTCAACTTACTTTAATACATGGGACAATCATCTGGCGGGCAACATGCACACAAACTTTCTGTTGCAGGTTTAATTGTAACGCTTGGCATTATTTATGGTGATATCGGAACTTCCCCTTTGTATGTGTTTAGTACCATTATCAATCACAAAGTAATTACAGAACAATTAATCTACGGTGCCATCTCCTGTGTTTTTTGGACACTTACTTTACAAACTACTTTTAAATATGTGTTTTTAACCCTTCGCGCAGACAATAGGGGGGAGGGTGGAATTTTTTCATTGTTTGCTTTAATTCGTCGTTATGTAAAATGGATTTATATCCCCGCTATTATTGGGGCGGCTATGTTATTAGCAGATGGTATGATTACCCCGCCCGTTTCTGTGTCTTCGGCTATTGAAGGATTAGCAGGAATTGAAGGGTTGGAAAAAATCATTGTGCCAGGTAATAACTTAACAGTAGGCATTGTTTTAACAATCATTTCTTTACTTTTTTTCTTTCAACGTTTTGGTACAAAAATTATTGGATTTGCATTTGGCCCAATTATGTTGATTTGGTTCTCTATGATTTTAATTTTAGGATTAATTCAGGTAGTGGGTAATATCTCTATTCTTAAAGCACTGAATCCTTATTATGGCCTTGATTTATTAGTAAATTATCCGAAAGGTTTTTGGTTGTTGGGCGCTGTGTTTTTATGTACTACTGGAGCCGAGGCTTTATATAGTGATTTGGGACATTGCGGACGTAAAAACATTCAGGTAAGCTGGATGTTTGTAAAATTGGCTTTAGTCATGAGCTATATGGGACAAGGCGCATGGTTATTAAATCATGTTGGGACTACTTCAAATGGTATTAATCCTTTTTTTGAAATTATGCCTCATTGGTTTTTGTTGATAGGTATAGGTATTGCAACCATTGCAACCATCATTGCCAGTCAGGCTTTGATTAGCGGCTCTTTTACCTTAATCAATGAAGCAATTAGTTTAAACTTTTGGCCACGTGTAACCGTAAAATTTCCGACAGATCAAAAAGGTCAAATTTATATCCCTAGTTTAAATTTAATTCTTTGGGTAGGCTGCGTAACCATGCTACTTTATTTTAGAAAGAGTGAACACATGCTTGCTGCTTATGGCTTTTCTATTATTATCACTATGATCATGACCACTATTTTAATTAATTTTTACATGTTAAATGTTAAAAGGTGGAGTCAATGGTTGGTAGCGCTTATAATTATTATTTTTACTGTTGTAGAGTTTTCATTTTTTATTGCTAACGTAGTAAAAATCCATGAAGCACTTATAACATTTGTCTTTTCATTCAGTATGATATTTGTAATGATGATTTGGCATAGAGCAAGAAAAATTACGAATCGCTATTTGGATTTTGTAAAGTTGAAAGATTATTTAGAGCCATTGGCTGAATTGAGCGCGGATAAGGATGTACCTAAATATGCGACCCACTTAGTGTATTTAACTAAGGCGAATAATCATCGTGAAATTGAACATCGTATTATTGATTCTATATTAAACCGCAAACCCAAACGTGCCGATATTTATTGGTTCTTGCACATTGATCGTACCGATTCTCCTTATGGAATGGAATATTCTATTCGTGAATTAGTGGATGATAAAGTGATGCGTGTAGATTTTAAATTGGGCTTTAGAATTCAGCCTCGTGTGAATTTGTGCTTTAAAAAAGTAATGCAGGAATTAAATGAATCTCAAGAATTAGGCATTTATAGTAAATACGAATCATTGAAGAGTAAGGATTTCCATACCGATATTACTTATGTAATTATTGAAAGCTTTTTCTCCATTGAAAATGAGTTGTCGTTAAAAGAGGACTTTATTATGGATGTGTACTTTAATATTAAACAACTATCACAAAGCGATCAAAAAGCATTTGGTTTGGATAATGACATGACCGTGGTGGAACATGTACCATTAATCATTAAATCCAATGAGCAGTCCCTTTTAAAAAGAGTTTACGAATAGCTTGACTTTAGAGAATTTAACTTGTTGCT
Organism: Bacteroidota bacterium; assembly: GCA_947448725.1. Classification (GTDB taxonomy): domain Bacteria; phylum Bacteroidota; class Bacteroidia; order Chitinophagales; family Chitinophagaceae; genus Sediminibacterium. Next base: position 140,624 of record CANFOM010000001.1, read on the forward strand.
TTTTAAAAAAACTGCCCGTGCTTTATGGAAGTGCTACTAATTTACTTATTTGATTTTGTTTTCCAATAGCAATGATCCAATAGGGCTGAGGATTATTTTTATCTATACCCAATGCATTTAAATTAATGAATTTGGTTTCACCAGACAAAATTGCCGCTACTGTAAAATGCTTTTCACTGCCTTGTAATATGGCTATTTGTTTTACTTTATTTCCTTGATTTTGATTGATCTGATATGTATTGTCAGACTTTTTAACCACCGCAGGAGCAGCTACTTCGTATTGAACCAGCCAAGGTATGGTAGGCAATAATGCAGGCTTTATATAATAATTTTGTTGCAAACTATCATTCCAGTTATTGGGATTGTTTTTAAAACTACTGCTGCTAAAATAAATACTACCTCTTGTATTTTCTTCTTCTCTTTCTCTTTTAATTTGATAGGGCAATTCGTTCTTGTCACGCCATGGAGTATTGGTGCCTGCTTTGTACATCCCATGCCCTATGTATAAATTTTTCCCAAAGCTGTGTTTGCTCCACCAATCAATAATGGTATCGTAATTGGCTAAAGGATGTCCGTGTTCCCAATAAATTTGCGGGGCAATATAATCTACCCATCCCTTTTCTAGCCACAATAAAATATCTGCATACAAATCGTCGTAATTGGTTTGCCCTGCTTTGGTTTCACTTCCTCTTGGGTCTTTTGATTTATTGCGCCAAACGCCAAATGGGCTAATGCCAAATTGTACCGCAGGTTTTATTTGATGAATAGTAGCGTACAATTGTTTTACAATGGTATCGCAATTACTTCTTCTCCAATCTTCTTTAGACAAACCTCGTTTATTTTTAACATAGGATTTTTCATCCGGGAATTCTTTTCCAGCAATTCGGTAGGGATAAAAATAATCATCCATATGAATAGCATCAATATCATACCTGCTTACTAAATCTCTTACGATACGATTGGTGTGTTGCCATACTTGTGGTAAGCCGGGGTTGAAATATTTTTTATCACCATAGGTTAAAAACCATTCAGGATGTAAACGAGTAATATGACTGGGCGCAATACTTGATTTCTTGATATTAAATACCGCTCGGTAGGGATTAATCCAAGCATGAAATTCCATTCCTCTCTTATGCGTTTCCAAAATCATAAATTCTAATGGATCATAAAAAGGGCTTGGGGGTAAACCTTGTTGGCCCATTAAATATTCACTCCAGGGTTCTAAAGTAGAAGGATACAAGGCATCCGCCGAAGGACGAACCTGCATAATAATAGCGTTCATCCCATTTTTTTGATGCAGATCTAATAAGGCAATGAATTCTTGCTTTTGTGCTTCATTGGATAAGCCCCTTTTACTTGGCCAGTCTATGTTTTCGACAGTGGCGATCCATACGCCTCTAAATTCAAAAACATTTTTATCTGCTAAGTTGGGTTGTGCTGCTGCGCTAAAAAAAATTAAAAGCATCAATAAGCCAAGCGTAGATCGCTTCATAAAGTTTGAATTATTTGTAAGCAGGGGTGTCTCTTAACTTATCAAGTATTTGATTGATGGTGGAAGCCTCCTTTTCATTGATACCTTTTAAAATAGCATCAATCTGATCATTAAAATGGTCTAATTTTTCCAACAACAACAACCCTTTTTTAGACAGCGTAACATCTACCAATCTTTTATCTTTGATGCAGGCGCTTTTTTCTACTAATTCTTTGGTAACGAGTCTATCAACTATTCTACTGGTATCACTCATTTTATCCAACATACGTTCTCTAATTTTTAAAGTACTTAAAGGCAGCTCGCTTCCTCTTAAAATTCTTAAAATATTGTATTGTTGTTGTGTAATTTTTTCGCTGTTCAATATTTGCGCAATTCTTTCATTCAGCCAATTGGCTGTATAAATGATATTGATACCCATTTTTTGGTATTCATTTCTAAACGCGGTTTGTTGTATGTCTTTATCTATTCCCATTGACTAACTAAAGCTACTTAAAAATTTTTTTCTAAGGATAGTGAAAAATGGCAAAGCTAAAATAGCCCCTATGGCGTCTGCTAGCATATCTGCTACTTCGAATCCTCTTGTTGGAACAAAATACTTTTGATAATATTCCATTCCAATTCCATACAAAGTACAAAAAATTAAGGTGAAGGCCTTTGCCCTGATGGATTTTAAGAATTTATTATTGCCAAGTTCGAAATGTACAAAAAAGGATAAAGCCAAAGATCCAAACAAAGCCATGTGCACCAACTTGTCTATTTGTAAATCATCGATCCAATAGTGAGGATGTGAAAAATTATTGCCCGGCAAACTCAAGAGAATAAATATCGCTAAGAGCTCCCCCACCACCCAAATTAAACTTTTCATTTTCATGTTGGATTAGTGTACCAACTGAGCATAAGCTTCACTAGTTAATAAAGCTTCGAAATCGGATGCATTTACAACGGTTACTTTTACCATCCAGCCTGCTCCATAAGGATCTGAATTGACTAATTCTGGTTGTGCAGTTAATGCTGGGTTAACTTCTAAAATTGTTCCAGCTACTGGCAAAAACAAATCACTTACTGTTTTAACTGCTTCAACAGTACCAAAAATAGCTTCCGCTGAAAGCATCTTGCCTACAGTATTAATATCTATATATACAATATCCCCTAGTTCGCCTTGTGCGAAATCTGTAATGCCAATGGTGGCAGTGGTACCTTCTAATTTAATCCATTCGTGGTCTTTGGTGTAACGTAAGTCTGCTGGGAATTGCATAGTTTATTTTTTATTGCTGCAAAGATTCATAAAAAACACTAAAAAAACAATGAGCTAGAAACTATTGTTTTCGAAATAGAGTAGAATATGGTCTTTTAAAAAGCTTTCTTGTTCCATTAGGTCCATGGTAGGGAGCCCCTTTAATTGCTTAAAGTGAGGCCAGCCCTCTTCATCCTGTCCTTCTAATAGGTAATACCCGCTGGCAGCCAATATGGAGCAAATGGCCACATGCATTAGGTCTTGCTTCTGTTCCTTACTAATTTTTTCTACTAAAAATCCTGTTTCTTGAAGCCCAATAAGGAATAAGATAGATTCCGTGTCGGGCTTTTTACCGAATCGATCCATCAATTTTTTCTCTAAATCCCACCATCTGGTCTGGAAATCATCTTTTATGGATGCCATAACTGCCTTTTTCAATTTGTCTAGCAAAGGTAGGGGATATCTAGGCGTAGTAGGTTGCTTTGATTATCTTTGCTAAAATTTGATCCGATGTTACAAGTGAGTTTTTTACGCCAAAATAGGGATTTAGCTAAAAAGAAGTTAGCTATCAAGTATTTTGCTCAACCCGATTTGGTGGATACAGTTATTGATTTGGATGACGAAAGAAAGCAGTTACAAGCTTCTTTTGATGAAACACAGGCCAAAGTGAACAGCGCTTCCAAAGAAATTGGCGCTATGATGGCTAAGGGGGATAAGGAAAAAGCGGAAGCCACTAAAACAGCGGTGGGAGAATGGAAAAAACAATTAGAGCCTTTGAAAGAAAAGATGGCTCAGGTGGAAATAGATTTGCAAAATGTATTGGTTCAATTTCCCAATCTGCCTCATGATTTAGTACCCTTGGGAAAAACGCCTGAAGAAAATGAAGTAGTTAGAACAGGAGGGGTTCCGCCAAAATTGCATGCTGGTGCCGAAGCGCATTGGGATTTAATTAAAAAATACAATTTGGTTGATTTTGAAACAGGCGCTAAAATAACCGGTAGTGGTTTCCCTTTATACATTGGAAAGGGCGCGAAATTTCAAAGAGCCTTAGTACAATACTTTTTAGATTTTAATACCGCTGCAGGGTATACCGAATACTTGCCTCCATTTATGGTGAATGCAGCTTCTGCATTTGCTACTGGTCAATTGCCAGATAAAGAAGGGCAGATGTACCATGCCACCGAAGATGATTTTTATTTAATTCCTACTGCAGAGGTACCCGTGACCAATGTTTTTCGTGATGTGGTTTTGAAAGAAACCGACTTGCCTTTACAAATGACAGCTTATTCTCCTTGCTTTAGAAGAGAAGCGGGAAGTTTTGGTAAAGATGTGCGCGGATTAAATAGAGTACACCAATTTGAGAAAGTAGAAATAATACAAATTGTACATCCCGATAAAAGTGATGAAGTGTTAAATGAGATGGTAGCACATGTTGAAAAATTATTAGTGAGTTTAGGTTTGCCTTATCGTGTTTTAAGATTGTGTGGTGGCGATATGGGATTTGCTTCTGCCATTACCTATGATTTTGAAGTATATAGCGCTGCGCAAGAAAGATGGTTGGAAGTAAGTAGTGTTTCTAATTTCCAAGCTTACCAAACTTATAGAATGAAATGCCGTTTTAAAGATGGGGCAGGTAAAATACAATTTGCACATTCTTTAAATGGAAGCTCTTTGGCTTTGCCTAGAATTTTTGCTGCCATTGTAGAGAACTATCAAACCGAAGCAGGCATTGCACTTCCTAAGGCTTTGCAATCTTATTTTGGCGCCGAAAATTTAATTTAATTTTTAATAATAGCAAGAAAGCCCTTCCATATGGAGGGGCTTTCTTGCTATTATTACAACCGTAAAAGAGGGTGATTAAAATTTACTAAACCTTACACCAATGGCATAGGGTAAGAAATCAAAGCTGGTTAAATTTTTATCGAATAAATTAGTCATGTTATAAGATCCATACAATCGTATAGAGCCAATGCCCAATTCTCCAATGGTAGACATTTTTAAATTGTTTAAGTTAAAATTACCGTTCACTTTTTTCTTTCCTCTTTCTTCACTTATTTGTTTAGTATGCGATTGTACTAAATACCCGGTACTCATTCCAATGCTTGCATAAAAGCTTTTGTTGTTACTTGGATTGGATTGAAAATTTAATTGTATCGGGACAGATAAATATTCTACAAACAATTTATCTTTTGAAAATTTTACATTATCAATAAAGATGGCATCATTAGGATCTTTGCGAAAACTAATCGGCTGCTCAAATCTAAAATTATACATTTCAATACCCACGCCATATTTTAAATTTAGATAGTGTTGGTATAAGTTTACTTTTTGCTGTACGATCCAAATATTGACGTTGCTTGATTTAACATTATTTAATTTTAAGTCATTAGCGTTTACCCAATTCTTATTATAGGGTAAGTCGGTATTAGTAGCAGGATAGCCCATTACATACATTAATTGTTTTGTTTCATCTCTATAGTTGGCAAATCCTAAATCGAAAATCCACCAATTGGTAGAAACATTACTTAATTTTTTTGGTGCGCGTTCAATCTTAATATGGGTGTTATCGAAATCGCCATCCTCTAAGATCGATTCCCAATCTTTTTTTACATCCCCGTTCTGAGATTTAATGATATTAATACGACCAACTCTAACGGTATCGTCATTGACGGAGAATAGAGTGTCTTTATTAGATTTTATATATACACTTGCATTTCTATTGTTGCGCCTAGCTCTAATTTCGGTACGTTTTGCATGACGATACCCATGATCATTACTATTAAAATCAATTTTAACTATCCCATGCCCCATTTCATAAGTTCCAGTTTTACTTTTATCTTTTACAATAATCATATTGCCAATTCTAATGGTATCGGCTGCTATTTTTTTTAAAGTATCGGATGAGTTATTAGCGCTGCTGTCTTTTTGAGCATGCGCCAATAGGCTACAACTAAGAATGTAAAGAGGAAGTAATATTTTTTTCATTTTCTGTGTTTATTTTATAGGGTATTTTTATTTTTCTAATTTATTTCTTTTAAATAGTGCATTAAATTTTCGAGAAAGGCCTCTAAAACTAGCGCCATCAATTTCAAAATTGGCGATATAGATGGTCCTATCGGCTTCGTCGGTATCAACCACTTTGTACCCTTTTACTTCCGTAGTACTTGGCGCTTCTGCCAAAGGTTCACGTGCAGCTATTTCATTTTGTGCTGATGTAGTTTCGTTAATGGATGAAATATTGTTTTGATTTTGTGGCGCGTTTTCTACAACAGTAGTTACATCATTGTTGATCAAAACAGGAGTTTCATTGGTAGCAATGGGATTGATATTTACTGATTGATAAACAGCTTCATTCGTTTGATTGAAATTATTTTTTGGGTGTTTAAATTCATTTTTAGCTTGAACAATGATTGGCTGATCCAATTTTTCGCTAGAATGATTGGCATTTGGCTCTGTTATTTCATTGGCCTTAGCCATTATTGAAGATGGGCTAGTCAATGAGGCTGTGGAACCCACTTGATTAAATTGATAACCCAAAAACACTATAAACAGCGCTGCCATACTTAGTAGAGCCGCTTTTATTGTATAATTAAAATTGGTTTGTAGTATTGTTGATGATTGTTTGTACAGTTTATTTTTGAAATCTTGGGAGAGGCTTGCTTCCATTTCTGGCAATCGGTATAAGAATGCTTTGTTGGAATATAAAATAGTGTCTGGAGCAATTTTAGCTTTTTTTAAACTCGCCAATTCGTTTGCGTATTCGGGATTTTCTTGCACAAAATTTTCTACAGCTGCTTGTTCCGAAGCAGACAATTCCTGGTCGATGTACAACAAGAAATAATTTTCGTAATTGGTTTTGTTGATACTCATTTTAGTTAGCTACTTTTTCAAGGTGAACTAATTTTTCTTTTAAAAATATTCTAGCTCGGTGCAGGTATACTTTTACTTGACTTTCTGATAAATTCATAATCTCCCCAATTTCTTGGTAAGAATATCCCTCGTAATCTTTTAATAAGACCAAGCTTTTCTGTGTAGGATTTAACTCGTTAATAGCTGCCAACAGTATCTGTTTTAATTCAGGATCTTTCTGATAAGTTGCTTTTGCACTGGCTTCTTCATAACTATCGGTAATAGTGGCTTTTTTTTCTTTTCTAATATGGTCTATCATTTGATGATAAGCCACTGTAAATAAATAGGATTTGGCTTTGAGGGGCTCTACTTTATTTCGATTGACCCACAATTTCTCAAAGGCAGTTTGAACAATGTCTTGCGCATCTTCTACATGACCTATATTTTTTAATATAAATCGGTAGACGCCATCGGCGTGTTCATCAACGCAATTATTGAATTCAATATCCCTCATCCTTTAGAATTGACAGTTTAGTATACGTAAAACGTAGTGTGGGCCAAAAAGTTACAATTTGCCCTAATAGTTAATCACCTGCTCCTGAATGGCAGCAGGTAAAGTCCTCCATTCATATTGTTGGTCCCTCAATTGAGGTTCAAAACCTGCTTCTTTAATGGCTTCTTGAATGGTTTTATAGGTAAAACGGTGTGGCGCCCCTGCCGCACTCACCACATTTTCTTCTAACATGATACTTCCAAAATCATTGGCGCCTGCTTCTAAGCAAACCTGTGCCGTAGCTTTTCCAACGGTTAACCAACTTGCTTGAATGTTTTTAATATTAGGTAGCATAATTCTACTAATGGCAATCATTCTAATGTATTCTTCGGTCGTTGTTAAATTATGTACGCCTCTAATTTTAGTAAGCAAAGTATCCACGTCTTGGAAGGTCCAAGGAATAAATGCTAAGAAACCTTTGGCATCTTTTGGTTTTCTATCTTGTACTTCTCTGATACGCACCAAGTGAATAAATCTTTCTTCTAATGTTTCCACATGCCCAAACATCATAGTGGCACTGGTGGTAATATTTAATTGATGCGCTGCGGCCATTACATCTAACCACTCATCTGCACCACATTTTCCATTGGATACTAATTTTCTGACGCGGTCTACTAAAATTTCAGCACCGGCGCCTGGCAATGAATTCATGCCAGCTGCCACTAAAGCTTTTAAGACATCCGTATGACTCATTTTTTCCAACTTTGCAATATGTGCAATTTCTGGGGGGCCTAGGGTGTGCAATTTAATCGTTGGAAATTCTTTTTTTATCTGACTAAATATATCGGTATAAAATGCTAAGCCTAATTCCGGATGATGACCTCCTTGTAATAATAATTGATCTCCACCCCATTCAATAGTTTCTTTTATTTTTTTGCGGTAAGTATCCATGTCGGTGATGTAGGCTTCGGGATGACCTGGTACACGATAAAAATTACAAAACTTGCAATTGGCAATACATACGTTGGTGGTATTTAAGTTCCTATCAATTTGCCAGGTGACTTTACCATGGGGTACTTGCTTTTTTCTTAACTCATTGGCTATATAACTTAATTCAGTTAATGGTGCGTTTTCGAACAAAAACATTCCTTCTTCTTTACTTAAGTGTTCAAAATTAAGGGCACGTTGGTATAAGGCTTCCAGCTGCATAGCGTAGGTATTTATTGGGCCCAAAGTTAATTGAATTTATCGGGTTTCGAAAAGGATTAAAACGAGCTTCTGCTCAATAGAAAAGGAACTGTTGTACTTATTAAGTATTTTCGCAGTCTTTATGATACAATTTGAAAAATTTCAACTAGACAACGGCTTAAAAGTTTTGGTGCACCAAGATACCAGTACCCCAATGGCGGTAGTGAATGTATTGTACAATGTGGGGGCTAAAGATGAGGATCCAGCTAAAACAGGCTTTGCGCATTTATTTGAGCATCTCATGTTTGGAGGAAGCGTTAATATTCCAGTGTATGACGAGCCCTTGCAAAGAGCAGGCGGAGAAAACAATGCGTATACCACCAATGATTTAACGAATTATTATTGTCAAATTCCTGCAGAAAATATTGAAACTGCTTTTTGGTTAGAGAGTGATAGAATGTTATCATTGGCTTTTAGTAAAAAAAGTTTAGAGGTACAGCGTAAAGTAGTGTGTGAAGAATTTAAAGAACATTATATTAATAAGCCTTATGGAGATGCCTGGCATAAAATGCGCAGCTTGGCTTATACCAAACATCCTTATCGTTGGATGACCATTGGGGCTTCGCTCTCGCATGTAGAAGATGCAACCATGCAAGATGTGAAAGATTTTTTCTTTCAATTTTATCGACCTAACAATGCGATATTAGTAGTTACTGGGAATGTTCAAATAGATCAGGTGAAAGTATTGTCAGAAAAATGGTTTGGTCCAATTGAGGCGGGTGCCCCTTATGTGCGTAATTTACCTAAGGAGCCAGTACAAGAAAAAAGTAGAACCATGGATGTGCGTGCCGATGTACCCTTGGATATGCTCATGATGACTTGGCATATGGGAGGCCGCTTTGACGAAGGTTATCATGCCACCGATTTAATAACAGAAGTTTTAGGCGGAGGCACTTCGGCTAGATTGTATGAGCAGTTGATTAAAGTAAAACAAATATTTTCTTCTATAGATTGTTATCATTTTGGAACTGTTGACCCAGGATTGCTTGTAATAGAAGGGAAGTTAGTGAAAGGAATAAGTATGACCGTTGCTGAAAAAGCAGTGCTGGAAGAGGTAGAAAAAATAAAAAATGAAATACTGGATGCCAAAGAAGTGCAAAAAGTAATTAACAAAACAGAGAGTGTGATTTGTTTTGAGGATATGAGTATTATGAATAGAGCTCATAGCTTAGCATTTTACGAATTATTGGGGGATGCCGACTTAATGAACAAAGAATTGTCTTTGTATCAAAAAGTCACGCCTACGATGATTCAGCAAACGGCACAAAAAATATTTCAAGACAACAATCGCAACACTTTATATTATTATAGTAAATCTTAAATCATGGCAGTAGACCGAATAGTAGCACCTATAATAAAAGACGCTATTGATTTTGATATTCAATTGAAACCCTATCAAAAGTTTGCTTTAGACAATGGAGTAGAAGTGTATGCCTTCGAGGGAGGCTCTCAGGAAGTGTTGTTGGTGGATATGGTATTTGATGCGGGCAATACCTATGAAGAAAAAAATTGGGTAGCAGCGGCCACCAATTTTTTATTAAAAAATGGAACCAGTGCCAAGTCTTCCTTTGAAATTACAGATGCCTTTGAATTTTATGGAGCGCATTTAAATAGGACCTGCACCAATGAAACTGCCACGGTTACATTACACTGCTTAACAAAACATTTTGAAGAAGTAATTCCTTTAATGGGAGAAATAGTTGCAGCCGCCACTTTCCCTGAAAAAGAAATTTCTATTTTAAAACAAAATCAAATTCAAAGGTTGCTGCTGAATTTAAAAAAAGGGGATTTTATTGCCAATAGATTAATAGATGAATATTTGTTTGGCTTTGAACATCCTTATGGAAAATATTCTGTAGAACAGGACTATAAAAATATCAATAGAGAAGACTTGATCACTTTTTATGACAAGTATTATAAGCAAGGAAAATGTGTAATTTTTATTGCAGGTAAATTTCCAAGTAATATAGAAGTCTTACTGAATAAGCATATTGGGCAACTTGCTTTAAATAAAAAAGAAATTAAAGAACAAATTCATCCTATTGTATCAGCCACTCAAAAAAAATACAGTATTGTCAACGATGCGGCATCGGTGCAAGGATCTATTCGATTAGCAAGACCTTTTCCTAATAGACATCATCCTGATTTTCCAGCAGCGCAAGTGCTTAATAATATTTTTGGTGGATTTTTTGGATCCAGGTTAATGAGTAATATTAGAGAAGATAAAGGCTATACCTATGGCATACATAGTTATTTGCAAAATTACAAACATGCAGGGGCTTGGATGGTGAGTACCGATGCGGGCAAAGATGTTTGTAAAGCCACGATAGAAGAAGTATATAAGGAAATGAAAAAATTAAGAGAAACTTTAGTGGAGCCAGAAGAATTAAAATTGGTAAAAAATTATATGCTGGGGGCATTATTGGGTGATTTGGATGGACCTTTTCAAATTATTAGTCGTTGGAAATCTTATTTATTAAATGATTTAACGGCCGACTATTTTTACAATACGATTCAAGTGGTTCGGGAAGTACAGCCAGAGCATATTTTAGCCCTGGCCAATACCTATCTTAAAGAGGAAGATTTCTATGAATTAGTGGTCTATTAAAACGCTTATTAGCTACCATATATCCTTTTATTTCGTCGCTGGTAAAATTATCTATTTTATAATACGTTTATTATGAGTTAGTTATAATTTTATTTCTAAATTTATAGTACTATGTGATACATAGTACTATAAAATATCCTAGTTTTGTGTTTCAAATCAATTGTTATGGATATTCAAAACACACAAAGCCAGATGCGCAAGGGCGTTTTGGAGTTTTGCATATTGTCCATCATTCAACAAGGGGAGGTTTATCCTAGTGATATTGTTGAGAAAATGAAACTGGCCAATTTGCATATTCTAGAAGGAACCTTGTATCCTTTGTTGACGCGTTTAAAAAACGCAGGCCTTTTAAATTATCGTTGGGTAGAAAGTATCAGTGGCCCCCCAAGAAAATATTTTGTTATGACCGATGATGGAAAAGCCGCCTTTCAAATTTTATTAAAAACATGGAATGAAATGACGGACGCTGTAAATCAGTTAACTCAAAATACCAACCCTATTGCATCATCAGAAACTAAAATAGTTTCTTAAATAATACTATCATGAACAAAGTAATCAATATTAATTTTCAAGGTCGTATACTTCCCATTGAGGAATTGGCGTATGAAATATTGAAACAATACATCGAATCGCTTCGTATTTATTTTGCGAACGAAGAAGGTCGTGATGAAATTATCAATGATATAGAATGTCGCATTGCAGAATTATGTGAAGACCGATTGAAAAAAGGAACGGTTTGTATTGCAATGCAAGACATGAATTTAATTATTGCAAGTATTGGGCGTCCTGCCGATTTTGAAGCACAGGATGGGTTTGAGCAATCCACCGCTTCGTCTAATAATATAAATAATGCTAACGATAGTCGCCAACAAAACACCAATGATGCAAAAGGCTTTAATGATGGCAATCATCAAAAGAGATTGTATCGCGATGAGCAAAATAAAGTATTAGGTGGAGTATGTAGTGGTATTGCTAACTACTTTGGAATAGAGCCATTGGTAGTGAGAATACTTTGGTTCTTTTTAATTGGTGTCAATATACTGGGTTATTTAATATTATGGATCGCAGTACCAAGTACATCTGTTAAAGTAGTAGGTGGTGTACGTAAAAGATTATTTAGAGATATTGACAATAAAGTGATTGGTGGAGTGGCTGCTGGATTGTCTAAATATTTTGGTATTCAAGTATGGATAGTGAGAATTTTATTCTTAATTCCTTTTATACGCTTTGTGGTAAATTTTAGACACCTGCATTTATGGCAATTTTGGGATGCGGCAGATTTCCCTAATTTATTAGATATTACTTTTAGTCCTGGTGCTGTTTTTGTATACATCGTTTTATGGTTGGTATTGCCAGAAGCTAAGACCAGTGCAGATAAATTAGAAATGGTGGGTGAAAAAGTGGATATCAATAGTATTAAAAATACCATCCAGAATGATATGGAAGGTTTTAGTAAGAGAGCGCAATCATGGGGGAGTGATATCTATAATAGAAATAAAGGCAATACGGATGCTACTAATCAAAGTGCGCAAACAACATCCAATCATGCGTCAACTTCTACGTCAACAGAAAAAAGAAAAGGGTTTATTTACTATATAGGAAGGATTATTACTTTGTGCATAAAGGGATTCGTTTATTTTATCTTAGCCATCGTGGGTATTTCTTTGTTAGCTGCTTTATTTGGAATTGGGGCTGCGGCGACTGCTTTATTACCCTTAAAAAGATTCTTATTGGAAGAGGGTGCACAAACATGGTCTGTTATTGGAGCCATTTTACTTTTTATCTGGGTGCCTATTATTGGCATTGTAACTGCGGTGATCAGAAAAATTGCCGGGTTTAAAAAAGCTAATATTTGGGTAAGATCTAGCTTTTGGGCTTTGTGGATTGTGGGTTGGGGCATGTTATTTTATTTTGGCAGTAGTTTAGGCAATAGTTTTTCAAGACATAATGTTCCCGTAGAGCAAAGCATTGCTTTGAAAAATCCTACCATTGATTTTTTAGAAATTACAGCAGTACCCAAAATGAAATATTATGAAAATCATTGGTTTGAAATTACTCCTTTTGAAGGTTACTATGACGCAGACACTGTTTTTGTAAGAAATTTACGTATTAGAATTGTACCTTCTAAAACCGATAGTTTTCAAGTGAAAGTGGTGAAGCTAAGCAATGGAAAGACCATTCAAAATGCCAATGAGCTAGCCAGTAAAATCAATTTCGACATTACACAACAAGATAGTTTGCTGTATTTAGACAAAGGCATTGGTATCAATAAAATAGATAAATTTAGAAATCAGCATGTGATCATGACCATTGCGGTACCTATTGGGAAACGCATCAAAGTTGTCAATAAGGGATGGTCTCAAACCAATGTAAATATCAATGGAAGAGGCTTGAGGATGGGAACCATTGATCGAATTTCTTCTGATAATAATTGGTACGATGAGTGGAATGAACCCTGGGACAATGAATCTTATCAATTTGAAAAGGGGGTGGAATATAAAATGACCAGCACGGGCTTGGAAAAAATTAAAAGAGCATCAGATGTATACTACACTGAACCTGATGATCAAATTGATTCAGATCATCCAAATGAATTACAAAAAGAATTAAAAGAGCTGAAAGAGGAAAGACTCAAATTACAAAAAGAGCTAGATAAGACAACTAAGAAAACGGGTGATATTAGCTTGGACGAACCCAATGCTATCAAGAAAGTAAATAAAGCGGCTTCAAAATTTTCAGATCTACATTGGGTGCTAGACCGATTCAATTATTAAGGTTGCATTATAGCTATTGATTTTATAAAGACACCCCTTCTGCTATAGAGGGGGTGTTTTATTTGGTAGTCTTTTTGTTTATCTTCGTGCAAATCATTTATTCCATGAGCGAAATCTTAAACACCCCTTTTACCCATAAGCATATCGAATTGGGCGCGAAAATGGCACCCTTTGCTGGTTACAATATGCCCATCAGTTATACGGGTATCAATGATGAACATGCAGCGGTAAGAAATAAGGTAGGTGTATTTGATGTGAGTCATATGGGCGAGTTTATTTTAAGAGGGCCCCATGCATTGGATTTAATTCAAAGCGTTACTTCTAATGATGCTAGTGTATTAGAAGACGGCAAAGCGCAGTATAGTTGTTTACCTAATACCACTGGCGGTATTGTAGATGATTTATTGGTGTATTGTGTAGAGAAAAATAAAGTATATATGTTGGTGGTGAACGCTTCTAATATTGAGAAGGATTGGAATTGGATTTCACAACATAATACGCAAGGGGTGGAGATGCATAATATCAGTCCTAAAACGGCTTTGTTAGCAGTGCAAGGTCCTAAGGCAACGCAAGTGATTCAACAATTAACAAAAATGGATGTGACCAATATGCCGTATTACAGTTTTGCTAAAGGCGAAATGCTAGGTATTGATAATGTATTGATAAGTGCAACGGGATATACAGGCGCCGGCGGGGTGGAGATTTATTTTGAAGACATCAATGATAATGCCAATAAAATTTGGGAAGCTATTTTTGAAGCGGGAGCCGCCTATGGTATTCAACCCATTGGTTTAGGTGCCAGAGATACTTTGCGTTTAGAAATGGGATTTTGTTTGTACGGCAATGATATTGATGATACCACTAGTCCTATAGAAGCAGGCCTAGGTTGGATTACAAAATTTACAAAATCGTTTACTAATTCAACTGCATTGGCCAATCAAAAAGCAAATGGAGTATCTAAAAAATTAGTTGGTTTTGAAATGATTGATCGCGGTATTCCCAGACATTATTATGAAATTAAAGATGCAGCTGGCCAACTTATTGGATCCGTTACTTCTGGTACCCAAGCACCAAGTTTGGGCAAAGCCATTGGAATGGGCTATGTAGCAGCGGAACATGCCAAGCCTGGAACTGCTATCTATATTGACATCCGCAATACTTTAGTGAAAGCACAAGTAGTGAAGTTTCCTTTTAAATAAGTTTAAGTACGCTTTATTTGTACCTACTTTCTTTGAGATAAATACTACATTTTGACATGCATAAGAATTGCAATTTTGTTGCTTAACAAATCAAATTCTTATGAAAGCAATTAAAAACAAAGTGCAATTGATCGGACATTTAGGAGCCGATCCGGAAATCAAAATTTTTAAAGAAGACAATCAAGTCGCCAATATGCGTTTGGCTGTAAATGATCGTTATAAAAATGCCAAAGGAGAATGGGTGGAGGAAACCCAATGGTTTAATTTGGTGGCTTGGTCTAAGCTGGCCCAGTATGCCGAAAAATATTTAGTGAAAGGAATTGAGATAGCTGTGGAAGGCAGATTGCTTACGAAATCCTATACCGACAAAAATGCAGTCAAAAGGGTAAGTACAGACATTATTGTTTCAGAAATTTTAATTTTAAGCAAGAAAAACTCCGGCACAAAAGAATTAGTTTAAAAATAAGTGTTTTGTATCTTTGTGCCTTATGAATGCAGTAAAGAAATCGAAACCTAGTTTACATACCGTACTTACGCCACAGCTTTTAGATCTATATGAAATTAAAGATAGCATTGTTGTTATTATAGATGTTTTCAGAGCTACTTCCACCATTGCCACTGCTTTATACAATGGAGCAAGTAAAGTGATCCCGGTGGATTCGCCTGAGCTTTGTATAGAAGTGGGTAAGCAAACTAGTGGGGTGACTGCAGGGGAAAGAGATGGTAAAATTATACCTGGTTTATCCTATGGTAATTCACCATCAGAGTATCCCAGGTCTTTCATTGAAAATAAAACTTTAGTGATTACCACTACCAATGGAACTAAGTTATTGCACATGGCTTTGAAGCAAGGTGCAAAAAATATTATTACAGGTTCTTTTCCCAACTTGAGTAAGGTGGTTGAGTTTTTAAAAAGCCAAGACGCCCCCGTTATTTTAGGATGCTCTGGATGGAAAAATAAATTTAACATTGAAGATGTTTTATTTGCAGGGGCAGTCATTGAAGAAGTAAAGGAGCATTTTGAAATTCATTGTGATAGCAGTTTTATGGCCAATCAGCTATATATGCAACAAAAAGATCAACTAAGCACCTATATTAAAACGGTCACGCATTGGCATCGTTTGGCTGCTTTTGGACTAGAAGAGGATATGTTGTATTGTATTTCAAGAGATACGGCCCCATCCTTACCCCTTTTTAAAGAGGGGGCGCTTATCAATCAGGCTTAGTTTTATTATTTTCCACATTCATTTCAACAGGACTACTTAATTAGCGCACAAAGCCTTACATTTGCAAATTGCCCTTTTTTAAGGGCTTTTTGTACCATTATGGCATTACCCTACTTAGTAAAACACATTTATAGCTACGGCACCGAAGAGGTGATCCGTCGCGGTAAAAAAATATTTGCCCTTAAAAATATTGAATTAGCAAAATTTGATCCTTTAATTGGAACTATATTTTGCAGGGTAAAGGATGATGGGTATAGTACTTATTATAAAGTGACCATTGAAAATTTTAAAAGCGCCGCCACTTTATCTTTAAGGTGTGGTTGCCCTTATAATTTATCTGAAGTGTGCAGGCATAAAGCAGCTGCCTTATTTTATGTGCAGGATTTATTAGATAAAAATTTATTAGACTACAAGCCGGCCTCTTATAAAACCACCCATACTTTATTAAGAACAAAAAGCTTGGATTTGAAAATGATCCGAATGCTTTGTTCTAAGGCCATTTTTGAAAAAGCAGAAGAAACTTTAAAATCAATTAGGCCACATATCGTTGAAAGTGAAAATGAAAAAGTAGTGGCTGAGTTTCACGATAAAAGTAAAACCTATCATATTATTATTCAAAAAAATGAAGAACGTTTTTTTGATACCTCCTGCGATTGCTTGTCCGAAACGGAGTACCCGCTTTGTTTGCATAAGACCATCCTTTTATTGCAGTTGTTTCAATTAAAAGGGGCCGACTATTTTGAAACCATTCGCAATTGGGACAGAGAAAAAAATAAGCTTTTAGCTTTGTATGGCTATACCTTGGATGATTATATAGAAGATAAATTTGAATTTATTTATCATGATGGTAAACCTTTCCTCAAAGTATTAGATGAGAAAGTTTTAAAACTAAATTCAAGTGCCTCTATTACCATGAAAAGGCCTAAGTCGAATGACTGGGACTTAGAAGAAGAAGAAAATGTAAGTACCAAGCCCGAAGTGAAAGAACGTTTTGGTATTGTCATGCAGCATCAGCCTACCGCTTACCCTTATATTATATTTAATGTCATTAAAGGGGATGTTAACGAAGAGGGCACTTCTTTCATTGGGAAAGTAGAAAAAATTGATTTAGCTAAATTGGCAGTACCTACTTTAATTAAAGAAGAAGATAAAATTTTAATACAGCTGGTTAAAAAGTTGCAAACTGCAGAAATGTCTAAGTTCTTAAATAAGAACTCTCCATTTCAGGGTATATGGGATACCATTGTTCATGCGGAGGAAGATAGTTTGCCTGATGAAACCAAAGAATTGATTCAAGAATACCTTCATCCAAAATTAGAGAAGGTTTGGAGAGATTTATCGGAGCATCCGTTTAATTTTTTCTTGCCCCACAACAAAACTTTTACTACTGCTAATTTGCAAAAGGCGGAATTGGTATTCAATACCATTCAGCCTAGTTTCAAAGTAGAGAAAGAAGACGACAGATACTTGGTGTATGCCGGGGTAAATTTACCAGAAGGCAATATTCCTTTAGAAGACAACCACGCCAAGTCAAATTTTATTTTTCAATACCATCATCAATTTTTTGTTTGGAAAAATAGAGACGATTTGTTTTGGGTGGAAAAATTCATGCCTAAAGGTTTTCATGAAATTGAATTAGAACAATGGCCGCAGTATTTACAGAGTACTTTATTGCCTTTGTCTAAAAAATACCAAGTGGCTTTAGAGAATGTGATTCAAGAAAAAATAAAAGGTGTTAAACCTCAATTACAAATTTTATTAAAAGAAAACGGGGACTATTTATTTTTTGAACCTTTATATGCCTATAATGACATCATCGTACAAAAAGAGGATGGTCCATCGGTTATTCAACAAGTAGGAGATAGGATTATTATATTAGAAAGAGACCTGGCTGCAGAAAGGCAATTAATGAATATTATAGAACAATTGCATTCGGGTTTTATACGCCCCAATGAAGGCAATGTGTTGGCTTTAAAAGGAGCTGAGGTATTAAAAAACAATTGGTTCTTTTTGTTTATCGATACCCTTCGTGAAAAACAAATACCATTGTTTGGAACAGAGTATTTAAAACAATTTAAATTCAATACAGCCAAGCCTTCTACTAAATTATACATCAGTAGTAATACGGATTGGTTTGATGCCAAAGTGGAAATTTCATTTGGAGAACAAAAGGTTTCTGTTCAAGATATTAAAAATATGTTGTCTAATAAACAACAATTTGTTCCTCTAAAAGATGGTAGTTTGGGGGTGCTTCCCGAAAAATGGCTCAATAAATATTCTTTATTGTTTAAAGTAGGGGAAGGGAAAACAGATACCTTAAAATTAAGTAAGTATCATTTTTCTATTTTAGATGAATTGTATCAACAAAGAGATGAGGAAGAACTAATTTTTCAATTAGAAGGCAAGTATGAAAAAATTAGAGAACGTTATGCTATTGCAGATATCACTCCTCCCGAACACTTATTGCCTATTTTACGTCCTTATCAGGTAAGTGGGTTTCAGTGGTTGAATTATTTACATGATGTACAATGGGGTGGCATATTAGCAGATGACATGGGATTGGGTAAAACCATACAAACCCTGTCTTTTTTACAGCATTTAAAACAAAAGAACGGGAAATTGGTAGCCTTAGTGGTTTGTCCAACGACTCTATTATACAACTGGCAAAATGAATTAAAAAAGTTTACGCCTAGCTTAACTTACCATATTCATCATGGGGGTAGTAGAAACAAACAACTCATTTTAAAAGAAGAAGTAGAAGTGATCATTACTACTTATGGTACTTTAAGAAGTGATATTAAAATGTTTGTGGAAGTGAATTTTGATTATGTGATTTTGGATGAAAGTCAGGCCATAAAGAATCCATCTAGTAAAGTGACCAAAGCCGCTTGCTTATTAAAAGCGGCCAATAAATTATGTTTAAGTGGTACGCCTTTACAAAATAATACTTTTGATATTTATGCTCAAATGAATTTCTTGAATCCTGGCATGTTGGGTACGGTGGAATATTTCAAGCACAATTTCTCCATGCCTATTGACAAGTTTGACGAGCAAGAACAAAAAGAGCATCTACGTAAATTTGTTTTTCCTTTTATATTAAGAAGAACCAAAGAACAAGTGGCCAAAGACTTGCCTGAAAAACAAGAAATGGTATTGTATTGTGAAATGGGTGATGCACAAAGAAAAATTTATGAAGCCTACCGAAATGATTATAGAGATAAATTAATTGGTATGGTGGAAGAAAAGGGTATACAAAAATCACAACTTTCTATTTTACAAGGATTGATGAAGTTGAGACAAATTTGTGATAGCCCAGCTATTTTAAAAGATGAAGCCTATCCCAATGAGTCTGTAAAACTGGATGAACTTACCCGTGAAATTGCTGAAAACATAGGCGGGCACAAGGCTTTGGTGTTCTCTCAATTTTTAGGTATGTTGGCGCTTATTAAAGAGCAGTTAAAAAAATTAAATATCGACTATGAATATTTTGATGGTGGAAGTACCATTCAAGAAAGAGAGCGAGCTATTGAACGTTTTCAAAATGATGACAACTGTCGCGTATTTTTAATTTCATTAAAAGCGGGAGGAGTGGGTTTGAATTTAACTGCTGCTGATTATGTGTACATCGTAGATCCTTGGTGGAATCCTGCGGTAGAACAACAAGCAATTGATAGAACCCATAGAATAGGACAAACAAAAAATATTTTTGCGTATCGAATGATTTGTAATGATACGGTTGAAGATAAAATTTTGAAACTACAAGAAAGGAAAAGAAATCTAGCTAAGGAATTAATATCAGACGAAGTAGGTTTTGTTAAATCCTTGACCAAGGACGACATTGCTTATTTATTTAGTTAGTAATGATTAACTAGCTAATACTTTTTATCAATAAATGTTTCGTCTATAATGAGTTAAGTTCAAATAAACACTGCGCTTATTTAATCTCTGCTGCTGCTAAATTGGCCTTAGGATTTTTCAAAAATTCATTTTTACATTCAGTAGAACAAAAACCCAACACCTTATTTTCATAATGGGCTGTGTCATGTATTCCTGCTGTAACAGGCATGCCACAAGTGGGATCTTTTTTATTATTTACTACACTTGCCGCAAAGGTTTTTTCTGTAGCAGTATCTGCAGTCGACGCTTTAATGGTATCGGTGGTGGATCCTAAATTATTTGAATTGCTTGCGCCACAGGCGAACAAAAGCAAAACGCATCCTACTAAAAATCCACTTTTAACTATTTTCATACTTTCCTATTTGCAACAAAATTACGATTCTATTGGAGGATCTAAAACTAACAGCTATTCATTTTAGGGTGAATATGTGCCTTTTAGCCCTAATTAGATCAAATTATAGGGGGTCTTAAGCCCAATTTGTCTATTTTATTTTATACTTTTATAGTCTCCTTCTTATACAAAAGGAGTTATCTAAATGAAACAGGTACAATTACATACAATTATCGCTAGTGCAAAAAATGCACCAGTACCTGTTTTGAATGAACCGAGCCCAATGTTGATGCCTAGCATCGTCGGATTTTTCTGTCGACGTGGATTCTGATAGGACGAGCAATTGGCACTTGCCCCTATCAGTGGAAAAAACCCCAAAGAATCATTCTTCCGCCAGCATTGTATTTTCCTTAAAATTAAAAGCTCATTGGAACAGAAAATTATAGTACGCGTTGCCCATAGTGGGGACGCCTCTTTTGCAAATGACATTACTGATGAAATGGCCTCTTCGGCTCAAGCACGTGGTACAGGTATTGCCAAACGTAGTCCTGAGTATGTAGCCATGAAAATAAATGAAGGTAAATCCGTCATTGCTTTAACAGAAGATGGAACCTGGGTAGGGTTTTGTTATATAGAAGCATGGCAACATGGACAGTTTGTTGCCAATAGTGGTTTAATTGTAGCACCAGCATTTAGAAAAACTGGGATTGCAAAAAAGATTAAACAAACTACGTTTCAATTGTCTAGAGAAAAATATCCCAATGCCAAAATATTTGGTTTGACTACAGGGCTAGCAGTGATGAAAATTAATAGTGAATTAGGCTATGAGCCCGTAACCTATAGTGAACTTACTGATGATGAAGAATTTTGGGCGGGTTGCAAAAGTTGTGTGAACTATGAAATTTTGATGAGCAAGGATCGTAAAAATTGTATGTGTACTGCTATGTTGTATGAGCCTAAGCAAACACATCCAATTGAAGAAGTGGTGGCAGACTTTTCAAACAACTCTAAGTTATATGAACGTTTTATGAAAATAAAACAAAGTAAATTATTGAACTGGTTTAGAAAAAAATAAATGTTATGGAAAAAGTTGTATTAGGATTTAGCGGGGGATTAGATACTACGTTTTGTGTAAAATACTTAACGGAGGACAAAGGATTAGAAGTACACAGTGTGATTGTAAATACAGGGGGCTTTACGGAGGAGGAATTAAAAAAAGTAGAAGCACATGCCTATGCCTTGGGCGTAAAGACACATACTACTGTTGATGCAGTCAAGGGCTATTATGATAGCATCATTAAGTATTTAATTTTTGGGAATGTTTTAAAAAATAATACCTATCCATTAAGTGTTAGTGCAGAGCGGTTAAGCCAAGCATTGCATATTGCAGCCCATGTAAAAAAAGTAGGGGCTCAATTAGTAGCGCATGGCAGTACTGGTGCGGGCAATGATCAAGTACGTTTTGATATGATATTTCAAATTATGATTCCAGGGGTTGAAATTCTAACGCCCATTCGTGATTTGCAATTGAGCAGAGAAGCGGAGATTGATTACTTGAAAGGGAAAGGAGTGCAGATGAATTTTGAAAAATCGGCTTACTCTATTAATAAAGGATTATGGGGCACTAGTGTGGGTGGCAAAGAAACTTTGCAATCCAAAGGCATGTTGCCCGAAAGTGCTTGGCCTACCCCAATGACCAAAGAAGGACAAACCGAAGAATTGGTGATAGGTTTTGAAAAAGGTGAAATTAAAACCGTCAATAAAAAAACTTTCACACATCCAACCGAAGCCATTCAATACATACAATCTATAGCAGGGGCTTATGGTATTGGAAGAGATATTCATGTGGGAGACACTATTATTGGTATTAAAGGAAGAGTTGGTTTTGAAGCGGCTGCTCCCATGGTGATTTTAAAAGCACACCATGCTTTAGAAAAACATGTATTAACTAAATGGCAACTGTCATGGAAAGATCAATTGGCGCAATTTTATGGCAACTGGTTGCATGAGGGTCAAATATTAGATCCGGTGATGCGTGATATAGAAGCTTACTTAAATAGTGCACAAGACCAAGTAACCGGCGAAGTATTTATTCAATTGAATCCTTATCGTTTTCAAGTTTTAGGTATTGAATCAGCCAACGATTTAATGAGCGCTAAGTTTGGTAAGTATGGAGAAATGAATACAGGTTGGACAGGTGCAGATGTAAGAGGGTTTACAAAAATATTTGGCAATCAAACCAGTATTTTTCATCAGATCAAAGATTCGAATAAAAAATAAAAACAACAAGATGCAAAAAGTAAAAATAGGAATTGTTGGAGGTGCAGGGTATACAGGGGGCGAATTGCTACGTGTATTGCTACGTCATCCTAATGCTACTATTACTTTTGTGCATAGCACGAGTAATGCAGGGGAACTATTGAGTAAAGTGCATGCCGATTTAGTGGGTGATACGGATTTGAAATTTGTAAGCGAATTGGATCAAAATATTGATGTATTATTTTTATGTGTTGGTCACGGTGATGCCAAAAAGTTTTTGACCACCCATGAAATAAAATCAAGCATCAAGATAATAGACCTTTCTCAAGATTTTAGATTAACTGAAGGTGCCTCTATTGGTGGGAGACAATTTATATATGGTTTGCCAGAATTAAATAAGGCTTCCATAGTAGCTGCTCAAAATATAGCTAATCCAGGTTGTTTTGCCACTGCTATTCAATTAGGCTTATTGCCATTGGCTTCCCAAGGAATATTGACGGATGTGTTTACAACTGGCATTACTGGATCTACAGGTGCTGGACAAGGCCTTACGGCTACCAATCATTTTAGTTGGAGAGCCAATAATATTCAAGCTTACAAAACATTGCAACATCAACATATCCATGAAATAGAACAAAACCTGAATCTTTTGCAAGGAAAAAATAAAGCAGCAGTTCATTTTGTTCCATGGAGAGGTGATTTTACCAGAGGCATATTGGTAAGTTCTATATTGTCAACTTCATTAAAGTTAGAAGCGCTGTATGAATTATATGAATCTTATTATGCAGGAGCTCCTTTTACGCATGTAAGTAAAACCAATATCGATTTGAAGCAAGTAGTGAATACCAATAAATGTTTGATTCATCTGGAACAGCAGGGCGATAAAATTGCTATTCATGCGGTATTGGATAATTTATTGAAAGGTGCAGTAGGGCAAGCAGTTCAAAATATGAATTTAATGTTTGGATTGGAAGAAATCGCAGGACTTCAATTAAAAGCAAACTATTTTTAAACGACTTATTTAATTTATAACCATGTCTTTATTCAATGTATATCCTTTAAATCCTATCGCTATCACCAAAGCGGCTGGCAGCCGTGTGTGGGACGATAAGGGCCAGGAGTATTTAGACATGTATGGAGGCCATGCAGTAATTAGCATTGGTCATACGCATCCGCATTGGGTAAAAAGAATTGAAGACCAATTGCATGCAATGGCTTTTTATTCCAATTCGGTAATCATGCCCATTCAAGAGCAATTGGCTACAGCCATTAATGAAGTTAGCGGTAAAAAAGATTTTCAATTGTTCTTATGTAACAGTGGGGCCGAGGCCAATGAGAACGCTTTAAAATTAGCTTCCTTTCATACGGGAAGAAAAAAAATCATTGCGTTTAAAAAATCATTTCATGGACGCACCTCATTGGCTGTGGCAGCTACGGACAATCCAAGTATTGTAGCGCCTGTGAATGAGACCGATAATATTATCTTTTTGCCTTTTAATGATATAACAGCATTACAAAATTGTTTTGCTACTCAAGGAAAAGAAATAGCTGCAGTTATTATTGAAGGTATACAAGGGGTGGCAGGCATTTACGAAGCAAGTATTCCTTTTTTACAAGCCATCAGAAAATGTTGCGACGAAGCTGGGGTAGTGTATATTGCAGATAGTGTTCAATGTGGTTATGGACGTACTGGGCAATTTTTTTCTCATGATATAGCGGGTGTTAATGCAGATATTTATTCCATGGCCAAGGGGATGGGGAATGGATTTCCCATTGGTGCTATTTTAATTGCACCGCATATTCAAGCTAAGTTTGGTTTATTGGGAACTACTTTCGGCGGAAATCCTTTGGCTTGTGCAGCAGCCTTGGCGGTGATTGAAGTGATTCAAAAAGAAAATTTAATGGCTTTAGCCGCTGAAAAAGGTAGCTATTTAATCGATGCTTTAAAAAATATTGCAGGCGTTAAAATAGTAAGAGGTCGTGGCTTAATGATTGGATTTGAGATGGAAGACGGTCTAGAGGATTTGCGTAAAGTATTGTTGAATGATTGTAAAGTATTTACTGGTGAAGCAAAACCCAATGTAATAAGATTATTGCCCTCATTGGCTATTACGATGGAGGATATCCAATTATTTTTAAACAGATTGAATGCCGCAATTCAACAATTGAAACAAACCCATTCTTAAATTATGAAACAGTTTATTTCAGTAAAAGATGTTGTAGATATTAATGGATTGGTAAAAAAAGCATTAGCCTATAAAGCAGCCCCTTTCTTAGACAAGGCATTGGGTGCAAATAAGCGTATTGGCCTTTTATTTTTAAATCCTAGTTTAAGAACCAGATTAAGTACACAAGTGGCTGCACAAAATTTGGGAATGGAACCTATTGTTTTTAATGTAGACAAAGAAGGCTGGGCTTTAGAATTTGCAGAAGGGGCTATCATGAATGGCAATACCGTAGAACATATTAAAGATGCCGCTCCTATTTTGGGCAACTATTTTGATATATTATGTATTCGAACTTTTCCTGGCTTGCTTAATAAAGAAGAAGATTATGGCGAAAAAATAATCAACCAATTTATAAAATATGCTGGGATCCCTATTGTAAGTTTAGAATCTGCCACCTTGCACCCCTTACAATCTTTAACAGATATTATTACCATACAAGAGTCCATGGCTTCTAATGCTTCTTTTAAAAACAAGAAACCTAAAATTGTACTAACATGGGCGCCTCATATCAAACCCATTCCTCAATGTGTTGCCAATAGCTTTAGCCAGTGGGTGAATGCATGGGGAGAGGCCGATTTTGTAATTACGCACCCAGAAGGGTATGAGCTTTCTGCTGAATTTACTAAGGGGGCCACCATTACATTCAATCAAGAGGCTGCTTTAAAGGATGCCGATTTTGTTTATGTAAAAAACTGGAGTAGTTATGAGCAATATGGAAAGGTATTGTGTAGTGATGCTCATTGGATGATGAATAATAAAAAACTAGCGCTTACCAATAATGCGCAACTGATGCATTGTTTGCCAGTAAGAAGAAATGTAGAATTGAGTGATGAAATATTAGATGGACCTAATAGTTTAGTAACGAAAGAGGCTTCGAATAGAGTTTGGGCAGCCCAAGTTGTTTTGGCTGAAATTTTGAAAAGCAAGTAAAATATAAAACGAGTTTAATATTAAAAGGAAGTAGAGAAATTAAATTATGGAATCATTATATGTCATTAAAATTGGGGGCAATATTGTAGACAATCCTGCATTGTTAACTGCTTGCTTGCAATCTTTTGCGAAAGTGAAGGGTCAAGCTATTTTAGTACATGGTGGTGGAAAATTAGCTACCAGTATAGCCGATTCAATGGGTGTTCAACAAACCATGGTAGATGGAAGAAGAATCACTGATGAGGCTACGCTGAAAATTGTAACGATGGTTTACGCTGGTTACATTAATAAAAATATAGTAGCACAATTACAAGCAGAGGGTGTCAATGCCATTGGTTTATCGGGTGTAGATGGTAATTTAATACTAGCACATAAAAGAGTTCATGCCACTATTGATTATGGCTGGGTAGGCGACATTGATATGGTCAATACTGATTTGCTATTACAATTACTTTCAAAAAATAGCAAACTTGTTATTGCCCCGATTACGCACGATGGCAAAGGGCAATTATTGAATACCAATGCAGATACCATTGCTCAAAGTTTAGCAACGGCATTGGCATTAAAATATCAAGTGCATTTAATTTATGGTTTCGAAAAAGAAGGCGTGCTCAAAGATGTCAATGATTCAAATTCTGTTGTGGCACAAATAGATAAACAACTATATAAAAAACTGAAAGAGGAGAAAATTATTTTTGAAGGTATGATTCCTAAAATAGACAATGCTTTTTCTGCACTTGAACATGGGGTTCAATCTGTTATTATTGGAAAAGCAGAAAAAATGGATGAATTAATTAATGGTACTGCTGGTACAACAATTACTTTATAATGCCACAAAATAATAATTTTGATAATTTTAAAAATAGCAAGCTCCTGCAAAAGGATGCCATAGATTTATTAAAAACTTTGATCTCCCTGCCTTCATTTAGTAAGGAGGAAGATAAAACAGCAGCACACATCATTCAATTTTTAACAGTGCGTAATATAAAAGTTGAACAAGTTAAAAATAATGTATGGGCTACCAACTTACATTTTGATTCGTCTAAGCCTTCCTTATTATTAAATTCACACCACGACACTGTTAAACCTAATAAGGGTTATTCACGTGAACCATTTAGTCCTTTTGAACACGACGGGAAAGTTTATGGATTAGGTAGTAATGATGCAGGAGGTAGTTTGGTAAGTTTGCTTTCTACTTTTTTATATTTTTATGCTCAAACCCATTTGCCCTATAATATTGTATTCGTGGCATCTGCAGAAGAAGAAATTTCGGGGCAAGATGGCATAGAATTGGTTTTAAAACATTTGCCCGCTTTTGAATTTGGTATTGTAGGAGAACCTACCAAAATGGAAATGGCTATTGCAGAAAGAGGCTTGCTTGTTTTAGATGTTGTTGCTACTGGTGCTGCAGGGCACGCCGCAAGGCAAGAAGGGGAGAATGCATTGTATAAAATATTACCGGATATAGAATGGTTTAAAAGTTTTCAATTTGATAAAGTATCTACATTGTTGGGAAAAGTGAAGATGAGTGTTACGGTAGTAGAAACAGATAATCAACAACACAATGTAGTTCCTTCCACTTGTAGATTGGTGGTTGATGTACGCGTGAATGAATTATATTCTTTAGAAGAAGTGGTAGAAATAGTAAAGCAAAATGTAAAAGCAAATGTAACCCCGAGAAGTGTAAGATTAAGAGCTACAAGTATTTCCGTTGACCATCCTCTGGTTCAATCTGGTATTGCAATGGGCAAAGGTTATTTTGGATCTTCCACTTCTTCTGATAAAGCATTAATGTCTTTTCCTACTTTAAAAATGGGGCCTGGTGATTCTGCAAGAAGTCATACTGCGGATGAGTTTATCTACATCAATGAAATAGAAGAAGGAATTGTAACTTATATTCAATTATTGGAAAAAATGTTTAACCATGAGTAAGCTTTGGCAAAAAAACAGCAAGGTATCAGAAGCGGTAGAAAAATTTACCATTGGCAACGATCAAGCCATGGATGCATATTTGGCGGCCTACGATGTATTGGGTTCTATTGCCCATACTACGATGTTATCCGAAGTAGGTTTACTTACTGCATTGGAACAAACCCAACTTAAAAAAGCTTTAATTGAAATATACCAAAAAATTCAAACAGGTGATTTTAAATTGGATGCTGGTGTAGAAGACATCCATTCTCAAATAGAAATGATGTTGACCGAAAGCTTGGGAGATGTAGGTAAAAAAATTCATAGCGCCAGAAGCAGGAATGATCAGGTTTTAGTAGACATTAAATTATTTTTACGTGCCGAATTAATCAGCATGAGTGCAGCGGTGCAAACTTTTTTTACTTTACTGCAAGAAAAAAGTGAAGCACATAAAAATGATTTACTTCCTGGCTATACCCATTTACAATTAGCCATGCCATCTTCCTTTGGTTTATGGCTGGGCGCCTATGCAGAAAGTTTAGTAGATGATATGACTATGTTACAAGCCGCTTATACCATTGTCAATAAAAATCCTTTAGGATCGGCTGCTGGGTATGGATCTTCTTTTCCAATTAACAGAAAAAGAACAACCGAATTACTAGGTTTTGAAACCTTAAATTATAATGTAGTGTATGCGCAAATGGGTCGTGGCAAAGCAGAAAGAGTTACAGCCATGGCCTTAGCTAATATAGCAGATACTTTGTCTAAATTAAGTATGGATGCTTGTTTATTTATGAATCAGAATTTTGGGTTCATACAATTTCCAGAGGAGTTGACTACAGGGTCAAGTATTATGCCGCATAAAAAAAATCCAGACGTTTTTGAATTAATAAGAGCTTATTGCAATCGCATAAAAGCATTGCCCAATGAAATAATGATGATGACTACTAATTTGCCTTCTGGTTATCATCGTGATTTGCAATTGTTGAAAGAGCATTTATTTCCTGCTTTTACACAATTAAAAAATTGCATAGAGATGGCTTCTTTAATGATACAAAACATGGAAGTAAAAAAAGATTTGTTGGAAGATCCGAAATATCGATATCTATTTAGTGTGGAAGAGGTCAATAAATTAGTTTTAGGCGGCATGCCATTTAGAGATGCTTATCAGCAAGTTGGGTTGGCTATTGAAGCTGGTAATTTTACTTATTCTACACAAATGAAACATACCCATGAAGGTAGTTTGGGCAATCTTTGTACCAGTCAAATTGCAGCAACCATGCAAAAAGTGGTGGCTTCTATGGAAATTGTTAAAGTAGAGCAACAAATCAAACAATTATTGAAACTTTAAGCCAATAATTCAAAACCTAACTGTACTTTTGAGCCTCTTAAGAAGAAAAAAATATACTATGAAAAAAACCTTATTTATTTTAAATTTAGTTTTAGTAACTATGAGTGCCATCGCTCAAACTAAAACAGTTCCAATTAAACAAGTTAAAGTAGGCAGTACGCAAGTAAAACTGGGCAATGCCAAATTAACCATGAGCGTTACGCCACCTTTAGTCATTAAGAATGTAAAAGATAGTGCTTCTTATGCTTTAGGATACAGAATTGCTCAAAGCATGAAAGGTCAGGGATTGCAAGACATTAATATGGCAATCTTTGAGAAGGGCATTACTGCTGGATTTCTTTCCAAAGGAGTAATTCCAGATAGTTTATTAGATGTTTGCATTAAAACCTACCAAGATAAAATGAGTCAAGAAAAAATCACACTAAATCGCGAAATTGGCGCTAATTTTTTAGCTGAAAACGCAAAAAAACCAGGCGTAGTTAAAATGTCAAATGGCATGCAATACCAAGTTATTGTAGCAAGCCATGACACCACCAAACCTACTTTAAAGAGTAAAGTAAAAGTACATTACCATGGCACTTTAATTGATGGAACTGTTTTTGATAGTTCTGTTCAGAGAGGGGAGCCAATTAGTTTTCCTTTGAATGGGGTAATTAAAGGTTGGCAAGATGGGTTGCAATTAATGACATTGGGCAGTAAATGGAAGTTATTTATTCCTTCTGAGTTGGCTTATGGTGAGCGTTCAGCTGGGCCATTCATTGGGCCAGGGTCTACTTTGATATTTGAAGTAGAATTATTGGGCATAGAATAAGCGCCTTAAAAATGTTGAACACCCCCTTCCTGAATTCACTGGTTGGGGGTGTTTTTATTCGTATTAAGTGGTAAATTTGTACCTCTTTAAAACAGTATAGTATTATGAATCAGAAGCTTTTCTCTTTAGTAATTGTTGCAGCCTTATTTTTTAGCTGCTCACCAAACAATGTAAAATTAGATGCTGGCATTTCAAAGCTTTTGGACAGTGCTGGGGTACAAGGAAGTTTTGCATTACTGGAAAATGGCTCTGGTCAATTTACCATTGCGAATTTGTCATTCTATAAAGATTCGGCCTATAGCCCTTTAAACACTTTTTTTATCATCCCAAGTTTAATTGCATTGGATAAGGGGGTCATCAATCAAAATGCTAATACTTGGGTAAGTGCAGACTCGGTTGCATTTTACCAAAATTTAATGTCTACTCTTGGAAGAGCGGCCATTATTAAAAGTATAGATTCCATTCATTATGGAAAGGGGGTGGTAAGTGCTGATATGAAAGAGTTTTGGAGAGATCAATCTTTACGTATCACGGCCGACGAACAACTTGGCCTTATTAAAAGAATGTATTTTAGAGAGTTACCTTTTCAAAAACGTAGTCAGGAATTGTTTAAAAAAATGATTTCAAAAGAAGACAATAGTAATTATCATTTAAGCTATATAGAAGCATCAGATTCATTAAGTCAAGTTTCTTGGGTACTGGGTTTTGTTGAAGAAAACAAGCATATCTACTTTTTTGTTTTAAATACAAGTGCTGGGACCAAGGAATTGGCCAATCAGGCTGCTACAAAGTCTTCAGTACCTTTGTTAAAAGCTATTTTATTACAACAGGGATTTTTAAAAGGGCTTAGATAGGTCGATAAAATAATTACCTTTACGTATACTTTATATGGAACAATATTGCAATTCTTTAACCAATTATCAACGTTTAATTACCCGTGAAGTAAAAGTGGGTAATTTAATCATTGGTGGAGGTCATCCCATCCGAATTCAAACAATGACTACCACGGATACTATGGACACCGACAAAACGGTGGCTCAGGTAATTCGTTGTATAGAAGCGGGAGCAGAATTGGTTAGAATCACCGCACCAAGTAAAACAGAAGCAGAAAATTTAGCTGCTATAAAAAAAGCCTTACTTGCCAAAGGATTTTTAACTCCTTTGGTGGCAGACATTCATTTTACGCCGAATGCTGCAGAAATTGCTGCTACCATTATTGAAAAAGTGAGGGTCAATCCAGGCAATTATGTAGATAAAAAGAAATTTGAACAAATTGAATATACGGATGCAGAGTATGTGGAGGAAATAGAAAGAATTAGAGAAAGGTTTTCGCCACTGGTATTAATTTGCAAGCAGCATGGTACCGCCATGCGTATTGGAACCAATCATGGTTCCTTAAGTGATCGAATTATGAGTAGGTATGGCGATACGGCGATGGGTATGGTAGAAAGCGCGATGGAATTTTTACGTATAGCAAGAAGTTTGGATTACCATCAAATAATTTTGAGCATGAAATCGAGCAATCCACTAGTGATGGTGCAAGCGTATCGATTATTGATTCAACAAATGCAAAATGAATTTAATGAATGCTATCCTTTGCATCTAGGTGTAACTGAAGCAGGAGATGGAGAAGATGGTCGTATTAAAAGTGCCATAGGAATTGGTACTTTATTAGAAGATGGCATTGGTGATACTATTAGAGTTAGTTTAACCGAAGACCCCGAATTTGAAATTCCAGTTTGTAAAGATTTAGTGAAGAGGTATCCAGCCAATAGAATGAAAGGAATTCAACATATTCCCTCCATTGAAAAATTAACTTACAATCCTTTTGAATATAAAAGAAGATCCACCATCACTAATCATACGATTGGTGGTAAGTCTGTTCCAGTGGTGATTGCCGATTTTAGACATCTACAAGCTATTGTTCCAGATGATTTAATCGCGATAGGGTATCAATATGATGCTGCTACTGACAAATGGAATATTTCGGATGCAGCGGCTGATTTTATTTACTTACAAAATGCTTTATTGGATTTTGATTTACCTGGTACCTTAAGAGTGATTACTCGTCCTGCATTATGGGAGACAGTAACAGATCGCACAAAATATTTACCCATTTTTGATTATAAAGAATATTTAAAAGCCACTCGTAAAAGTGCTTTTATCAATTTTGTAGAAGTAGATTGTTTTGGTTTTAAAAATGGAATAAGAGAAGAGCAGTTGCTAGAAATTGCCAAAGACAAATCGGTTGTTTTTTGCTTAAGTAGTCCTTTGGCACATGCCATGCCTGCGGTGCGTCGCATGGTGGTTCGAATGATGGAATTAAATATTAGCAATCCAATTATTTTATCTACGCAAAGTGCATGGGCTACTGCCGATGAACATTTAATACATTTTGCCACTGAAACAGGAGCACTTTTATTAGATGGTATGGGAGATGGCTTGTTTTTAGGAGTGAATGAAAAAGTACATGCCGATTTTGCCCTGTCCAATGAAGGAGGTAAAGTATCTGGTAGAAATTATTTTAGCAATCATTCCATGGAACAGTTTTTAAATACCACTGCTTTTGGAATATTGCAAGCCACTAGAACTCGAATTTCAAAAACCGAATATATTTCTTGTCCTAGTTGCGGTAGAACTTTATTTGAATTACAGGAAACCACTGCTAAAATACGAAGTGTAACCAGTCATTTGAAAGGTTTGAAAATAGCCATCATGGGCTGTATTGTGAATGGACCTGGTGAAATGGCAGATGCTGATTTTGGTTATGTGGGAAGTGGAGTTGGTAAGATAACTTTATATAAAGGGAAGGAAGTAATGAAAAGGAATATAGACAGCGCAGTAGCTGTGGATGAATTAATTTTGCTTTTGAAAGAACATGGTGCTTGGATAGCACCTCAATAATTCGATGATTGTATAAACCACTACATGTATTTTATTATTTATAGTTTTTGTTATTTATTTTCTTTGCTTCCTTGGCGAATCATGTATCTGTTAAGTGATATCGCTGCTTTTATCTTACAAAGAGTAGTCAAGTATCGCGTAGCTGTTGTGCAACAAAATTTAGCGATTGCATTCCCAAATAAGACTATTTTAGAAAGAAAAAAAATAGCCAATAAGTTTTATCAACAATTTACAGATTCCTTTATTGAAACTTTTAAGTTGTTATCTATGTCTGATAAGACTTTTGTTAAAAGATTTAGTTCCAATGCTGAAGTATTAAATGATTTATATGCCACTGGGCAAAATGTGCAAATTATGGCGGGTCATTTTTTTAATTGGGAGTTTGCCAATTGGGGTGTTGGAAAATATAGTCAATATCCATTTATTGCAGTGTATATGCCATTAAGCAATCCCCATTTTAATAAAATGATATTGGGTTTAAGAAAAAGGTATGGAAGCATAATGATTCCTGCCACTAATTTTAGAGCGCAGTTTCAAAAATTTGCAACCAAAGGACGCTATGCGATGGCATTGGCTGCCGATCAAAATCCAGGCAATCCCTTGTCTGCTTTTTGGGTTCCTTTTTTCGGACAGCTCACCCCCTTTGTAAAGGGCCCGGAAAAAGGAGCCAAGTTAAATAATACAGCACAAGTATTTGTACATTTTTATAGAGTAAAAAGAGGGTATTATCATTCTGAATATGAAGTCATGACCACTTCTCCTAATTATTTTAAAGACGGTCAATTAACTGCTTTATATGTTAAAGTACTTGAAGAAAAAATAAGGCAAAATCCTTCTAATTACTTATGGACACATAGACGTTGGAGATATCCCTATGATGCCACGAAACACAGTAATCTAGTTGTACACTAATCTGGAATGAAATTAATTTAAGGAGCTATCCTCTTCGGTAGATTTTTGTGGAGTGCGTTCAAATTTGAATTTATCTTTTATTTGAAGCAATTCTTCCCAGCCCCCTTTGGTAATTCTGATATTATGAATGCCTTGTTTTTTTAATAAACTGGCGGCAAGGGTGTTGCTTTCCCCATTATCTGTTAGGATATAAATATTAAAATGTTCATCTAATTCTGACATGCTACCAGGATCTCCCATTTCAGATAAGGGTAGGGAAACAGAATTTTTTATATGCTCTTTATCAAAATTATTTTCTTCGCGGGTATCTAAAATCATTAAATATTCATCAAAGGGAATATCCATGGCTAGTTCATCCACTTCCACTTCAATAATTAAATCATATCTTTTAGAATTGGCCAACCAACTTGCAAAACCGCCTTGTAAATAACCTTTGATTTGAGAAAACTCGGCTTTTGTAAAGTAAGCAATGGTTTCGGCAACTAAATCATCCTCTGTAACAAAAACAATCGGAGTTTCTTTGGTAAGGATGCCCATAGCTATGGCATACTTGATAGTAGCAGGAGTAATATTTAATGCATTCGGAATGTAACCTTCAATAAATAAATCGGCAGGCCTTGTATCAATGATATAAACAGATTCATCAAGAGTAAGTGCTTGAAATTGTTCTATTGATAAAGGCATATTTATCCAACTAGTTGTTCAATGAATTTATTAACTTGATCTAGTCGATTGTAATCCACTGTATAAAAAATAAATTTTCCTTCGCGAATGGTGGAAACAATACTAGCTCTTCTTAATATAGCCAAGTGTTGAGAAGCTACAGATTGTTCTAATCTTAATTTCACATAAATTTCAGTCACGGTCACTTTTTGTTGTTCGTCAATTAATTTTACAATTTGTTGACGCAATTTGTGATTCAATGAGCGAAGAATCATCGCTGCTTTTTTGCTGTGCAATAAATCTACTTTTAATGGAGTACTGCCATTAGTAAGTTGTAGTTGTGGTAAGGACTGATTCATATCAATAAGAGTATAATTTGGGGGTTAACATCTAAAATTGCACGACAAAGCTAATCATTTAAATTAAAACTTATTTTTTTATTAATATATAAATTGTTCGCAATTTGAGATTTGTGTATGATTTTACTTATAAACTTAGATTTGTTTCTACATAGTAAGTTTAAACCGCTTATCCTTTTTTTCATCCCTCCTTCTAATTCTTTTTTAAATAAAAATCCTTTAAATAAGCAGGGCTAGCGTAGGCAATAGCTTCAAAGTCTTGTAAAGCGAATTTGGATTCAGCTAATGCAATGAAATCCATAATGTTATAAGTTAAATCGCTATACAATAAGGATGGGTGCTGTGACAACTCCATTACTTTCTGGGCTCCCGAACCAATACATAAAATAGGGCCTGTGCCTCTTATTACCAGGTTTTCTATAAATGCTGTATCTAATTCTATGGCTTGTTCTTTTAAGGTCATTTCTTGGGCTTGATTATAAATGGCACCAAACACTTCCATTCTTTTGGCGTCAATCATGGCAAAAATTTGTACTCCCTTACTTGAAAATAGGGGGCTTCTTTTTGAAGTATTGGCCAAGAGGGCTAGGGTGGATAAACCTATTAAAGGTTTTTGAAGTGCATAGGCGATTCCCTTTGCGCTGGCTAGTCCTACCCTAAGTCCAGTATAACTTCCTGGGCCCATGGTAACTGCTATGGCATCTATGGAATGAAGATCAATATTGGCTTGGGTGGCTAATTCCTGAATGCTAGCTTGAACAAAGGCGGCATGCGTATTGGGCACTGTATTTTCTTTACTAGCTAAGACCTCCTTGTTTTTAGTAAAAGCTATCATGGCTTTTTCGCCAGCAGTGTCAATATGTAGGATAATAGCCAAGTTGTTAAAAATGTTTTACAAAAATAGGTGGTGATTTGATAGAAAAACAAGAAATTGCAATCTTAATTTAATTATATGTCAAAAGAAATTATTCAATCCAATAAAGTGCCAGCACCTATTGGGCCCTATAGTCAAGCAGTTATAGCAAACGGCTTTTTATTTGCTAGCGGTCAAATTGCATTTAACCCTGCTAATGGAGAATTGGTATTAACAGATATCCAGTCAGAAACCAGGCAAGTCATGGAAAACATCAAAGCTATTTTGGAGGAAGCCAAGCTCAGCTTTGCCCATATAGTTAAAACAACTATTTTCTTAAGTGATATGCAATTGTTTGCACAAGTGAATGAAGTGTATGGTAGTTATTTTGCCTCACAATTTCCTGCACGTGAAACAGTGGCTGTAAAAACCTTGCCACGCAATGTTAATATTGAAGTAAGTATTACGGCTATTATTGAGTTATAATTTTATCAATACTTGATAACTCGTTTTAAATACTAAATTTTCATGGGGCTTCATTATTAGGAGCCCCATTTTATTATTAAAAGAATTTGGAGCGCCACTCAAATTTTCGATAGCGATACTTTTTCTATCGGGGGGAATATACAATTGTAAATAAGGATAATTTAATCCTCCTTGAACGATTAATTTAAATTGTTCATTTTCTACTATACATTCATGGCTGGAAGGGTCTAATAAAAAGCAATTGTCTAATATTGTAGTACCTATTTTTGTAGGGCTGTTAAAAGAAAAGTCTTCCATTATTTGCCCAGTAGGTAATAACTGATCGTTAAAAATTACTTTTCCTTTACTTTTAAAAACTAAACTACATTCATTAATGAGGCCGCCCATGGTAAAATAAGGATGCCATCCATCCATCATTGGTATAGTAGTTTCTGCATGATTGGTCAAGAGGGTCTCTACACTTACTTTATTGTTTTTTTGTAAGTGCCATTTTATCTGTAAGTTAAAGTGAAAGGGGTATCCTTTATCCGAGCCTACATAAGCATATTTTAAAACTACATAAGCGCCATGTTCATCTGCTTGAGTAGATTGTATGGTATACAAAGCATCGTAAACAATGCCATGAATGGCGTGCTTATCTAAGTAAAATTTATCTATGTTATATTTTTTCCCGTCTTGTTCAAATTGGCCATCTTCTAGCCTGCAAGCAAATGGAGCCATCTTTGCTCCTTTGAAACCATGCTGCTCAAATTGGCTCCATCCATTACCAAAATCATTTCCATCTATGAGGTTCAAGGTCTTGGTTTGGTGTTTCACCTGCCAACTATTCATTAAGGCGCCCTTGGTCGTAATTTCAATAGCTACGCCCGTTTCGGCGTCTATGAGCCGTACTTTTTCAAAGTCAAAAAGAGGAGAAACTTGAATTTCAAATGCCATATTAGCTATCTGTTTGAATGGAAAATTAAAACTATTCTATTAACTTTGGTACGTAATGAAACTAAATATGAACAAATGTTTATTTTTTGGCTTAGTTTTTTTGTCTGCACAGGTTTTTGGGCAAAAATTAATTAAGTATGACAGTACCCTTAAAATTGGGAAAGCAGGCTTTCGTATCATGTGTTTAAATAAATCAGCAGATGAAAATTCTTTAAGCATAAAACCCATTGGTTTTAAGAGTGATGCCAAAGAAGTACATTTAGTATTAAAAGGAAAGGTAGCAAGTTCTGAAATAGATGATTTGAATAATGATGGATTTCCTGATCTTGTTATTTATATTATGGACAATACGGGTAAAATAAATGTCTTTAGTGTCAGTTCAAAAAATAATGAACGATTAGAACTTATTTATTTTCCTGATATCACCAATGATATGCAATTAAGCAAGGGCTATAGAGGTAACGATGAATTTAAATTAGTGGAAGGAATTCTTTTTAGAAAGTTTCCTATTTATGAGTTGGATACCAATATTAAAACACCTACCAATAAAATTAGACAAATCATGTACCGGGTGGTGCCTGGGGATGAAGGTTATTTGAAGTTCAAATCTTTCAAAAATTTTGATATGGCTGCTCAACCATAAGTAACTTGATGTACCATTAGCTACAACCCGCTGGTGATGACTACCTTGCCTACGCCTTTTTCATTGCCCGCTTCATCTCTAACAAATACTAAGTAAATTCCGGAAGACACTTTTTTACCTTCATAGGTTTTACCATTCCATATAGCTTGACCTCCCAATGAGCGTGTTTCAAATACTAGCCTCCCACTTAAATCCGTAATTTTTACAATAGCATTTTCGACCAATCCCTTAAAAGCAATAGGGCCATTGTATTCGGGGCCTACGGGGTTGGGATAAATAGCGATATCATTTTGTGTAACTACACCTGCTGTGGCAGTGCCTCTGTAACTTACTATTTCTGTATTGGTATTAAAAAACACTTCCCCTTCATTGGGATCAATCATGATTTGTAATAAAGTATCACTAGGCAATGGACTATTGTCTTTTGTAAAATGTTCAATTAATTCTAATCCATCTGAACTTAATAACCAGGCACCATTATTGGTGCCCACCCACTTTCTGTTGGCTCCATCTACTGAAATGCAATTCACAATTTCTTTCTGAAAAAGCTGTCCGACAAATTGATTAGTATTGTTAATTCGTGGTATGGAAGCATCACAAATTTCTTTTGATAGATCACCGCAATTAAAAATACCTATACCATTATCGGTGCCTACCCAAATGGATCCATCATGATCTTCTACTAAGCTGGTAACATTACTACTTGGTAGGTTTCCTTTTAATTTAGAAGTAGTTAATTGCTTCCAAACTTCTGTTGGGTAAACCTCGCTGGATTGATATATGTATAAGCCCTGATTTTGCGCTGCGATAATCCAAGCTTGTCCTTGCTTAGTGATGATCATTTTATTTAACCCTGACTTTATAAAATTACTAGGAGGGGCGAATAATTTCCAGGCATTGTCTTTTTTTTGTAAAAGACCTTGCCCATCCTGTAATACCCATAAATTTCCAATAGTACTAAATTGAAGGTCCGTATAGTTTCCATTCAAATTGGAAGGAGCGCTATTTTCCATTGTGGCCGTGGTGGAATTAAAATGCACTAAGCCACTCGTGGTCGTCAGCCACCAAGTTTGGTCTTTTGGATCAATAGTGCTTGCTATACAAATTGGAAATTTGGAAGCGTTGCTACTGGTGTAATTTTTCCATCCAGATTTATTAAATACACTAAAGCCATTGGATTGACCATTAAATGGTGCTAATAGAAAATTGTTATTGATGAAAGATTTTCCTTTAATGTATTCGCTAGGCCCCGTTAAAGTTATCCATTGGCTTGTGGTATTTTTAAGCAACAATCCATTTGCACTATCTGCAATCCAATAATTATTCTCATCCACCAGAATATCTATTGGATTGCCTAGTATGGTTGAATCAATTAAGATAGTGGTGCTTTTATCTGCATTTAATTTAAATAGGGTTCCTTTACTGCCATCGGTGGTGCTCAATAAAATGGCACCATCTTTGGTAATAGTTACCTGTTGAATACTACTTGTAGAGGTATTGATAATAGGATTAGTGGAAGGCAATTGAAATACAAGCTTGTTATTGTATACGGTCACTAAATTTGCGTTGCTACTTATTTTTTTTAGTCCTAAATTTTGGTAGGCTTTTAAAATATTCCAACTATTAATGCCTACCCAATTGTTTTTAATGGCCGCACTGTATAAGCCTTCTTCTGTAATAGCGTATAGACTGTCTTTTGTAATAGCCATTTGATAAGTGACGATAGCCTGTCTATTATTATTCGGGAACCAAGTATCCTTTATTTCATGTTTTTTTAAATCCAACACCACTATTCCAAAATTGGTTGCTATCAATGCCCATTGGTTTAAAATTTTAATATCATTGATTTTTTTATTGGCATACAAATTAGATAATACCATATCATTAATACTATAAATATCGTCTCCTTTAATAATGTCTATATTACTATTATTGTAAGCAATAACCAATTGCTGTTCCAATGCATCCCAGGCCATCGCAGCAATACCTATTTCATGCAAACCAGTTGACTTCCCCAGCAATTCAATATTTTTTTTATTATCGATGCTAAATAGTTGATGGGTGGTGGCACCATAAATTTTATCCCCTTTGAGGATGTGTTGAACACTTTTATTATTGTATTGTTCTCTCCATTGGCCAATGGCACCAAAATTGCTTTGAGCTTGACTATGGTTGACTTGATGGAGTATAAAAATAAATATAATTAAAGCTCTCAACATGCGGTTAATTTAATAAAGTATAAAGCCCTTCTTGTATTTTAGCTCTAATATTTAAAGCATTGTATACTTTGCTATCTCGTGTCGGGTAAACTCTATTGGAAAGAAAAATGAAAAGTAGTTTTTTTTCTGGATCAGCCCAAACACAGGTTCCAGTAAATCCCGTATGACCAAAGGTACTAGGAGAGGCACTTAAACATGGGTAAGGATCTTTATTAATTGCATTGTTTTTTTCGGGTTTATCAAATCCAAGTCCTCTGCGACTATTGTCGGTTTGGTAGGAAGTGAATAAGTCAATGGTATTGGTTTGAAAATAGGTATTGCCTTCCCATTGCCCTTTATTGAGTAGCATTAAATACATTTTGGCTAAATCGGTGGTGTTGCTAAATAAACCAGCATGCCCTGCAATGCCTCCCATTACCGAAGCGCCTTCGTCATGCACTGCTCCTTGAATTAACTCATGACGATAATAATTATCTATTTCACTGGCTGCAATTTTATCAATATTTGTTTTTTGTAAAGGCAAGAATCCGGTTAATTTCATGCCTAATGGGGCGTAAAATATTTTGGTAGTATATGCATTCAGGGACATGCCAGTTACTTGTTCAACAATCGCCCCTAAAAAAATAAAATCATTATCGCTGTATACATATTTGCCTGGAGTAGTTATTGGGCTTTCTAATATTTTGTTATGAATGCTATCTATCCAACTATCTACTAAATATTTAGAAGGAGTAATCATAGCATGATGTGTATTGTCCGCCACCATGCTTACTAATCCAGTTTTAAATTGACCATTTTTTTCTAATAAAGATTCGTAAAATTTTATAAAAGGGTATAGGCCTGCTTGATGCAAGAGTAAATCTTTTATGGTTATTTTTTCTTTTTCATTGCCTCTTACCCAAGGCAAATAATCTCCTATGGTTTTATCAATGGAAACCTTTCCTTCTTCAACTAATTTCATCATAGATACAGTAGTGGCTGTAATCTTTGTAACCGAAGCCAAGTCGTATACCGTTTCCAAATCTACTTTGGGTGAACCTTCACCTGCTACTTGCCCATAGGCTTTATTAAAAATGATTTGATTGTTTTTGGCTACTAAAACCTGACAACCCGGAATTGCTTTTTTCTCTATGGCATCTAAAACAATAGAGTCTATAAAATTTAGTGGAGGAATACTTTCTTGGATAGTAGTATTAACAAGGGTTGTTATGCTTTTATTGTCTGAGCCATATTCTAAGCTATCACTCACCGTAACGGGCAACTGGCCGCTGGCTTGTACTTTTCCTTCTAGCCATTCTAAAACCGCTGCTTGTGTGTAGCTATTATCCTCATAAGCGAATAAAATATTATCAATATTTTTAAAATTAGCTACGGCATAGGGGTTCCCAAATATTAAATGAATCCAATGGTTGGATTGGGTTTCATTCATTAGATTAATCAGAGCACTTGGAATTTCAAAATGATTGGCGGGCCTGCGGTTATAATTATGAATGCCTATAATTACTTGATCAAAAAGTGTAAGACTGGTTTTTAAATTGACCAAGTCGTTACTATCTTTTGCATTGACATAAAATATTTTTGCTTGGTATTTTTCTTCCAATGCTTTTGTTAATGCATTAGGTTGGGATAGATTTAATGCGAGGTAGGCAATTTTTTTATTGGGACTAAGATAAGGTAATGGCTGATTGCCTTTGAGGAATGTTAAAGATTGCAAGGCCATTTGACTTTTGATACTACCCACTGATTTATTTAAATCTGCAATGATATTCGTTGTATCTATTGGAGTTAATTGACTTAATCCATATTTGTATTTAGCAGCTAATACTTTTTTAACTCGATCATTGATATCTTTTTTGCTTAAACGTCCTTCTCGAATGGCAGTTCTGATTTTTTGAATAGATTGCTCAATATCACCTGGTAAACATAACATGTCATTGCCGGCTAATAGGGCTTGTACATTGGCTTCGCCTTCTGGAAAATAGTTGCTAATGGCTTTCATATCAAGCGCATCTGTAATTGCGATTCCTTTAAATCCTAGTTCATTTTTTAATAAACCATTGACCGCTTTTGCCGATAAGGAAGTTGGATATTTTGGCGTGCTATCAATACTTGGAACAGATAAATGCGCTACCATCACCGAGCCAATGCCTGCCTTGATGA
Source organism: Bacteroidota bacterium (assembly GCA_947448725.1). Classification (GTDB taxonomy): domain Bacteria; phylum Bacteroidota; class Bacteroidia; order Chitinophagales; family Chitinophagaceae; genus Sediminibacterium. Next base: position 182,600 of record CANFOM010000001.1, read on the forward strand.
GTGCTTTAAATGGAATAAGCTCCAGGGTATCTAATTCGGCTCTTGTTTTTAAGACGATGGGAATATCATTATGAGAATCCACCGAAACATCTCCGTGACCTGGAAAATGTTTTGCGGTGGCCATCACTCCATTGTCTTGAAGACCTTGCATATAGGCAATTCCATGTTGAATGACTCTGTTTTTATTTTGCCCAAAACTTCGATCGTTAATGACAGGATTAGAGGGGTTATTATTAATGTCAATGACTGGAGCGTAATTAATTTGTATACCCAATCTTTTACATTGTTCAGCAATGGCTGCACCCATTTGATACATTAAATGCGAAGAGGAAATAGCCCCTAAGGAAAGTTGTCTAGGAAACATTTCAACACTATCTAAACGCATACCCACGCCCCATTCTGCATCCATGGCTATCAACAAAGGTGTTTTTGCTAAAGACTGATAGTGATTGGTTTGTAAGGCTTCTCTAATGGGACCGCCTTGGAAAAAACACAATCCACCAATATTGTATTTTTTTATCAAATCGCCAATGCTATCCAGTTTGTTGGCCTCCCAATTGCTGTGTGCTCTTAACACCATGAGCTGAGCGATTTTTTCATTTAAAGAAAGTGCAGCAAATTGTTTGCGTACCCATTTTTTTTCATGACTACTTTGAGACCAACCATTTTGAGTTAGTATAGATAAAATACAAAATAGCAGGACTAGTTTTCTCATTGTAATTATTGAAGCAAATTGTATTTTAATTGCATTTGCTTCTCTTGCAATTTAAGCATAAAAAAAAACTTACCCTAAGTTGAGTAAGTTTTTTATAAAAGTTAATGGTTGTTGTCAGAAAAGGCAAGAAGTGTGACTCTTGCATCATCAAAGGCAAGAAGTGTTACTCTTGCATCAGAAAAGGCCTATGCCTTTTCTTCTTCTTCGTCTACTTCGGGTAAAGTAGGGGTTACTTCATGTTTTTGCAATTGAGCGTACCATTTGATCATCTTTTTCATATCACTAGGGTAAACACGATCAAAGTCCATTTTGGCATATACTTTTTTGAAATAGGCTTGTACTAATTTTGGATCCTTATCATTGGGTAAGGCTTCTTTTGATTTGCCCATAGCAATAAAAACCTCCGCTAAAAATACGTTCTCATGGGTGGTGAATACTTCAATGCTCTCTAAATGGGAGAACTGATGGGCTCTAGAACTAATAAATTGAGTACTATCGTTTTCTAAAGATTTGGCAATGGCGCCATCGCTTTTACTGGTTAATAATTCAAATAATCCAGACTTGCCAGACACGGAGATCAATTTGCTGTATTCCATAAGTTCACTAGGGTTTTTTACGGGCGCAAATTACTGAAAAACACCCAATTTTCGTTTTTTAAACTACCTTTGTTTATCATTAAAAATCAAGGATATGCCAGGATTTGAATTCTTTGGAGCCGAAGAAAAAAAGGAAGTAAATGAGGTCCTAGAGACCGGTATATTAATGCGTTATGGATTTGATGGCCCAAGAAAGGGTATTTGGAAATCTAAAGAGCTGGAACAAGCTATTTGTGCTCAATTTGGCAGCAAGTATGCACAGTTAACCTCTAGCGGCACTGCCGCACTCACTACTGCTATGGCTTCCTTGGGTGTTGGTGCAGGGGATGAAGTAATTATGCCAGCTTTTACCTTCGTGGCTAGTTTTGAGGCAATATTAAGCGTGGGCGCCGTTCCAGTTTTAGTAGATATAGACAGCTCACTCACTTTATCTCCAGCAGCGGTCAGGGCTGCGATTACTTCAAAAACAAAGTGCATTATGCCCGTGCATATGTGTGGAAGTATGGCCGATTTGGATGCATTAAAAACTATTTGTGACGAACATCAATTGATATTATTAGAAGATGCTTGCCAAAGTATTGGCGGTACGTATAAAGGAAAGGCGCTTGGCACCATTGGGCATGCAGGTACTTTTTCTTTTGATTTTGTAAAAACAATTACTTGTGGAGAAGGCGGTGTTGTGATGACCAATGATCAAGAAGTTTACACCAAAGCAGATGCCTACACCGATCATGGACATGATCATTTGGGCGTGGATAGAGGTGCCGACTTGCATCCTTTTTTAGGGTATAATTTTAGAATTAGCGAATTGCATGCAGCGGTAGGCTTGGCTCAAATAAGAAAACTAGATCAATTTTTAAATATTCAAAAAAAGAATCAATCTATTCTTAAGTCTTATTTAGAAAAAGTACCAGGGATTGAATTTAGAACCGTTCCTGATCCAGCTGGAGACAGTGGAAGTTTCTTAAGCTGGTTTTTACCCACTAAAGCGGCAGCCGATAAAGTGATTGCTGCATTTAAAGAAGCAGGTATATTACCAGGTAATTTTTATTGGTATGCCAACAACTGGCATTATATTAAAAAGTGGATGCATTTAAAAAACGGAGATAGTTTAAATAGATTAAATGAGGCGCAACAAACTGCTTTGCATAAATTAAACACGACATCTTTTGAACAAAGTGATGCTATAATGTCTAGATGTATTTCGACGGCTATTAGTTTAACTTGGACCGAAGAGCAAGTGCATGAAAAAGGAGCACTTTTTTCAACTGTTTTACTTAAAGCACTTTCTTAAAGTAATCGTTTATGTCATTAGGACAATCCTTGCAACAAAGACAATTACAAAGATTGTCGCCGCAGCAAATACAACTCATGAAGTTGTTGCAAGTGCCCACTGCACAAATTGAACAAAGGATTAAAGAGGAGCTAGAAGAAAATCCTGCACTTGAAATGAATGCCGATTTGCTAGAAGGTGATATGGAGAAGTCGGTAGAAGAAATGAAAGATGATTTATTAGAAGGGAATATAGAAGAAGAGGAGGCTATCCCCGTAGATGAATTTGAAATGAGTAATGAAGAATTGAGCAACTATGATTATGATGATGATGGAGATGTTGCCAATTATAAAACAAAGGATGATTATTATCCAGAATTGGACGATGACAAGGTAATCCCAATTAAGGCAGAATTAAGTTTACACGAAATTTTAATGGATCAATTAAGCATGTTGGCTTTAGAAGATCATGCTTATAAAATTGCCGAACAAATTATTGGAAGTTTAGATGATGATGGGTACCTAAGAAGAGCCCTGCAATCCATAGCAGATGATCTTGCTTTTAAACAAAGCATGACCGTAGAAGTAAGTGAAATAGAGGCGCTATTATTAAAAGTGCAACAATTTGATCCCCCAGGTATTGGCGCTAGGAATTTACAAGAATGTTTGCTTTTGCAATTGAAAAGAAAAAAAGAAGAAGCTGGAGAGGTAGATGCAGATACTGTTTTAGCAATTACCATTATTGAAAAATATTTTGAAGAGTTTACTCGAAAACATTACGATAAAATACAAAAGAGTTTGCATTTAGAGGAAAGTCAAATTAAAAAAGTACTGCATCAAATTGTTTCTTTAAATCCAAAGCCAGGCGCAGAAACGGGGCATATGAGTGAAGCAGATAAATACATCATTCCCGATTTTACAGTTTTAATCAATAATGCAAAATTAGAATTGATTTTAAATAGCAGAAATGCGCCCCCTTTGGTGATTAGCGATGATTACAAATTAATGTTAAAGGAATATGACAGAGGCAATAAACAAGACAAGGCTCAAAAAGAAGCTGTATTTTTTTTAAAACAAAAAATTGATGCGGCTAAATGGTTTATTGAAATGATTTTGCAAAGACAACAAACCCTTTTGAAGACCATGAATTCTATTTTGATTCATCAGGAAGCTTTTTTTATGAGTGGGGACACGACTAAATTGAGGCCTATGATATTAAAAGACATTGCCGAAAAAACTAATTTAGATGTTTCTACCGTGAGCAGGGTAGCCAATAGTAAATATGTACAAACCGAATTTGGCACTTTCTTATTGAAATATTTTTTTAGTGAATCATTGACTACCGATTCTGGCGAAGAAGTGAGTACCAAAGAGGTAAAAGCAATTTTAGAAGAATTGTTGGAATCGGAAGACAAGCATAAACCTTTTAGTGATGATGAATTAACAGAACAATTGCAAGAAAAAGGGTATAATATTGCTAGGAGGACTGTAGCAAAGTATAGAGAACAATTAAATATTCCGGTGGCTAGGTTAAGAAAAGAACTCTAGCTCAATAGTAAAATACATGGAAAACAAAGCACCCAAGCCACTTACCTATATTGCTAATGCAATTTCTTATGTATTTCATCCCTTATTTATACCTACTTATTTTTTTATTTACTTAATGTATTTGATGCCCTATGAATTTGCGGGTATCACCGACTGGCAATTAAAACTAAAACTGTTTAGTGTATTTTGGCTAACTGCTTTTTTCCCAGCCTTTGCCGTATTTTTATTATGGAGACTAAAGTTAAGTGACAGTATTTTTTTACGTACACGAAAAGAAAGAATTATACCCTATGTCATTACCATGTTCTTTTATTGGTGGATGTATTATTTAAGTAGAAATTTTACCGATCAGCCTTTGGCATTAAAGTATTTTTATTTTGGTATTTTTATCGCTAGTGCTATTGGACTAACTGTCAATAATTTTATAAAAGTAAGTTTGCATGCCATGGGTATCAGCGGGTTACTCACGGCCGTTGTGTTGGTTGGGTTTTATTATCCAGTAAATAACTTAGCTTGGATTTTAATGGCTATTGTATTTACTGCATTGGTGGTTAGTGCAAGAATGGTGGTGAGCGACCATACCAAAAACGAATTAATTGTTGGGTTTGCCATAGGCCTGCTTACACAAGTAGCTGCTTTTTTATGGATAATATAATTTTAAACAAAAGAGTATGTGGCAAAAACTTGGCCAATTTATAGTTAGATTTAAAATAACGTCCTTAATCGTATTAGGCCTAGTTACTTTAATCATGGGCTATTTTGCTATTCAAGTAAAATTGAGTTATGAGTTTACTAAAGCCATTCCAGAAGACAATCCTAAATTCATCATTTATAAAAATTTTGTTAAGAAATTTGGAGTAGACGGCACTACCGTGGTGGTTGGATTTCAGACAGACAGCCTTTATACCCGACCGGTTTTTAATGCTGTTTATGATTTACATCAATCTTTAAAGAAAATCCCAGGGGTAACAGAAGTGCTTAGCTTGCCTTATGCCTATACTATTGCTAAAGATAGTTTGCAAGCAAAATTTATCCCGCATAAAATTTTCAATGCTCCTTATAGCAATGATTCAATTTTATTAAAGGATCATGCAAGCTTAGCGCAACTGCCTTTTTATAAAAATTTATTGTACAATCCTTCTAGCCATGCTTATATTATGGCGGTTAGTTTTAACCCAGACTCCATTAATAGTGGGGCTAGGTCGCATATTATTTCGATGCTCCAAGAAAGACTTAATTTTTTTACACAACAGACTAAATTAACGGTACATATTAGTGGACTGCCTTATATTAGAACTGTCTTGGCAGATCGAATAAAAAAAGAAATGCTCTGGTTTTTAATAGGTTCCTTATTGTTATCGGCCATTACCTTGTTGTTATTTTTCAGGTCCATCTCTGCTACACTATTAAGTTTGTCGGTAGTGTTGATGGGCGTTATTTGGAGTTTTGGAACCATGGTATTGATGGGTCAAAAAATTACTTTACTAACTGCATTGATACCACCATTGATAGTGGTGATTGGCATACCCAATTGCATTTATTTTTTAAATAAGTACCACACTTCTTATAAAGAGACCCGAAATAAAGAAGAAGCTATTGTGCAAATGGTGAGTAGAATGGGCATTGTTACTTTATTTTGTAATATTACAGCAGCCATTGGTTTTTTTGTATTTGCTTTTACAAAAAGCCCTTTATTAAAAGAATTTGGATGGGTGTCGGGGCTAAATATTATGGCGCTGTTTTTTATTAGTTTATTCTTTATACCGCCAGTGCTTACTTATTTAGAGGCGCCACAACCTAAACATGTTAAATATTTAGACAATAAGTATTTGGAACAGATTTTGGTTAAAATTGAAAAATGGACTTTTCATCATACTAAATGGGTTTTTGGAATTACTTTAGTTTTTGTAATTATTTCTTTATTAGGCGTGATGCATATAAAGAAGGAAGCGTTTATAGTAGATGATTTGCCTAAAAAAGATCAACTATACACCGATTTGAAATGGTTTGAAAAAGAAGGGGGTGGAGTGATGCCTTTGGAAATAATTGTTGACACCAAAAAAAGGAATGGCTTACTAAAAAGTATACATCCATTGGAAGACATAGAAGCATTACAAGTGTATTTAAGCCAACAACCCGAATTGGGAAAGCCTATTGGTTTGTTAGATGGAATTAAATTTGCCAAGCAGGCATTTTATGATGGCGATAGCCTTGCTTATGCGGTACCTACCACTACCGAAATGGCTTTTATAGCACCTTATTTACAATTTAATAAAGTAGATACGGGCGTAAAGACTGGTCCTGCGCAATTGCTTAATAAATTTATTGATAAGGATAAAAGCCAAACAAGAGTCAGTGTCAATATGAAAGATATTGGTAGTGCTCAATTACCCATTTTTTTAAAAAAATTAGATAGTGCTACAAAATCAATTTTTGACAGTAGTAAATACAATATAGAAATTACAGGGAGTAGTGTTACTTTTTTAGAAGGAAGTAATTTTATAATTACAGGACTAGGCGAATCTATTTTTTGGGCTTTTTTACTCATCGCTTTGTGTATGTTATTTTTATTTAGATCCTTCCCTATATTGATGTGCTCTTTATTGCCTAATATAGTCCCATTATTGATCACAGCTGGAGTGATGGGATGGATAGGAGTATCTTTAAAACCATCTACGGTATTGGTTTTTAGCGTGGCATTAGGAATAGCCATTGATGTAACTATTCGGTTTTTAATAAATTACAAACAGGAATTACCTCGCTTAAACCATCAAGTTAATAATACTTTAGTACAAACCATCAAGCATACGGGTATCAGTATTATGTATACGTCTATGGTATTGGTGGCAGGCTTTGTTATTTTTTGTTTCAGTGATTTTGGAGGTACCAAAGCCTTAGGTTGGCTTACTTCATTAACTTTAGTGGTAAGCACTTTTACTAATTTAATATTGCTGCCTGCTTTAATAAAGACTTTTATTAAGCAAAAATAAAATGCTTGGCTTTTCCTATGATGACATTATTGTAAAATCCCAGCCAATGTTTCTTGTAAAGCTTGCCCTCTTAATTCTGTTGCTATAATTTTTCCAGTAGGATCTAATAGTACATTAAAAGGGATGCCTTCAATTTGGTAAGCGCCTACGACAATGCTTTCCCATTTCTTCAGGTCACTAATATGCTGCCAATTTAATTTATCTTGTTTAATGGCTTCTATCCAGCTTTCTTTGTTTTCATCGAGAGATACACCCAACACTGTAAAATTTTTATGCTTATATTTTTCAAAAGCTGCTACTACATTTGGATTTTCTCCTCTGCAAGGACCACACCAACTTGCCCAAAAGTCTACTAATACATATTTCCCACGCAAACTGCTTAGGGATATAATTTTTCCATTGGGGTCTGCTAATGAAATTTCAGGAGCTATATTGCCTACACTTGCTGCTGCAGCTTTTGTATTGGACTGTACTTGTGTAGTTAATAATGCCACAAATTCCACCAAGGGAGCTGCCTTTGTTTTTTCTGCAGCTGCTTTGGCTAGTGCTAATACCTTGGCCGATTCCATGGACCTCAAGCTTAAACCTAGGGTATAATAAATAATCGCTGGGCTTGTTGAACTAGTAATATTATTTTCTACAAAACTATTTAAATCATTAATTTTTTTAATTCTTTGTTCTTGTAACCAGAAAATACTACTATCCTTAGCCTTTTGTTTTTGCAAGGCATCTAAATTGTATAAAGTTGAAAATAAAGAGGAATCCTTTTTGCGATATTGAGTTAAAAAATCTAGCATTGCGTTGCTATTTTTAGAGCCTTTTACTTTATACGCTTGATAATTTTCTGCATCTGCATTGATTTGAATATTTTCTTCATCATTGATAAATATTATTTCTAAATCTTTCTCAGTAGCCAATCTGTAGATGCCTTCTTGCTTGGCTATAAATCTAAAGGCGTAATTACCCTCCTTGTCCAAAGTGGTGGAATCTAGGGTTACGATGGGTTTGCCGCCATAGGGCACCTCTTGTAACATCAATTTACTATTGGCAGCATGTTGAATTTGCCCTGTCACTGAGAAAGTGGCTTCGCTAGATTTTTTTTTGCAACCAGCAAATAGGAGTAGGGTACTTAATAAGATGGTTGAAATTCTTTTAATAGACATATTTAAATATTTTTAAATAATTGGATTGATTTTTGTTTATTCTGCTAATTTTTTTTCAAGCAGTTGCGTGCTTAATTTTGGGTCGGCTTTCCCTTGGCTTATTTTTTTCACTTCCCCTACGAATAAACCTATTAAACCTTTTTTTCCTTTTTTATATTCAGTTACTTTATCAGGATGTTTTGCTAATACTTCATTCACCCATTGTTCTATTTCATCGGCCGAATTGGATTGTAGTAAATTATGCTGCTCGGCATACGTTAATGGGGATTGAGGTTGCTCAATAATTTCTTTCAATATTTTATTACTCGCAACAGAAAAATTTAATTGATTGTTTTCAACCATTTCTATTAATGCTGCTATATACGGCAGTGCCAAGCTAAGTTTTTCATAACTATTACTAGACTCATTCAGATAGGATCTTATAGGGCCTAAAATCCAATTGGCAATAGACTTGTAATGCGTACTTAATTTTGTCAATTGAATAAAAAACGCTGTTTCTTCTTTGTTTTCACTTAATTGCTCAACGTCGTAGTCGGAAAGTTTAAAAGACTTAGTCCATTCAATTTGTAATTCATTGGGCAATGCGGGTAATTTCAACCTTAAGGCTTCAATACTTTCATTGGTTAAATGAAAGGGCGCTAAATCGGGATCGGGGAAATACCTATAATCATTAGCATCTTCCTTATCTCTAATAGAGAAAGTGGTATCGTTGTTGGCATCAAAACTTCTTGTTTGTTGAATAATGGTACCGCCTGTTTCAGTAATCTCAATAAGCCTTTCAATTTCATATTGAATAGCTTTCTTAATATTTCGTATCGAGTTTAAATTTTTGATTTCGACCCTGGTGCCCAGTTTTTTTTCTCCTTGCAAACGAATAGAAATGTTGGCATCACATCTTAAACTACCTTCTTCCATATTGCCATCACATACCCCTAACCACCTTACTAATTTTCTAATTTCAGTTACAAATAAAAAGGCTTCTTCGGCCGAATGCAAACAAGGTTCAGTCACTAATTCAATTAAGGGCGTGCCTGCTCTGTTTAAATCAATCATCGTAGCTGTGTCAGAAATATCATGAATACTTTTCCCTGCATCTTCTTCTAAATGAATTCGATTCAATTGAATACTTTTAACACCAGCAGGTGTTTTTATATTTACAGTACCCCCAACACAAATAGGGGTTGTGTGTTGTGAAATTTGATATCCTTTTGGTAAGTCGGGATAAAAATAATTTTTTCTAGCGAAGTAGTTATTTTTTTCAATAGCACATCCGCAGGCTAGTCCCATGGTAATAGCATATTCAACAGCTTTCTCATTGGTTTTTGGTAAAGTGCCGGGATGCCCCATCGTGATGGGGCTAATTTGCGTATTGGGTGCTGCACCAAAATCGGTTGCATCTCCACAAAACAATTTGCTATGGGTAGCCAATTGCGCATGTATTTCTAAGCCAATAACAGCTTCGTATTTAGAAGATGGAGTAACCGTTTGCATCATAATATAAAAGTACCTTTTTTGTGATTGACTAGAGCATTCCTTTTACGACTTCAATGACTTTGTCCAATTGAGTGGCGTCTTGCCCACCAGCTGCTGCTAATGTTTTTTGACCACCCCCGCCTCCTTTAATAAGTGGAGCAATCTTATCTTTAATTATTTGAGGAGCTTGCCAATTTTTTTCATTGGCTAAGCTTTCATTGATTGAAATAGCCACAGCTGCTTTTCCTTCTACTTCATTGACTAAAACTACCAAGGTATTGGGTTGGGTAGCAACCAATAGTTGTGCTAATTTTTTTAAATGGTCACTGCTTTTTAATGGAATGCTTGTTCCTAAAAATTGAACTCCATTGATAGTTGTAAATTGACTACGATAAGTTTCTAATAAACTATTAACCAATCCTGCTTCTTGGCTTTCTACTTTTTTAAACAATTCTTTTTGTTTGGATTGCAAATCTAAAATAGTATCATTCAAAACATCTATGGAGCTTGTTTCAGTCCATTCGGGCGCTTTAAAAGCAATAGACAATTGATTGGCTAATGTAGCACAAGCTTCCGTCAATTGCACGATTTGCTTATGTAGCTTTTCATTTATTTCTGTCAGATAAAGTTGAGCTGCAACGCCTACTACTGCTTCGATTCTTCTTACACCTGCTGCGACAGAAGCTTCTGCTTTTAAAATAAAATGTTCAATCTCTCCAGTATGAGCTACATGGGTTCCGCCACACAATTCTATTGAATAAGCAGGATCCATTACTACCACACGTACTTTATCTCCATATTTTTCTCCAAACAAAGCCATCGCGCCAAGCTGGATGGCTTCCTCCTTATTCATTTCCTTGATCACCACTGGTATATTTTCTTGTATTTTGACATTCACCATTTGTTCTACGGCTGTAATTTCTTCGGGGGTCATTTTTGCAAAGTGAGAAAAGTCAAATCGCAATTGTTCGGCATTCACCAAGCTTCCTTTTTGTGCTACATGTTTGCCTAATACATTTCTTAATGCTGCGTGTAATAAATGGGTGGCAGAATGATGTAGTGTAATATTTTTTCTATTAGTAACATTTACTTGCACACTTATTTTTGAACCAATGGTAGTAGGCAAGGAGTCGGTGAAATGTATAAATAAATTATTCTCTTTTTTTGTATCTGTAACTTCTATATTGGTTCCATCTTCAAATTCAAAATTGCCTGTATCGCCCACTTGCCCTCCACTTTCTGCATAAAATGGAGTCTCGCTGATGACCCATTGATAAGCCTCTTTGCCTTTTGCCTTTACTTTACGGTATTTTATTACGGTAGCATTGGCAGAAGTAGCAGTATAGCCTATGAATTTTGTTTCTGTGTCAGGATTTACTTGCACCCAATCTCCGGTATCAATAGCAGTGGCTGCGCGGCTTCTGTTTTTTTGTTGCAACATTTCTTTTTCAAAACCAGATTCATCCACCTGCAATTCATTTTCATTAGCAATCAATCTGGTTAAATCTACAGGAAATCCAAAAGTGTCAAATAGCTCAAATACCAACTTGCCTTCGATGGTAGATTTTTTTGCATGAGTTGCAATAATATCATCCATGCGCTTTAATCCTTTTTCTAATGTTCTTAAGAAACCTTCTTCTTCTTCTTTGACCACTTTGCTTACAAAATCTAATTGCCCTTTTAATTCAGGAAATACATGTTCAAATTGCTCCGCCAATAAAGGCATTAATTGATGTAATAATGGATGTTTGTAATCGAGGTAGGAATAATAATACCTTACAGCTCTTCTTAAAATTCTTCGAATGACATAACCTGCCCCTGTATTGGCGGGTAGTTGACCGTCGGCAATAGTAAAAGCGATGGCTCTAATATGGTCGGCAAGAACTCTGAAAGCAACAGCTTGTTTGCTATCGCTGTAATCATAAGTTTTGTGAGTAATTTTTTCTACCGCTTCAATGGTACCCGTAAAAACATCCGTATCGTAATTGCTTTTTTTATTTTGAATCACACGTACCAATCTTTCAAAACCCATACCTGTATCCACATGTTTATTGGGAAGTGCTTCTAGGCTGCCATCTTTTTTTCTATTGTATTGAATAAATACGTTGTTCCATATTTCAATAACTTGAGGATGGTCTTTATTTACTAAGTCACGACCTGGAATTTTTGCAATTTCTTCATCCGATCTCATGTCTACATGAATTTCGCTGCAAGGACCACAAGGGCCTGTATCGCCCATTTCCCAAAAATTATCTTTTTTATTGCCGTAAATTATTTTATCCTCTGATACCCACTTTTTCCAATGACGTAAGGCTTCGCTGGATGCGGGTAAATTTTCTGCGGCATCGCCTTCAAAAACCGTTACGTATAATTTAGCTGGATCAATGCCATACACTTTGGTTAATAATTCCCAACTCCAAGCAATGGCGTCTTCTTTAAAATAATCTCCAAAACTCCAATTGCCTAACATCTCAAACATGGTATGGTGATAGGTATCTACACCCACTTCTTCTAAATCATTGTGCTTCCCACTTACTCTTAAACATTTTTGGGTATCAGCTATTTTGTTATGAGTTGGTACTTGATTGCCTAAAAAGTAATCTTTGAATTGATTCATACCTGCATTGGTAAAAAGCAAGGTAGGGTCGTTTTTAACCACGATGGGCGCAGAGGGGACAATGGCATGCCCTTTAGATGCGAAAAAATCTAAAAATTGTTGTCTTATTTCGGAGCTCTTCCTCATGTAGCTTAATTTTAGGCTGTGTTGGTCTTAAAAGCTATATTTGTTATGCTTTTTTAATGTCCTCAAAGGTAAGGAATTGGGGCTTTTTTATGGCCTTTCGGGGACAAATAATAGAACATTTAGATGAAGAAAATAAAATACTTCTTTAATACGCACACCCTTAGATTTGAAAAGGTCGAGGTACCCTTGAGGGTAAGGCTATTGCAGCTTTTTGGCTTTATAGCTGCTTCTATTATTACTGGGGTAATTATTGTTGTGGTGCTGTTTCAATACATAGATTCTCCAAAGGAAAAACTATTGCGTCAGCAAAATGAAACCTACAAAGAAAATTATAGTGTTTTAAGTGCTCAATTAAAGCAGTTAGAATTACAAATGTCAGAATTAGAAAATAGAGACAATGAAGTATATCGATCCATTTTTGAGTCCAGCCCTATTCCAGATAGTGCAAGGGTAAAAGAAATGGAGGCCAAAAAAGAAGTTAGATTGGTTCAAAATTTATCCAATTCGGAATTGCTCTCCAACATGATTGGGCAACTCAATAATTTAACTTTAAGAATGGCTTATCAAACCACTTCGTTTGTTGAAATTAATTCTATGGTAAAGAACAAAGAAAAATTATTAAAAGCCATTCCTTCTATTCAACCCGTCAGTAATAAAAACTTAAATCGTATCGGAGGAAGTTTTGGTTATCGAATTGATCCTTTGTATAAAGATATTCGTTTTCATCAGGGATTGGATTTTACGGCACCAGTAGGAACTCCTATCTATGCAACCGCAGATGGAGTAGTGCAAACAGCAGGATTTAATACAGATGGTTATGGAAATAAAGTAGTGATTAATCATGGCTATGGTTACCAAACCTTATATGGTCATATGGTGCGCGTAAAAGTGAAGACAGGGCAAGCCATTAAAAGGGGAGAAGTGATTGGATATATTGGTAATACAGGCAAAAGTACCGGGCCTCATTGTCATTATGAAGTAATCAAAAGAAGTATAAAAGTAGATCCTGTATATTATTTTTATAACGATTTAACCCCGGCGCAATTTGATCGCTTATTGAAAGCGGCTGCGGCTAATAAGCAAAGCCTAGATTAGTAATTTATTAATTAGTATGGAGCCAAAACTAGTTCAATTTTTAAATCGCATCATGCGCACCATTGGATTAGTGGTGTTGTGGATGACACTCAACAGCAGTTTTGGTATTATGTGGGGCTATGCTTTTGTAGAAGGCGTATGGCGCTTAAGTAATATACTATTTTATAGTTTTTTACTATTAAGTTTTATTGGCTTGCTTTATGTTTTGTATCAAATATGGCGTCATCCAATAGGCATCAAAGTAGAGTAAAAAATTTAGCTACTATGATCGGCAATGGCTTTCCATATCCCATTTATTTTTCTAAATAGTAGTGTAAAATAACCACTAGCATCTCCCACCGTTCTGGTTAGGTGAAATTTTCCAATGACAAAATAATGGTCTGTATTTAATGGCTTTACACTCAATAACTGAAACTTTAACTTACCCATATGACTGGTATCTGGGTAGTTTTTTTTATAATTATTTAAAGTAGTCGTATATCCATAGGTAGGGCCATTTTTCCCAATGTATACTAAGCTATCATTCTCCCAATAGCCTATCATAAAAGTGGTTAAGTCCCCTTTGTTCCAGGCGTTTTCTTGATTGGCTAAAATTTGTCGAATAGCTTGTTCGTCTTTGTTTTGAGCAAAGCATACTATACACATCAATAATGCAATAAAAGTGAAATATTTTTTCATGTTTTTAATTTTAAATGATGGAATGGCTTTTGTAGAACAAGCCGATTGTTAATTCTACCTTGAATTTAAGATAAATAAATAAAAACCAGCTAATTTAGAGCTATGACTTATCAAAACCATTTAAAAAAAGATAAACCACTGGCACTCCTTTTAAAAGGGAAGCCCTATACCTTAAAAAAAAGGAAAAATACGCCTGTAAGGCTTATTGCCAGTATCTTAAGTCAACAATTAAATACTAAAGTGGCTAAAATAATATTTCTACGCTTTTTAGATTTATACCAGGGCGCGGAGCCCAATATGCAGCAAGTGGCGGACACCCCTGCCGAAACTCTTCGAAGTATTGGTTTAAGTAATTCCAAAGTGAATTATGTGCACAATGTGGCACATTTTTTTATGGAACACAAAATTTCAGATAAGCAATTGTATTCGATGGAACCGGAAGCGGTTATTGAATTATTGACACAAATAAAAGGGGTAGGCACTTGGACCGTTGAAATGTTATTGATGTTTAGTTTGGGGCATGAAAATGTTTTTGCAGTAGATGACTTAGGCATTCAACAAGCCATGATTAGATTGTATAAAATAAAATACGAAACAAAAAAAGAGTTAAAAACAAAAATGCTAAAAAAGGCTGCCAATTGGGGCCCTTATAAAACCTATGCTTGCTTGCATTTGTGGCAATGGAAAGACAATGGAGCCGTATAAGTATTTATGCAGAGTTGCGTGCGGCATTAATAACCCCAAACATAGTTCTAGTCAATAATTTTTCATAGGAAGCCAATAAGCTAGCTTCTAAATGAGGCGTTTGTACTTTACACAAAGTGTATTGTTGTATGGTCAGCAATGGAAGTACTATACGGTCTCTTAATAAAATAGAATGTTTTGCCACCGTGTCTGCTTCCATTAAACTTTTAGCATTATTTAATTCCAAGTACAATTGTGTCGTTAATTTGAACTCGTCTTTTATAGTTTGCCAGATAGGATTAAATTCGGTGTCAGCTTCGATGTATTTAGTTATGGCAAAATTAGATTTAACCATACTCATCATACTATTGTCAATTAAAGTTCTAAAAAAAGATATATTATTAAATAAAGATTGCGCTTCATTCCACAAACCTTTTTCTTTTAATACTTGCAATGCGGTACCTACACCATAAAAGCCTGGTACATTTTGTTTTAACTGGCTCCAACTTCCTACAAAAGGAATCGCTCTTAAATCGCTAAAGCTTAATGTAGTTCCTGTTCCTCTTTTTGCGGGGCGACTGGCGATATTACTTTTACTATAATAATTTAAGGGACTAAATTTTTGTAAATACGGTAAGAACAAAGGATTTTCTTTAAGCTGTTGATACGACTCGTAACTTATATTGCCCAATTCTTCTAATATGGATCGGTCTGTTGCTGATAATTGTAATTTACCATCAGCAAATAATTCATTGCTTACGCCAGCACTTAACAATTGCTCTAAATTATATTGTGCCGATTGTATGGTGCCAAAATTAGAAGTAATGGTTTGTCCTTGCACTGTTAAATGAATTTCATCATTTTCAATTTGGTTGCCCATGGACGCATAAAATTGATGTGTTTTACCACCGCCTCTGGAAGGAGGTCCGCCACGTCCATCAAAAAATTTAACTACAATATTATTTTTTCTTGAAATAGATGTTAAAGTTTCTTTGGCTTTATAAATACTCCAGTTGGCTTGTAAGTAACCTCCGTCTTTTGTGCCATCGCTAAAGCCTAACATAATAGGTTGTTGTTGATTCCTTTGCACTAAATGCGCTGCGTATAATGGATACTGGTATAAGACAGCCATAATGGCTTCTGAAGCAGTTAAGTCATCAATGGTTTCAAAAAGCGGAACAATATCTACTGATTTTATATTTTCATCCCATCCGCACAATCTAAATAAAGCATACAATTCCATTACATTTACTTCGGATTGACAATTACTAATAACATAACGGTGACAGCCCGCTTCTCCATTCATGGCTTGCACTTGTTGAATGGCATAAATACTTTCCAGCGTGTCCTTGGTAATGGTGTCCGTAAAATCGCTTGGGTTTAATTGGCCTGAAAGCTTACTTAACAATTCTAATTGGTCAGCGGAATCTAATTTTTCATAATTGGCCGGAAGCAATGCTTTGCCAGTTTTAGCGAATAAGGTTTCATGAATGCTCATGAGCACTGCATGGTGTATTCGGCTATCTTGTCGAATGTCTAAAGAAGCAAAATGTGTTCCAAATAAATGGACTTTATGTAAAAGACTTTCTAATCTAGAAAGATATAGGGAATGATTTTCTTCAATAATTTTATGCTTAATGGCTTCTAGGCTAGCAATAATTTCAGCTGCAGCAATGGGGTGGCTTTCGTCAGGCCTAAATACATTTTCATATAATTTAGCTTCCAAACTGTTCAATAATAAATCTATGCCTGAGAAAGTTAATTTTCTTTTTAATTTTCTGACATCTCTGTAATAACAAACAATAATGCTGCTTCTTAATGCTTTGGCCACATTTATGGTGGTGGCAGCATTCACAAATGGGTTACCATCTCTATCGCCACCAGGCCAAAAGCCTAATTCAATAAAAGGGTTATTCCCTTTATAATCTCTATCAAATACTTCATTAATGATTCCACTATAAATATTACCAATAGCATAATAAAAAACATTTTCCAAATACCACATTAAGTTTAAGGCTTCGTCAGCTGGGGTAG
The DNA here is from genome assembly GCA_947448725.1 of Bacteroidota bacterium. Taxonomy (GTDB): domain Bacteria; phylum Bacteroidota; class Bacteroidia; order Chitinophagales; family Chitinophagaceae; genus Sediminibacterium. The sequence goes on from CANFOM010000001.1 coordinate 199,591, forward strand.
GTTGCTTTTTATTAAAAAATGGAGTGAGTCCTAATTGTTGAATGTATTGATTGATGGTGTCGAAATCATTTTTACCAATCGCCTCACCCATATCATGTATAATACCTAGTACATTGGCTGGATAAAATTGAGTAGGATGCGCTGTTAATACAATACGAACTTTAAATTTTTCTAGCTTGTTTTTTAAAGCCTGATTTTTTCCAGTAAAAGCGGCATCTCTAATTAATGTTTTTAAACTACCAGGACCCTCTATATCATTTACAGAAGTGAATGCTGCATCTTCAATGGCATCGAAAAGAACTACTTGTCTTTCTATGTATTGAACATATTTAAATAAGTGGTCAATTTTTTCTTTTTCTGTTTCTACTTGTGTATGTCTGCTAAAAAAATAATCGATGATGTCGCTAGGTGATTTTCCCTTTGCATAACCTTCTTCACATGTTTGTAATAATATGGGTAACAAAGCACCCACATTGGCTACGCCGGAATAAGGCAATGCTGCAAATAAACTATTATAGATAATGTATTTATCAGATACATTTCTTCTAAATTGTTGTGAATAGCTATGGGTGGAGAGTGTCATAATTTGCAGGGCAAAGGTACTACAAATTAAGTTTGTAATTGTGAAAGCCTTACCAGCATTGATTCCTAATGAATGTTCGTTTTAAACTATTGCAGATGGCAGCTGCGTTGGATGTTGAATATCGTGGTAAAAAGCAAAAGTCCATTGCTCTTTAGCGCCTTCTTGCCACCACCTTTGACGGTATTCCATACATTTTTTACCATCCAGGTCATATTTAGCGACAAATTTGGACTTCATTTGTTGTAACTGAGGTGCTACATCTGCTCCAAAGAAAATAGTCTCATCATTTTCTTTTAGCCATGCTACTTGATGGTATTTGCTATGTCCCCCTGTTATTTGATAATGTATATTAGGATCAATATCCCCTTCTTCCTCTGTTAGCCATTGCACGCCACTAAAATTGGCAAGGGGTTCAATTTGGGCAATTAAATTAAGGTCGCTACTTTTTGCTAGGACTTCTTCGAATTCACTTTTTTGAACATAATATTTGGCATAGGGGAAACTGATATATCTTTCTTGATGAATGGGATGAATATAACTAATACCCCCCGCATGATCTTTGTGTAAATGACTTAAAAAAACTTTCGTGACAGTGGATGGATTGATACCCAAGGACATTAAGTTGGCATGTAATTGTAAAACACCTTCTTGATTGGTATAACCTAATCCTGTATCTAATAAAATGATATCTTTTTCTGTAATAACGACAAAGGGTTGTACTTCTACTAAAATACTTCCTTTGGGACGGTGCTGAAATGCTAGATTACTGCTATCAAATGGCACAAATACTTTGGTATGGTCTATCGAAAAACTGCCTTCGGATAAAGGATAAATACGCATGCTGCAAAAATAAGCATTAACGAAGCACCATTTGCCTATCGGCATCTAATCTTAATAAAATAAATAAGAGTACTGTAAAAGTTAATAAGGAAGATCCACCATAACTAATCAGTGGTAAGGGGATACCCACCACCGGAAACAATCCAATGGTCATACTGATGTTAACTGCAATATGAAAAAAGAAGATGCCCACTACGCTGTAAGCATACACTCTTGAAAAAGAACTTCTCTGTCTTTCGGCTATTCGAATGAGCCTAAATAAGAAAAATAAATACAAGCCTAAAAATATAAAAGTTCCTACAAAGCCAAATGCTTCTCCTAAGGAGGTGAATATAAAATCGGTATGTTGTTCAGGAACATATTTGCCACGGGTTTGGGTCCCTTTTAAAAATCCTCTGCCCCAAAAGCCACCAGAACCTATGGCTATTTTACTTTGCTTTACGTTGTAATCATCTGGCTTTTTACCATGACGCTCACCAGAGGAGGACGCTGATTTTTTATTTTGAGAACAATCATATTCTTTCCCTACCATGCTGTAAATACGGGTACTTTGATAACACTCAAATACATGGTTAAATATATAAGGAACCGCAAATCGAACGGTGCCAAAACAAACCCCCCAAATAGCAACTACTATTAAAATTTTACTTTTGTTTCTTTTGAATTTTTTTATCATGGAAAAAATAAACAAACCTGCAATCACAGTTAATATAATGGCTAGTACGGTTGGTTCAAGTAATAAAGTGGCAATGACTAATATAGCAAAAGAGAGCAGCACAACTAGTATTACGGGAGGCAGTCCTTCGCGATACATGGCGAAAATAAATGCACTATAGACCAAGGCCAATCCCATTTCATGCTGCATGATGGATAAAATAGCAGGTAAGGCAATGGCTGCTCCTGCTATTAAATGTGATTTTAATTTTTTAAAATCGGTCTCTGGTTTGGAAATAAATTTAGCTAAAAATAAAGCGGTAAATATTTTACATAATTCTGCAGGCTGTAAATTAAAACCACCTGCAATAGGAATCCAACTTTTAGAGCCATTGATATTTTTTCCTAATACAAAAGTAGCCAGCATGAGCAGTATGCCTGCCACATAGGATAAATTGGCAAAAGCGGTAAAAACTTTACTGTCTAGTAAAAGTATAAAAATGGCAATGAAGGCGCAAAAAATAGAAAAATAAATTTGTTTGCTAAAATTAGTTTTAGCAGTTAAAAATGTATTACTCCAATTTAAATTAGGATTGTATTCGACCATAAAAATACACAATACGCCAACGGCTACCATAATTAAATACAGTAGTATTACTGCTAAATCAGTTCCTTTTGAAAAATTATGGTTATTGGTTTCTGCCATTTTATTTAGAATTCACTTTTTTCTTTTTTTGGATAGGAGTTAAAGCACTCTCTTTATTATTTTGTTTTGGAGGAATGGGGGAGGAAGGAGGTGTATTTTTTTGAAAGGTATCTATTTTTTTTAGGGTATCCATTTTGATTTGGATGGGGGCTTGTTCTGATACCATTTCCATGTCCCAAATCTCGGAAAGCTCATCATTGTTGTAATTGAGCGGGGTAAGCATTTCGGTTTTATTGTTTCTTATATACCATTCTTTAATATTAGCTGGCATTAAATCTACATTGGCTAAGTAATCCATTTTTGTTTTACTTTCTTTGGTTAAAGTATCATTTAAATACTTTTCCATTAATAAGCCAGCAATAGGTCCTGCCCAAGTGGCGCCAAATCCAGCATTCTCTACCACAACGGCTACTGCAATTTTAGGATTGTCTTTAGGCGCAAAGCAAACAAACATCGAATGATTTTTTCCATGTGGATTTTGAGCCGTTCCGGTTTTGGCGCAAAATTCATGACCCGGCACTTTAATAAAAGCGGCTGTTCCAAAAACGGTAACCCCATGCATACCTTCTTTAATGATATCGTAATATTCTTTGGGTATTTTAGTTACGGCTTGTTTGGTTCTGTATTTTAATAGTACTTCTTTATCAATATCATCTTCCTCTTCCACACTGTCTACAAAATGAGGCGTATAATAATAACCCTCATTCGCAATAAAGGCCATGGCATTGGCCAATTGTAATGGAGTGGCTGTCATTCTATCTTGCCCAATTCCTAAAGTAAGCATAAAGCAACTGTTCCAATATTTAGCACCGCCAAAATCTTTATTGTATTGGGCCGTATCGGGAATGCTTGCTCTATTTTCACTAGGTAAATCAATACCCAACTTTCTCCCAAGCCCGAAACTATTTACATATTCTTTCCATTTTAAGTAACCCAATTTTGCATTGTGGTATTTTGGATTGTCTATCGCCAATCTAAATACTTGTAAAAAGTAAGAGTTGCAAGAGTTGGCCAATGCTAATTGTAAATTAGCAGCATGTCCTGCATTGTGGTGTTCGCACTTACGAGGATCACCACAGGATGTATACAAGCCAAAACAATTGTAGCCAAAACTAGGGGTAATTAAACCTTCATCTAATGCAATTAACGCGCCTAGTGGTTTAAAAGTGGAACCTGGAGGATATTGTCCTTTAATGGCTCGATTGTAAATAGGACGTGCAGTATCTGTGAGTAAGCGACCAATAGTTTTTCGACGTTGATTCCCCGTTAATAAATTCGGATTGTATCCCGGGCTAGAGGCCATGGCAATAATGCTTCCTGTTGTAGGGTTAATGGCCACAGCACTTCCAATTTTATGCTGTAATAATTTTTCTGCCAATTGCTGCACTTCTACATCCATGCTGGTGTATAAGTTTCTACCTGCAATAGGTATCGTATCAAACTGTCCTTTTTCAAAAGGACCTTGTATTTTTCCTTTGTTGTCCCTTAAGAATCTTTTTACGCCTCGTTGTCCCATTAAAACAGATTCATATTGTTTTTCCAATCCTGTCATGCCAGCATAGTCGCCCATTTCATAACCATCTGCTTCATGTTTCTCTAAAAATTTCACATCCACTTCTGCTACATAACCCAAAACATGGGCTGCTGTGTTATAGGGGTAGTTTCTAATAGATCTTTCTGATAAAGAGAATCCGGGAAATCGATATAAGTTTTCTGTTATTTGTGCATATACTTCAGTAGAAAGAAAGGGTTCAAAAATACCCAATTTCACTCTTGAATTTTTTACAATCACTTCTATCATCCTTTTGGAATACTCTTCTTTGTCAATTTTTAGAATCGCACAAAGTGTAGCTGTGTCAACTCCTTTGGCTTCATTGGGGATGACTACTAAATCATAACTAATGGTATTTTCTAGTAAAGCTCTTTTTTTTCTGTCAAAAATGATACCTCTATCGGGATAAATAATTCTTCTAAAAATGGCATTGTTGTTGGCGGCAAGTACATATTTAGATGAAAAGATTTGCAGGCTAACCAATTGCAAAATAATAAAAGCAAAGATAACTCCGATGATGATTTGAATAATACGACCTCGATTCGAATTGTACATGGCAATGAGTTATCTTTTTATCTTTCTTCGGTTCATAGCAAGTTCAACTATAAAAATTAAAAGGACACTTACTAAAGTGGTAACAATTACCTTTCCTAAGAAGTAGCCGAAATTTCCAAATTGCAGCCATTCTAATAAAACTAAATAAAAATGATGTAAGAAAGTAAGTGAGAATATATAAAATGCGTAAGGTCCCCAGCCCATGGAGCCAATACTGGGCTCTCTGTTGACTTCTTCTGATAATTCTTGGGCCAATAATAAGTTTAAAATGGTGGGTCTAAAATAACCAAGCAAAGTACAAGCTGCTGCATGTAGCCCAGGCGTATTGGTGAATACGTCTAAGGTGTAACCAGTGATAAAACCAAGTAGGGTTAAAGTGATTCTTTTAGTTCCAAAAGGCAACCACAATAAAAAAATAAAGTATAAATAAGGGGTAATGAATTGGTGCAATGGAGGCACTTCATTCAAAATAATTATTTGAATGGCTAAAAATAAAACGAACCTTGCTATATTCTTTATAAGGTTATTCATTTTTAGATTCGGTTTTTTCTACATTTTTTTGATCGGCCATTCTTCGGTTTTCTACTAAATAAATGTATTCTAAATTATAAAAATTGGTAGTTGATTTTACATTCAAGGTCAAATAATTACTAGAAGGATCTTTAAGTACAGAAGTCACTTTGCCAATCATTAGCTGTGCCGGGAAATTGGAGGAATAAGGACTGGTTAAAACAGAGTCTCCAATTTTTGGAGCGGCACTCTTTGAGATATTTTTTAAAACCAATACACTAGGATCCTCGCCATCCCATTCGATACTACCAGCAATTTTATCTCTTTTTAACATGGCACTTACCTTACTATTGCGATGCAGTAAGCTCATGATTTTACTATAGTTGTCATTTACTTCCACCACTACCCCTACAATACTGCCTTCGGGGCTAATGGCTGCCATGTCTTTTTTTACACCTTGTAAACTACCTCTTTCAATAATGATATAATTTTTTTGAAGCGTAAAAGTGTTGCCTACCACTTTAGCAGGGTAGTAAAAAAACTTTCTAATCTTCTCAAGACTATCTTTTCTTAATACCAGGGTTCCTAATTTTTTACTAGTATCTATCGACACAAAATTCTGTCCCAATTGATTTCTGAGCGCCGCATTTTCTGCAATCAAATGTGCATTGGTATTTCTTAAATTAAAAAAATAGGACCAGTTGTTGTATTTTTTATTGATATTGCCAGTGACCTGGTTACTCCATCCGCCAAAAAAGGTTTCATAAGTTTTGTTATAAGAAGACAACATCACCAATGATACAATTTGAAGCATCAAAAAAAATAGGAAAGTAAAATTTTGTCTTATAAACCCAATGATATTCTTCAATGGTCATCTCCTTTAAGCAAGTTGATTTAATATTCTTTTATCTCATGATAAAAGGAAAACGCTGGTAATTTTTTAACGCAATACCTGTTCCGCGCACTACACTTTTAAGCGGATCTTCTGCAATGTGCACTGGTAACTTAATTTTTTGACTCAATCTTTTATCTAAGCCGCGTAACAATGCACCACCTCCTGTTAAATACAAACCTCTGCGATAGATGTCTGCTGCTAATTCTGGAGGAGTAGTTTCTAAAGCTTTTAAAATAGCTTCTTCAATTTTAAATATGCTTTTATCTAAGGCTTCTGCGACCTCTTGATAAGTAACCATAATTTGTTTTGGAATACCAGTGACTAAGTCACGACCGTTGACTGGCATATCATCTGGAGGATTGTCTAAATCTTTTAAAGCAGCGCCCACATGTATTTTAATTTGTTCTGCAGTTCGCTCTCCAATTAATAAACTATGATAACGTCTTAATGCTTCCATGATGTCTGCAGTAAATTCATCTCCTGCAATACGAATACTTTGATCACAAACAATTCCTGCTAATGCAATAACGGTAATACCAGTGGTACCACCTCCAATATCAATAATCATATTTCCAACTGGCTCTTCTACATCAATTCCAATTCCTAATGCAGCGGCCATTGGCTCATGAATCATATATACTTCTTTAGCACCTGCTTGTTCTGCACTATCACGTACCGCTCTTTTTTCAACTTCCGTAATGGAAGAAGGAATACAAATTACCATTCTCCAACTTGGAGGAAATAATGGCTTCTTTGGGTAAATCATTTTCATCAATTCACGAATCATCAATTCGGCAGCGTTAAAGTCGGCAATTACGCCATCTTTTAAGGGGCGAACCGTTTTAATGCTTTCATGTGTTTTTTCATGCATCAACAATGCTTTCTTACCAACGCCTAAAACTTCTTTCATATTATTTCTATTCAAAGCAATAATAGAAGGTTCGTTCACTACCACTTCATCATTGTGTATGATAAGCGTGTTCGCCGTACCTAAGTCCATGGCAATTTCTTGAGTAAAAAAATTAAATAATCCCATTGTGCATCAGTATTTGAATAGTTCAGATTGAATGAAGCAAAATTCATCTAAAATCCTTACACTACAAAGCTTTTTACAAATGAATCAACAATTTTTTTTAAAACATTTTAAGAAAACTCGAAGCCGATATCTTTTCTAAAATACATCCCATCAAATTGGATATTGGATAAGGCATTTTGCGCATTCATTACTGCAGTTTTTAGGTTATTCCCTGAGGAGGTAACGGCTAAAACTCGCCCACCTTTAGTAACAATAGAATTCTCTTGAAAGCCTGTACCAGCTTGAAATACATGAATTTGAGGTAGCGCTGCTGCTAGCTCAATTCCGGTAATTGGGATGTTTTTTTGATAGCTTCCTGGATAACCGCCACTTACTGCCATCACTGTCGCAAAAGCAGTGTCATTGTATTGAATATTAACGTCTTCTAAAGTGCCATTATCGGTAGCAGCCAATAAACTAACAAGATCGGTTTGTAAACGAGGTAGAATTACTTCTGTTTCAGGGTCACCCAAGCGGCAATTGTATTCAATGACATAAGGTTCGCCACCACAATTCATTAAACCAAAAAATACAAAGCCCTTATAAATAAGCCCTTCTTCTTGAATTCCTTTAATGGTGGGCGCAATAATGGTAGCCTCCACTTTTTGCATAAAAACGGCATCCATAAATGGCACCGGACTTACACATCCCATGCCTCCTGTATTTAATCCAGTATCGCCTTCTCCAATTCGTTTATAATCTTTGGCATGACCAATAATTTGGTAATGATGGCCGTCCGTAAGTGCAAATACGCTTACTTCAATACCTTCTAAAAACTGCTCTATGACTACTTTTGAACTGGCTTTCCCAAATTGTTTGTCTTGCAGCATTTCTTTAAAACTAGTTAGGGCTTCTTGGTGGGTCAAGGCAATGATTACCCCTTTTCCAGCCGCCAAACCGTCGGCTTTTAAGACAATCGGAAGGGCATGCTTACTAATATAAGCTAAACCCTCTTCGTAATTTTCTATGGTAAACTCGGCATAAGCAGCTGTTGGAATTTGATGCCTATGCATAAAGTGTTTACTAAAGGCTTTGCTCCCTTCTAATTGAGCTGCTTTGGCCGATGGGCCAATCACATTAATAGAAGCCGTAGCCGGGTCCTCATTAAAAAAATCAAAGATTCCATTGACCAATGGTTCTTCAGGACCCACCACGACTAATTCAATATTTTTTTCAATACTAAGGGCTTTCAGGCTTATAAAATCGTTCACTTCAATAGGAACATTGATCCCAAATTGAGCAGTACCAGGGTTTCCTGGAGCTATATAGATATCACCCGATTGATGACTTTGTGCCATTTTCCATGCCAATGCGTGCTCTCTGCCACCACTTCCAATAATCAGAATATTCATAAATCAGGGTTTGAAACACGAAAGTAAAATTTATTGAATGGATTTTATTAATTTGAGTCAATTAAATAAACACAGCTTATGTCTTCCACTACTCAAAAACACCCAAAAGGCTTATATGTATTGTTTGCTACTGAAATGTGGGAGCGTTTTAACTATTATGGTATGCGTGCCATTTTGGTGTTATTTTTAACCAAAGCCTTGCTATTTGACAAGGTTTTTGCTTCACAAGTGTATGGTAGTTATACTGGGTTGATTTATTTAACCCCGCTTTTAGGTGGATATATTGCCGATAGGTACTGGGGCAATAATCGATCAATTATTGCAGGAGGATTGGTCATGGCTTTGGGAGAGTTTGTCTTGTTTTTTTGCGGACATTTTTATGAAAATGGGGCAGTAGCCATGCCCTTATTTTATGTAGGATTGGGCTGTATGATTGCTGGCAATGGTTTTTTTAAGCCTAATATTTCAAGTATGGTAGGGCAATTGTACCGTAAAGGGGATTCTAAAATTGACGCTTCCTATACTATTTTTTATATGGGTATTAATACGGGCGGAGCACTTGGCCCCGCTATTTGTGGTTTAGTAGGCGATACTGGAAAGTCGGGCGATTTTAAATGGGCTTTTTTTGCAGGTGGAGTTGCTATGTTATTAAGTGTGGTTACTCAAATATTATTTCAGAAAAAATATTTAGTCAATCCAGATGGAGAAGTCATTGGACTGGCGCCAAAAGATGCCCCTAAATGGTTTCAAAAAATACCGGTGATGGTGGGCTTTTTATTTTTACTTTCCTTATTGACTATTGCTTTAGTGTATATAGATATTCAAGTGGTTAGTTATTTGTTCTGGTTATTATTGGCTTGTATTCTTTTAATTTCTTTTATTATTTTCTCCGACAAATCATTAGGTATTATTGAAAAGAAAAAGGTAGCTGTATTATTTACTGTCTCCTTTTTTGTAATCTTTTTTTGGAGTGCATTTGAACAAGCAGGCGCCTCGCTTACTTATTTTGCTTCAGAAAATACACAGCGTGATTTAGGATTTTATGTAGTACCTGCAAGTTTTTTCCAAATACTTAATTCATTATTTGTAGTGTCGCTTGCTCCACTCGTTGCCTGGATTTGGGTAAAACTAGGAAAGAGAGAACCTTCTTCGCCCTTTAAAATGGCCATGGGATTAATGTTGTTAGCTATTGGTTATTTATGGATTGCTACAGGTGTGAATGGGGTGGGTGCCGGTATTAAAGTAAGTATGATTTGGTTAATTGGTATGTATATGATGCATACTTTTGGAGAATTGTGTTTATCGCCAATTGGTTTGGCTATTTTTAATAAATTAGCACCTATTAAGTTTGCCTCTTTATTAATGGCAGTATGGTTTACAGCCAATGCATTTGCTAATAAACTAGCTGGTGTATTTAGTGCTTTGTATCCAGAGAATGGCAAGACTACTTCTTTTGCGGGCTATCATATTTCCAACCTGCATGAATTTTTTATGTTCTTTGTTTTTATGGCAGGAACCGCTTCCATTATTTTATTTTTTATCTCTAAGCAGTTGAAAAACTTAATGACGCAGTAGAGCGTAATAAAATTTAAAATTGAAATCTAACGCTGCCAAACACACCAAAATTTTGGATGGGTTGCATTCGGGAGGGACTATAATTGGGAGGATAAGGAGGTGCTTGTCTCCATACAAAATCGATTCTAAAAAATCTTAAAATGTTATCAAAGCCAGTTCCGTATTCTAAATAAAATTTAGATTTTAAGGATCTTAATTGATAGGGGCCCAACTCGGTTCTATTGAAGCTTCTGTTGGCTGTATTCATTTCTCCCCAAACACCTTTTAGGGTCCAAAATTGTCTAATTTTTGTTTTACGTAGCAGGGGTATTAAATTGATTAATTTTTTTTCAAAATTATGTTCGATTTGAAAGCCGGCATAGGCGTCGCTATAATATTCGAATCGGTTCATCAAATTAAATCCATTTTTATTATAGACATATACTTCGTTGCCAGGATGTAATTCTAATAACATAAAAGGAAGACTGTCTCCATAAATTTTGCCCGCATAAGCGTTGTAGGTTAATACGCCAAAGTTGGGTATTCTTACTTTTTGATCTATGCCTGCATGTATTTTCGTGAATTGGTAAGCACTACTAAAGACGTCTTTAAAACCCTCACTGATTCGAAATTCAAAAATGGGTTGATTCCCTTTAATACGGATGACTCTTCTATTAGTGTTTAATTTTTTTTCGCCAGGAGCATACCTTATTCTATACATTAAGTCGCTATTGACAATGGCTATATTTGTTCCATTTTGGTAAATGGTTTTACTAGGCAAAGGGGTATATGGATTGTATTCGGTTCTGGCTAATGTTAAGCTATTACTAATGCCAGACTCCCATTCTTTAGTAAAACTGACTTTAAATTCTTCTTCGCCTAAAAACTTTTGGGGTATAGTGGGTCTTCGCAAAATTTGAGAAAAAATATTATCAATACTTACATCTTCTTCGCTAAATCTTACTCTGCCATTGTCTAAATCATTTAGATAAGACAATTGAAGCATTGCACCTTTTATGCTAGGTATTTTATATTGTACAGCAATTTTTTCTTTAAACTTTTCATCCTTAATTCCATAAGCAAGGTAACCGGATAATTTTAAATTTTTATTAAAGAGTGAAGTGGTTGCTAAATCAAATCTAAGTCTCTTATCTTCTAATTGATTTCCACTAATCCATTTGTACCAGGGACCTATTTCAAATTTGCCAAATCTCCTATAGCCATCAACAATAAATTCAATATTTCTGGTATAGGCTCTAAACAATGGGATTGATTTTAAGGTATCAATGCTTTTGTAAATACTTTGCTCATTCCTATTGAGGGCATCGTGTCTAATGGTGGTCCATGTTTCCTGTTGGGTCTTGGAAGCATTTTCCAATAATACCACTTCGTTTTTCTTATTATTTAGCTTTAAATTTTCATTGATCTCCTCTAGCGCTAGTTTAAATTTTTTATAAGAAATACTCTTGCGCACAATAAAAGTTAGTTTGTCGTTGGGCAGCGGAGAAATATCTGCGGTTATTTTGTCCTTAGAAAATATCATTTTACCGTTATCCAACTTTATAAACTCTTGGATAACGCTTAATCTATTTACAAAATTAATATCAGCCGTTTTTGAAATGTTTAAATTTATTTTATAAATAGCCCAGGTTTTTGAATCAATCCAAGCATCGCCATTAAATGTATTTTCTCCTTCCCTTAAAGGTGAAAATAGGAGATGAAAAATTCTTTCCCCTTTAATGTATTGGGTGTCTGCTCCTTTAAACTTGTAATACTGATCGGCAAATTCACTAATTGGACTTATAAACTCTTTGCCAAAGGTTTTCATGTAGTTCTCGTAAATATTCATTTTTTGATTAACGCCTCCTATAAATTGTAATAGGGCTTCATTTTTTATGCCATGACTTTGTGCCGCTTTAATCACTTCCCTTGAATTTTTTGAAACATTGCTATAATAATAATCGGATAAGGATTCGGTCATTAGTACGGGTAAAAATGGTCTTAAATCTGTAATGCTATCTATATTATCTAGTAAAAAAGCAAAGGGCTTTAAAAATTTTATATTGCTAAAACTATTTTTGTTTATATTATTTAAATCTAATTCAAGTTTATTGTACAATTCGCAACTATAAGCTGGGTAGGTATAGGGATTGTTCTCTTCTTTGTGATCCACCACCAACTTCCACCATCTTAAACCCTTATTAAATTTTGATTTTACTACTGCTTCTGAATTAGCATTTAAATAATCAAGCGTAAGTAAGAGGGTGTCTTTTTTTAAAAAATGAAGTGCATATTTGTTAGGTTCAAATCCAACATAACTTACCATTAAACTGTCTTTAGGAAATGTGGATCGATTCAATTTGAAATGGCCTACACTATCTGCAACGACGCCTTTTTTTGATAAGTTCCAGGTAAGGGTTGCAAATGGAATAGGTTCTTTTGTAAACGCATCCACTACCTTCCCTACGAGTATAGGTGACTTTTGCGCTTCTAATGTATTCGCACTTAGCAATAAAATGAATATATAAATAGAAACTTTACGCATAGCAATGTTTCAAGTTAAACATATTAATTTATATATTTATACTTAAACCGAATAAAATTTATTGAATTGATTGTCGAAGAAAGTAAATGCTCACTATAGCACCCCTTTAACAATTTCATCTACAATTGCTGGATCGAGTAGGGTAGAAGTATCTCCTAAACTTTTCAATTCGCCTTCGGCTACTTTGCGAAGGATGCGACGCATGATTTTTCCAGAACGTGTCTTAGGCAGCCCAGAAACAAATTGTATTTTATCGGGCTTAGCAATGGGTCCTATAATTCTTGTGACTGTTTGTAAAATATCTTTTCTGATAATGTCTGCAGTACCATGTGTGTCTTGACCATGTGAGCCAGTATAAATTACATAAGCGTAAATGCCTTGACCTTTAACATCGTGCGGATAACCTACTACGGCACTTTCCACAACTCCAGCATGCATATTAATAGCATTCTCTACTTCTGCAGTTCCAATTCTATGGCCACTTACATTTAATACATCATCCACGCGCCCCGTAATTCTTATTTGTCCCAATTCATTTTTTAATGCACCATCACCTGTAAAATATAAATTAGGATAAGTAGCAAAATAATTAGTTCTGCATCTTTCATGATCTCCATAAGTTGTACGAATGGTGGCTGGCCAAGGTTGGGTAATGCATAAATTTCCTCGGTACAAACCGTCTTCCATGGTGGTTACTTCGGCCCCTTGATCATTTACTAATAGAGTGGCCACACCTGGCATAGGATAAGTGGCCCATCCAGGTTTTCCTGGTGTAATACCAGCCATATTGGAAAGCATGATACCACCGGTTTCTGTTTGCCACCAAGTATCTACAATCGGACATTTTTTCTTACCAATATTTTCATCATACCAATGCCAAGCTTCTTCATTAATAGGTTCACCTACAGTTCCTAATACTTTTAAGCTACTTAAATCATGCCCTTGAACAGGTCCTAGCCCAAAGCCCATTAAAGATCTTATTGCAGTGGGCGCAGTATATAAAATATTCACTTTGAATTTATCAATGATATCCCAAAATCTACCTGCATCAGGAAATGTAGGAATACCTTCAAACATTAATGAAGTTCCTCCTGCGCTTAAGGGCGCATAAACAATATAACTATGTCCTGTAATCCATCCAATATCTGCTGTGCAGAAAAAAAGATCATTGGGTTGGTATTGAAAAACATTTACAAAAGTATAATTCGTATACACCATATAACCAGCAATACTATGGACCACTCCTTTGGGTTTGCCAGTGGAACCCGAAGTATATAAAATAAATAAAGGATCTTCAGCATCCATTTCTTCAGCAACAAGATTGGTTATTCCTTGTGATTCCACTTTTTTAATTTCATCTTCCCACCAAACATCGCGGCCTTTAATCATAGAGACTGCTGTTCTTGTTCTGGTACAAACAATTACACGTTGTATGGTTTTATTTCCAATGAGCGCATCATCAATGACTGATTTTAATGGAATGTCTTTAGCGCCTCGATAAGCCCCATCGCAAGTAATGATAAATTCCGCTTTGGCGTCTTCAAGTCTATCTGCAATACTTTGTGCCGAAAATCCACCAAAAATTACACTATGAATTGCACCTATGCGCGCGCAAGCTAGCACTGCAATGGCGAGTTCTGGAATCATACCCATGTATATACAAACACGATCGCCTTTTTTTACACCATTGTTATATAGTACTTGTGCAAACTGACATACTTTTAAATGCAATTGTTTGTAGGTAATAATCCGATGATGTTCGGATGGATCATTGGGTTCCCAAATGATTGCCGGCTTATCACCATTTTTTGCTAAATGCCTATCAATACAATTTTCAGTAATATTTAATTTGCCCCCTTTGAACCATTCTATTTTTGGTTCGGTAAAATTCCATTCTAAAACGGTATCCCATTTTTTACGCCATGTAAAATTTTCAGCAATTTCACTCCAAAACTTTTCTGGATGATCGATACTGTTTTTATAAGCTTCCTGATAAGCTTCTAGGGTTTTAATTTGATAAGGGTAGCTCATAACCAATGGTTGAATAAATAATGATTACCAAATTTACATTTTTCAGTTTAAATATTTAACTTGAATACTCACTTGCAAACAAAATCAACTATGAGTCAAGAAAAAAAACAAAATAATATTGCTTTTGTGATAGGGGCTTCTTCGGTAGGCACCTTAATTGAGTGGTATGATTTTTACATTTTTGGGATGTTAGCGACCATTATTTCAAAACAATTTTTTCCTGCAAATGCAGGTACAGCAGCCTTGTTAAGCACTTTAGCCATTTTTGCTGCAGGGTTTATTGTACGTCCTTTTGGAGCATTGGTATTTGGCCGCTTAGGAGATTTAATTGGACGTAAACATACTTTTTTACTGACATTAATCATAATGGGCGGTTCTACTTTTGCTATCGGATTGGTGCCAGGGTATGCCACTATTGGATGGGCGGCGCCAATCTTGGTCTTAATTTTACGTTTATTACAAGGCTTAGCATTGGGTGGGGAATATGGAGGGGCAGCTACTTATGTAGCCGAACATGCACCTGCAGGACAAAGAGGTTTTTGGACCAGCTGGATTCAAACAACAGCTACCCTTGGTTTATTTTTAGCCTTAGGTATTATCATCTTAATTAGGTCCAATCAAGGAGTAGAAAATTTTAGTGCGGAATGGGGTGGTTGGAGATATCCTTTTTGGATTTCTATTATACTCGTAGGTGTTTCTATATTGATCCGGATGAGGATGAGCGAATCCCCTATGTTTACCAAATTAAAATCGGAAGGAAAAACTTCTGCCAATCCTTTGAAAGAAAGCTTTGGACAAAAAGGAAATTTTAAAATGGTATTGTTGGCTTTATTTGGTGCTGTGATGGGCCAAGGAGTGGTATGGTATACGGGTCAGTTTTATGCGCAAAGTTTTATTGAAACAGTTTGTAAGATTGAATTTATACAGTCCAGAAATATTATGTTGGTCGCCATCTTAATGGCTACTCCTTGTTTTGTTTTATTTGGATGGCTAAGTGATAAAGTAGGCAGAAAATGGATCATGTTATTGGGTATGTTGCTTGCCGTTCTTACCTATCGGCCTATCTATCAACAATTTTTAACTATTTCAAGTGTACAAAATAGAGCAGATAAAATTGATTTAACTAAAACAGTGGCTTCGGCTGTAAAAGTAAAAACGGATAGTAAAGAGGCAACTAAAATTTATGTAACTCAAAATTTTGATACCGCGTATACCGATGGCGCCGTATTTAAATATACCAAAACGGATACTTTGCAATTAGGGGCTACTTACAATGCTTTGATTCCAATTGACGCTTTAAATCCAAGTTTGATTGTTTCTAAATCGGCAAAACCTAATGTGGTTTTGGAAAAAATCTTAGGGCATGCCGATTATTGGAGTATGATTTGGCTGGTCTTTATTCAAATTGTATATGTGACCATGGTGTACGGACCTATCGCTGCATTTTTAGTAGAAATGTTCCCCACTAAAATAAGATACACTTCCATGTCACTTCCTTATCATATTGGTAATGGAGTGTTTGGCGGATTGGTTCCTTTCTTAGGCACTTTAATTGTGGAGTTTACAAAGACAGCTCAAAATCCAAAAGGTGATTCTTTGGCTGGATTGTGGTATCCCATTGGCGTTGCTGCAGTTTGCTTTATCATTGGACTTATTTATTTAACCAACAAGATTGATAAAAACGTGATGGATTAAAATCATTTAAATGATGATCAATTAAAAAAACATTTTATGAATACGATTAAAAAATTAGCCGGCTATCTGTGGATGTTGATTTCGCCTTTGCTTATATTATTTTTATTATTTGAAGCCAATCAAAAAATTACTACTGCTACCGCTGCTGTAAAGTCGAATGTGATTTTACAGTGGGTGATTATATTATTAATTTTTACACCCATTTGTATTGGTTTTTTTATTTTCGGGAAATATGCGACCGCTGGGGAATACGACCATCTTCCAGCATCTTCTGAAGAAGTATAATTGTAAGGGCCGTTGTTCAAAGATTCATTTTATATAAGTACTTTTGAGCTATGTCATTAGTTGTAGATCGGTTGTCGAAAAGTTATGGCCATCAAGTTGCCGTAGAACAGGTATCCTTTGAATTAAAACAGGGGCAAGTGGTTGGCTTTTTGGGACCCAATGGAGCTGGGAAAAGTACCACCCTAAAAATGATCGCTGGTTATTTATCCCCCGACAATGGAACGATACAATTAAATGGGATACCCATTCATCAAGATGCCATAGCAGCCAAAAAAATAATTGGCTACTTGCCAGAATCCAATGCCTTATATGAGCAGTTGTATGTAAAAGAGTATTTACAATTTTTAAGTAGCGTGCATCATATTGAAAATCCAAGCCAAAGAATTACACAATTAATAGAACAGACTGGCTTGGAATTAATGCAACATAAAAAAATTGGAACTTTGTCCAAGGGCTATAAACAAAGATTGGGTATAGCGGCGGCTATTATACATCAACCCAAATTGGTATTATTGGATGAGCCTACTACGGGCTTGGATCCCAATCAGTTGATTGAAATTAGAGCTTTGATCCAATCCTTAAGCAAAGAGGCACTTATTTTATTTTCTACCCATATATTACAAGAAGTGACTGCCATTTGTGATCGAGTGTTAGTATTGCATCAAGGGAAACTGGTTGCAGATGAGCCTATTGGCGATTTATTACAAAAGCACAATACCAATTTAGAAGAAATATTCAAATTGCTTACCCATTAAAAAAAAGGGTGTAAATTGCGGTCTCCTTTTGAAAACAGATATTTTAGACCATAAACAATAAACACATGAGTTACATTATTGAAGTACGTGCTAGACAAATTTTAGATAGCCGAGGAAATCCTACTGTTGAAGTAGATGTATTAACTGACGAAGGCGCTTTAGGCCGTGCCGCTGTTCCTAGTGGAGCAAGCACAGGTATTCATGAAGCGGTTGAATTAAGAGACAATGACAAGAAAAAATATGTTGGCAAAGGCGTATTGAAAGCTGTTAAAAATGTAAATGATTTAATTGCAAAGACCATCATTGGTTTGGATATTACTGCTCAAGCAGAAATTGATCAAATGATGATCGATTTAGATGGTACAGCCAACAAAGGCAAATTAGGGGCCAATGCTATTTTAGCGGTGAGTATGGCCGTAGCTAAAGCTGCTGCAGAAGAAGCCAACTTACCATTGTACAGATACATTGGAGGAACAAATGCAAGAACATTGCCCATGCCGATGATGAATATTTTAAATGGTGGTGCACATGCCGATAATAAAATTGACTTTCAAGAATTTATGATTATGCCAGTAGGCGCTCCTAATTTCAGCGAAGGCTTGCGTTGGGGTGTTGAAATATTCCATTGCTTAAAAGGCGTATTAAAGAAAAGAGGATTTAGCACCAACGTAGGGGATGAAGGTGGATTTGCACCCAACATTCAAAGCAATGAAGAAGCTATTGAAACCGTATTGGAATCGATCCATGCAGCAGGGTTTAAAACAGGTTCTCAAATAGCCATTGCGATGGATGCGGCCAACAGTGAGTTGTGGGATGCTAAAAAGAAAAAATATGTTTTCCATAAAAGTTCTGGTAAAGAAATGAGCAGCGATCAATTGGTGAAATATTGGGAAAAATGGGTGAAACAATATCCAATTGTATCTATTGAAGATGGTATGGCAGAAGACGATTGGGCGGGTTGGAAAAACCTAACAGAAACAGTGGGAGACCGTTGTCAATTGGTTGGTGATGATTTATTTGTAACCAATGTAACCAGAATTCAAACAGGGATAGATAAAAAAATTGCCAATGGTTTATTGGTTAAAGTAAATCAAATAGGTACTTTAACTGAAACCATTAACGCGGTTACTTTAGCGCAACACAACGGTTACAATACTATTATGTCACACAGAAGCGGAGAGACAGAAGATACCACGATTGCAGATTTAGCAGTAGCCTTGAATTGCGGACAAATTAAAACAGGTTCTGCTTCACGTACCGATCGTATGGCGAAGTACAATCAATTAATTCGTATCGAAGAGCAATTGGGTGAGACGGGCGTATTCCCTACCAAAGGAAAATTAAAATTCGGTAATAAGTAATTTACTACCCAATAGGAAATAAGTAGAGGAGCTCCAAGGGGCTCCTCTTTTTTTGCCATAATTTACCTAATTTTACTACCTCTGCTTTATGGCTAATTTTAAAAAAATATTACCTGTCCTTACCAATCGCTATTTTTTAGTTGCTTTGGGTTTTGCCATTTGGATGCTATTTTTTGATCAGCGTGATTTTTACCAACAAAAAGAGAGAGCAGTGGAATTAAATAAATTAGAAGCGGCAAAAAAATATTATCAAGATGAAATTTCTAAAACAAAAAAGCAGTTAGAAAATTTACAAAACAATCCTGCTGCCATAGAAAAATTTGCTAGAGAGCGTTATTTATTAAAACGCGATGGCGAGGAAGTTTATTTGTTTGAAGACAGCAATACTAGCGCTGATAAAAAATGACAAAGAGCCAACGTTATCAATCTGTGCTTGCTTATTTCCAACAGCAGTTGCCTATTGCAGAAACAGAATTAGAATATCACAACCCTTTTGAATTATTGGTGGCCGTTATTTTATCTGCTCAGTGCACCGATAAACGGGTTAATCTTACCACGCCCACCATCTTTAAAAAATATCCAACGCCTCAAAAAATGGCGCTTGCTAGTTTTGATGATTTATTTGCAATCATTAAAAGCATCTCTTATCCCAATAATAAAACCAAGCATTTAATTGGGATGAGCCAATTGTTATTGCAAAATTTTAAAGGCGAAGTGCCTTTAACCGTGGACGCCTTGGTTACCTTACCTGGAGTAGGTCGTAAAACTGCGAATGTTATTACCAGTGTGGTGGATAAGCAACCCAATATGGCCGTTGATACGCATGTGTATAGAGTAAGTAGAAGAATTGGCTTAGTGCCCATGACAGCAACAACTCCTTTGGCAGTAGAAAAAGAATTGATTAAACATATTCCTAAGGCCTTAGTGCATACAGCCCACCATTGGCTGATTCTTCATGGACGTTATACTTGTTTGGCTAGAAGTCCTAAATGCAATGCCTGTGGATTAATTGCATTTTGTAAAGAAGGTGCAAAAAAAAGCGCCTCGAATGTTCGAGACGCTTCTGTATAAATATTTTATTTTTTATAAATATTGTTCTACTGCAGTTACTAACTCTTGCTTAGTAATAGGAACCCCCATTATTTTATTATATCCTTTAGCGTCCACAAAATATTTATCACGAATAATTTTAATTAATTGTCCGTTGTTTATTTCTGGAATCACCACTGTTTCAAAATTCTTTAAGATATCGCCTAAATTTTTAGGGAAAGGACGCATGTACTTAATATGTGCATGGCTTACTTGCTTGCCTTGACTTTGTAAGTGTAATGCGGCACTCTTAATGGTTCCATAAGTAGATCCCCAACCTAATATCAATACTTTTCCTTTCTCTGCACCAGAATCAATGGTTTGTAAAGGAATATAATCGGCAATTTTTTCAACCTTCGCTTCTCTGGCTTTAACCATGAATTCATGATTTTCAGAATCATAGCTTACGTTTCCTGTTTCAGCTTGTTTTTCCAATCCGCCAATTCTATGTTCTAAACCAGGAGTACCAGGAATAGCCCAAGGTCTTGCTCCTTTTTCATTTCGTTTATAAGGAAGGAATTTTTCTTCGCCTTCGTCTAACCCTTTTTTAAATTTCACTTCAATCGTAGGTAAACTAGCTGCCGTTGGAAATTTCCAAGGTTCAGCACCATTGGCAATATATCCATCACTTAATAAAATTACAGGGGTCATGTGTTGAATAGCTATTCGAATAGCTTCAAATGCCATGTAAAAACAATCACTTGGTGTAGAGGCGGCTATAATTGGAATAGGCGCTTCTCCATTACGACCATAGTAAGCTTGCATTAAATCGCTTTGCTCTGTTTTAGTAGGCAAACCTGTTGAAGGGCCACCTCTTTGGATATTGATAATAACCAAAGGAATTTCCAACATCATCGCAAGGCCCATAGCTTCTGTTTTCAAAGCCATTCCAGGTCCTGAAGTTGAAGTCATACCTATAGCGCCACCGTAGCTTGCGCCAATAGCGGCACCAATACCAGCAATTTCATCTTCTGCTTGGAAAGTTTTTACACCAAAATTTTTATACTTGCTTAATTCATGTAAAATATCAGTAGCAGGTGTAATGGGGTAAGTACCTAAAAATATAGGAAGTCCACTTTTTTGAGAACCCGCTATTAATCCCATAGACAAAGCTTGGTTGCCCATGATACTTCTGTAAGTACCTGGGTCCATTTTTGATTTTTCTACTTTGTATCTAGAAGTGAAAAGCTCAGCCGTTTCTCCGTAAAAATAACCAGCTTTTAAAACATCAACGTTGCTATTTAAAATAGATTCTTTCTTTTTGAATTTATCTTTCAAATAATCTATCGTGGTATCTAAGTTTCTATTGTACAACCAATAAATCATACCCAATACAAACATGTTTTTTGCACGATCTCTTTCTTTGATACCAAGATCTGTGTATGCTTTAAGTGCTTCACGTGTTAATTTAGTAACATCTACTTTTGTTAAATCGTATCCATCTAAGCTTCCATCTTCTAATGGATTAATGCCATCAGCATAAGCTGCCAAACGTAAATTTTTGGTATCGAATCCCTCAATGTTGGCTATAATTTTTCCGCCTTTTTTTAGACTTTTTAAATTCACTTTTAATGCAGCGGCATTCATAGCTACTAATACATCACATACATCTCCAGGTGTATACACTCTATTAGAACTAAAATGAATTTGAAAACCACTCACACCAGGTAAAGTTCCTAAAGGAGCTCTAATTTCTGCGGGAAAATCTGGGAAAGTAGCTAAATCGATGCCTAATAAGGCAGTATTGTTCGTGAATTGCTGACCGGTTAATTGCATTCCATCTCCACTATCTCCAGCAAATTTGATCACGACGTCTTGTAAAACAACTTCTTTTTGCATATTGCATTTTATTGGAGCACGAAGGTACAAATCCAAGCCCTAAAACCTTAACTTTTTATAATTTTTTTTATAGTTTTCTTGTCTAACTTTGAGTTTCTAATTCACTGGTTTTATGGCCTATAGCTCCATTTTTTATCTATTCAGTCATTTTTTACTTCAATTCTTGCCCCATGAGGCAAAGGGCGGCGAATTGCCTGTTTCCCAACGAGCGGTAACTGGGATACATCAACCGGTCCAAGACAGCTTGCTTAAACACATTTATTTAAGTTTTGATGATGGTCCTATTTTGGGCACTTCCAATTGTATTAGGATTTGTTCTAATCATAAGGTAGCGGCTACTTTCTTTGAAGTGGGCTTTCATCAATCAAGAAGTAAAGAAGGTCAAAAATTATACCAAGAAATACGACAAAATGATAGCTTATTTGCCCTATGCAATCATAGTTATTCGCATGCTTATGGTAAATATTTACCCTTTTATCATCACCCAAAAGAGGCTTTTGCCGACTTTTTGCAGGCTAAAGAATTGTTACTACCTAAAAACAATATTTTAAGGCTGCCTGGTAACAATGCTTGGAATACCTTAGAAGTTAGAAGAGCAAGTGGACTGGTTCGTCCTTTAGTGCACGAATTAGATAGTGCTAATTTTAATATTATTGGATGGGATATGGAATGGAGATTTAATAAAAAAGGGAAACCCATTAAAAGCCCAGAAGTCATAGCAGCATTAGCGGATAGCATTCTTAGACTTAATCAAACGGTAACCAAAAACCATTTAGTTATTTTAATGCACGATCATATGTTTAGGGAGCCTGCAGATTCCATTAAGTTAGATAAATTCATTGCACTATTAAAGCAAAATCCACATTATCGATTCGAAAAGCTCACGCATTATCCAGGGCTTAAAAATTAACTGAATTAACCTTTTTTTATAGGATGAATTCAAAGTATTTTGTATTTTTATACTAGAAAATTAAATTAAATTTTATGGCAATTTTTAGCTCTAGCAATCCTACACTTACCGAAAAAATTTTCGATAAAAGTTTAAACGACAACGCTAACTCTTTTGGCGTAATGAGTGTTCGAGGCACCATTAACAAGTTTGGATTTTTATTGGTGATGGTCATGGCTGCTGCCATGTATGTTTGGAATGTATATGCAGAAGGCAATACGAGCACTGCTACCACTTTAATGTTGGTGGGCGCCATTGGTGGTTTTGTGGTAGCCTTAGTGATGATGTTTAAGCCAGGTTGGGCAGGAGTCATTGCTCCAGCTTATGGTATTTTAGAAGGCTTATTTATTGGGGGTATTAGTGCTTTTTTTAATGCAATGTTTCAAAAATCATATCCCAACATTGTTTTACATGCAGTAGGTTTAACATTAGGTGTGGCATTAGCCATGTTTTTATTGTATAATTTTAGAATCATCAGTGTAACTAATCGTTTGCGTTCTATTATTATGTCGGCCACCATGGGTATTGGTTTATTTTATTTAATTGTTTGGATATTGGGTTTGTTTGGTGTGAACATGGGATTTGCTTTTGATAGCTCACCTTTAAGCATCGGCATTAGCTTGTTTATTGTAGGCATCGCTGCTATGAATTTATTATTAGATTTTGACTCTATAGAACGTGCTGCCGAAATGGGCGCACCAAAGTATATGGAATGGTATGGCGCTTTTGGTTTATTGGTTACCTTGGTTTGGCTGTACTTAGAAATTTTAAGATTGTTAAGCAAATTAAACTCAAGGAATTAAAAAGATTTTTTTATCCCTTTAAATAAAAAATGAGCATGGAGTTTAAACGGGGTAAATTAACTAACGAGCAGCTAGTGCATTTTTATCGTTCTTTGCTTTTGCCAAGAATGATAGAAGAAAAAATGTTGCTTTTGCTTCGTCAAGGAAAAATTAGCAAATGGTTTAGTGGGATTGGGCAGGAAGCGATTTCGGTGGGCGCTACATTAGCCATGGAGTCGAATGAATGGATAATGCCCTTGCATAGAAACTTAGGTGTTTTCACCACGCGTAAAATGCCTTTAGTAGATTTATTTAAACAATGGCAAGGAGATAGAGATAGTTATAGCAAAGCGCGTGAACGTAGCTTTCATTTTGGCAACAAAGCGCATCATATTTGTGGAATGATATCTCATCTTGGGCCACAGTTGGCCATTGCAGATGGTGTCGCACTCGCTTATCAACAAAGAGGACAACTCAAAGCCACGCTTGCATTTACTGGAGAAGGAGGCACCAGCGAAGGGGACTTTCATGAAGCACTTAATGTTGCTGCAGTATGGGGCTTGCCTGTTATTTTTATTATTGAAAATAATGGATATGGATTAAGCACACCTACCAATGAACAATATAAATGTGAAAATTTAGTAGATCGCGCGAAAGGTTATGGAATGGAAGGAGTGCGTATTGATGGCAATAATATCTTAGAAGTATATGAAACCATCAAAGGCGTTAGAGACTATTGTATCAACAATCAGAAACCTTATTTAATTGAGTGCGCTACATTTAGAATGCGTGGACATGAAGAAGCCAGTGGTGTAAAATATGTTCCCAAAGAATTAATGGAAAAATGGTCCAGAAAAGACCCTATCAAAAACTTTGAACAATACTTAGTAAACCAGCAAGTGTTTACGGAGATGGAAGTGGCAGATATAAGAAACGAATTAAAACAAAGTATAGAGCAAGATTTAAAATTAGCGATGGAGGCTGCTCCTTTTACGCCAGATGAGGAGGAAGAAATAGTAGATGTTTTTGCGCCTATGGTGCTCAATACCATTCCTTATTTTGAACAATTAAATCATCCCATACTAACTAAGAAGCGTTTTATTGAATCTATCAGTGAAGCATTGAGACAGTCGATGGTACTTTATCCGGAATTAATTTTAATGGGGCAAGACATTGCAGAGTATGGCGGTGCTTTTAAAATTACAGAAGGGTTTGTTCAGCAATTTGGAAAACAACGTATTCGCAATACACCCATTTGTGAAAGTGCTATAGTGGGTGCTGCGTTGGGATTAAGTTTGGAAGGAATTAAATCGGTGGTGGAAATGCAATTTGCAGATTTTGTAACAGTAGCTTTTAATCAAATTGTAAATAACCTTGCAAAAATTCATTATCGTTGGGGTCAAAATGCAGATGTGGTGGTGCGTATGCCAACAGGGGCGGGCGTTGGGGCAGGGCCTTTTCATTCACAATCCAATGAAGCTTGGTTTACGCATGTGCCTGGATTAAAAGTATTGTATCCTTCTAATCCCATTGATGCGAAAGGATTAATGATTGCAGCTTTAGCCGATCCCAATCCGATTTTATATTTTGAACACAAGGCTTTGTATAGAAGTATTGAAGCAGAAGTGCCAGATGAATATTATCAAATACCCATTGGTAAAGCAGCTTTAATAAGTACCGGGGAAGTAGCTTGTATCATCACTTATGGTATGGGTGTTTTGTGGGCTAAAAAATACCAGGAAGAAAATCCTAATCAATCCATAAGCATTTTAGATTTAAGAACCCTGGCTCCCTTAGATTACGAAGCCATTGAAAAAGTTGTGAAAGCCACTGGCAAAGTATTAATCTTACATGAAGATAATTTAACAGGAGGTATTGGCGGAGAAATAAGTGCTTGGATAGCGGAACACTGCTTTGAATATTTAGATGCACCTGTAATGCGCTGCGCATCCTTGGATACACCGATTCCATTTAATATTGAATTAGAAAAACAATACCTCGCTAATAGTAGGTTGCATGAAATGATGCAAAATTTATTAAACTATTAAATAAAAAATCCTCAAATTTCTTAATGAGGATTGTTTATACGATACACACGTAAAAAATTTCCACCTAATACTTTAGTAATATCTTTATCGGAATAGCCTCTAGCAATAAGGGCTTGTGTAAATTTAGGATAATCTAATACGGTTCTTAATTGTTTGGGTGCGGAATCAATGCCATCAAAGTCCGATCCAATACCCACGTGGTCAACGCCGATTAATTTTACAATATGGTCAAAATGTTTCATGAGTATTTCAATATCGGGCTTATTGGCTTCACTTTCAGCAGCATATTTTTCGGCAAGCATGGTTTGTGCATATTCTTTTTGAATGCCTGATTTTAATAAGGAATCCATTTCGGTTTTATGTTTCAATCTAAACACATTGTCTTTTTTTTCAAAATTGCTGTCCACAAACGCAGAGTAAAAATTAAGATGAATCACACCTCCATTTTTCCCAACGGCTAAAATTTGAGCATCTTTTAAATTTCTTGTGACTGGACAAATAGAATAAGCATTGCTATGGGAAGCAATCACAGGCTTGGTAGTTGTTTTAATGGCGTCCCAAAAAGTCGCTTCCCCTACGTGAGAGATGTCGACAATAATACCTAGTTTATTCATGCGTTGAATAATTTCTTTTCCAAATGCAGTAAGCCCTTTAGGTCCTGTATAGTTTGGATTTTTTTCATCCATATGTGAACTTGCCCAACTGGGAGAATTGTTCCAAGTAAGGGTCATGTAGCGAACGCCTCTTTTATAAAAAGTATCTAAACGATCAATATGATCTTCAATCATGTGTCCACCTTCTACGCCAAATTGGGCCACAATTTTATTTTCTTTTAAAGCTTTTTGAATGGCCGCCCAGCTTTTTGCAACTACTATTTTATCTGGATTGCGCGCAGCCACTGCGTCTAAAGTATCCATTTCTCTCATGGCCCAGGCATAAGGATTTGCTTTGGTTCCATCGCACCAAACAGAAAATAATTGGTAATCCAAGCCGCCATCTTTGAATCTTTTTAAGTCGGAGTGGTTGATGCCGGTTAAGTCCTGATCTAGGCTTACTTTTTTCTCAATACATGCAGTAAGCGCATCATTATGTGTATCCACCAATACCGATTTGAAGTGAATGGCTTGAGCTTGCGCATTGGTAGCTATAAAAAGTAAAATGGAGGCTAAATATTTCATAGGAACAGATTGTTTTAATTGACAACTAAAATAGCTATTTTTGCTCACCTAAAAACGACTATGTTAGACAAATTAGAAGCCATAAAAGCAAGATTCCAGCAGGTAGGGGTGGCTTTAACCAATCCGGAAATCATCAATAACCAATCAGAATTTGGGAAATTGAGTAAAGAATACCGTTCCTTGGAGAAAATCATCGTTCCTTATGAACGATATAGGAAAGTATTGGACGAACATAAATTTGCAAAAGAAACTTTAAATGGAGACGATGCGGAAATGCGCGAGTTGGCAAAAATGGAAATGCCAGGATTAGAAGCGGAAAAAGAGAGTTTGGAAAAAGATTTAACGAAATTATTAATACCTAAGGATCCACAGGATGACAAGAATGCCATTATAGAATTAAGAGCAGGTACAGGTGGTGACGAAGCCAGTTTATTTGTTGGTGATTTACTTACGATGTATACAAGGTATTGTCAGAAAAAAGGGTGGAAAGTAGCGCTAGTAAGTGAGAGTGAAGGTTCTGTGGGCGGTTATAAGGAAGTGATATTAGAAGTAATGGGAGAAGATGTATATGGTACCATGAAATTTGAAAGTGGAGTGCACCGTGTGCAAAGGGTACCTTCTACAGAAACACAAGGAAGGGTTCATACTTCGGCAGCAACAGTGGCCGTAATGCCAGAAGCGGAAGAAGTAGATTTTGTGTTGAATCCTGCAGATGTAAAAATGGAAACATCTAGAAGTGGAGGAGCAGGAGGCCAAAACGTAAATAAGGTAGAGACCAAAGTAATGTTAACACATATTCCTACAGGTACTGTTATTATATGTCAAACAGAGCGTTCGCAGTTGGGCAATCGTGAAAAAGCAATGACGATGATGCGTACGAAATTATTTGAAGAGCAAGTACGTAAGCAGGAAGATGAAATATCAAGACATCGTAAAACATTGGTAAGCACAGGAGATAGAAGTGCAAAAATTAGAACCTACAATTGGCCACAAGGAAGGGTTACCGACCATAGAGTGGGTGTGACTTCTTATAATTTAGATGCAGTGATTAATGGAGAGATAGAAGAATTTATTGAAGCATTGCAAGTAGCAGAAAATGCAGCGAAGATGTTGGTGCAAAATTAATTCGTAAAATTATTTTACTAAGCTTTTCTCCCATTCCCAAGCAGTACGCATCATTTCATCAAGACCGTATTGGCAAGTCCAACCTAATTTTTTTACAGCATAATCATTGTTGGCATAAATAGCAACAATATCACCTGCTCTTCTTGGACCTATTTCATAATTTAATTTTACGCCAGCAACTTTTTCAAAAGCCTGGATGGCTTCTAAAACAGTAATGCCATTGCCGGTACCTAAATTAAATATATCGCAATAATTTGTTTTATCATTTTTAATAGAATACTGTAAAGCCAATGTGTGGGCATGTGCAATATCGCACACGTGAATAAAATCACGGATACAGCTGCCGTCTCGTGTTTTGTAATCAGATCCGTAAACCAGCATTTTTGGTAATTTACCAATGGCGGTTTGTGTAATCGCAGGCACTAAATTTTGTGGACGACCAATGGGTAATTCGCCAATGGCTATAGAAGGATGAGCGCCCACTGGATTAAAGTACCTTAATAATATACTGGACAATGGATGTGCAACGGTACTGTCTTGAACAATGGTTTCACCCATTTGCTTAGTAGCACCATAAGGAGAGGCAGCCGTTTTTAATGCGGTAAGTTCAGTGACTGGGATGCTATCGGGGTTGCCATAGACGGTGCAGGAGGAAGAAAATATAAAATGCTTGGCATTGTATTGAACAGCCAATTGTAATAAGTGTACTAGCGAAAATAAATTGTTCTCGTAATAATCCAAAGGTTTTTCAACCGATTCCCCCACTGCCTTATACGCTGCAAAATGAATAATACCTTTAATGGTAGGGTGGTCTATAAAAATTTGTTCTGTAGCTGCTTTATTGGTTAAATCAATGACGTAATTTTTAATTTTTTTGCCTGTAATTTGTTCAATGCCTTTAAGAGAATGTTCGGAAGCTCTACATAAATTATCTACCGAAATTACTTCAAATCCATTTTGAATTAAATCCACAATGGTATGAGCTCCAATATAGCCACAACCGCCAGTTACTAAAATAGTTTGCATTAAGAATAATTAGAGTACAAAGTAACGAAAAAAAACTTTAGGAAGCTTTGTTGGCCAAGGTAAATCCAACCGTAGTTCCCACGCCTAATTTGCTTCTGATATGC
Organism: Bacteroidota bacterium; assembly: GCA_947448725.1. Taxonomy (GTDB): domain Bacteria; phylum Bacteroidota; class Bacteroidia; order Chitinophagales; family Chitinophagaceae; genus Sediminibacterium. The sequence goes on from CANFOM010000001.1 coordinate 228,679, forward strand.
ATGGTTTCATTGTGTGCTTCTACAATATGCTTGCAGATAGCCAATCCTAAACCAGTGCCACCAATTTCTCTACTTCTAGCATCATCGGTTCGATAGAAGCGTTCAGATAGCCTAGGAATGTGTTCTTCGGCAATACCTATGCCGTCATCACTTATTTCAATTAAAACTTTTTGATCTTCAATAGCATATACACTTGCAACAATTTGGCCGTCTATTTTACCATACTTAGAGGCATTGGAAAGGATATTTGCAATGACCTGATATATTTTATTTTTATCTGCAAAAACATAAGTAGGTGTTTCAGAGCCTTTCTTAAAATGAAATTGAATATTTTTATTGAGCCATTTCACATTTAAATTATTCACGGCTTCGGAGATGATGTCCTGAATAATAAAGGATTGTTTTAAAATAGGATCTTTATTAATTTCCAAATTAGTTATGGAATCCACATCATTGAGCAATTGAACCAATCTTTGCACATTGGATTGCGCTTTGTTAATGAATCTTTTTCCCATTTCTATTTCATCCATGGCACCATCTGCAAGCAACTCTAAGTAACCCTGAATTGCAAAAATGGGAGTTTTAATTTCATGGGAAAGATTTTGCAAAAACTCTTTTCTAAAAGCTTCATTGGATTGAAGGTCTTGAATCTCTTTTGTTTTTTGAGCTGCCCATTCTTCCACATCTTCTCTTACATCATCAATTCCTTTTTGAGGTAATATATATTTTTGATACGCCTCTTCTCTTTTGCTTGCTTTAGTTTGTGCAATGAGCTTATAAATTAATTTTATTTTACGATATATAAAATGTTCTAAAATTTCATTGAGTAAAAAATAAATAATAACAAAGCTGCTAATAAAATAAACCAATAATAATTCCCATTTCGAAAACAAGATATAAATACTAAGCGTAATTAGAGTAGCTAGTAGTAAGGCTGTTAAGGCAGCCAATTGTTTTGGTGATAGATTTTTTCCTTTAAACATAATTTGTGTAAGCCCTTGGATAAATTTAAAACGCCTGTACGAAGTTATCCTTTTATTGCTAATAATCGAATTTGTAGCCTACGCCCTTAACGGTCGTGATACAATCAATGCCCAACTTGGCCCTTATTTTTCTGATGTGCACATCAATGGTGCGGTCGCCTACAATAACATCATTGCCCCAAACTTGAGATAGAATCTCTCCTCTTAAAAATACTCTTCCAGGTTGAGCGGCGAGTAAGTATAGCAATTCAAATTCTTTTTTAGCTAGTACATAGTTGACCCCTTTTAGGGTGGTTTTGTATTGAGTAAGGTCGATACTTAAATCGTTGCTATTGATTATTTTATTTTGGCCTGTGCTAGGTTGCAATCTTCTAAACAAGGCGGTGATCCTACTAATTAAAACCTTTGGACTAATAGGTTTGGTAATAAAATCGTCACCCCCAAGTTCTAGTCCTTTAATATGAGAGGTTTCGTCATTTAAAGCAGTTAGTAACACAATTAAAGTTTTATCAAATTTGGAATTGCTTCTTAGGTATTCACAAACTTCAAAACCATTGCGCTTGGGCATCATAATATCCAAAATGATACAATCTGGTGCGTAGGTATTTGCTTTTTCTATGGCTTCGCTTCCATCTTTGGCAGTGAATACTTCAAAGCCAGCTTTGATTAAATGGAAGCTAATAATTTCAAGAATGTCCGCTTCGTCATCTGCAATTAATATCTTAATAGGTGCTTCCATAGTTTTTTTACTTACACAAAATTAGTTTTTATATGCCACAACACCTTATTCAATCAATATTATCAAATTGTTAACTAGCCCTTGAAATCAATGAAGGGCGCGCTTTAATTAGTTGTCTAACAAGTGTTTGATATAGGGATTCATTTTACGCTCTCTTCCCAGTTGGGTAACTGGTCCGTGTCCCGAATAGATGGATAAAGTATCAGGTAAGGGTAGGATTTGATTTCGGATGCTTTTGATCAAATCTTGAGCATTGCAGCCCGGGAAGTCGGTTCTCCCAACACTGTCTTTAAAAATAAGATCGCCTCCTAATATAAAATCTTGTTGTTGATGGTAAAAGCAAACACTTCCTGGGGAGTGCCCAGGTGTGAGTAAAACTTTAAATGCATCTTTTCCCAATGAAATTATTTCTTGGTCGTTGATATATTGGATGGCCCCCTTGTAAGCTTCCACAGGAATACCATATTTGGCTGCGGCTTCTGGTAATCGATCTAATACCACTTGTTCATTGGCATGCAGTATAGCGTTTAAGCCATAGGTTTCGCTAATAAAATTATTGCCAAAAACATGGTCTAAATGACAATGCGTATTCAATAAAAGCGTGGGCTTCAAATCATTTTTAACAATAAAATCGGTCAATATTTTTTCTTCCTCTCGCGTGTAACATCCTGGATCTACAAGGATGGCTTCTTTTTTTTCATTGTAAAGGACATAGGTATTTTCTTGAAAGGCATTGAAGCAAAATGTTTGAATGGTTAACATGATTATTTATTGGCGCTTAAGCTTTTACAAATATTTTTTACGATGGTAGGACCTTCATAAATAAATCCAGTCCAAACTTGAACCAATGAAGCACCCGCATTTATTTTTGATTGTGCATCTTCGCCCGTAAATATGCCACCACTGGCAATGATGGGAATGCGGCCGGCAATGCCTTTGTGGATGTATTGTAATACTTGTGTTGATTTTTCTAACAAAGGTTTTCCGCTTAATCCACCTGCTCCAATTTTTTTAGCCCTTTCTACATTTAATCCAGTTAATAAGCTGCGATCTATGGTAGTATTGGTAGCCACCAAGCCATCAATTTTTATTTCGGCAGTTAATTCAATGATATCATCTAAGGCAGACCATTCTAAATCGGGTGCAATTTTTAATAAAATGGGTTTATTATTTTTATTTAAATTTTGCAATTCAGAAAATATTTTTCTTAAAGATTCTTTTTCTTGTAACTCTCTCAATCCGGGTGTATTGGGTGAACTCACATTTACTACAAAATAATCTACAACCGATTCTAAGCCATTGAAGTTGGTGCAATAATCTACCCAAGCTTCGCTATTATCCGTTACTTTATTTTTTCCAATATTGCCACCTACAATTAAATTGGATGCTGTCTTTTCTTTTCTTTCTTTTAATCTTTTCGCAATTATTTCTAAGCCATCATTGTTAAAACCCATCCTATTAATTAATGCTTTTTGATCTGGAATTCTAAACAATCTTGGTTTTGAATTTCCTCCTTGTGGTTTAGGGGTCACTGTTCCAATTTCTACAAATCCAAAACCTAACATTTCTAATTCATCTAAATAAGCTGCATTTTTATCAAAGCCTGCACCCAATCCTACTGGGTTAGGAAATTGTAAGCCTAAACAGGTTTTTACTAAATCCTTTTCTTGATATTGAAAGGTGTTGGCCAACTGCTTTTTTAATAATGGCACTGAAGATGCCAATTGCAAACCACGCATCGAAATATGGTGTGCAGTCTCGGGAGGTAAGAGAAAAAGGCTATTTCTTAGAAGAGGGTATAACATATTGCAAATTTACAATGAATTATTTAGTTGCATAAACAACTTTTTACAAAAATGACTACATTTGGGGGGTCAATAAGGGCAATTTACAAAGACCATTTCAAAATGCTTATTTTATGCAAGAAGCGTATATCGTAGCTGGCTTTAGAACAGCCGTTACAAAAAGTAAAAAGGGTGGATTTAGATTCATGCGTTCCGATGAATTGGCTATTGAAGTGATCAAGGGATTGATGCAAACACTGCCTCCAATAGACCCAAAATTAATTGATGATGTCATTGTTGGTAATGCTGTACCAGAGGCAGAACAAGGTTTGCAATTTGGAAGAATTATTGCTGCTAAAGCTTTGGGCATTGAAGTACCAGGCATTACTATTAACAGATATTGTGCCAGTGGCTTAGAAAGCATTGCCATGGCGACTGCCAAAATTAGAACAGGCATGGCGGATTGTATAATTGCAGGTGGCACTGAATCGATGTCGATGGTTCCTACTGCTGGATGGAAAACAGTTCCTGCTTATTCTATTACAGTAGATGAACCTGATTATTATTTATCGATGGGTTTAACTGCCGAGGCAGTAGCCAATGAATATAAAGTGAGTAGAGAGGATCAAGATGCATTCGCTTTGGCTTCACATCAAAAAGCAAAGCAAGCCATTGACAATGGGTATTTCAAAAAAGGAATTTTACCTATTACTGTGAATGAAACCTATGTTAACGAAAAAAATAAAAGAGCCACAAGAACTTATGTAGTAGATACTGATGAAGGAGTGAGAGCGGATACAACTTTGGAAGCCTTGGCTAAACTGAAGCCAGCCTTTGCTTTAAAAGGATCTGTTACCGCAGGCAATTCTTCTCAAACAAGTGATGGGGCTAGTTTTGTAATGGTGATGAGTGAAAAGATGATGAACTCCTTAGGATTAAAACCTATTGGAAGATTAGTGAATTGTGCATCGGCTGGAGTGCACCCAAGAATTATGGGCATTGGTCCCATTGCGGCTGTACCTAAAGTGCTCAAGCAGGCTGGTATGACACAGGATCAAATAGATTTGTTTGAATTAAATGAAGCTTTTGCTTCTCAATCTTTGGCGGTGATTAGAGCGCTTGAATTGGATGCCAATAAAGTAAATATTAATGGAGGTGCCATCGCGTTGGGCCATCCTTTGGGTTGTACGGGTAGTAAATTAACCGTTCAAATACTAAACGATTTAGAAAGATTGAATAAAAAATATGGCATCGTGACTGCTTGTGTGGGTGGAGGCCAGGGGATCGCCGGCATTATTGAACGATACTAGTCCTACCACACATCAAAAGCCTTGGTATTTTCGTCCTTTTTTCACCCGTTTTTGCCAAAAAATGGATAGTTTAGAGACTCTATTTTCTTCAAAATAAGCAAACTTATAATTATGCGTATATCTATTGTTGGAACCTTGTTATTGTCATTGACCTTGTCAGTAACTAATTTGTCTGCACAAAAATCTAAAAAAACAGTTCCTGTAGTGGCTGCTACAGAAACCCAAGTAGACATCAATAAAGTATTTAAAAACTGGAAACCTCGTAATGTAGGGCCCGCCTCCATGAGTGGAAGGGTAACTACCATTGATGCAGAAATAGCCAATCCAAATAATATATGGATCGGTGCCGCATCTGGCGGTGTTTGGAAAACCAATAATAGCGGGGTTAGTTGGACACCTGTGTTTGACGAACAACCTATTTTAAATATTGGTGCAGTAGCTATTCAGCAATCAAATCCAAGTGTGGTTTGGGTAGGAACAGGCGAAGGCAATCCAAGAAATTCAGTGAGTATAGGCGAAGGAATTTATAAAACATTGGATGCTGGTAAAACATGGAAAAGAATGGGCTTGGAGCAAACCAGAAATATTCATAGAGTGATTATAGATCCCACCAATCCAAATATAGTTTATGCAGGAGCGATTGGAAACCCTTATGGACAGAGTAAAAACAGAGGAGTGTATAAAACTACAGATGGTGGCGAAACCTGGAATCAAATTTTATATACCAATGATACTTCTGGTGTGGGAGATATGATTATGGATCCCAAAAACCCCAATAAATTATTGGTCGCTATGTGGCACCATTACCGTAATTCTTATCATTTAGAAAGTGGCGGAAAAGGAAGTGGTATTTATATGACGATAGATGGCGGAAAAAATTTCACCAAATTGGGAAAAGAAAATGGATTGCCTGATGGTAATCTTGGTCGTGTAGGAATTGCTATGAGTAAATCCAATCCAAATAGAGTGTATGCATTGGTAGAATCTACCAAAAGTGGTTTATACAAAAGTGATGATGGTGGATATAATTTTACTTTAGTGAATGCACAAAAATCAATTGTAGACAATCGTCCTTTTTATTTCCAAGATATTATTTGTGATCCATTAAATGAAAATACACTTTGGTACATTAGTCAAACGGTGGTTAAAAGTATAGATGCAGGAAAAAATTTCGAAACCGTTATTCCTTATAGTGGTATTCATCCAGACCATCATGCATTTTGGATTCATCCGACAGACAATAAATTGATCATCGATGGAAATGATGGTGGTATTGGCATTACAAGAGATGGCGGTAAGACTTGGATGTTTGATGAAAAAATTCCAGTGGGTCAATTTTATCATGTGAATGTAGACAATGAAACACCTTATCATATTATGGGTGGCATGCAAGACAATGGTTCTTGGAGAGGCCCTGCTTATACGTATATACAAGGAGGCATCAAGAATTTTTATTGGGATAATTTATGGGGTGGAGATGGATTTGATGTAGCGCCTGATCCTGAAGATGCCAATTGGGTCTATGCCATGAGTCAAGGTGGTTCAGTAGGAAGATACAATACAGCAACAGGAGAAAATTCTTATATACAGCCACCGGCACCTGATGCAAAAACACTTTTACGTTTTAACTGGAATGCGGCTATTGCACAAGATCCTTTCGATAAAAAAACAATTTATTTTGGTTCTCAATTTGTTCATAAGAGTTTAAATAAAGGAGCTGCATGGAAAGTAATTTCTCCCGATTTAACCACCAATGATAGTGCGCAAATTGATCAAACCAATAATGGAGGATTAAGTGTAGATATAACTGGTGCAGAAAATCATTGCACCATTATTACCATTGCTCCTTCTACTGTTCAAAAGGATTTGATATGGGTAGGTACGGACGATGGCAACATTCAATTAACAACTAATGGAGGACAAACCTGGAGCAATATAACTGCAAACATTACAGGGTTACCAAAGGGCGCATGGGTTCCTCAAATTAGACCTTCTACTTACAATGCCAATGAAGTTTTTGTGGTAGCCAATAATTATAGACAAGGGGACTTTGCGCCATATATTTTTAGATCGACCGATTTAGGAAAAACTTGGACTAATATTTTAAGTACGGCTAAAGTAACAGGCTTTGCATTAACTGTGATACAAGATCCTACGGAACCTAATTTATTATTTGTAGGAACAGAACAAGGTATGTATGTAAGTTTGGACAATGGAGAGCGTTTTCAGCAATGGAAAAATGGCTACCCATCTGTTTCTACTTATGATTTTGCCATTCAAGAAAGAGAAGCCGATTTAGCGATTGCTACTTTTGGTAGAGCCATGTGGGTGCTAGATGATATTAAACCATTGCGTAAGTTGGCACATAATAAAGGAGTGGCCACTAACTTTTTTGTAGCTGCACCTAATGCTGTTATTAATGCAGCCTATAAAAATTCAAGTTACGAATGGAGTACTTGGGGCATGTATGATGGAACCAACCGCCCTGCAGGATATCCCTTTACAATTTATTTAATAGATAGTATTAAAAAAGTAAAAGTGCAAATTAAAGATGCGCAAGATTCTGTTATTAGAAACTTAACTTTTAAAGTAGACTCTGGATTTAACAGACAATATTGGGGATTTGAACAAAAAGGAAATCGTGCAGCAGGCATGCCAAAAACTGGTGGAGGGGGTGGTAGAAGAATGATTGAAGAAGTGGCAGATGCAGATGATGTAAAAGAATTTAAAGGGCGTGATGTATTGGCTGGAAAATATAAAGTGGTGGTTACGGCTAATAATAAAAAAGACTCTATGTGGATAGAGGTAAAAGATGATGCGAGATTAGCCGAAAGAACTGAAGTCGTTAAAAAGCAAGATGAATTGTTAGCAAAGCATCAGCCAAGTGTAGATAAATTTAATAGTGCATTAGATCAATTAGACGAAGTAGACGCTTTGTTGGCGCAATTAAAAACAGAGTGGAAGGATAAAAAAGACAAAGGTTTAGATACTTTAAATAAAGCGCATAAAGACGTTACTGCAAAATCAAAAGCTTTACGTGAATACATTATGGGTAAAAAGCAAGAGAAGCAGGGTTATGGTACGGTTGAAGTAATTACCCCTATTTCTATTATTAGAGATGCGAGTATGTTGCTTTTAGGTAAAAACACCATGCCTGCAGAGCAAGAAGAAAAGAAATTACAAGAAGCAGAAGTAGCTATTCAAAATGTAATTACAAAAGCAAATGATTTCTTTACCAAAGATTGGCTCAATTTTAGGAAATTAGTGGAGGCTACACCCGTAGCTAAATTCAAGGATTATGAATCAATAAAATAAAATAGCTAACGGGCCCTTCATCAATATAAGGGCCCGTTATTTTATTATTTAAATATTAAAAAATGAATAGCATGAAAAAGTTTTTATTAATTACTGCAACCCTGTTTTTTTTGGTGGCTGTAGATAAAGTGAATGCTCAAAAGAAAAAAACAGTAGCTGCCAATGCCGAACAATCTAATGGAATTGCGCAGGATCCCATTGTTAAAGCGCAAAATTTTAGATTGATTGGACCCTTTAGAGGTGGTAGGGCTGCGGCGGGGGTGGGTTCATATACCGATGTAAATACTTTTTACATGGGTTCGACTGGAGGAGGCGTTTGGAAATCAACTGATGCAGGGAGTAATTGGAAAAACATTTCAGATGGCTTCTTTGGTGGTACCATTGGTGCTATAGCCTTAGCGCCATCTAATGAATCGGTGGTATATGTAGGAGAAGGAGAAAACACCATGAGGGGCAATGTGAGTGAAGGTTTAGGAGGAATGTGGAAATCGATTGATGATGGAAAAACTTGGAAAAATATTGGATTAAAAGAAGCAAGACATATTGTAAGAATTATAGTGCATCCAAAAAATCCAGATATTATTTGGGCAGCAGTGATGGGTCATTTATTTGGTCCCAATGAAACAAGAGGGGTTTATAAAAGTTTGGATGGTGGACAAAATTGGAAAAAAGTATTATATGTAAATGAGCAAACAGGCGCAAGTGATTTAGTGATAGACCCTAGCAATCCTGAAATTTTATATGCAGGCACTTGGCAATTAATTCGTACCCCTTATAGTTTGGAAAGTGGTGGAGAGGGCTCTGGTTTATATAAAAGCACCGATGGCGGAGAAACATGGAATTCTATTAAAACCAATAAAGGATTTCCAAAAGGGGTATGGGGTATTACGGCCATTGCGGTTGCAAAATCAAATACCGATAAACTATATGCTTTAATAGAGAATAAAGACGGCGGTTTATATACGTCGGAAAATGCAGGAAAAACTTGGGAATTGGTAAGTAGTGATAATAATATTCGTCAACGTGCTTGGTATTATACCAAAGTGTTTGTTGATCCTGCAGATGAAAATAAAATTTATTGTCCTAATGTAAATTTTATGGTTTCGAGTGATGGAGGAAAAACTTTCGCCTCTGTAGCTACACAACATGGAGATCATCATGATTTATGGATAGATCCAAAAAATGGCAAAAGAATGATTTTGTGTGATGATGGTGGAGCGCAAGTTAGTTTGGATGGTACAAAAAATTGGAGTTCTGTAATGAATCAACCCACTGTACAAGTATATCGATTAAGTACAGATACGCATTTCCCTTATCGAATATTGGGTGCTCAACAGGACAATAGTGCCTTTAGAATTTTATCAAGTTCTTATGGTGCTTATATTGGAGAGAATGATTTTGAAGTAACTGCTGGCGGTGAAAGTGGTTATATAGTGGCAGATCCGTTGAATAGTGATGTAGTGTATGGTGGCTCTTATGGGGGTTTAATTACTAGGTATGACCACAAGACGGGCGAGAATAGAGTAGTAAATGTATGGCCAGACAATCCAATGGGTGCGGGCGCCGATGTGCAGAAATATCGTTTTCAATGGAATGCACCAATCTTTTTTTCACCTCACAACCCTAAAAAATTGTATACCACTGGGAATCATTTATTTTCTACAGAAAATGATGGTGCCAGTTGGTCGCAAATTTCTCCTGACTTAACTACCAATGATAAAAGCAGACAAAAAAGTTCTGGAGGACCTATCACGCAAGACAATACAAGTGTAGAATATTATTGCACCATTTTTACTGCAGCGGAATCTCCATTAGAAAAAGATTTATTATGGACTGGAAGTGATGACGGCTTAATAAATGTAAGTAAGGATGGCGGTGCGCATTGGAAAAATGTGACTCCAAAAGATGTTCCACAATGGATGATGTGGAATAGAGTGGAAGTAGATCCTTTAAGAAAAGGCACTGCTTATTTTGCAGGGACGCGTTATAAATTAGATGATTTTGCTCCTTACTTGTATGTAACCCATGATTATGGAGAAACATGGGAAAAAATAACCAATGGAATTAACCCATTGCATTTCACAAGAACAATTGTCGCAAGTCCAAGAAAGGCGGGTGTTTTATTTGCAGGTACTGAGTTCGGTTTGTATGTTTCTATTAATGATGGAAAATCTTGGGAGCGTTTTCAATTAAATCTTCCTGTAACACCTATCACTGATTTATTGATCAAAGATCAAAATTTAATCGTGGGTACACAAGGAAGAAGTATTTATATTTTAGATGATTTATCATTTGTAGAAAATTTCAAAGCTGCACCCACTGCAAGTGAAGTTTTCCCAATTGCCAATACCTATCGCGTTCCACCTCAAATACTAGGCAGAAGAGGTCGTGGCAAAAGAACGGGGCTGCCTGCTAATGTTGGAATAAATCCTCCAAAGGGGGTTGTTATTAACTATTGGAAAGCCGCCAGCGCTTCTGATTCTTCAAGAGTGATGATAAGTATATTAGATGATCAAAAGAAAGTCATCAAAACCTTTAATCAAAATGATGTAGGCGGACCAAGCGCCGAAGCGGGATTCCAAAATTTTATTTGGAATATGTACCATACTGAAATAGAAAAACCAGAATCCAGTTTGATACTTTGGAATGGTTCCACAAATCCTGTATTAGCAGCTCCAGGTAAGTACACTGCAAAAGTAACCCTTGACAATACGGTGACGGAGCAACCCTTTACAATTTTAGCGGATCCAAATTATAAAGTGTCTGATGCAGATTTAAAAGCGCAAGAACAATTTTTATTAGAAGTATCAGATTGCTTTAATACGATCATGAAAACTTTAAAAGGCATTAAGGAAATTCGTTCACAAGTGCAAGGGTTACAAAAGAAAACGAAGGATTCTATATTCCAAAAGCAAAGCAATGATGTTTTAACAAGCTTAACTAGTATAGAGGAAGCGTTGCATCAAACCAAGGCAAAGAGTGGACAGGACGTTTTAAACTTCCCTATTCGTTTGGATGATAAAGTAGCAGGTGTGTTTGAATCTGCAGCTGCAGGATATGTAGCGCCAACCAAACAAGTTAAAGAAACCTTTACAGCATTAAAAACGCTTACGGACGAGCAATTGAATAAATATGAAAATATAAAAAAAGAAGGGGTAAAAGCTTTAAATGAAGCTGTTCATAAATTAATGATACCTATTATTGGAAATTAATAGTGTACTTATAAAAAAAAGGCCCCGAATACTCGGGGCCTTTTTTTTATTCAAAATCTTTATAGAGTAAATATTTTTTTCTAATTTTTTTAAATTTTAGCAGGCCTTTTTGCCAGCTTGCTCTAATTTGTTTAGCAGAAGCGCCTGATTGTATTTGGTGCATTAAACTTGCATTGCCGGCTAGTTTATTAAAAAAATAATTAGTCGTATTTTTCCCAGGGGATGCTACAAAAAAAGAGGCTCTTTCAGGGAAGGCGTCATACATTTCAATCAACAACTCAATATCAATTTTATTTGTTGGGGCATTTCTTTGACTGAGGTCCCAACCATAACAAATTTTATTTTTTAATTTTGGCTCCTGAGCACCCACTCGGGACAAGGGCGTAAATTCAAAACCTTTATTCGCAATCAATGGATGGCCTATGTAAGCAAAAGCATGATCCGTTCCGCGCCCTTCACTTAAAACAGTACCTTCGATTAAACAAGTACTCGGATACCAATAAATGGCATTCATACTGGTTAAATTAGGAGAAGGGGCAATATTTAAACTATACATGGTTTGGTGGTCGTAATTCTTACAAGGTATGACGGTAAGGGATAAATGATTGCTGTTCTTTTCATTTAACCAATGCTCTCCATTTAGCATAGTAGCATACTCTCCAATGGACATGCCGTATACAATAGGGATACTATTTCTTCCAACAAAACTAGAGAATGATTTTTCCAACACTGGGCCGTCAACATAGTGTCCATTGGGGTTGGGACGATCTAAAATAATTAAGGGTTTATTGTTAGCGGATGCGGCTTCCATAAAATATTGCAAGGAAGAAATGTAAGTGTAAAAACGGGCACCTACATCCTGAATGTCAAACAATAAAATATCAATGTCATTTAAGTCGTTGGTATTGGGTTCGAATTTATTTCCAAACAAAGAAACTATTTGAATTCCAGTTCTTGCATCAGTACTATCTTTGGTCATTTCTCCAGCATCTGCAGTACCTCTTAAACCGTGTTCGGGCGTAAATATTTTTTGTATGGAGATGCCTGCCAATAACAAAGTATCAATTAAGTGTTTGCCATTCACCATCGCGGTATGATTGGTAAAAACACCTACTCGTTTATTTTTTAATAAAGGAAGGTATTGTTCTGTTTGATAGGCGCCAGGCAATACTGGATTATTTTCTTGAGCAATGACTGAAAGGTTGGCTAAAAGCAATAACATGCTTAAGCCTACAATAAATGCTTTTTTCATAAAATAAATCAAATTAATATTAGTACAATATAACTATTTAAATTAGGCCGTATAGGTTAAAACGAAAATGTAGATTAATTTAAATACTTCGCTACAATAGGAACCCTTCGGCCTACGCCAAAAGCTTTGGGCGAAATACGAATAATAGGACAAAACTGATTCCGTTTATATTCATTGGTATTCACCATCTTCAAGGTTTTGTCTACTAAGGCGCTATCAAATCCAAGAGTTTTAATGGTACTTGGATTGGCTCGTTTTTCAATGTATTGAAATAGTATTTGATCCAACACTTCATAAGCAGGTAAGCTGTCGCTGTCTTTTTGGTCAGGTCTTAATTCGGCACTTGGGGCTTTGGTGATAATATTTCTTGGTATGATTTCTGTATTTCGATTAATATAGTTGGCCAGTGCATATACCTGCAGTTTATAACAATCGCCTAAAACACCCAATCCTCCAGCCATGTCTCCATACAAAGTACCATAGCCCGTAGCCAATTCGCTTTTATTAGAAGTATTCAATAATACATAGCCAAATTTGTTAGCAAGCGCCATTAATAAATTACCTCTTGATCTACTTTGTATATTTTCTTCTGCCAAGGAAAAGGGTAAGTCTTTGAACAATGGTTTTAATGTAGACAAAAAACTTTCATACACTTCTTTAATAGGGATGATATCGTATGGGTTATTCAAATTTTTACTTAATTGTACCGCATCGTTAATCGAATGATCGGTTGAATACGGAGAAGGCATTAAAATGGCATGTACATTTTCTTTGCCCAGTGCTTCGCAGGCGATGGCTAAAGTAATAGCAGAATCAATACCTCCAGATGAGCCTAGAATTGCTTTTTTAAAACCCATTTTATTAAAATAATCTTTAACGCCTAATACCAAGGCTTTGTATACTTGATCAATATTTAATTCGGGAATTAATGTTAATGGGTTCAATTCTTTATTGGGCACTCTTGCTGCAGGTTCTAAAATAGGAGCAAGTATTGAACCATCATCGGAACAATCAAATATAGCCATGGCCGATTCAAACATGGGTAGTGCGCCACATAAGTTCGCATCCTTATCAAATACCAAAGAACTACCATCAAAAACTATTTCAGTTTGACTGCCTATGGCGTTGCAATAAAATAATGGAATTTTATATTTAAGTACATTGGATTTAATAGTTGCTTTTCTGTCTTCATCATGCGTATAGTCAAAAGGAGAAGCGCTTAAATTTAATAAGATATCAGGCTTTTGATCCATCATTTTATCCATCGGGCAAATTCGGTACAAGGGGTTGTTGCCTAAGTTCCAAATATCTTCACAAATGGTAACCGCTAATTTTTTTCCTTTAAAGGGAACCACTTTCCAATCATCAGCAGGTTCGAAATATCTGTTTTCGTCAAATACATCGTAAGTAGGTAATAATGTTTTATGAATTTCGGCAATCACTTTTTGTTCATACAAAAAAAATGCAGCATTGAATAAATCTTTTCCTTTTTTGTTGGGATTGCGTGCAGGGCTTCCTATTAAAACGCCAATGGTATCGGCTGCTGCTTTAATTTGTTCAATACTTTCATAGCACTTTGCTATAAAATCATCAAACTCTACAAAGTCTCTAGCAGGATATCCGCAAACACTCATTTCACTAAATAAAATTAAATCTGCTCCTTGTTTTTTGGCTTCTTCAATAGCACCTATAATTTTAAGCGTATTCTGTTCAAAATTGCCAATATGATAATTCTGCTGAGCGATACAAATCTTCATAGGGTAAAGGTCGGTTTTTAACAGAAATAAACTCGCTAATTAAAGAAGTAAATTTTACAGCCTATTGAATAGGGGGTGGTGAATCAATTACACCTAGTTCAACTTAATAGGAGCTACCATTTTAAAAGCGGGAATATTAACATGAATTAAATCCCTGGTTTCAATATTCTCCATGGTATAATGGCCTTGCATTTTTCCTAATTCGCTCTTTAAATGACAACCACTCACATATTGGTAATGTTTCCCTGGCATAATTAAAGGCTGAACACCCACCACACCTTCACCTTCTACAACGCGGTGTTCGCTATTGCTGTCAAATACTTCCCAATAGCGCTTTAGCAATTTTACAGGAAAAGAATTGTGGTTTTCGATGGTAATGCGGTAAGCAAACATGTATTCATTTTGCAAAGGGTTGCTATAATCCTTTTGGTAAAAGGTTTCTATGCTTACTTCAACGCCCTCTGAAATTTTTGAGACCATAAGAAAACTGTCTATTGTACAATGGCAGAGAATACTGCCGGATAAAAGTACCAATTTTTTTGGGCCGATTATATAAAAAGGCATGCAATTTTTTTATTAGACCCCATAAGTCGCGTAACTTTGCGAAAACTAATGATTTAGGGCTAAAAAAGCATTCGAAAAAACTCAAAATTTCACATTAAAATATACCAAAATGAAGATCGCAGTAGCAAAGGGAGATGGCATTGGGCCCGAGATTATGGAAGCAGTCATCACTATTTTTAATGCAGCAAAAGTGCCTTTGGAATATGATTTTGTAGATATGGGGAAATGGGTTTTTGACAAGGGGTTTAACAGTGGAATGACTTCTCAAGCAAAAGACACCATTGAAGCCTTAGGCATCCTTTTTAAAGGACCTATGGAAACGCCTAAAGGAAAAGGGGTAAAAAGTGTAAATGTTACTGCACGAAAAACATGGAATACTTACGCCAACGATAGAAAATTTCAAACATTAAGTGGAGTAGAAACTGTTTTTAGCAAAGCGGGAATTCCTATAGATTTAACCATTGTTAGAGAAAATATAGAAGATACTTATGGTGGAATAGAACACATGCTTACACAGGATGTAGCTTTGGGCAGACGTTTCATTACTCGACCTGGAAGTGAACAAGTGATACGCTATGCCTTTGAAATGGCGAAGAAGAAAGGTGCTAAAAGAATTACATGTGGTCATAAGGCGAATATTATGAAATTAACCGATGGGTTATTTTTAGAAGTATTTAAGGAAGTAGCCAAAGAATATCCTGAATTAAAAGCAGATGATGTAATTGTAGATGATTTGTGTATGAAATTGGTAAGTCGCCCCGACTTATTCGATGTAATTGTATTAACTAATTTACAAGGAGATATTGTTAGTGACTTATGTGCTGGATTAGTGGGTGGGCTTGGTTTTGCGCCTTCTGCTAATATTGGAGATCATATTTCTATTTTTGAAGCAGTACATGGAACAGCTCCAGATATTGCAGGAAAAAATATAGCAAATCCCACTTCACTTTTATTAAGTGGATTAAGTATGCTACGTCATTTAGGATTAATGGAACAAGCCATCTCCATTGAGAATGCTTTGTTGTTTACTTTAGAATCTGGTATACATACGGGAGATTTTGGCGATAAAAAAATTCCATCAGTGAACACTACTGTTTTTGCACAAGCCATTATTGATAATTTTGGAAAGCAACCCTTGCACAATCCAAAACCATTGTTGCCTAATTTTTATGTAACACCTACCAATTTTAAATTGGAGCATAATCCAATGTTGCAAAGTGATTTAAATGATGATCATAAAATTGTAGGCGTTGACTTTTTTATAGAAAGTAATGATCAGCCACAAGTAATTGCAGATAGATGTTTAAGTCATACCACCGACGCACTTAAATTGGTAACCATCACCAATCGAGGAACGCAGGTTTGGCCTTCAGGCTCTATTTTTACCAACTTAGTGAATCAATATTATTGTCGTTTTGAGACCGTCAATTCCTTGCCTTTATCTCAGGATGATGTAATAGATATTTACCGAGCTTTGGCGATAGATTTTAAAATATGCTCCTTAGAAATATTGAATATGTGGGCAGATAAAAAAGCCTATAGTTTGGCTCAGGGGCAATAGACTCCTTGCTTTTGGATAAATAGCCTTGAATTTGGCTCTTTTTGTTATAAAATTGCTTTTTCTGGTGGGAAAAAAAACATTTTTGATGTAATTTTACGCCTAATTACAAAACTTCCTTTTATTTATGGCTGAAGTAATATTAATGCCCCGTTTAAGTGATACCATGACCGAAGGTGTGGTGGCTGCATGGCATAAAAAAGTGGGGGATACAGTTAAAAAAGGTGATTTATTGGCCGAAATAGAAACGGACAAAGCAACCATGGAATTGGAAAGCTATCAGGATGGTATCTTATTACATATTGGAACGCCGCGTGGAGGCAAATTACAAGTAAATGATTTATTGGCAATTTTTGGAAAAGCAGGTGAAGATGTAACTGCTTTAATTACACAAAACACAGCTGGAGCAGTAACAAGTACACAAGCCCCTGTTGCTACTGAAGTTATAACAACACCAATAGCTGCACAAGCTGCTGATTTAACTGTTGCTGCTGATTTAAGTACTATGGAAGAAGTGGTATTGATGCCACGCTTAAGTGATACAATGACCGAAGGGGTGATTGCTGGTTGGCATAAAAAAGTAGGAGATAAAGTAACCAAAGGCGAAGTGTTGGCAGATATTGAAACAGATAAAGCCACCATGGAATTGGAATCATATAAAGACGGAATTTTATTATACCAAGGAGCTCAGGCGGGAGAAAAAATATTAGTCAATCAATTGTTATGCATTATTGGACAACCTGGATTAGATATTGATAGCATTGTAAAATCAGTTAAATCTACTAGTGCACCTAAAGCGGAAGCTGCAGCAAGTCCAGTAAGTGCAACTGCCCCAGCCAACACAGCATCTGCGCCTATGCCGGTAACAACTGCACCTGCTGCAGCTGTTGTTAATGAAGGAAGAATATTTGCTTCACCATTGGCTAAGAAAATCGCAAAAGACAAAGGCATCGATTTAAAATTTGTGCAAGGTTCTGGCGAACACGGAAGAATTACAAGACATGATTTAGAAAATTATAAGCCAGCAAGCAATGCCACCAGCAATGCAAAAATGGCGGCACCAAGAAATACCAATTTTGTTGGTCAAGTAAGCTTTATAGATACGCCTGTATCACAAATGCGCAAAGTAATTGCAAAACGTTTAAGCGAAAGTTTATTTACGGCACCGCATTTTTACTTAACTATGAAAATTAATATGGATGCGACCATTGCTGCAAGAACTGTAGTGAATGAAACAGCACCTGTTAAAATAAGCTTTAATGATTTTATCGTAAAAGCGGTAGCCTTATCATTGAAACAACATCCAAAAGTAAATAGTAGTTGGTTGGGCGATGTGATTCGCGAAAACCATCATGTGAATATTGGCATTGCAGTAGCAGTGGACGAAGGATTATTGGTTCCTGTACTTAGATACGCAGATGGACTTTCATTGGATGAGATAAGTGTTTCTGTAAAGGAGTTTGCTAAAAAAGCAAAAGATAAAAAATTACAACCTGCCGATTGGGAAGGAAGCACTTTCACTATTTCTAACTTAGGTATGTTTGGTATAGATCAATTCACGGCTATTATTAATCCACCAGATGCTTGTATTTTAGCAGTGGGCGGTATTGCACAAGAGCCGGTGGTGAAAAATGGTCAAGTAGTTCCAGGCAATGTGATGAATGTAACTTTAAGTTGCGATCATAGAGTAGTGGACGGTGCAACTGGGTCTGCTTTCTTACAAACTTTAAAAAGCTATTTAGAAGAACCTATAAGAATGTTTGTGTAATTTATTGGAGTTTTATGATATATAAACTTTAATGAATGCTGCGCTAATGATTTAAAAAAGGCCCCCGATAACTCGGGGGCCTTTTTTGGGTTATTTATATCCTATTATAAGATTGTCTTATTAGTCTAGATCGCATCCAATGGGAGCGCCTGGTGCGATAGTCGTTGGCTTTGGAAGTACAATATCTTTTGGATTTTTAATTCTTTCTAAAGCATAACCATACTGTGCTTTATGTGTAGGATCTGTTTTTGCTAAAGTTTCTAATTTGCTTTTTAATTGTACAATTCGGTCATTACAAATAGCTCTTACTTCAAAGTTAGCTTCTGGACTTTGGCTAAGGCCTAATAACCAAGTAAGGGTTAATTGTTGTGTTTGTAATTGAATGCTTCCTTCTAAGCCAGTTGGAATTTTAGTGTACCAGGTTTTTTCTAAAATGGCATCTAATACCTGATCCCAACCAAGGTTGTTGGCTCTGGCTTTGTTTTGCACCAATCTATTAGCTCTTTCAACATTAAATAAAAATCCTAATTCAAAATCAGCCAAGGCTTCCGCTGCCGCTAAAGCGTCAAAGCTCATTCCAGTTCTTTTTTCAAATAATTCACCAACGCCATAATACATAGGAGGGCGCGGAGGAATTAATGCTAAAATATTTTCTGGAAGTACAAGGGTACTTGCCGATAAGCAACCTATAGCTGCATTCAAAGCTCTTTGTTGAATGGCATTGGATAAAAGGGTAGGCTTCACTTGATGGGCGTCACCTCTTACACTATAATTGTAATTCATGCCACCAATGAGTTTGGTGACAGCTTCATATTGATAGCGGTGATAATTGTATAAAGGAACTAATACGTCTTCTAATTTAGCAAGCGGTGTTCCATTGGGAATAGCATTTTCACCAAATTGTGCTAATCCTTTTTTCCTCACTGCAATCACTTGTTCTAAACCTATTACTGCATCGGATTGATTGTCCCATAAATGTGCATAAGGATGAAATCCACTTGCGGCTCTTGCATCCGCGTCAGCAATAAATAGTAAACCATTCTTAGAATTTTCTGCGAGCATATTGTCTAATGCCGCGTTCTCAACTGCAGCGCTTACTTTCCCAAAATCTTGGTAGCCGAAAAGAACTGCTCTTTTATCCCAGATGCCAATTTCATTGGTATACACTTTTGAAAAATCAATGTCACCTTTTTCATTCACATAAATATTAGGATGCGGATAATCCATAACAGAAGCTCGGTCATTGAAACTGGATGCATAGTTGTGTTGCAACCCAATGGTGTGACCTACTTCATGCGCAGCCAATTGTCTTAATCTTTGCAAGGCAGCAGTTCTCATTTTATCAGAAACCGGTTGGCCATTGATATAAGGAGAAAGTAAAGCTGTAAAAATTAAATAATCTTGGCGAACACGTAAAGAGCCTAGTGATACTTGGCCTTTGATAATTTCACCGGTTCTTGGATCAGAGATGGTTGAACCATAGCTCCATCCTCGGGTAGAACGATGTACCCAATTAATCATATTGTATCTAATATCCATTGGGTCTGCCGTATCTGGAAGTACTTGCACTTGAAAAGCATTTTTATAACCTGCTGCTTCAAAGGCTTGATTCCACCATCTTGCACCATCTAATAATGCCGATCGTATGGGTTCGGGTGTACCATTGTCTAAATAATAAATAATAGGCTTCACTGGTTCGCTTAATACAGCAGTAGGATCTTTTTTAAATAAGCGATGTCTATTAATAACCATTTGTTGTATAGGCTCACTAATATCATTTCCGTAATCAAAATAAGTCGATCCAAAGTAACCACTTCTAATGTCGTATTTTCTCGGGGTATAATTATTGTCTGGAAGTTCTACAAAACTATGATGCATTCTTACCGTGAGTGCTTCGGTGGATGGCGCAATAGTTTGAATAAATCTACCAGCGTCTGCACCTCCTACAAAAGTAAGCGTAGCTTCGAATTCTGAGTTCTTAGGAAAATTTTTCGTGTTATTGATATAAATAGCAGAGCGGCCTTCATTTAAAGTGTAAGTGCCTTGTTTCATTTTTCTGATTCTATCCGCAACGCCATGTGCATCTCTTAAAAAGAAAGAAGTAGCATCAATTAAAATTGTGCTTCCTTCTTCGGCTTCCACTGTAAAACTAAAAAGTATAGATTGTGCGAATGATTCTGTCACTGCTTTTTGTTCCCTAGGATCATTAGTGACTGCACGATAATCATAATTGGGTTGTGTTAGCAATACTTTTTTACCAACTCTTTGGAAAAAGACAATTCGGGTATCTCCAATCTGTCCTCTGTCAAGCCCTATATCATTGGATCCTAGGCCAGCAGGTAAAGAGTTTACATACAAAAATGGTAGGTCTAATTTATCTACAGCAATAAATATTTTTCCTTGATTGGCATCCCACCAATAATTAAAATATCCTTTGTGAAATTCCATTGACTTTGTTTTTTCGGCAATGGGATTGGTTTGTGCTTGTAATAAAAAAGGGAAACATAAAAGCATTAAAATAATTCGCATACTTATAATTTTAATTAAAATAAAAAATCCCGTCTTACCCGAATAAACGGAATCGGGACGGGATTTATTAATTGAATAGGGTTACTAAGCCGTTGGCGTAGTAGTGGGTTCAGTAAAAAGTGTTGGTGCAACTACAGCTGCTACAGGAGCTGCTGCTGGCGGGGTTACTTTTTTCTTAGCTACTACTTTCTTTTTAGGAGCTACTTTTTTAGGTGCTGCTTTTTTTGGAGCAACTTTCTTTTTAGGAGCTACTTTTTTTGCGGTTACTTTTTTCTTAGCTACTACTTTCTTTTTAGGAGCTACTTTTTTAGGTGCTGCTTTTTTTGGAGCAACTTTCTTCTTAGGCGCCCCTTTTTTT
This sequence comes from Bacteroidota bacterium, assembly GCA_947448725.1. Taxonomy (GTDB): domain Bacteria; phylum Bacteroidota; class Bacteroidia; order Chitinophagales; family Chitinophagaceae; genus Sediminibacterium. Next base: position 249,808 of record CANFOM010000001.1, read on the forward strand.
GCTATTACTTTCTTTTTTGGAGCTGATTTTTTTGCAGTTGCCTTCTTCTTAGTGGCCACTTTTTTCTTAGTGGCTACTTTTTTTGTTACGACTTTCTTTTTTGCTACTACTTTTTTCTTGCTTGACTTTGCCATGATGTTTATTTTTAAATTGTTAGTTATTTTAGAACCATAAAATTACATTGTTTTATTGTAACTAAATTAAATGTATTGATTTTTTACGATAGTTTTGTGTAATGCAGACACCCATGACTTTAGTGGTTGGCGCAACGCCCAATCCAGAACGATATAGTTTTTTAGCAACAGCACTTTTAGAAGAAAAAGGGTATGAAGTGTATCCTTTTGGCATCAAAAAAGGGTTTATCAATCATACAGCCATCATCAATGAATGGCCAAAGCAAGGGAGTATTGATACCGTCACTTTATACCTGGGTCCAACAGCACAAACTGAGTATTTGGAGGCCATTATTGCCCTTGCGCCGCGTCGTATTATATTTAATCCAGGCACTGAAAACCCAATACTAGCTTCACTTGCAGCTAAAAATGGTATTGAAACTATTGAAGCTTGCACTTTGGTTTTGCTAAAAACTGGGCAATATTAGAAACGGGGTTTTAGTTCCAAAAAAATGCTAATTTTTGAATTGACCCCAGCTGGATCTATCTAAATTTCTATATTGAATGGCCTCACTAAGGTGGTTTATTTCAATATTTTCTTTGCCTTCTAAATCTGCAATACTTCTGCTTACTTTCAAAATGCGATCAAAAGCGCGGGCACTTAATTGAAATTGCTCCATCGCATTTTTTAACAAGGTTTCAGCCTCCGAGGAAATGGCGCAAAATTTTTTTAATTGACTGCTGTTCATTTGTGCATTGGTATACACGCCCTCTTCTAATGCAAACCTTTGAAATTGAATTTCTCTTGCTTTTTGTACCCTTTTAGCGATGGTGGCCGAGGTATCGCTTTCGTCTTTACCTCGAAGTTCCTCATACTGTACGGGGGAAACTTCAATGTGTAAGTCGATTCGGTCTAATAAAGGGCCTGATATTTTATGCATATATTTTTGAATAGTACCTGGGCTACATTGACATTCTTTTTGAGGATGATTGTAAAAACCACAGGGGCAGGGGTTCATAGAGGCCATTAACATAAACCGAGCAGGAAACTGAACACTCATTTTTGCTCTTGCAATAGCTACTACTCCTTCTTCCATGGGTTGCCTTAAAACTTCAATAACCGATCTATTGAATTCAGGAAGCTCATCTAAAAACAGCACTCCATTGTGGGCCAATGAAATTTCACCTGGCTGCGGAAAACTGCCACCTCCAATCATGGCAATAG
>CANFOM010000002.1 GCA_947448725.1 Bacteroidota bacterium
AATACTATTTATCAATAATTTATTATAATTAATAAATTTTCACCACTAAGTTTATTTATTATTTGGATTGAGATGCGTTTGAGCGTCATATTCGTAATAGCTTTTAAAATAACAAATACATATTAATAATTTATTAAATATTATTAATTTAAAATAATTATCCTTTGGGGGAAGGATAATCGGGGTGATTGAGATTCGTCTTGGTCACCCCAAATTTTTTAGGCTAACTTAAAGTGAATTAAACGGCTACATTAAAGTCACGCAAAGCATCGTTTAGGCTTGTTTTTAAATCGGTACTTGGTTTACGTTGACCAATGATTAAAGCACAACTTACTTGATAGTCCCCGGCTGGGAATGATTTACGATAAGATCCAGGAATTACGACACTTCTGGCAGGCACTCGTCCTTTGTATTCAATGGGGGTTGCTCCACTTACATCTATAATTTTAGTGCTTTGGGTAAGTACTACATTGGCGCCTAAAACGGCTTCCTTTTCCACATGTACTCCTTCTACTACAATACATCTGCTACCTATAAAACATCCATCTTCGATAATTACAGGGCTGGCTTGTAATGGTTCTAAAACCCCTCCAATACCAACGCCTCCACTTAAATGTACTCCTTTACCAATTTGAGCACAACTACCAACTGTGGCCCAAGTATCAACCATGGTGCCTTCATCAACAAATGCTCCAATATTCACATAGCTTGGCATTAAAACCACATTTTTAGCCAAATAAGCACCATAACGAGCAACTGCATGAGGAACGGCTCTTACGCCCAAAGCAGCATAATTAGATTTAAGTAACATTTTATCATGAAATTCAAAAGGGGCTAATTCCCAGGTTTGCATGGGTTGAATAGCAAAATACAAAAGAATGGCTTGTTTTACCCACTCATTCACTACCCATTGGTTGTCCTTGGGTTCCGCTACTCTTAATCGGCCTTTGTCCACTTCTTCAATGACTGTGCGAACTGCATTGCTATAAGTTTCGTCCTTTAATAAACTACGATCGGCCCAGGCCGCTTCAATCTTATTTTTTAATTCCATTTTTGTTATTTGTACAAAATTACAAACAAGCCTAGAATTTGTAGCAGTTTCTTTTGCACAATAATGAACCTTCGTTTATTTATAAGTATTGATTAATTTGCAACATGTTTGCTTACGAAGAAGATATTCAGGCTTGTTTAGAGGCGCTTAAAAAAGGAGCACTTATATTGTATCCCACCGATACTGTATGGGGTATTGGTTGTGATGCCACCAATGAAGCAGCAGTAGCTAAAATTTTTGCATTAAAAAAAAGAGTGGATACCAAGGCTATGATTGTATTGGTAGAAGAAGAACAATCTATTTTACATTATGTTGAAGATGCGCACTTGCAAGTGTTTGATTATATCAAAGGCATTCATAAACCCACCACCGTCATTTATCAAAAAGCAAAAAATTTGGCCAATAATTTAATGGCTGCAGATGAATCTATAGCCATTAGAATTACCAAAGATCCTTTTTGTAAATCAATAATTATGCAATTAGGAAAACCATTGGTAAGTACTTCTGCTAATATTTCTGGTTATCCTACTCCTTTATGCTTTCAAGATATTTCATTGGATATTATTGAGGGCGTTGATTATGTAGTAAAACACAGGCAAGAGGAAACCGAGTTACAGCAACCTTCTTCAATTGTTAAATGGAATGAGGATGGCGAATTAATTATCATTAGATCTTAAAATAGTAAATGCAAAAAATTCTAGTCATACAAACTGCTTTTATTGGAGACGTAGTACTAAGTACTGCCCTATTAGAATCATTGCACCAGCAATATCCCTTAGCAGCTATTGACCTATTAGTGCGTCAAGGCAATGAATCGCTTTTTACAAAACATCCATTTATTCATGAAGTAATTGTGTGGAATAAAAAAAAGAAAAAATACATCCATTGGCTAAACGTTTTATTTGCAATAAGAAAGACAAAGTACGATGCGGTAGTGAATGTGCAACGTTTTGCTGCCACTGGATTGTGGACGGCTTTGTCAAAAGCAAAATTTAAAATTGGCTTTGATAAAAATCCATTTTCATTTTTATTTACGCATGCGATCAAGCACCTTGAAATACAAGAGGGAATGCATGAAATAGATAGAAACCACCAATTGATTCAAGTGCTAGGAAAAATTTCATTGCTTCAACCAAAATTGTATCCTGCTTTAGAGGATGTTGAAAAAGTAAAAAAATACCAAGGACAACCCTATATCTGTATGGCACCCGCATCGGTTTGGTATACCAAGCAATATCCAATAACTGATTGGGTTGCTTTTTTACAAGCCATCCCCTTTGATGGTCCTATTTATATTTTGGGAGGGGCAGGGGATAAAATCATTGGTGAAAAAATAATCAATGCTTTAGGGGCCAATACACAATTGATCAATTTAGCAGGTGAACTTGGATTTCTTGCATCTGCTGCCCTGCAACAAAAAGCAGTGCTTAATTATGTAAACGATTCGGCACCCATGCATTTTGCATCTGCTGTTAACGCACCCGTGGTAGCTATTTATTGTTCTACCATTCCCGCATTTGGTTATGGTCCCTTGTCGGACCAGCGATTTGTGGTACAAACTAAAGAAAATTTAGCCTGCAGACCCTGTGGGATTCACGGAAAAAAGACTTGCCCTTTAGATCATTTTAATTGTGCCCATTCTATTCAAATTCAACAATTGACGGCACCTTTATTACAAGTGCTACAACATTAGTACTTTTGTGGACATGCAAATTAATTTCACAGCAACAGAACAAGCCCTTTTTAAGGTAGTGGCATCGGAAGCCGCTAAAATGGGAATACCTGCATACGCGGTAGGGGGCTTTGTGCGTGATAGAATATTAGATCGACCAACTAAGGACATTGATATTGTTTGTTTAGGAGATGGACTTGAATTAGCTACTGCTTTTGCCCATCAATTTAAACCTAGACCTCCGGTTTCTTTATTCAAGACCTTTGGAACTGCGCAAGTTAAAATGGAGGCCATAGAAATTGAATTTGTTGGGGCTAGAAAAGAAAGTTATTCAAAAGACAGTCGAAAACCTCAAGTGAGTCCAGGAAGCATTGAGGATGATCAAAATAGAAGAGATTTTACCATCAATGCATTGGCGGTTGAATTAAGTGAAAATAATTTTGGAACCATCATTGATCCATTTGGAGGCTTAGAGGATTTAGAAAATAAAATTTTAAGAACCCCATTGGCCCCCGAACAAACTTTTGATGATGATCCATTGCGTATGATGCGCGCCATTCGTTTTGCTACTCAACTTAATTTTACGATTACTCCTGAAACGTTTTTAGCCATTCAAAAAATGGCCGATAGAATTAAAATTGTTTCTCAAGAAAGAATTACCGATGAGCTACAAAAAATAATGATGACTGCTACCCCTTCCAAGGGCTGGTACTTATTAAAAGAAGCGGGGTTATTAAACCATATATTCCCATTATTGCTTCAATTAGAAGGCGCTGAAACCCTAGATGGCATTGGGCATAAGGATAATTTTTCTCATACCCTTCAAGTGTTAGACAATGTTGCTGTTGCCTCTGATGATATTTGGTTAAGATGGGCTGCTTTACTACATGATATTGCTAAACCTAAAACAAAAAAATTTGAAACAGGTTTTGGATGGACTTTTCATGGACATGAAGTAGTGGGTGCAAGGATGGTGCCTAAAATTTTTACCCAACTAAAATTACCATTGAATGAGAAAATGAAAATGGTTCAAAAATTAGTGGCCTTGCATTTAAGACCTATTTCTTTAACCAAAGAAACGGTTACAGATAGCGCGGTAAGAAGATTGTTATTTGATGCAGGAGAAGATATTGATTTTTTAATGTTGCTCTGTGCTGCAGATATTACCAGTAAAAACAAAGTAAAGGTAAAACGCTATTTGCAAGGTTTTGACTATGTGAAAATTAGATTACAGGAAGTAGAAGAAAAGGACAATATTAGAAATTGGCAGCCACCCATTACCGGGGAAATTATCATGGAGTTATTTGCAATAACACCTTCGAAACAAGTGGGTATTATCAAAGATGCTATTAGGGAAGCAATTTTAGATGGGGTTATTCCTAATGACTATGACGCAGCTTATGCTTTTATGTTAAAAGAAGCTGAAAAACTAGGCTTATTTCCTATAATTAAATAGTAATTTAGCGTTTCAAATCACCAAAATGGCAGTATTAAAATTTAGGATTTATTGGGAAGAAGATGATGTAATTTATAGAGATGTTTTGGTGAAGCATTCACAAAATTTTGCAGATCTGCATCAAATAATTTTGAGGGCATTTGAATTTGATCAAAAACATGATGCCACTTTTTTTAGAAGTAATGATACTTGGCAAAGAGGGCGTGAAATTAGTAAGGAAGTGTACGAAAAAGAATACAAAGCACCTCCTTTATTAATGGAAGAAACTACGATAGGTTCAGAAATTATTGATACCAATCAACATTTTATTTACTTATACGATTTTGTAAAGTCTTGGTCATTTTTAATTGAGCTCATTCAGGTTATTAAGAATGCAGATGCCGATATGAGTTTGGAATATCCACTAGTGAGTCGCATTGAAGGTGTGGGCCCAATGCAATATGGTACCAAAGGAATGTTAGGAGAAAAATTCGCAGACATCGAAGAAAAATATGATTTATCTGAAGCCAAAGAAGGTTTTGGTCAAGAAGGCGAAGAAGAAGAAGCGAACGCATCTGATGAAGATGATAGCGATGAAGATGCTGAAGAAGATTCCCAAGAATCCTCTGGCAGCGAGTTTTTTGAAGGAGAAGCATTCTAGTATTTTTTTTATAGTAAGTTCTATTTTCTTTTCATTCTTTATTTCAAATTTAATTAAGCTTTAAACTAAAATGTCCAAAACTGTTTATATTGTAATGGGGCCAACAGCAGTGGGTAAAACTAGCTTTGCCATTGCGCTTGCAAAAACTTTAGGTGCCGAAATTATTTCGGCAGATGCGCGCCAATGTTTTAAAGAAATGAATATTGGAGTAGCAAGACCTTCCATTGCAGAATTAAATGAAATGCCCCATCATTTTATAGCCAGTCATTCCATCACCGAAGAAATCAATGTTGCCTTTTTCGAAAAATGGGCGCTTGAAAAAGTAGATAGTTTATTAGCAACTAAAGATGCAGTGGTGATGGTTGGCGGAACAGGATTGTACATTAAAGCTTTTTGTGAAGGGTTAGATTTGATACCTGCCATTGATCCAGCAATTAGAGAGGGGATCATTAACCAATATGAAAAATTAGGTTTAAGGTGGTTGCAAAAAGAACTAGCGGTTAAGGATCCTACTTATTGGGCGCAAGGAGAACAAAAAAATCCACAAAGATTAATGCGTGCCTTAGAAGTTTTTTTAGGAACAGGCGTTTCTATTGTAAGTTTTCAAACAAAAAAAATTGTAGAAAGGCCTTTTAAAATTGTAAAAATTGGTTTGGAAATGCCGAGGGAGCAATTGTATGAAAGAATCAATCAAAGAGTTTTGGATATGGTGGAGGCTGACTTAGAAACAGAAGTGAAAGGGTTGCAAGCTTTTTACCATTTGAATGCATTTAATACCGTGGGCTACAGCGAATGGATGGACTACTTTGATCAAAAAATAAGTAAAGAAAGGGTGATAGAGCTGATTCAGCAAAATACCAGACATTATGCTAAAAGGCAAATGACCTGGTTTAAGAAAGACCCTGCTATCCATTGGTACAATGCGTCAAGTGTAGTACCCGACCAAATACTTTAAAAGCCACTTGTCTATTTTTGATTTCTAAATGAGGCAAATTATCATTAGTTTTAATATATAATCAGTACCCTTAAAACTGATTCCCTACACTTATTTTTAAAAATTAACATTATGCAAAAATTAGGAGCTATCCTTATGGTAAGCCTATTTTCACTTTTGTTGGTTCAGGCAAAAAGCCAAACCATTCAATTTGAAAAATATACTTTACCCAATGGATTAAAAATTATTTTACATGAAGATCACTCTGCCCCAGTTGTGGCAGTTACTTCATTATACCATGTTGGTTCTAAAAACGAGGACACCGCGCGTACCGGTTTCGCTCATTTTTTTGAACATTTATTGTTTGAAGGTTCTGACAATATTAAAAGAGGAGAGTTTGATAAATATGTAACCAATGCTGGAGGGGCTTTAAATGCCAATACCTCACAAGACCGTACTTTTTATTATGAGTTATTACCTTCTAATCAAGTGGATTTAGGTTTGTGGTTAGAAAGTGAGCGTATGATGCATGCTAAGATTGAGCAGGTAGGCGTGAATACACAACGCGAGGTAGTAAAAGAAGAAAAGCGTCAAAGAATGGACAATCGTCCTTATGGATCTTTCATAACGGAGATGCTGAAGAGAGCTTACAAGGTTCATCCTTATCGTTGGGCACCTATTGGAAGTATGGAGCATTTGAATGCTGCAAAACTAGAAGAGTTTATTAAGTTTTATAAAACTTATTATGTTCCTAATAACTGCGTTTTATCAATTGCAGGGGATATTAATATTCCTGAATTGAAGAAAAAAATTGAAGCTTATTTTGGTCCTATTGCAAAAGGCAGCTTGCCAATGAATAGACCTTCCATAAAGGAACCTGCATTGGGTGGAGAAGTAAGAGATGTTATTTATGACAACATTCAATTACCAGCCGTATTTCATGCCTATCGTGCTCCAAAACAAGGCGGCAATGAATATTATGCATTTAATGTTTTGTCCAACTTATTGTCTGGAGGAGAATCTTCCAGAATGAATAAAGCTTTAGTAGATTCCAAGCAATTGGCGGCAGCGGCCCAATCAGTTCCCTTTTTTAATGAAGATGAAGGTTTATTTATTGCATTAGCCATTGCCAATGTGGGCGTGAAAGTAGACACTTTAGAGAAAAATATGGATAGTGTGGTGAATGAGTTTAAAATTAATTTAGTGACGGAGCGTGAATTTCAAAAAGTAAAAAATCAAATTACTACCGAATTGGTTAATTCAAAAGCAACCATGGCTGGTATTGCAGAAAGCTTGGCCAATAACGAAGTATATTTTGGAGATGCTAATTTAATTAACACTGAATTAGAAAAATACAATAAAGTCACTAGACAAGATATTATAAATGTGGCTAAAAAATATTTAAATAAAGACAATCGAGTAGTACTTTATTATTTACCTAAAGAAAAAACAACTGCTAAATAATCGAGCCCACTTTGCGCTCATTAAAAAATAATTTTATGAAAAAATATTTATACATTGCTTTATTAAGTTTGCCATTGTTTTCTTTGGCACAAAATGTAGATCGAACCAAGGCCCCCTCGCCAGGCAAAGCGCCACTCATTCAAGTGGCCGATCCGGTGAAGTTTACTTTAGCCAATGGGTTACAAGTTTTTGTGGTAAAAAACACAAAGCTCCCTCGAGTTTCAGCGACTTTAGCCTTGGATGTGGATGGGTTTAAAGAAGGAGACAAATCGGGCATGGCAGAAATGGCTGGACAATTACTAAAAAGAGGCACCACCAAAAAATCAAAGGCGGAATTAGATGAAGCGGTTGAATTTTTAGGAGGGAGCTTGTCTACCTCTAGTCAATATGCATCCGTTAGTTCACTTAAAAATAATTTTCCAAAATTAATGGAATTATTAGCCGAAGTGATATTGCACCCAGCTTTATCATCGGATGAATTAGAAAAAGTGAGAAAGCAAAGTATTTCAGGAATTGAATCGAATAAAGATGAGCCTGATGCTATTTCGAACAATGTGGTGCATAAATTGGTCTATGGGGGTAATCATCCTTATGGTGAAGTGACCACTGTTAAAACAGTTAATGCAGTTAAAGAACAAGACGTTAAAGATTTTATTAAAACTTATTGGATTCCCAACAACGCCTATTTAATTTTTGTGGGAGATATTGAGCCATTAGCAGCAAAGGCATTGGCGGAAAAAAACTTTACTACTTGGGCTAAGGGTGTTTATACAAAACCTAATTATGAAAAGCCAGTACTTCCCAATACTTCTTATGTGGCTATCGTAGATCGTCCTGCATCTGTGCAGAGTGTCGTAGTAGTTGCTACTACAGTAGAGTTAACTAAAGGATCCTCCAATGATATTCCATCTGTTGTAATGAATAATATTTTAGGAGGAGGATTTTCAGGTAGATTGTTTGCTAATTTAAGAGAGAAACATGGGTTTACTTATGGCGCTTACTCTTCTATTAAGCCCGATAAGCAAATTGGATTTTTCAAAGCAGAATCTTCTGTAAGAAATGAAAAAACAGATAGTTCTATTCAAGAAATATTACATGAGATCAACATTATCAGAGACGCGAAAGTGGGGGATACAGAATTAAGCAGAATGAAAAATTATTTGGCTGGAGGCTTTGCTCGTTCTTTAGAAAATCCTATAACGATTGCTAATTTTGCATTGTCTATTGCAGTGAACCACTTGCCTGCTGATTACTATCAAAAATATTTAAGCAATTTAGCTGCAGTGAATGCACAAAATGTAAAAGAAGTAGCTACTGCATTATTAAATCCCGCTAAAATGCATATAGTAGTGGTGGGTAATGCCAAGCAAATTGCTAAAGGCCTAGAAAAATATGGTCCAGTAAAGTATTTTGATATTGAAGGCAATGAAGTGGCGGCTCCTGTAGAAGCTAAAGCAGATGTCAATTTAACTCCAGCTAGTTTAATGGAGAAGGCCTTGGCAGCTATTGGAACTAAAGAGGCTTTGGCTGCAGTAACCGATGTACAATTAAAAGGTACCGCCAGCTTGATGGGTCAGACGCTCAATATGGAACAGACTATTATTCTCCCAGGAAATTCGGTAACCACGATGTCCATGGGCGGCATGGCCATTATGCGTCAAGCAGTGGTGGATGGTAAATATTCAGTAACACAACAAGGACAGGAAGCACCTATTACACCGGATTTAAAAGAGGGGCTTGATGAGTCTGCCAATATTTCACCTGAGCAACTATTTTTAACGAAGGGCTATCAATTAAAAATTATTGGTGCTGAAAAAATAAATAATAAAGATGCTATTGATGTAGAAGTGACCACGCCGTCTGGAAAAATTTCACATCGTTATTATGATGCAAGCTCTTATTTATTGGTTAAAACTTCTAAGTCGGAAGAAGTTCCAGGAAGAGGTACAGTTACCCAACAACATTTCTTTAATGCCTATCAACAAGTAAATGGTATTCAATTACCTTCGGATGAGTTGATTGATATGGGTCAATTAAAGATTGCTATAAAATATACAAGTATTAAAGTGAACCAAGGATTAAAAACAAGCGACTTAAAATAGACGAGTAAGTTTTTACAGATAGATTGGTATAAAAAAGACGTCCCGCAACGAGTAATCGAAGCGGGACGTCTTTTTTATACTTATGAAGTAGAATTACTTTGAAAATCTAATGCCGTAACCTATATTAAATATTAATTGATTACCGGTCATATTTGCAAAGGTATTTGCTTTGTCATTTAATCGGTAAGGGAAGATGGCATCTTTACTGCTACTATTGATCACTGTAAAATCAATAAAATGTCTATTGGTTCTATACCCTAAGCCACCACTTACAACAAATCTAGAGGCCTTGATGGCTTCGTCTGCATAAGGGGTGCCATAATAAGCAGTTCCTGCGCGTATCATCCAATTGCCATCTAATTTTATTTCAGCACCTATCTTAATGTTTACATTATTTTTATAAATTTCTTTAATGGTGCTATTTAAAGCGCTATAATAATTGGTAGATTCTTGATCATAGGTATTGGAATAAAAGCGAGTGCCAGAATAGTTTACCCATTCAACATCAGCGCTTATAAAGCCAAGCGGTTGTGTTGGTTTGTTAGGCGCAGCGAAAAAATAACTGGTACTAAAAATAGTTTTTAGCGGGGTTGCAACGGTGTAATCTCTTTCACCTGGATAGCCATTGTTTAAATCGTTCGAGCTAGCGGATTGTGTACCAGCATACTTTTCTGTATTGGTAGTCATATCAACACTTAATAAGTCTTTGAATGAAATCAATTGAGGAGTATGTAAAGAAAATCCAACTCTTAAAAAAGGCTCAGGTTTGTAAATAACACCAAATTTAGCTCCAATACCCCAGCCTTTGGAACTAAATGTTTCATTGATGGCGAATCCGCCAAATGAATTATTGGCATTATTGGAAGCATCGGTTTCGGAATAATAAAGTGATTTACTGTAATTAATCATCGGCATAATAATACTGGCGCCTAAGTATAATTTATCTTCCATATTACCTCCCCATCCAAAAGCCAATTCATTGTAACTACCACTGGTAACGGCGTCGTAAGTTTGTTTAGTACCAGTTGAAATAGGCACTAGACTTTGATAGCCAGTTATAGCGCCAGCTGCATTGGCCGTGGTATCAATTAAATAAGTTCTATAAGCCAATGAGCTACCAAAAATATAATTGCTTAATGCACTACTGGTGTCAGCTTGATCATGAACTAATTCTTCTAAATATTTTTCAGATAAACTACTTTGATTATTAAGTCCGCTAAAACTTACATGGTTAGAGAAATCGGCTATCTGATTAAAGGTAACAGAGAAAGCAGTGCTCGTCCAATTATTAACTCTTTTTCCTTCGGCTAATACAATCCCTATAGATCCGAAATTAGATTTGCTATCATTACTGGTGCTATTTGTTCCACGATAATTGAACTTATTGTTTTGAACTAGAAATTTCGGGGTTAATAAAAATTCACTTGATTTATACAAACCCAATCCGGCTGGATTAATATGATTGGCAGATAAATCTCCACCTAATGAACCCATAGCACCTCCTAGAGCGTTACTTCTTGCTGTTCCGCTTGGATTAAACCAAGATAGTCTTAATCCATCTTCAGGATCTTGTGCGTACGAGGTTAAACTTGATCCTAGGATGATCAATAAAACTAATTTCTTCATAATTTTTATTTATTTAAATACAGCTTTCAGCAAATTGGAAATACAATACTATTGATTCTGGCCTCTTCCAGGACGGGCGCTTCCTGAGGAAGTGCCTGTACTATTGAAACCGCCACTTCTGCCACCGGAACTATTAGAACTGTTAGTGCTTTGTAATGGCGTACTATTTGTATTAGCTGCTCTATATTGACTGTTGTTAGCGCTGTTATTATTAAAGTATCTTGCCGGCCTATCATAACCATTGGAGTTGTTACCGTTGCTATTATTGACATTTGCATTATTGGCAACTACTCTTTTAATTAAACTTCCAAAATTGGTATTCACTACTGGATTGGCTAAGTTTCTTGTATTAGCAATGGAAACATTGGAATTATTGTTGGAATTATTATAGCCTCTGTTATTTCGGTAAGCACCTAAACTAACCGCACTATTTTGCATAGAGCGGGTGGCAATATCTTGTTGACGATTTTCTCCAAAGCCACGTCTGTTATAATGTCCATCCCAATCATGATGATAGGAACGATAAGGATTCCAGAATCCACCAGCAAAGAAGGGGTTCCATCCGCCATAGCCAAAACCACCGTAGCCAAATCCGCCATAACCAAAACCACCATAACCAAATCCGTCATAGCCAAATCCACCATAACCAAAATCATTATATCCCCATCCCATGCCATAGCCAAAGGAACTCATGTAAGGATTGTATCCGCCCCAGCCCATAGAATAAATAGATCCAAATGGATTATACCAAGAAGCACCATAGTATCCAGTATACCAACTATTCCATCCACTGTAAGATGGGTAGAAGGCATTGTTAAAACGAGGGTCATTCCAATAACCAAAATCGTCGATGCTACTCCATCTATTTCTGTTGGCAACTTTTAATCTTAAATATCGATCGTCTTGATAGTTTTGATAGTCTTGATATTCCTCATTATCAGCAGCTACCCCTTGTTGGTTGTTATTGTAATTTTGACTATTACTGTTATTATTTTGCTGATTCGAATTGTAGTTTTGAACCTTGTTAGGAACTCCCCAATTTTCAGTACTAATTATTTTCTTATTGGAAGCAATGGTAGTGTTAGCATTGTTAGGTGTTGTATATAAATCGTCAGTTGCAATACTTGTAGATTGTTGCAAACTTGTACATCCCATTCCTAGTAAACTAAACGTCACTAGGCAAATGGCCATAAGCCTTACATTAGCGGTCGTTTTAATCTTGTTCATTTTGATGTAGTTTTTGGTTTTTATATGCCCTTTATTTAGCATACATTTGCTACTATAAAGGTACAAAATTTTAAAATAATTAGCGTTTTTAGTACTTGTTTCTTAGAATATAAAAAGTTAAGATTTATACAATGGCAAAGGAATTAACATCAAGGGCACAGGATTACTCTCAATGGTACAATGACCTAGTCATTAAAGGGGAGCTGGCCGATTATAGCGCGGTGAGAGGATGTATGGTAATTAAGCCTTATGGGTATGCCTTATGGGAAAATATGCGTGATGTTTTAGACAGGATGTTTAAAGATACTGGGCATCAGAATGCCTATTTCCCATTATTTGTTCCTAAGTCACTTTTTGAGGCAGAAGAAAAAAATGCAGAAGGCTTTGCCAAGGAGTGCGCAGTAGTCACTCATTATCGCTTGATTGCTGATCCCAATAACAAAGGGAAATTAATGGTTGACCCAGAAGCAAAATTAGAAGAGGAATTAATTGTACGTCCTACCAGTGAAGCGATCATTTGGAATACGTATAAAACTTGGATTCAGTCTTATCGTGATTTGCCAATTTTAGTAAATCAATGGGCCAATGTAGTAAGATGGGAAATGCGTACTCGTTTATTTTTACGTACCGCAGAATTTTTATGGCAGGAAGGTCATACCGCTCATGCCACTGCTCAAGAAGCTATTGCTGAAACAAAACAAATGTTGAATGTGTATGCCGACTTTGTAGAAAACTGGATGGCAGTGCCTGTGATTAAAGGAGTAAAATCGGCTAATGAAAGATTTGCTGGCGCAGAAGATACCTATTGTATTGAAGCATTAATGCAGGATGGAAAAGCATTGCAAGCGGGTACTTCGCATTTCTTAGGCCAAAATTTTGCAAAAGCATTTGATGTAAAGTTTAGCGATCAAAATAATAAACAAGAATATGTTTGGGCCACCAGCTGGGGTGTAAGTACTCGTTTAATTGGTGGTTTGGTAATGACCCATAGTGATGATGAGGGTTTGGTATTGCCTCCTCGCATTGCACCCATTCAAGTTGTGATTGTTCCTATCTACAAAGGAGAAGAACAAAAAGCAGTATTGGATGAAAAAGTGGCAGAGATAGTAAAATCATTTAAAGCTGCAGGAATAAGAGTGAAATATGATAATTCGGATCATGCTAGACCAGGATGGAAATTTGCAGAGTACGAATTAAAAGGAGTGCCGATTAGAATTGCTATAGGTGCAAGAGATTTAGAAAACAAACAAGTTGAATTGGCCCGTCGGGATACCAAAGAAAAATCAGCTGTGGCGATGGAAGGTTTAACACCAACAGTGGAAGCCTTATTGGTTGAAATTCAAACAAATTTATTTGAACGTGCCAAAAAATACCGCGACGAACATATTACTAAAGCGGATACCTGGGATGATTTTATGAAAATATTAGATACCGATGGTGGTTTTGTTTTAGCCCATTGGGATGGGACTGCTGATACAGAAGATAAAATTAAAGAATTAGCCAAAGCTACCATTCGCTGCATTCCTTTAGACAATCCATTGGAAAATGGAAAATGTATTTTAACTGGGAATGCTTCTACCCAAAGAGTACTGTTCGCAAGAGCTTACTAAGATTTAAGTTTCAAAATTCATGCGACAAAAACCAATACTTAAAGTACTTGTTCCTTACTTAGAAGGTAAAGTATTACTTATTGATAAACCTTTGCGTTGGACTTCCTTTGATATTGTAAAAAAAGTACGCATACTTACCCGAGTCATTAAAATTGGTCATGCAGGAACCTTGGATCCATTGGCTACGGGGTTGCTTATTGTTTGTACAGGTAGTTTTACAAAACAAATCAATAATTATATGGGGTTGTCTAAAGAATATGTTGGAACGATGGTCTTAGGCGCAACGACACCCACTTATGATTTAGAATCTGAGCCAGAAAATTTTAAATCGATACAGCATTTAACCAAGGAGGAAATACAAAAAGCAACGCTACCATTTGTTGGGGAAATATTTCAAATGCCACCACAACATTCCGCCATTAAAAAAGATGGGAAAAGATTATATGAGTCGGCAAGGAAAGGGATTGAAGTAAAAGTAGATCCTCGAAAAGTAAATATTATTAGTTTTGAAATAACCCATATCGATTTGCCTTCGATTGGTTTTAAAGTAGTTTGTTCTACGGGCACTTATATTAGAAGTTTGGTAAAAGATT
Organism: Bacteroidota bacterium; assembly: GCA_947448725.1. GTDB lineage: Bacteria > Bacteroidota > Bacteroidia > Chitinophagales > Chitinophagaceae > Sediminibacterium. The sequence continues at coordinate 14,376 of CANFOM010000002.1, forward strand.
ATGGAGACGCATTGCAGGTAGGTGCTTATATGAGTAGTTTAAGACGCACTAAAATTGGGGACTTTGAGGTAGCCAATGCCATTCAATGGCAGGATTTGCAAGTTGAAATAGAATCCTTAGTAGCTGGCTCTGATGGGACAATGAATAAAGAAGAGGGAGCTGTTTAAAAAGGCAATCCAATGCCAAACTGCCAAGCATAATTATTAACCTTTAAGCCATTGGGCTTAACATCGGACCACTTTAAATGGCCGAGGTCCAACCATCCATTATTGTACAAACGAGTGGGGTCTTTCATTTTCATAGCGTAATCTATACGGATAATAAAATAATTAAAGTCCAATCTTATTCCAGTTCCAACACCAATGGCTAAATCTTGGTAGAGCTTGTCTAATTTAAATCCTGCTGATGGATCGATATTGGATTCATGTGTATTCCATATATTTCCAATATCTGTAAATAGGGCAGAGCTAATTTTGTAGGAACCCAATTGTACTAATGGAAAACGGTATTCTAAATTGGTTTCTAATTGAACATCTCCAAAGCGATCAAAGTTTTGATTTTTTGAACTGGTATCGTAAAACTGAGAACTACCTAATCCCAATTGTCTTAATCCCCAAGCACGCATACTATAAGGGCCACCTGCGGTAAATTGTTTGAAAAAAGGTAGTTGTCCTTTTAAGGTGGGGTCATTACTGTAGTTGTTTCCCCAGCCACCCATAAAACGCCAAGCCAATTCGGAGTAAGTAAATTTGTATAATTTTCTTAATTCAAGCTCGGCCTTAATGTACCTATAAATATGTTTTTGTACGACAGTGGAAATGCCGAGCAAGCCACCCGCTTCCTCAATGCCCAATCTTAAATAATTATTTTGATTGGAATGATTCAAAGAAGGGCCTGAATGAATAAAATTGAATGTCTGACTAATTACATTGCCTTCATTAAAGGAAGATCTTAAAAAAGGGTTGAGTAATAAAAGACTATCTAGTTTACTAAATTTATCAATGTGGTACAATTCAATATTAAGTGGCTTGTAGATCCAAGTATTGTCCGATCTGTTTTTATTTTTCTTTGTTTCATACCCCCAACTAGCGGTAATTGATTTTAGTTGATAATAATTGAGCCTATCTATATAAGCTCCATTTAAAGAAAAGTTGGTTCTGGTGGAATTGGGATAATTAGTTTGCCTGTGCACAAAGGGGATGAGTAAATTGGGAAAGCTATAAGTATGCCCAACATTCAACAACAATGTTTGTGTTAAATTTTCGTTTCCATTGTTGACATTCAATTCAATACCACTTCTTAAATTGGTGATAGAAGGTATTGATTTTCTTTGAACATTTTTATCGCGATAAGTAAAGCTAGTGGACAAGCCAAGCAAGTCGCCCGAGATTAATTGAGAATTATTTTTACTGCCTTCTACATCAAAACTAAAACTATACCTTAGTGCGGGCACTAAAAAATAGTGTAAATACACACTGTCATTTTTTAAAGTAGTTCTGCCATCAATTTGTTGCCAGGCACCAAGACTACTAAAGTTATTCAGGGTTTGGTAGTACATTTTTTCATCAAAAAGATCGCCTTTTTTAATAATGGATTGTTGCTCAAATAATAGGGACTTAAATTTTGGTGTATTATATTGTTGTACGATGTCCCCTATCACTTCCTGGTTGGGCAAAGTTTTAATTAAAATACTATCGGGGTTGTCGGCCAATTTCAAATCACTGTAAAATATTTGTTGTCCAATGGGATAGGCCTTGGTGACTATATTGGAGCTATTGCGTAATTGAAAAGTAATTTTCCAATTGGGGTTTTCTTTTTCTTTTTGTTTTGCAGTTTGAACTTGGATCATTTGAGCCAGCGGGTCAAGGTTTAATTGCATCAATTGTTGATTCAAAGTATCTACTTCTGCAAATATTTTTTCTTTAGTGAAAAAATAATATCCTTTGCTTCTAAATAATTCCACTAATCTATCCAACTCATTGTTAATGGATTCATTTGAAAAAGCCATTCCTTTTTTGATATAGGCCTCTGTCTTATGGTTGATGGCTATTTCTTGAAGCTTTCTGTCTGTTAATTGATACACTACTGTATCAATAACAGTTTTTTTGTTTAATTGAATGTTCATCGTCAAATGCACTCTCCACTCATCTTTAACTGTGTCTATTTTAACGAGTGGGGTTAATAGGGGATGGCTATAGCCTTTAGTAGACAAATAAGCTTGCATAAATTGAACGGTTCGTTGTAATTTATCTGCTTGGTAGTAACTAGGTTGAAGAACGGTATTAAAAACGCCAAACTGTCTAATTCGTTTTACTTTGAGGCTGTCATCCCAATAATTGTCAATATCGGATTCAATTTCCTGTAACTCTTTTTTACTTTCGGGGTCCTTAATGACCACTTTGTTGTCAAATACAAAGGCTATTTGTTTAGGATAATCATGAATTGTCGCATTTTTGATATCGGCGCAAGCATTTAATAAAAATAAAAGGCCTAGTAGGTAAAATCTTGCGAAGAAACTAATATTTTTAACTCTCCGTAAATGCATGTCCATGATCAATAATAGTGAACTCAAATATATTCAATCTTTTGCCCATAAAAAACATTGGGCGGAAGAATCTGCATTTATAGTGGAAGGACCTAAAATGGTACAAGAGCTTTTAAGAAGTAATTGGACCATTAAAAAGATATATGCCACTGCCGATTGGATACAAGGCCAAGGGGTATTGCCAGTTCCAGTGGTAGAAGTAGATCAAATCATGCTGGAGCGAATGAGTCATATGCAAACACCTTATCAAGTGATTGCTTTAGCAGAAAAAGAGTCCTTTTTAAAGCAATTGCCATTTGACGAAACCTTCACAATTTTATTAGATGGAATACAGGATCCAGGCAATTTGGGAACTATTATTAGAACAGCCGACTGGTTTGGAATTAAGCAAATTTTAGTTTCTGAGGATACCGCTGGATTTTACAATCCAAAAGTGCTTCAAAGCACTATGGGAAGTTGTTTTAGAGTTAGGGTGGAGTCGGTAAATTTAGAAGCCATTGTAAAAGCCAATGCTTTGCCTGTTTATGGTGCTTTATTAAATGGCAGTTCCATGTATGAAACAGTTATCGCGCCCACTGGTTTTTTGATGATTGGCAATGAATCTAAAGGAATAGGGAATCAATTAACAAAATATGTGACGCATCCTATAAAAATTCCTAAATATGGAAATGCAGAGTCATTGAATGCCGCGGTAGCGACGGGCATTATTTTATCTCATTGGAAAGCCTAATCAAATTTAATGGCTTTGGCAGGAGCAATTTTCTTAATCCATAAAGTTGGAATTAAAAAAGAGCAGTAACTAATGATGGCTGTGCCCAAAATAACTGACACTATTTGAATCCCATCAAATTCAATAGGCAAGGTTTTTATAAAATAAGCCGACTCGTCCAATTGGATCCATCCAAATTTTTGTTGTAGATAAGAAAGTCCAATGCCTAAAGTAGTGCCTAGTCCAATACCCATCCAACATATTATACTAGCTTGGTATAAAAAAACTTGTCTAATAAAATTTTGTGTGGCGCCTAAAGCACTCAGTGTGCCAATCATTGGAATTCGCTCTAGCATTAAGATAAATAAGCAGGTAAGTAAATTAACAATTGCTATAAGCAGCATTATGGTAATGGTTACATTGCGGTTTATGGTTTGAACGCCAATCCAATCAAAAATTTGAGGATAATAATCTTTAATGGTTGTAGATACCCAATTGGCGGGCATTTGGCGTTGAACTTCATCATTAACTTTATCTATACTTGCGCCTTTTTTAAGGGCGATAGAATAACCTTCTATTTGATTAAAGTGGTTATTAAGTTGTTGCAATAATTTAATATCCACTAAGATGAATTGTTTATCATAGTCTTCAATTCCAGAATGATAAATCCCTACTACTTTTAATTTTCTTTGTTGAACATCGCCTAAGTTTAAAAAATACAATCTTACTGTTGCACCAATTGTTATATTTAAGGTAGTGGCTAATTGGTCAGACAAAACCACTTCATTAGAAAGACTATCTTTTTCATTTTGAATGCCTCTTCCTTTGACAAGAAATGGAGTAGGCGCATTGGTAGGCAAGCCTCGAGCAACCACTCCTTCAATATCTTGATCATAAGATAATACGGTAGATTGATTTAAAAATGGGGTAACCTTTTTAACGAATTTTATTGCACTTAAATTATTTACTGTTGACGCATTGGCTTCTAATGGAGCTCCATTAACGGAGGAGATTCTAATTTGTCCCCAAAAGGCATATACTTTATTGCTTACAGTTTGTTGAAATCCATTGACGATAGATAAAGTAATTAATATGGCAGCCACGCTAATGGCAGTTGCTGCAATAGATAAGCGAACTATAAAACGGGTATAGCTTTTTTGTTTTTGAAAACTTATTCGTTTGGCTATTTCAAAGGCGTTCAAGGGGTGGCTAATTTTTATCAAATCTAGTTTTTTCTCTTTAAAAATTAGGATTAAATGGGTAGTTTCGTAGGGTATCAATGCTGGAACTATGTTTTATAAGATATTTCTCTGTGTAAGCGTATTGTTGAATTGTTCATTGAGTGGTAATGCCCAAAACAATCCTGACAAAATAATGGATACCACTATTCATAGTATTTTAATTTATCCAGTCAATAAGCCATTAGCCATCCCTGCTATTCTGCTTAAAGAAGGTACCCCGCTTCAAATAAGTTTTGATGATTTTAAAGCCGACTATCAAGATTATTATTATTCGGTAGAATTAATGAATGCCGATTGGACGCCCACGCCTATCAATAGTTTCGATTATGTGCAAGGTTTTAATCAAATTAAAATTAATGATTACTCGGTTTCCTCTATGGCTTATCAACATTATTTCCATTATCAATTTACGTTTCCTAATGCCAATTGCAAACCTACAAAATCGGGTAATTATATTTTTAAAGTATTTAAAAATGGAAATATCAATGAGCTTGTTTTTACAAAACGATTTTATGTAGTGGAAGATCAAATAGGCATTGCAGCAGCTGTATTGGAGCCTTTTGATGGGGCTATTTCTAAGACGCACCAAAAAATTAGTGTACAAGTAGATGTGAAAGAAATTCCTTCCTTGCAATCTGATCAATTACAAGTGGCCGTCGTTCAAAACTACAGATACAATGATGCGATTAAACTAGTAACACCCAACTTTATTAGAGGGAATATTTTAGAATACAACAAAGAAGATCAATTCATTTTTCCTGCTGGAAAAGAATCCAGATGGCTTGATTTGCAAAGTATGCAATTGGTTTCTGACAGAATAAGTAAGTTTCAAAAAGTAGGGGATCAGAATTATGTTTATTTAAAGCCAGATGGATCTCGAGCAGATATGGCTTATTATAGTTTTAAAGATTTAAATGGGAATTATCTCATTACCAATACCGACGCACTACAAAGTGATAATCAAAATGATTATGCCCATGTGGTATTTACTTATTGGCCTAAGGATCACATTCCATTCTTAGGTCAAAAATTATACCTGGAAGGGGCAATGGTCAATAATGAATTAAATAAAAATTCAGAAATGCTGTTTGATGTTAAATTGGGCGTGTACCAGAAAACATTGGTGTTAAAGCAAGGCTATTATAGTTACAATTACATTCTAAGAGATAGCCATGACCCTAATACGCTGGATGATTATACAGAAACCGAAGGCAATCACTGGGAGACTGAAAATAATTATTCCATTTTTGTGTACTATCGACTCCCTGGTGCGCAGCATGATTCTTTAATGGGGTTTACCACTATTAATACCAAGCAAAGTTGGTAGCAAAGTAGGTTTTAGGACGCTTTTTTTAGTAGCTTTTTTTGTGCTACATTTGCACCGGCAGGTCTTGCACGACCAGCTCCTGTTGAAACTCCCCAGGGCAGGAATGCAGCAAGGATAGACGGTTGAGCGGTGCGATGTAAGTAGCCTGCCACTTTTTAAAACTATATATTATGAAATTTTTTGTAGACACGGGTAATTTAGCTCAAATTAAAGAAGCCAATGATTTAGGCATTTTGGATGGGGTTACTACCAATCCAAGTTTAATGGCACAAGTGGGTGTTAAAGGAGAAGCCGCTATTGCAGCGCACTATAAAGCCATTTGCGAATTGGTTGATGGGGACATTAGTGCAGAAGTGCTTTCTACCGACTTTGCTACTATGGTAGAAGAAGGTAAAAAATTAGCCGCCATTCATAAAAACATTGTGGTGAAAGTGCCTATGATTAAAGATGGTATTAAAGCGATAAAGTGGTTTACCGATAACGGGATACGTACCAATTGTACTTTGATTTTTTCTGCTGGGCAAGCCATATTAGCTGCTAAAGCAGGCGCAACTTATGTATCTCCTTTTATTGGAAGAATAGATGATAGTTCTTGGGATGGTATGGAATTGATTGCTCAAATTCGCCACATTTATGATATTCAAGGATTTGATACACAAATATTGGCTGCGTCTATACGCAATGCTTTACATATTGTTAAGGCTGCAGAAGCGGGAGCAGATGTTTGTACTTGTCCTTTAGATTCAATTTTAGGATTGTTAAAGCATCCTTTAACAGATATTGGTTTAGCGAAGTTCTTAGAAGATGCTAAAAAGATGTAAACATTACTAGATCATTTTAAGAAAGCCTCGATTTCTCGGGGCTTTTTTTATATGTTTATTTTATTTATCTACATCTTAGAAAATCTCCGAACGTATAAGTTTTATCTGTTTTGCGGTTTATTCCTTTTTACTTTCTTCAATTTAGCTTGGAAAATTTTATTTATTAATGATATATAATTATATATCTTTGTAAAATCAAGCCAAATGATAAAAAAGGTTAAAGAGATGATTAGGATAATTGAACTTGATGGTTGGGTTTTATATGCTCAAAAAGGAAGCCATAAGCAATATAAGCATCCAATAAAGAAAGGGAGAGTCACTATTCCCGATCATGGTAAAAGTGAAGTATTATAGCACATGATTGTGAAGTCAATTTTAAAACAAGCAGGGTTATTGTAAACTATAATATTGCCATTATGAAAAAAAATATCGTTGAAATTTTCTTTGCTGGTAAAAACTTTTCAGCACATGTACCATTACTGCCTGGTTGTATTTCTACTGGTAGGACACCCGATGATATAAAAGCTAAAATTCAAGAAGCCATTCAATTTCATTTAGAAGGTATTAGGGAAGACGGGGCAACTCTACCAGTATCGTTTAGGGGTAAATACTATTTGGTTTACAAATTTGATACCCAAAGTTTATTAAAATACTATAAGAATGTAATCACTGGTTCAGCTTTGGAAAAATATTCAGGAATTAATCAAAAGCAATTAAACCATTATGCCAATTTGCATCGTAAGCCTAGGGTAGAGCAAATAAATAAAATAAAATTAGCTTTTCATAATCTTGGCAAAGAGTTAATGTCGGTTGAATTATAAATGAAACTATTGATGCTTTAAAGCTTCTCTTTTTGATAAGTTGGAAAGTTGCGGATGGGTTTTGATAAATCCTTTCACCCATTTAGTATCAGTATAAGCATAAGTACGAAGTGCCCAGCCAATGGCTTTGCGGATAAAAAATTCTTCTTCTAGTTGGCAATGTTCAATGTACTTTGTAAGCAATTCGGTATCGGTTTTATCCTTGTACATTAATTGAAATAAAATACTCATTCTTTGAAGCCAAATATTACTTGACCTATTCCATTTAGAAGTGGTGGGCTTTATATATTCTGTAAATTGGATAAAAAATTTACCAATTACATGGGAATTTGTACTATCTACAGAATCCCACCAGCTATTGTGGGTGATTATCCACTCAATGAGTGGAATGGTTTGCTTTGACCATAATTTTTTATGGTAGCCTAATAGTTCTATTGCGAAATAATGCATTTCTCTTTCTGGTTCAGCAAAACATTCCTTAATAATTAAACTTAATTCGGCATGATTTTTTATGGGATGAGATTTGTAAAAATCCTTACTAATAGTTCGTCTTAAAGGGGTGGCTATTCCAAAAAACTCAAATTGATTTAACATATAGGCCTTGGCCCCCTTCGCTTTACTTGCATTTTTGTTGGCAGTAAATACATTACTTATTTTTTTTACATAAGGGTGCGCCATATTAAAAAGAATTAAACCAGTAAACAATGAAATAAAAACTATTCAAGTGTTATTACTTTTTTCTCTGCAAAGCTTTTTCTAGCTGCTTCTAAGATGCGTATAATGTCTGTACCATGTTTTGCTGAAGTAGGTACCGGTTCGTTATGGTTTATAGCGTAAGCCATTTTTTCATAAAAGGTTCCGTAATTACCAGCTAGGCTAGGGATGCTTTCAGTACTTATTTTCCCATCGGTATCAGTACTTAAAACACCCCATTTTTCTTTGTGTTCCAGGCCCCAATTGGGTGTATTAGGTTTTTTACCTGCGAGTAAATCATCTTCTTGTACATCGGCTCTATCTTTAATAAAACAACCCTTCGTGCCATAAATTTTATAGGCAGGAAGTTGTTGCATAAATACCATTCCACTCGTTAATAAAATTCTATGGGTTGGGTAGTAAAGTAGTAAAGTAAAATAATCATCTATCTTACCCACTTTTCTGGTGGTTCTTAGATCTGCAAAAACAGAACTAGGCATACCGCTTAATAATAAGGCTTGGTCTACTAAGTGCGGGCCTAAATCAAATAATACACCTGAGCCTGGGGTATTGGTTTCCTTATGTACTTTAGGGCTTAAGGTGGTTCTATATCTTTCAAAAGATATTTGGATATCTAAAAATGCTCCAATTTTATCTTCTGCAATTAATTTTTGTAGGGTTAAAAAATCGGCGTCGTATCTTCTGTTATGGTATACTGCTAATTTTAAATTTAATTTTTGTGCTAAGGCATCTAATTCTTCTGCTTCTTTGACAGTTACAGTGAAAGCTTTTTCAGTAACTACATGCTTGCCTGCTAATAAGGCCCTTTTGGTATAGTCGTAATGACTATCATTAGGGCTATTGACTATCACTAGATGGATACTTGGGTCATTTAATATTTCTTCATAGCTTTCAAATGATTTAGTATTTGGATAAATGGCTTGAATATTTTTTTGACTTCTTTCCCAACTTCCCACTAAGTTAAAATGATGATTAGTATCAATAAAAGGAGCATGGAATAATTTTCCACTCATGCCAAAAGAAACCAATGCTGTGTTTATCATATATTAAAGATAATATTTTTGTGAGGTATTAAAAACAAAATCCCTCCCGAAAATTCGGGAGGGATTTTAAAATCATTATAGTACAATTTAGTAGGCTTTTAATTTTCTAATAAAGCCTACTAAATGCTATCCGGCAACTTGTTTTCTTATGATATTAAGTGCACCACCTGCTTTAAACCACTCAATTTGCTGTTGGTTATAAGTATGGTTGGCCTCAATAGTGTCAACGGTTCCGTCTTTATGCGTTAATACCAAGCTTAAAGGCTTGCCTGCAGTAAACTGCGTTAATCCATTTACATCAATGGTATCATCTTCTAAAATTTTATCGTAGTCGGCTTTGTTAGCAAATGTTAATGCCAACATACCTTGCTTTTTCAAGTTGGTTTCATGAATACGTGCAAAGGATTTAGTCAATACCACTCTAACACCTAAATGTCTTGGCTCCATAGCAGCATGTTCGCGGGAACTACCTTCGCCGTAGTTTTCATCACCCACTACAATGGTTCCAACACCTGCTGCTTTGTAAGCTCTTTGAGTATTTGGAACAGTATCGTAATTGCCATTGATTTGACTTTTAACATTGTCTGTTTTTTCATTGAAGAAATTCACAGCACCAATTAATAAGTTATTAGAAATATTATCTAAGTGGCCACGGAATTTTAACCAAGGACCGGCCATTGAGATATGGTCGGTGGTACATTTTCCTTTTGCCTTAATTAATAATTTCAACGATTTTAAATCGGTGCCTTCCCATGCAGCAAAGGGGTCTAACAATTGTAAACGCTTAGATGTTGGATCTACCGCAATAGTAACTTTAGAACCATCTTCTGCTGGGGCTTGGTAGCCTGCATCTTCTACTGCAAAACCTTTCACTGGCAATTCATGTCCTGTAGGCGCATCTAATTTTACTTGTTCGCCTTTATTATTAGTAAGTGTATCTGTTAAAGGGTTGAAATTTAAATCACCAGCAATGGCTAATGCAGTAATTAATTCAGGAGAACCTACAAAAGCAAAAGTATTCGGGTTACCATCGGCACGCTTTGCAAAATTTCTATTGAAAGAATGTACAATGGTATTTTTTTCTTTTTTCTCAGCACCTACTCTTTCCCACATTCCAATACAAGGTCCACAAGCATTGGCAAATACTTTCGCACCAATTTGGCTAAATACATCTAAGAAGCCATCTCTTTCAATGGTATACCTTACTTGCTCTGAGCCTGGTGTAATTAAGTATTCGGATTTCATCGTCAATCCTTTTTCTGAAACTTGTTTGGCTAAACTTACTGCACGACTAATGTCTTCATAAGAGGAATTGGTACAACTTCCTATTAAACCCACTTCGATTTTAGTTGGCCATCCATTGGCGGCAGCCACTTCTTTCATTTTTGAAATAGGCGTTGCTAAATCTGGAGTGAAAGGGCCATTCAAGTGCGGCTCTAAAGTATTCAAATCAATTTCAATTACTTCGTCAAAATATTTTTCAGGTGCTGCATACACTTCTGGGTCTGCTGTTAAATGAGCAGCTACAGCATCAGCTAAAACAGCTACATCTGCTCTTCCTGTAGATTGTAAATAACGACTCATGCTAGCATCGTATCCGAAAGTAGAAGTGGTCGCACCAATTTCAGCACCCATATTACATATAGTTCCTTTCCCTGTACAACTCATACTTGTAGCGCCTTCTCCAAAATATTCTACAATGGCACCCGTGCCTCCTTTTACAGTTAAGATACCAGCTACTTTTAAAATAACATCTTTAGGAGCGGTCCATCCATTTAATTTCCCAGTTAATTTAATACCTATTAATTTAGGCCATTTTAATTCCCAAGGCAATCCTGCCATTACATCACAAGCATCTGCACCGCCCACGCCAATAGCAATCATGCCTAATCCACCAGCATTTACTGTATGAGAATCGGTCCCTATCATTAAGCCTCCTGGGAATGCATAATTTTCTAACACCACTTGGTGAATAATACCTGCCCCTGGCTTCCAAAAACCCAACCCATATTTATTAGAAACTGAGGCTAAGAAATCATATACTTCTTTACTATCCGCAGTAGCCACTTGTAAATCTTGTTTGGCCTCTACCTTAGCAGAAATTAAGTGATCGCAATGCACCGTACTTGGAACAGCTACTTTTGGGCGACCTGCTTGCATAAATTGCAAAAGCGCCATTTGAGCTGTTGCATCTTGCATGGCTACTCGGTCTGGCCCAAAATCAACATAAGAACCACCTCTTTCAAAGCTTTCTAATTTTTGATCGCTATGCAAATGCGAGAATAAAATTTTCTCTGATAAACTTAAGGGACGTCCTAATAATTTACGCGCTGCTTCCACTTTTGCTGGCATTTCAGCATACACTTTTTTGATCATTTCGATATCAAAAGCCATAGGTATAGATTTTGTTGTTAAAACTGCTGCAAAGGTAAGTCAAAATGCTAGCCGGTGTGCTCAAATAATACACTTTATGTCCACTTTTTTCAATAAATTTGACTTGGAATATAAACTACCATCATGCAAAAAATGAGAGATTTCTTGGAATTACATGCTTTTGGCGTTTGCACAGCCATAGGGGAAAGATTAGGCATTGCTAGTGCTAAAATTAGATTGTGGTTTATCTATATCTCTTTTTTAACCTTTGGCTCTCCGGTAATTATTTATATGATTTTGGCTTTTATCAGAAGTATCAAAAATTATATCTTATTAGCCAAACGCAATCCTTTAAAGTACTAATTGCGTTCTTAATTTCATCTTAGTATGTAATTATCTACACATCGCAGTATATACTTATCTACACATCGCAGTATATACTTATCTACACATCGCAGTTTCTACGAAACTGTTCTTCTTAATCTAACTAATTTTTCTAATAAAGGTGCTAGCTTTTCTAAGGAAAGCATATTGGCTCCATCACTTTTTGCTTGTGCAGGATTGGGATGTGTTTCTATAAATAATCCATCTGCACCAGTAGCAATAGCTGCTTTAGCAATGGTTTCTATTAATTGAGGATTTCCGCCAGTAATACCACTAATTTGATTGGGTTGTTGTAAAGAATGCGTGCAGTCCATAATTACGGGTACTTTATTTTCTTGCATCGCAGGAATGTTTCTGTAATCCACCACTAAATCTTGGTAACCAAAAGTGTTACCTCTTTCGGTTAACATTATTTTTTCATTGCCAGCCATTCTAATTTTATCTACTGCAAATTTCATAGAAGCACCACTCAAAAATTGTCCCTTTTTTACATTGACTATTTTTTGGGTAGCCGCCGCGGCTAAAAGCAAATCGGTTTGTCTGCATAAGAAAGCAGGAATTTGTAAAATGTCTATAAATTTTGCCGCAATAGCTGCTTCGTCATGTGCGTGAATATCGGAAGTAGTGGGTACCTTATAATGGGCGCCTACTTTTTTAATGAGTTCCATTCCTGTATCATCTCCAATGCCCGTAAAAGAGTTGGCACTGGTGCGATTGGCTTTTCTATAACTAGCTTTAAATATATAAGCGATACCTAAGTTTTTACAAAGGGTAGACACTTTATCGCCAATCTCCATCACCAATTCTTCGTTCTCTACCACACATGGGCCTGCGATTAAAAAAAAGTTATTGGGGTCGTAAGATTGTGCCTTACATAAATCTTGTAAATAAGAAGGAATCATGTTGTTAATTTTTCGATTTTGAGTACTTGTGTTATTTTTTGAAAAATAAGTCTGCAACGGTTCTTTTATCTAAAATAGACAAAGTATTGTCTCTTACTTCAATCAGTACTTTATTGATACTGCATTTTTTTTCATTGCAATCGGCACATTTTTGGTAAAAGTTTAAACTTACACAAGGCAGCATGGCTATGGGGCCTTCAATAATTCTAAAAATGCCAGATAGTTTTATTTTTTCAGGAGGAATAGCAAATAAGTAACCTCCATGTTTTCCTTTTTTGCTATCTAAAAAACCTGCTTTTTTTAATTCTAGTAAAATATTTTCAAGAAATTTAATAGGTATATTTTTTTTATCAGCAATTTCGGCAATGAGAATAGGGGTCGCCTCCTGGTGCTCTACCATATAGGCGAGTGCTTGTAGTGCATATTGTGTTTTCTTTGATAACATATTTAATCTACGCTATTTTTATAAATTACATTTACTAAGCTAAAGCCCTAATACTTGCTTCATCGTAAAGATACCCCTTTTTTTATTGGCAAATTCTGCAGCTAAAACAGCACCTGAAGCAAACCCTTTTCTAGTATGTGCTGTATGAATAATATCAATTCTATCAATGGCCGATTCGTAACTCACTGTATGTGTTCCAGGGGCGGGGTCGATTCTTTCTGAATGAATGATTAAATCGGAGGGGTTAGCGGAGGCTGCATTGACCCATTTATTTTTTCTACCTATTTTTTCTAAAATTTGTTCTGCCAAGCTAATTGCGGTTCCACTCGGAGCATCCTTTTTCTCGGTATGATGCAATTCGGTCATAGAAACATCATAGTCATTATATGGCTCCATCAGTAACGCAAGTTGTTTGTTTAATTCGAAAAATAAATTAACGCCAATGCTGTAATTACTCGAATACACCAAGCAACCTTGGTGTTGATTACAAATTGCAGTTATTTGATCCCATTTTTCTAACCAACCTGTTGAGCCACTAACTACTGGAACATTCCATTCCATACATTTTGAAATATTATCGAATGCGCTATGAGGTCCAGTGAATTCAATCGCCACTTCTGCTTTTTGCAAATTAGTTTTTGTAAATTCATTGGCATTGTTCACATCTATCTTCAATACAATTTCATGTCCTTTGGTCAAGGCCATTTCTTCAATGGCTTTTCCCATTTTCCCATATCCAATAAGTGCAATTTTCATACTAGTAAGTTTATTTATTTGGCATGACTGCCTTTAAAATTAATTTGTAAAGATAAGCCAGATTGTTGTTGACTAGGCTGTATATAAGGGATTAGCCTTAAGGATAAATTATTGTTGACATCAAATTCCTTCAAATGGCCAGAAACCGTCGCGTCTATAACATTTACTCCCCAAGCTAGTATAAACCACATGATGGCATAGTCTCGGTCTCTTCTAAATATATTTCTGTAACTCTGTATGGAGCCCAAACTTAATTTAGACAATCTAGGATCTATCTTAGGAATATCAGAAGGGTCCCCGTTGGCCTCTTTAAACTTAGCTTCATATCCAAATTTTGTTCTTTGGTACCAATCGTTATTATATACATAAGCGTATGCAGGAATAGATAGTACACCATAGACCAAAGGAATTTTCCAAAATTGTTTGTTGTAGGCTTGACCCCATCCAGGAATCATGGCAGATCTTTTAGTGGCTCTACTTGGAATATGATGAAGTAGGGTGTCTGCATTTTTAATATAAGCAGAATCTTGGCTCCAGGCAGTTTGCTGAAAAAATAAAATCAGCATAAATAATAATAATTGCCTCATCCTTTAAATTCCTTTATGATAAAAAATGCTTACTAGCTAATGCTTAATTGCATTGCTTCTAATATTTTATTTAAACCATTTAAATCCGAGTATTCGATGGTTATTTTGCCACTGCCGTTTTTTTGGTGTTGTAAAATAACTTTAGTAGAAAGATGGCTTGTTAATTTATCTTCTAGTTTTTTATATACTGGAGAAAGTTGATTTTTATTGGATGCTGAAACATTGGGCATTGCACTATTCTTTCCTGCCTGATTCATTTTTCTAATTAAGTCCTCTGTTTGACGAACGGTTAATCCTTTCTCTATGATTTCTTTAAATAAAAATAATTGCTTGTCTATTTCTTTGCCAATTAACATTTTAGCTAAGCTCACGCTTAAGGTACCATTGCGAAGGGCTGCTTGAATATTGGGAGGAAGTTCTAATAATCGAATATAGTTGGAAATGGTTGATCTGTCCTTTCCCATGCGCTCCGCCACTTTCTCCTGAGTATAATTCAAGTCCTCCATCATCCGCTGATAACTTAACGCTATTTCAATTTCATTTAAATCTTCTCTTTGTAAATTTTCAAGTAGTGCTAATTCTAATAACTCTTGATCATTTCCCATGCGCACATAAGCGGGTAAGTCGGTTAAGCCCGCTATTTTAGCGGCTCTAAAACGGCGCTCGCCTGCAATTAACTGAAACTTGCCATTGGTTAATTGAGCCACTGTGATAGGCTGTATTAAATCATGTATTTGAATAGAGTTGGCAAGCTCTCTCAAAGTTTTTTCGTCAAAATCTTTTCTTGGATTTTTTGGATTGACTACTATATCCTGTAAGGCAATTCGATTGCTAGCTACTGCTTTCTCTTTTATGGCAGCAGGAACATTAGAATTATTGGCAGCCGGATTTTTGTAATCCGTATCAATACTTTGCAATAGGGAGCGAAGTCCTTTGCCAATGAGATCTTTATTGGGTGTACTCTTGCTCATAATTAATCAATTATACGCTCGGCATTACTCATATTGGTCATGCCATTTTTTTGTAAAATTTCTTTTGCTAAATTTAAATAATTCACAGTGCCTTTACTATCGGCATCATATAAAATAACAGGCTTACCTACACTTGGTGCTTCACTTAAACGGGTATTTCTGTGAATGATGGTGGAGAAAACCATTTCATCAAAATGCTTTCTTACTTCACTCACTACTTGATTGCTTAAACGAAGTCTTCCATCGTACATGGTCATTAAGATCCCTTCAATTTGTAGTTGAGGATTTAAGCGGCTTTGCACAATTTTGATGGTATTTAATAATTTGCCTAATCCTTCCAAAGCAAAAAACTCACATTGCACTGGAACAATCACACTATCGGAGGCAACCAAAGCATTGACAGTAATTAAACCCAAAGAAGGCAAACAGTCAATGATGATAAAATCATATTGGTCTTTTATGGGGATTAATAATTCCTTTAAAACATTTTCTCTATTAGGCAAATTGACCAATTCTATTTCTGCACCTACTAAATCGATATGAGAAGGGATAACGTCTAAATGAGGAATTTCAGATTTTAGGATAATATCGGCTAAGGGCGTTTGATTGATCATCCCGTCGTATAAACTAGTCGTAATATTATGTAAATCAAATCCTATTCCTGTTGTGCTATTGGCTTGAGGATCGGCGTCTATTAGTAAGGTTTTAAACTCTAAAACAGCCAAACTTGCCGCTATATTGATAGCGGAAGTTGTTTTACCAACACCCCCTTTTTGATTCGCTATTCCTATAATTCTTGCCATAAAATGGGTATCCTTAATTTCTGCCAAAAATAAGGGATAAATGGTAACAATTTGGGATTAAATTGGCCATTAATGAGGCTTTTGGCCCTAATTTTGCGTTTTAAATTATTCTATGCGCAGCCCTCTTTTTATTTTCATCCTGGTAACAGTATTGATTCTCATTGACTTTTATATTTACGCTGTTTTAAAGACCTTATTCCAATCAGCATCCATAGGTACCAAAAGCTTTATAAGCATCCTGTATTGGACCTTATGTATTGTCAGTGTAGGTTCTTTTTTATTGTTTCCCTTTATAGTTAATCCCTACTTTAAACAATATATTTTTTCCATTGGAATAGGGTGGGTATTGACCCAAATTTTTATGGTTCTTTTTTTCTTAATTGATGATGTAAGAAGAGGTGCTTTTTGGACCATGGGACAAGTGGCTTCTGCAGCGGGTGCAAAATTTTTGAATGCCGATAAAGGCATTCCTCGTTCTGCTTTTTTAAGTTGGTTGGGAGTAGGACTTTCTTCTACCTTATTTTTATCCTTGTTGTATGGATTTGGCAACAAATACAAGTATACACTTATCAAGAAAAAAATTGCTTTAAATGGATTGCCATCAAGTTTTAAAGGTTTTAAAATTATACATATCAGTGACATTCATAGTGGAAGCTTAAAAGACCAAGCGGCAGTGCTTAAAGGAATTGCTATGATTCAAAAGCAAAATGCGGATTTAATTTTATTCACGGGCGATTTAGTCAATGATCGTGCTACGGAGATGAAAGATTGGATGTCGATTTTTAGTCAAATTAAAGCGCCTCATGGAGTGTATAGTACTTTGGGCAATCATGATTATGGGGATTATGTTAGTTGGGATAGTCCAGTAGCTAAACAACAAAATTTAGAAGCGCTAAAAAAAGTGCATCATGATTTAGGTTGGAGATTGTTGATGAATGAAAATGTACTCATTACAAAACAAGATGAGGCCATTCGTTTGGTGGGTATAGAAAATTGGGGAGCAAAAGCAAGATTCCCTAAATACGGCAAAATGGAGCAAGCCATGCATGGGGTGGGTGATAAAGAAGTAATTGTTTTAATGAGTCATGACCCTAGTCATTGGGAAGCAGAAGTCATTCCTAAATATCCTGCCATTCAACTTACTTTAGCTGGACATACGCATGGAATGCAATTTGGCTTGGAGAACCCATATTTCAAATGGAGTCCTGTTCAATGGGTGTATAAACAATGGGCAGGTATTTATGACAACAAAAAGCAACAGTTATATGTGAATAGAGGTTTTGGTTTTATTGGCTATCCAGGAAGGGTGGGGATATTGCCCGAAATAACTTTAATTGAATTGGTATAGTTTTTTAGTTTTAATTTTGTACTGTACTCAATATTTACCTTATGAAAAAAGTAGCCTTCATTTTAATGGGTTGTATCGCATTAAATACAAATGCGCAAGATAAATTGGCCATAGGTATTAAAGTAGGCCAAAATTTTACGAGCGTAAACAATGTAAATGTTGATCACAATTCAGCTTCTTATCATTTAGGAGCCTCTGTTCAAATTGGTATTGGACCATTATTTAGTATTGTACCCGAGGCCATTTTAACACAGACTAAATTAGAGGCCAACCCAACCGCCGTAGATTTGGTTTTAAATCCAGGTCTTAAGCCTGAGACTTTCCATTTGAATTATTTAGCCATTCCATTACTTGCCCAATACAAACCTTTCAAAAGTTTATTGTTTCAGGCGGGTCCTCAATACAGCATTTTATTAGATCAGAAAAAAGACGGAACTGAAAACGCAAGAACGGCTTTTAGTAGCGGAGAATTTGCTTTGGTGGGAGGTGCTAAGATTGATTTAGGCGGGTTTTTTATCTATGGACGTTATGTAATTGGAATGAACAATATTGGCTCAGCCGCTGAGGGCTATAGCAATCTGAAAGATCAAAGTACATGGAAAACGCGTCAATGGCAATTAGGAGTGGGGTTAAGCTTATTTAACTTTTAGCTTTCCTTTTAAAACGGCAATATTTAATTCAATGGCTTTGAGCGCTATTTGTTGTTCCTTAATAAACCCATTGTCTTTTAAGTCGCCTACCACTGCCATCATTTCTGCTTCATTTTGATACACCATTTTTCTAAATGGGTTACTGTAATCCTTGGCTCTCGTTTTTTGTATGCGATCTGTTACATCAGCCTTGATAACTAAGTAGTTGTCTAACCAAGTGATAAGTTGTTTGTTGGTAATAGCGCTTAATTTTTTCTTGGTAATGATTTCAAGTGCTACTAAAGCATGATTTTTTCTTTTATCAAGATATTTACTGGAAGCTACTTCGTAAAATTCATGAATTTCGTCCCAGCTTTGAATTTGATCGTATTTAATTTTACTCAATAAGGTGTGTACTGATTTCTGAGGAATCAGTTGGCCACCCAAATTTACCCAGGCCGCTTCGTTATAGTTAACAACTATATTTTTAATATTGTTTATTGTATTTTTTCCTTCTTTAGCGTTGATGCTTGAGATAAGTGATTCCATTCCGTACATAAAAATCATTTTTTCAAACATATGGTAGGCATCATAACATTTGATGAGTCTGGTTTTGCGTTTGCTATTTTCAAAGCCATCTGCAAAAACAGACAAGGCGTCTATTTCCTTTTTCGTTTTAGTAGCTAACAAGTTTTCACCTAAGGTGATTAACTGTTCGTCGGAAAGGGGCTTACTTTTCTTAGTGGCCATTAAATGGGCATTTGCTACAGCCGCAGCTATCGTTTTGCGGGCTTGTATCAATTCATTGACGGAATCTGGCGCTAAGTAATCGTATTCAAACAAGGGCAATTTTTTATTTCTTTTGTCTCTATCAATATACTTCCATGCGTTTCTTGCCAAGGCGTAAAAATTATACAAAAACCAATAACCTGGCATTACAATCAATTCGTCTTTTAAGGGGTCGTTGCTAATTAAAGAAAAAGGAATTGGAATATTCAATTCATAATTATAATCTCCTTTATTGAGTAGTGTAAAACTAGAAAAAACAGAATTGTGTTTTATGCTTACACATAAGCCAGGCCAAAATCCACGGCCCATAATTACTTCTCCATCAGCCCCTCTACTATTGTGGTTAGATCCTAAAGTAGATCCAGCGGCTATATTGCTTTGGCCCATGACCAAGGCAGCACATAAAAAAGAATTATTATGGTGTTGCTCGTGCGCAGGAAAAATTAATGAGTTCAGTACTTCGCAACAGGAAATAGTTGCATTAGGGCCTAAGAAAGAATTGATTAACCTGGCACCATATTTTAATTGGGAGTGATCCGATAATACAAACCTCACCGCTTTAATGCCATAGAAAATTCTACAACCAAATCCAATCACGCCATTTACCAGCTCGCAACCTTCTCCAATTTGAGTTCGGGCTTCGGGTGAGGAGTTAATGGTTACATTTTTTATTTTATTGGCCCCTTTTAAATAAGCGTCAGACCCTACCCATACATCCTTAATAATTTTACAATTTTTAATGACGGTACGGTCACCAACTTTTCCATAATAGCCTAGTTTATTGTCAAATCTTTTTTCGGTTAAACTGATGAATTTTTTTTGTAAAGTAGCATCTTGTCTGTTTCTTGTCCATAGGTAAGCATCGCCAGCGGTCATCCCATTAAAGGGTAATACTTTACGTCCTGTATTTTCATTGCAAAGTTCAATCCAAATTCTTACCGATTCATCTTCGCCTTTTTTGATGATACCATTTCCGAATTTAGAATGATTCGTTGTAACAATCTCATTTACATTGGTGATGATTACTTCATTGCCAATGATGTAATGAGATAAATAGTTCACATTGTGTATGGCTACATTGTTGCCAAAGTCGGCACTAATGATGGTGGAATTGTAAATACCCACAGGCACCACTAAATCACTAAAGCAAAGACAATTGGCTTCTAGATTGCCTATACGAATTAAACCAAAAAAAGAACAGTTTTTTACCAATTCAGGATTGAAAGCGTTGGAAACTAAAATTTTATTCCAGTTGTCGCTTGTATTTCCATTGCGTACTAATATTTCTATTTCTAAAGAAGTTAAACTTCTATATTGAATGCCACTTCTGTTTTGTTGATTGCGCAAATAATATTCATCTTTCCCTTTTGGTAGGTCTTTGATAAAGCCATAGCCCAACTCTTGTACGGGCATCTTTTTAATGGTATTCATATGCGAATTATTTAAATAAGTTTGGGTGTAATTTATTCCAATGGGTAGCTCCTTGAAATTTATTAGCGATGGCGAGCAGGGTGGCTTCGTCATATAAATTACCTATAAGACTAATTCCAGTAGGTAAATTTAATTTTTTATCAAACCCTGTAGGCAAACACACAACTGGATGACCTGTTAAATTAGTTATAGCAGATTGATTGCCGTCGCCTCTTGAAGGGCAAATGATTACATCGTATTGTTGTATTACTTCATTTACTTTTTGCATTAAGCTGTAGCGGTGTCTTTGGGCATTTACATATTCAACCGCTGGAACAAATCTGGCTGTCCTAAATTGATTGGGCCAGTCATATTTTGTTTGTCTTGTTAGCTGATCATCAATATTTAGTCTTGTCAATTCATCAAATTGAGCTGCACATTCTACGCCAATAACCACATCCATTATATTAATATTGTATACCCCACTATCTGGAAAGTTAACAGGAATTAATTGAACACCTAGTTTTTTAAAAACCTCTAATACCTTAAATTCATTTCTTGAAGTATCTTTTATTTTGTCAAAATAATTTTTTGCGTAAGCAATTTTTAGTTTTTTAATGTCCTTGTTAGGGTCATAATTAAATGGCTTATATACTGCACTTCCATCTTTGCCATCTGTTCCATGAATGTAATTAAAAACGATGGCTGCGTCTGCAGCAGACCTGCAGATAGGCCCTATTTTATCCAAGCTGTAACTTAATGCCATAGCGCCAGATCTACTGATGCTTCCGAAAGTGGGCCTTAAACCGGTAGCACCACAAGTAGTCGAAGGAGAAACAATGCTGCCCCAGGTTTCTGTGCCAATAGCAAAGGGCACTAACCCTGCAACAGTGGCAGAGGCTGATCCAGCGGAAGAACCAGAGGATCCATAATTTAGATTCCATGGATTTTTGGTTCTACCTCCATACCAATAATCTCCCATTGCCAAAGCCCCTAAGGTAAATTTAGCAACGAGTACAGCACCTGCTTCTTTTAATTTAAGATAAACAAATGCATCTTCATCAATCATTTGATTTTGGTATGGCGCTGCACCCCAGGTAGTCTTAGTGCCTTTGACCGAAAATAAATCTTTTAAACCATAAGGGATTCCATGTAACAAACCTCTGTATTTTCCTTGTGCAATTTCTTCATCTGCTTTTTTTGCTTGCTCATAAGCTAGGTTTTCTTGTAAACTAATTACACATTGTAAGGTATCGCCCCATTTTTTAATACGCTCAATAAAAAATTGGGTAAGTGCAAGCGAAGTGATTTTTTTATTCTTAATAAGAGAGGCCAATTGCTCAATAGAATAATAGGCCAAATCATTTTTATTAGCGGGAAGCGAGATAGTATTGTCTAATTTCCAACGGATTGGTTTTTGCTTTTCATTAAAGTGCATGCCAGGTAAAACTGGAGATTGCCATAAGCTCAACGGTACACTATTGGTCAATGAAAAAGAATGCATTGCTTTGTAATTGGCTAGATTGTCAATTACATCAGAATATAAAGTATCTATTTCTTGAGTCGAAAAACTAAGGTCGAATAATTTTGCAGTACTGACTAAATCTTTTTTTTGAATGGAAGTGTCTTGGGCGCTTCCATAAACACTTAGGGATAGTAATAAGCAGGTTAGAATATTTCTCATGCTCAATTTTTTGAGTTGATCAAAGATAATATTACCTATTGGGTTTTGGGCTGCTAAAGCGTCTTTTTTGACCGCCATTTCCCATGGCTTTAGACCTTGAATGCCCAGCGTTGCCCCTCCCTTGTTGTTTGGCCTCTTTAATGGGGTTAAAATTGGTCATGGGAAAGGGATGATTTTCAATCACTGGAATTTTTTTAGCTATCAGCTTTTCAATGTCTTTTAAGAATGCCCTTTCTTCTGCATCACAAAAAGAAATAGCAGTTCCATTGGCTCCTGCGCGACCAGTTCTTCCAATACGGTGTACATAGGTTTCTGGAATATTGGGTATTTCGTAATTTACTACATACGCCAAGTCGTCTACATCAATGCCTCTTGCAGCGATATCGGTAGCCACTAATACTCGTGTAGTTTGTGCTTTAAAATTAGACAAAGCTCTTTGACGTGCATTTTGTGCTTTATTGCCATGAATGGCTTCGGCTTTAATATTATTTTTGGTAAGTAAGTTAACCACTTTGTCTGCCCCATGTTTGGTTCTTGTAAAAACCAATGCCGTTTTAATAGCGGTGTTTTTTAAAAGTTCAATCAGCAAACTATTTTTATTCACTTTATCTACAAAATAAACCGATTGTTCAATAATGTCTACTGTAGAGGATACCGGCGTAACACTCACTTTTAATGGATGAAATAAAATCGTATTGGCTAAACTTACAATTTCGGGAGGCATGGTAGCAGAGAAGAAAAGGGATTGTCTTTTTTTAGGGAGTACCGCTAAAAGTTTTTTTACATCGTGCACAAATCCCATGTCTAACATTCTATCGGCTTCATCCAAAACAAATATTTCGACTTCTCTAATATTTAAATGCCCTTGATTCATTAAGTCTAATAATCTGCCTGGTGTAGCAATGACCACATCCACTCCATTTCTTAAGGCAGTTACTTGAGGGCCTTGTCCAACACCTCCAAAAATGACGGTGCAATTTAATCCGGTATGTCTGCCATAGGCATTAAAGCTCTCTCCAATTTGTATCGCTAGTTCTCTGGTAGGGGTTACTATTAAACTTCTAATTTTTTTTCTTCTATCTGCTTTTTTATTGGTCACCAATAATTGTAAAATAGGCAAAGTAAAAGCAGCTGTTTTACCAGTGCCTGTTTGGGCACAACCCAACAAATCTTTTCCTTGTAAAACAATGGGGATGGATTCTGCTTGAATAGGAGTAGGCGTCGTGTAGCCCTCTTCTTGAATGGCCCTTAAAAGCGGCTCTATAAGACCTAAGTCCTGAAATTTTGTGTTCATAATAGACTGCAAGGTACACTATTTAATTTTTAAGCCTTTTAAATGAGCGCATTGCTCATTATTGTAATAATCTAAGCTTAGTGTATCCTTATGAAAACAAATCCATTGCTGCCTTACCCAATCCATCGGGTGTGGTATAAAAAGGTCTTTTTTCAACTAAATAATGGGTGTCCTGTGGAATGCCTAGCGCATGATAAATAGTTTGATGAATTTGATCAATTTTGATAGGCTTTTCAATGGTTTTACATGGACGTTCATCGGCAGTTTTTCCATAAACATTTCCTTTCTTAATGCCTCCACCAAACATCAACATAGAGCACCCATCCGTAAAATGACGATGCATGCCATAGTTTTTTAATTCTTGAATAATGTCAGGTTGATTGACTTGTTCTTGTACTTTAAGATCGGGCCTGCCTTCGACCATCATATCTCTACTAAATTCACTGGCAAGTATGATTAAAGTGCGATCCAAATGACCCGATTGATCCAAGTCTTTTATTAATTGCGCTATGGGCCCATCAATTTGTTTTTTCATATCCGCTAATCTCGTGTGGCCATTATCATGCGTATCCCAGTTTTTAAAAGGTTCATATTCGGTAGTTACACTAATAAATCGTGCACCCTTTTCTGTTAATCGTTTGGCCATAAGACAACCTAAACCAAATTTACCAGTATTGTAAATGTCATAATTTTCTTTTGGTTCTTTACTTAAATCAAATGCAGCAGCTTCTGGCGATTTTAATAACATATACGCTTGCTCCATAGAACGTCTCATAGATTCTTTCTGATAATCACTTCCCATTTCCCCCATCGGGCTTTTACTCATTAACTCATTATATAGTTGATTTCTTTTTTCAAACCTACTCATATTCATCCCTATGGGTGGTTTGACACTTTCTAGACCTGCACTTGGATCTGGAATTACAAATGGACCAAATTCATTTCCTAAAAATCCGGCTGTATGAAATGCTTTTAATTCTTCGCCTTCACCTAAAGAAAATCTTTGACCAATATCTATAAAAGCAGGGATTACTTTATTGACAGGCCCTAATTGATTGGAAATCCAGGAACCAATATGAGGAGCCAATACCGATTGAGGTGGTTTATAACAAGTATGCCAATGGTATTGATGACGAGAGTGTAAAATATGTCCCATGTCTGCTGCAACATAAGATCTGATTACGGTACCCTTGTCTAATACTTTTCCAATAGCAGATAACCCTTCAGAAAAATAAATATCATCCAATGCCGTAGGTACAGATTTAAAAGTACTTAATACATCATTGGCTTGCATGCCTTTGGTAAAGGCCGTATATTTTTTTGGATCAAAGGTATCGGTATGCGCCATGCCGCCTGCCATCCATAATAAAATGACGGTATCAGCGGTTGATTTTATTTTTGCTTCATTGCACCCTGCTAAAAAACCTGCCAATGGGGCACCTGCAGCTAGTGCAGCCATCGAAGCAGCACTGCTTTTTTTCAAAAATTCTCTTCTATCCCAATGGCTACTCATAAAAAATTATTGATGAATTAATAAATAATTTGAAATTCTGGTAATAAAAGGATGGCCCAAAACAAATCCTCAATGGATTCGTTGGTGGGTTGATCTCCTAATAATTTTTTAGCAATTTGATATTCTGACAATTGTACTTCTCTTCCCAAAGCACGAACATAAATTTCTTTTATGATGCGGTCTGTTGTAACATATTTTAATTTCCAAGTTTGAGCACCTTTTTTAATCATTGAATTAAATCTTTCCCCATTGGTCAATTCAAGTGCTTGTAAAAGATTTGCTTGTGACTCTCTGCTGGTTGCAACGGTTTCTCTAGTTGGTCTTCCTAATGCAATAAGAAATGGATTATTGCTCACCAAAGCAGCTCTTGCAAATGCAGGATGAGTGAGACTAGGTGTTTTCGTATAGTTAGGATGATACATTAACATAGAGTCGGAAAATAATGGGCCGATAGTAGTTGCGGCAGCATCTGCGAATTGTTCTGCAGTCATTCTTTTGCGCAACATTCCAGTAAATTGATATTGTTGGGCTATTATTTTAGTAGCATCCTTAAAACCAACAGAGGGTAGTTGGTAAGTTGCAGAAGAAGTAATTAAATAAAGTAATTCCTTGATGTCTGATTTGTTTTCTTGAAAATGAAAGGCCATCCAATCTAATAAATCTTGATTCCAAGGTTCATTGTCCATGACATCCACTGGCTCAATCAATCCTCGACCCATCAATTGTGCCCATAATCGATTCACAAGTGTTCTGTAGAATCTTCCATTGGAAGCTTGCACCATCATCGAAGCCAATTGTGCTTGTCGTTCTTTTCGAGGAGCAGCACTATCAATGGTTCCTAATGTTGACCATAGCATTCGGGTGCCCGTATACTTACCGGTGGGTTTATCACAACGATTAATTTCAAGTGAGCTATCAGCAAAAATATTAGCAAAAGCATAAGCGTCCGAAAGTTTCCAGTCACTTATAAAACTATTATGGCAAGAAGCGCATTTTAAATTGAGCCCTAAAAATATTTGAGCAACATTTTGAGCCGCTTGCATTTCTGTTCTTTGACTTGCATTGACCACTCCACGCCATTTAATTCCTTCGATAAAACCTTTGGAAGAATCGTTTGGACTTATCAATTCTTTTACAAACTGATCATAAGGCTTATTAGCCTTTAAAGATTTATACAACCAGTCCGTAATATTGTGTCGGCCTCCTGTGATATAGCCCGTGCCGGTATAATCATTTCTAAGTGCGTCATTCCAAAAGCTTAGCCAATGAGTTGTATAATCATCTTGTTGGTCCAATAATTTCTTTATCCATAATTCTCTTTTATTGGGTCTGGTATCTTTAGTAAATTTAGCTAAGTCCTCAGGATTGGGCAGTAAACCAATAATATCCAAGGATACTCTTTTGAAAAAAGTTTTATCATCTACTAATTTCGGCCATACCATTTTATTTTTTGTAAAATATTGACTGGTCCATCGGTCTATAGGATTAGTAAGTCCATTGACAATGGGAGGGAGTGCTGGATTTCTTGGTGCTAATTCAGCGACTCTAAAAATATTTTTTTCAGAACTGTCTGGCCAAGGGGCGCCTTTTTGAATCCAGAATTTAATAATGGCAATATCTCCCTCAGCTAATTTTTTTCCTTTAGAGGGCATTGCGTCCTTGTCTGAAGAGGGTAAGCTAATTCTTCGGAACAATTCACTAGCTGTTAAATCGCCTGGTACAATTACAGGACCATTTTCGCCGCCTTTAAAAATCATATCTCGACGATCTAATCTAAGGTCTCCTTTAATTTTTTCTGCGCCATGGCATTTATAACAGTTATGGGCCAAGATGGCTCTCACTTGAATATTTAATTCAATGGCTTGCTGTTTGGTTAACTTTGTTGTATCATCTTTAAAAGCAGATAGATCAAAATTTCTCTTGGTACTTCCATCGTAATCCTTACTCCATGGAAGGGTAGAGGAAAGATAGTCCTTGCCATGGGTAAGCGCCGCCCCAAAATGTCCAGCCACCATTATTCCTAGCCCACTAATTAAAAGTAAAAGCCGGTATACTTTAATCAGTTGTAAATTATTTTTTTTTAACAAACTGTTTAATAAAATCCAAGTGATGCAAGCTAAACAAGCAGTGGTGATACCTAGCCATTGATGAATACTTACTAAGTCCTTTTCATAACCACCTTCTTTTGACAATAATAGTCCCATGATGGCTGATACACATGCAAGGATAGCACCAGTGCCAATCAATATTTTTATACCAGGACGTAAACTCGAATTAAAATTTTTTAAAGTGAAAAATTCAAGAAAAGTAGCTAGTAGAATTAAAGCGACAGGGAAATGAACGGCCATTGGATGCAGTCTACCTAAGAATCGCCAAATCCAAAATGTATTTAAGTTGGCACTTTGGACATTCGATTCGGCAAATCCATTCAAAGAAATCTGCAAAATGCAAAATAGTATTATCGAACTAATTACGACGTATACTTTTTTACGAGGCCTTGAATTTTTATTTAAATCTTTCATAAACTATGCAGTTTTAAAGATAAACAAAAATAGTATCAAAAAGTAGCCGAATATATAGGTATGTGAGGGCTTGTAAGCAGTTGATAGGGAATGCTTTAAATGTAAATGGGCGGAAACAATCATTTTTAATTGTATCCGCCCATCAAAACAAGGAAGAGGGTATTTATTTTTTACTTGCAGCCCAAACGTCCATCTTAGCTTCAAATACGTTTAATGGCAATGAGCCATCTTTTAGCACTTCGGTATGAAATTCAGCAGCGCTAAACTTGGTACCTAATTCCATTTCGTATTTTGTTCTTAATGCTCTAATTTTCATGGCACCCACTTTGTAGCCCAAAGCTTGTCCAGGGTTACTCATATACCTTTCAATTTCTGCAGTGGCGCCTTGCTCACCAATGGGTTCATTATCCATCATGTATTTGATGGCTTCTTCTCTGCTCATGTTTTTAGTATGAATGGCCACGTCAACAACCAATCTAATGGCACGATGTATTTCATCACCCAAAGCACCAAAATATTGATAAGGGTCTTTATACAATCCTAATTCTTTTCCAAGCGATTCGCAATACAAAGCCCATCCTTCAACATAAGCATTGTGTCCACCGTATCTTCTAAAATTAGGTAGTAAGGTATTTTCTTGTGTTAAGGAAATTTGATAGTGATGTCCAGGAATGGCTTCATGTAAGAACAAAGATTCCATGCCAGACGTGGTATTAAATTTAGTAGCATCTAAAATAGGAACATAAAAAATACCAGGTCTAGTGCCATCGGCCGATCCCGAATTGTATTCGGCACTTGCAGATGCGGCTCTGAAGGCTTCCGTTTGTCTTATTTCAAAAGGAGTTTTAGGAGCGTGTTCGAATAACTTAATTAAGTTGGGTTGCATTCTTTGGTGAATGTTTTCAAAGGCATCAATCACTTCTTTTGGTGAATGATAAGGCATGAATTTTTTATCTGTATTTAAGTAATCGAAGAATGATTTTAAATCACCTTTAAAGCCTACTAAATTTTGAATACTGTCCATGGCTCTTTTAATTCTTGCCACTTCGCTTAATCCAGTTTGGTAAATATCTTCGGGTGTTCTATTAGTAGTGGTTTGTTGTTTCACTTGATAAGCATACATTTCAACACCCCCTGGGATAGAAGATAAGCCTGAACTTGTTCTAGTTTTTGACAAGTATTCATTTTGCAAGAAATCGCCTAATTTTTTATAGGTAGGTACAATCACATTTAAAATGGATTGTTCATATTCCTTGGTTAATCTTTCTTTGTCTGCTGCAGAGAAACTAGCAGGCATAGAATTGATGGGGCCATAAAACAAACTTTTCTTAGCATCCGTTACCACCATGCTTTGCATTTGTGGAATCATTTTTATCACAAGTGATTTTGGAAATACAATACCTGCTTTTATACCTAATTTGAAATTTCCAATAGCAGTATCTGCCCATACAGAGAAAGCACTTACTCTTTTTAACCAGTCGTCATAATCTTTCACTTTTTTAAAGGGTTGACCTCCCGTACCAGAGCCAAATTGTGCAATGATTAATGGTAAAGAATTCATTTGATTAAATGGCAAATATTCAAAATGGAATTTAGTACCCTCCATATTTATTTCCAATTGATCTTTTAATACATCAAAAGATATTTGATCATTAGCACTTAAGGAAGCGCGGTCGTAATTTTTTAAACTATCTAAAAAGCGTTCGTTGAATTTTTTATACGCTTCGTTGTAGGCAATAGAACCGTCATTGGGAAGTAAATCATTGTATCTTTCGTCACCAATAATGGTGGCTTCCAAAGGATTTTGTTTTAACCCTTCCTGATAATACAATTCGGTAAGTGCTGCAAAGCTTTTATTGGCTTCCAGATTTGTTTTTGAGGTGTTTTGCTTGCAAGCACCAATGCTGCTTAGTACCACTAAAGCAAGTATAATTTTTTTCATTTTACAATATTTCCGTAAATGTAAGAAAAATTATAGAATACTTTTCAGCGGTTGTAAAAGGCGCTCACATTTGAACTTCTCTATGATAGGGGGTGCTTAAAAGACATTTCTTAGTTTATGAATAGAATTCGAGATCGCTGATCTATCGGCCTAGCATTGCTTAGACCAGGAAAAGTTAGTTAATTATACTTCTGACATTTTATTAAGTTTTATATTTACACTAACCTTAGACGATTTTGAAAAAAGACCCTATGTTACGAAAGCTAACTTCCCTTATACTTTTTTGCTTATTACTTGCTTGTAAAAAAAATACTGAAATAGCACCTGAAACAACATCGGCCTTGATGGAACCCGATCCTGCTCAATATGGAATTCCTTTTAAGGCGGTAAGCAGTAAAAGCCAGCCAAACTCAACCCTTCCAAACTATTCCACCGTTACACTCTTAGCTAAATTTCTTGGCTTGTCGACGTCAATTCCTTTAGCCACACCCACATAATAACTAATTAGTTGCATAGGCACTACACTTAATAATGGAGCAATGACTTCATCAATTTCAGGAACGTACATGATATTTTCAGAAAGGGTAGGAAGGGTTTGATCACCTATGCTTGCAACTGCAATAATTTGCCCTTTTCTGGCTTTGATTTCCTGAATATTAGAAACCACTTTGTCATAATAAATATCTTTAGTGGCTACAAATACAACAGGCAAGGTTTCATCAACTAGTGCAATGGGGCCATGTTTCATTTCGGCCGCAGGATATCCTTCGGCATGTATATAGGTAATCTCTTTTAATTTTAAAGCACCTTCTAACGCAATAGGAAAATTGTAACCTCTTCCTAGGTATAAAAAATCTTTGGCGTCTTTAAATTTTAATGCAATTTTTTGTATTACACTCGTATCTGCTAAAATTTCTTTTACTTTTTCAGGAACGGATGCTAGCTCATTGATTAAGTGCAAATATCTTTCCTCGGTAATACTGCCTTTTGCTTTGGCCATTTTTAATGCTATCATGGCAAGTACGGTTAGCTGACCTGTAAAAGCTTTGGTACTAGCTACCCCAATTTCGGGCCCTGCATGGGTGTAGGCACCTGCATGACTTAATCGGGCAATACTACTTCCCACTGCATTCACAATGCCAAATATAAAAGCACCTTTTTCTTTGGCACTTTCTAATGCCACTAAGGTATCCGCTGTTTCGCCACTTTGAGAAATAGCAATAATTACATCACCTGGATGAATCACTGGATTTCGGTATCTAAATTCAGAAGCGTATTCCACTTCCACAGGAATTCGACATAATTCTTCGATAAGGTATTCGGCATACAAACCCGCATGCCAACTAGTACCACAGGCCACTATAATAATTCTAGAGGCTTTGGTTAAAGCTTCTATATGATTGTCTACTCCGGCCATTACAATTTGCTGATGTTCTACTATTAATCGTCCTCTTAAACAATCATAAATGGTTTCGGGTTGTTCAAAAATTTCTTTTAGCATGAAATGATCATAACCGCCTTTTTCAATAGCAGCTAATTCCATATCTAACTTTTGTATAAAGGGTGTTTGTTTTTCGTTACCCAAATTTTTCAAAATGAGTTCGTCCTTTTTGACAATAGCTATTTCGTAGTCATTTACATAGACAACCTCTTTCGTGTATTCTATAATTGGGGAGGCGTCACTTGCTAAAAAATGTTCGTCTTTGCCAATGCCAATCACTAAGGGGCTGCCTTTACGCGCGGCAAGAATGGTTTCTGGATCATCTTGATCAATTAATAAAATACAATAAGCGCCCACAATTCTTTTTAAGGCAATTCTTAATGCTTCTTCTAAACTACTTTTATTATTGTCTTGAATGTCTTGAATAAAATTTAATAACACTTCTGTGTCAGTATCACTTTTAAAAGTATAGCCTTTGGAAAGCAATTCTTTTTTAATGGCGGCGTAATTTTCAATAATTCCATTGTGCAACATAGCCAAGCGTCCATTGTTGGATAAGTGAGGGTGAGCATTGCGATCTGATGGTTCTCCATGGGTGGCCCATCTGGTATGTCCAATGGCAATATGGGAATGTAAATTTTTACCCAAGACGGCTTCTTCCAATTCTGCTACTTTGCCTTTTTTCTTGTGTACCTGTAACTTCCCCTCTTGAATGATGGCCACACCGGTACTGTCATAGCCACGGTACTCTAATCGTCTTAATCCTTTAATTACAATGGGGTAAGCTTCTCTATTGCCAATGTATCCTACAATGCCACACATATATTATTATTTGGATGATTATTCAATATTTTATACGAAATTAGACATTTATATTTTAATGAATGGCAGTATTGCAAAATTTTGATTTTACCCAGGAGTATACCTTAGAAAATGAACGAGTGTTATTGAGGCCACTATTGCTTTCGGATCATTCCTTACTAGAAAAATATGTCATCGAAGAGCCCGACTTATGGCAATATTCTTTAGTGGCGATCAATGACAGTGCCGATCTGGAAAATTATCTCCAAGAAGCCCTAAAAGCTAGAAATCAAAAAACGGCCTATCCATTTATTGTATTTGATAAGTTACTTCAACAATATGTTGGGTGTACTCGTTTTTATGATATTCAATTGCCTTTTAATAGCACCCAATTAGGGTATACTTGGTACAGTAAAAAAGTATGGGGGACTGGATTAAATCAACATTGTAAATTTTTACTTTTACAATTTGCTTTTGATCAAATAAGTTTTGAAAGAGTTGAATTTAGAGCAGACAATAACAACAAAAGAAGCATTGCTGCGATGCAAAAAATTGGCTGCACGATTGAGGGGGTCTTAAGAAATCATTTACCTATGCCTAATGGAACAAGGCGCGATTCTATTGTGTTAAGTATCTTAAAACCAGAATGGATAGCCAAGCTAAAACAAAATTTAGCGGCTCAATTAAAGTAAAGTGCCTTGTAGGAATAAATAGGCTAAACTAAAATAAATAAGTATTGCAGTTACATCCACCAAAGTGGCAACAAATGGAGCAGAGGAAACTGCGGGGTCAGCGCCTAGCCTTTTTAAAACAATAGGCAACATTGAGCCTGTAATGGTTCCCCATATAACAACTCCCAAGATAGTGAAGCCAATAGTAACAGCTATCAATAACCAATGTGCACCATAAAATCCTGGAACAATCATATGCCATGCTGTTACTCTGAAAAATCCAAGTACGCCTAATAATACGCCCAATAAAAATCCACTTATTATTTCTCTTCTTAATATTTTCCACCAATCTGCAATCGTAATTTCACCCACTGACATTGCTTGTATGATAAGTGTCGATGATTGTGATCCAGAATTACCACCCGTTGATAATATTAATGGAATAAAACTTGCAAGTACTAATACTTTGGCTAATTCATCTTCGAAATAACCCATGGCGGTGGCTGTAAATAATTCCCCAATAAATAATACCACCAGCCAAGTAATTCTTTTTTTGAATAATTTTAAAATAGAAATATCTAAATAGGGTTCATTCAACGCTTCTGTACCTCCCATTTTTTGCATATCCTCGCTAAACTCTTCATTGGTTACCCATAAGATATCATCAATGGTTACAATCCCTAATAATACATCGTTGTCATCCACTACAGGTATGGCAGTTCGGTTATTCATTTTAAATACCTGATTCGCATGCTCTTGGTCATCATACACATTTAATGCTACAAAGCGGCCATCAATAATATCTGCAACAATATCCTCTGGATTAGCCAATAATAAATCTCTAATTCTAATGTCGTCTATCAGTCCGCCTTTTTCATCAATAATATAGATAACGTCAATGGTCTCTGAATTTTTACCATGTTTACGAATGGTTTCTATTACTTGTGCAACAGTAAACTGAGGGTAAACGTAAACATAATCGGGAGTCATCAAACGGCCCACACTATCTTCAGGATAACCTAAAAGGGATAAAGTAATTTTACGTTCTTCCGGATCCAATAATTTGATTAAGTCTCTTATGGCCGCTTTTGGTAATTCTTCTAAGAAGTCGGTACGGTCATCTGGAGGTAGTTCATTTAAGATTTTAGCTGTTTTTCGAGCAGGCAATTCTTTAATGATATCCTTTTGTTGATTAATATCTAATATTTTAAAAACACTCACCGCACGATGCACCGTCATATTGTCAATGATGGTGGCTTCATTTTCGGGAAATTCATTCACCAATTCCACTACATCACTAATGTTTTGTTCATCTAGAAATTCTCTTAATAGATGCATGTCATTTTTGGATAAAATATCCAAGAATACTTCTGATAAATTTATTTCTTGTGCTTCTAGTTCAACTGACATGGGTGCAAGGTAAGAAAAATCCTAAAGGATGCCTTATATTTATAGCATGATTCTACCCATTCTTACTATTGCCCCATCCCCAAATAGAGGTCGGGGTGTATTTGCTACTGAGCCTATTGCAAGTGGCACTGTGATTGAAATAGCGCCTGTTATTGTGGTGGATAATATCCAAAGAACAAAACTAGAAGAGACTTTATTGTATGATTATATTTTTGAATGGGGAGAGGATCACAAAAGCGCAGCCATTGGCTTGGGCTATATATCTATGTACAATCATGCTATTGAGCCCAATTGTAGGTATGATATGGATTATGAAGCGGAAACGATGAGCATTACAACTATTAAGGCAATTGAAGTGGGCGATGAGCTTTTCATTAATTACAATGCCGAAGGGGCCGAAGAAAAACCAGTCTGGTTTGAATTACATTAAGACCCTTGAGTATTGTTCCAATTCTTTTAATAAAACAATAAGCAAACTGGCATCGATACCTTAATACTATTTCCAGTATTGGTCAATTCCCCAGTGGTGGCATTGCGTTTAAATACAATTACATTATCGGATTCTTGGTTGGCGACTAATAGCCAATTCCCATCTGGGGTCATGGTAAAATTACGGGGGGCATTTCCTTGTGTGGAATAATAACTAATATGTTTTTCGTCTAATTTCCCATTAGGCAACACCGGAAGTTTTACAATATTATTTTCAGTGCCTCTATTGGTTGCGTATAAAAATAATCCGTCGGGTGATAAATGAATATCGGCACTTCCATGAATTGTTGTGGCAGCAGCCGGGTGAATAGCTAAAGTTTGTATAAAACTAGCCACTCCTTTTGTAAAACGGTAAACGCTAATGCTTCCTGTGAGTTCTTCAATAATATAAATGAATTTACCATTGGCAGAGAAAGTTAAATGTCGGGGCCCAGCACCTGGACTAGATGGAATGTTTTTTGCTTTTTGTTCATCAAGTGGGGGGCTATTTTTAAATTGATAAGGATAAATGGATACCTGATCGGTTCCTAAATCGGGGGTTAATAAATATTTGCCCTCGGGAGAAAAAAACAATCCATGCACATGTGCTTTTTCTTGCCTTCCTTTATTGACGCTGCTTCCACTGTGTTGAATAAATTGTTGAGGATTGGATATTTGACCATCTGCAAAGCGATGAAAACTAGTAAGACTTCCACCCATATAATTGGCGACAAATAAATTACGTTGATCGGGGCTTAAAGCAATATAACAAGGGCTGGCGCCTTTGCTGCTTTTGTTTTGCAATAAATTTAATTGATTATTTTTTAAACTATAAACGCTAACGCTTCCCTCGGCACTTTCATTTACTGCGTATACATTTTGTTTGTCTTTTGAAATGGTTAAGTAAGAAGGATTTTTGGCGCTATCGGTATGGCTAATTTCGGTAGCCTTTCCTGTTGCCGTATCAAAATGAAATAAGTAAATGCCCTTGCTTCCTTTTTGGGTGTAAGTACCAATCAATAAATTGGCATCTTGAGCGATAGTACTTAATTGTATTAATAAGGCTAGGGAAAACAAGAATGATTTTATTGGGTGTAGGGTCATTTTATTTTTTTTATTGGTAAATGCTATTATTGGTAAACTCTAACATAATCAACTTCCATACGAATGGGAAAAATACTATCATCCACTTTTGGACCTCCAAATCCTCCACCTACAGCTAAATTTAAAAGTAGGAATTGAGGTGCAACAAATGGATAGTATTCGTCCGATTTATTTTCATTTTCTACGGTTAAATAAAGCACATTGTCTACATAAAATTTCATTTCTTTTTTACTCCAATCAAGTGTATACACATGAAAGGAAGTGGTTACATCATTTATAAAAGCTTTGGCTGTTTTTTGAGTGCCTTTAGGCCAGTTGTACAATTTAGAATGAGCTGACCAATGTATTTCATTTAAACTTTTACCTACATGCTCCATGATATCTATTTCGCCACAGGCGGGCCAGCCCACCTGATCAATATTACTACCCAGCATCCAAATGGCAGGCCAAGAACCTACACCTGCTGGCAACTTAGCCCTAATTTCAAAACGTCCATAGGTCCAATCTGCTTTTCCTTGCGTAAGCATTCTAGCTGAGGTATAATTTTGCCCACCAACATTTTCTTTCCTTGCTTCTATAATTAAATTTCCATTTTCTACTCTTGCATTATTATTGCTATTGGTGTAGTATTCTAATTCGTTATTTCCCCAACCATTACTACCGGTGCCTATATTATAAGCCCATTTGGCGGTATCAGGGCGACCGGGTGTATTAAACTCATCGGACCATACTAGTTTTTTAATAGTATCCTTCATTAAAGAGGTAGGAGGAACTTTTACAGGATAGGCAGTTGCTTCGGCAGGAAGTTTTAAAGCTGGTTTTTGAGCATTAAAGGTCAAAGAAATAGAAGTCAACAATAGGGTTAAGGGAATAATACGCATAAAAACAAGTGCTAGTTTTATAATTAAGAACTTTCTAAGGCAATTTAATCAATTTTATTCTTTTTAGTTGGGTAATTTATAAAAGGGTTGTAAATTTGCGCTATGATAATAAAAAGCCATACACATCATTTTCATTTGCTCTACAAGGGGTAAGCTATGGGTGTAGGTATTATACTATATTTAACCAAAGGGCTTACTAACAAGTAAGCCCTTTTTAGTAGGTATAAAATATTGAAATAAATTAAAGTTGTAAAAAAGATAAATTAAAATAAGATGCGTTTAAAGTTAGCTATTCAGAAATCGGGCCGATTGCATGATGATTCTATTAAGTTATTAAAAGAATCGGGAATTGATATTGGCAATGGGGTCAATAAATTAAAAGCCGATGCGACCAATTTCCCATTGGAGTTATTCTTTTTAAGAGACGATGATATTCCACAATATGTGGAAGATGGGGTTGCGGATATAGGTTTTGTGGGAGAGAATGTGGTGTATGAAAAAGCCAAAAAAGTAGAAGTAGCTTATGAATTGGGATTTGGAAAATGCAGATTGAGTTTTGCAGTTAAAAAAAGTGAAACCTTTTCTGGGCCCAATTTTTTGTCTGGAAAAAAAATTGCAACCAGTTATCCAGTGCTGGTGCAAGATTATTTGGATAAGCATAAAATCAAAGCCGAAATTCATGAAATTAGTGGTAGTGTTGAAATTGCACCTGGTATTGGACTGGCCGATGTGATATGTGATTTAGTAAGTAGCGGCTCTACTTTATTTATGAATGGGTTAAAAGAAGCTGAAACTATTTTAAATTCTCAAGCGGTGTTAATTAAAAGACCCGCCTTGGATAAAGAAGCTGCACAAATATTGGAGCGCTTGTTATTTAGAATTGAATCGGTAAAAAAGGCAAAGAGAAATAAATATGTTTTATTAAATGCACCCAATGCCAATTTGGATAAAATTATTTCCTTATTACCTGGTATGAAAAGCCCTACGGTAATTGCATTAGCTACGCCAGGTTGGAGTAGTGTACACAGTGTTATTGACGAAAGTGATTTTTGGGAAATTATTGAACAATTAAAATTGGCTGGAGCCGAAGGAATTTTAGTAGTGCCCATTGAAAAAATGATTTTGTAATGATTAAAATTTACAATGAACCGCTTGCGAAGGACTGGCCCATTTTATTGGCAAGGCCAGTGATGGATGCATCTCAATTATTGCCTCAAGTTCAATTGATACTCAATGAAGTGCAAAACAAGGGAGATGAGGCATTAAGACAATTTACTTTAGCCCTAGATAAAATAAGTTTAAAAGAATTTAAATTAAGTGCAGCTCAAATGGCTGCTGCTGAAAACGAATTAGCTCCAAGTTTAAAAACAGCCATACAGTTGGCAAAAGTAAACATTGAAGTATTTCATCAAAGTCAAATTCAACAAGTAGAAAGAATTGAAACCATGCCTGGAGTGTGGTGTTGGAGAAAATCGGTAGGGATAGAAAAAGTGGGCATTTATATTCCTGGTGGCTCTGCTCCTTTATTTTCAACCGTTTTAATGTTGGGCGTTCCAGCAAAAATGGCTGGCTGCAAAGAAATTATTTTATGTTCTCCACCCAATGAATCGGGAACCCTTCATCCTGCAATTATTTATGCGGCTTCTTTGGTGGGGGTCACCTCTATTTATACCATAGGTGGTGCTCAAGCCATTGCAGCCATGGCTTATGGAACAGCGACCATTCCTAAAGTCAATAAAATATTTGGTCCAGGAAATCAATATGTCACAGCAGCCAAACAGTTGGTGCAACAAGCAGGCGTTGCTATTGATATGCCAGCAGGGCCGAGTGAGGTTTGTGTATGGGCAGATGAAACTTGTATTGCTTCTTTTGTGGCAGCCGATTTATTATCGCAAGCAGAACATGGCGCAGACAGTCAAGTGTTGTTAATAGCTAGTTCAACAGAGATTGTTGAAGCAGTTCAAAAAGAATTGGAGCAGCAATTAAATGTATTACCAAGAAAAGATTTAGCGGAAAAGGCATTAAAAAATTCAAAGGCGATGGTGTTAAATAATGTAGAAGCGGCCATTGCCTGTATCAACGAATATGCGCCAGAGCATTTAATATTATCCATTGACAACGCAGCGCAACTGGCAGATAAAATTATCAATGCAGGATCCATTTTCATTGGCAACTACTCGCCAGAATCTGTAGGAGATTATGCTAGTGGCACCAACCATACCTTACCCACCAATGGGTTTGCCAAAGCATATAGTGGCGTGAGTTTGGATAGCTTTGTTAAAAAAATAACCTTCCAACAAATTACAGAAAGAGGGTTGGCTAATATTGCACCCACCGTCATTGAAATGGCTGAGGCAGAAGGTTTGAAGGCGCATAGCAATGCAGTAGGAATTAGATTAAAATGGTTGGCTTCAAAAATATAAGTTATGAATTTTGATATCAAAAAAATAGTAAGACCTAACATTGAAATATTGAAAGCGTATTCTTCTGCAAAAGATGAGTATACTGGTGAAGCCAATGTATTATTAGATGCCAATGAAAATAGTTTAGGGTCTCCCTTGACCAAATGGTACAATAGGTATCCAGATCCTTATCAGAAAAAAGTAAAAGAAAAATTAGCTTTTATAAAACAAATCAAAGCGGAACAAATTTTCTTAGGCAATGGAAGTGACGAGTGTATTGATATTTTATTTCGCACTTTTTGTGAACCAGGCAAAGACAATATTATTATTTGTCCGCCTACCTATCCCATGTATGAAGTAGGCGCTAATATTAATAGTATTGAAATAAAATCGGCACCGCTTTTACCTAATTTCCAATTGAATGTGGCGCATATCGAACAATTGGTGAACGAACAAACAAAAATAATTTGGATTTGCTCTCCTAATAATCCAACAGGTAATTCATTGGATAGGATAGACATTGAAACAATACTGAATCACTTTAATGGTTTAGTGGTAGTGGATGAGGCGTATATCAATTTTTCTAAGCAAAAATCATTTGCGCAATCATTAATTGACTATCCCAATTTAGTCGTCTTACAAACATTAAGCAAAGCTTGGGGTTTGGCAGGGCTAAGATTAGGCATGTGTTTTGCAAGTGATGCGATTGTAAAGTATATGAACAAAGTAAAAGCACCTTATAATATTAGTATGGTCACACAGGAATTGGCCTTGACGGCATTAGAGGAAGTAGGTCAAGTTAATGATATGATTGCCCATTTGGTGGATATGCGTATTGCACTTGCGGCAGTGATCGAAACTATGCCTTTTGTGGAAAAGGTATACCCGTCTGACACCAATTTTATACTGGTCAAAATTCCTAAAGCCACCGAATTGTATCGCTATTTATTAACGCAAGGGATTGTGGTGAGAGACCGTTCTAGCCTTGAAAATTGCAGCGATAGCTTAAGAATTACGATTGGGACCGAACAGGAAAATACAGCTTTGGTAGACGCCATGGCCAAATGGATCGAGTTTACTTTTGCAAATGACTGATTTTAGAGAAAATTTATTAAATTACACACTCATCAATTTTTAAATTAAACAATTGTAATATATGAAAAAAGGTTTATCAATTTTAAGTTTATTCTTATTGGTGCTATCCATTGTGGGTAAAGCACAAGAAAATGCAGGATTAAGATTACCTGCTGGTTTTAAAGCAAGTTTGTTTGCTGATAATATTGGAAGCGCAAGACATATTACTATTACCAAATCAGGAGTAGTTTTTGCAAAGTTGAGTAACCCAAATAAGGAGGGGAATGCTATTATAAGATTAGAGGATGCGAATCATGATGGAGTAGCAGATAATATTACTGGATGGGGTAAATATGGTGGAACAGGTATTTACGTAAAAGGAAATAGTTTATATGCTAGTTCTAATGAAGCAATTTTTAAGTATGAACTAAATAGCAAAGATGAAGTGGTTAATCCATCGAATCCAGTAACGGTGGTAAGTGGTCTTATTAATCGCAGACAACACGAGTCCAAATCAATCACTTTTGACAAAGGGAATAATGTTTATGTAAATATTGGAGCTTACTCTAATTCATGTCAGACCAAAGATAGAACCCCAGGTTCTCAAGGAATGATGCCTTGTCCTATTTTAGATTCAGCTGGTGGAATTTGGAAGTTTGACGGAACCAAAGAAAATCAAACTTATAAGGATGGTAAAAGATATGCTACTGGCTTAAGAAATGTAATTGGTTTGGACTGGAATACCGAAACAAATCAATTATTTGTAATGCAACATGGACGCGATCAGTTAAATACTTTGTTCCCTAATTTATACAATGATTCATTAAATGCAGAACTACCAGCTGAAACATTTTATGCGATCAATGAAGGGGATAATGCAGGATGGCCTTATGTATATTACGATCCAAGTCAACATAAAAAAATTGTTGCTCCAGAATATGGTGGTGACGGTAAAAAGGAAGGCGCTAAAGAATATAAGGATCCTGCGGTAGCTTTCCCTGCGCATATGGCACCTATGGGTGTATTGTTTTATACTGGCACTCAATTTCCTGAGAAGTATAAAAATGGTGCGTTTATTACTTTTCATGGCTCATGGAATAGAGCTCCACTACCACAAGAAGGTTTTTTTGTAGCTTTTGTTCCATTTAAAAATGGCAAGGCAACTGGTGAGTGGGAAATTTTTGCGAACGGATTTGGAGGTAATGCAGAGGGTGTTAAAGTAATCAATACGGGAAAAGCAAAAGCTAGACCAGTAGGATTAGCACAAGGACCAGACGGTTCAATTTATGTAAGTGATGATACGAAAGGTGCTATTTTCAAAATCAGTTACAATAAATAATTTTTATAAGAGCTTAACCATAAAACAATAAAGTGTAATTAAATAATGGGAAATAAAGTAGAAAGATTTTTTAAAATAGGGTGCTTTTGTATCATGATGATAAGCGCTCTTAATGTAGGAGCCCAAAATTTAATCAACGGCAAAAAAATATTTGAAACAAGGTGTTTGGCTTGTCATCAATCAGATGGCGGAGGTGTTCCTAATATGAACCCGCCACTAGATGGCTCCACCAACGTGAATGGAAAAGATATTGCAAGAATGGTGAAGATTATTCAAAATGGATATGATGAGCGTGTTGCATTAGATGGTATGTATTACAATAATGCGATGATTGCCATGCCAGATTTAAAGGAAGATGCTATTGCAGATGTGTTAAGTTATATTAGAAATAGTTGGTCCAATAAAGCAGGGTTGGTGACTTTAGCAGAAGTGAAAAAGTCAATTAGTAAAAACAAGGTCAACAAAAAGTAATTAAGTTTTCAAAAGAACAATTAAAAAAATGCGACCTATTTTATTTATAGACAGAGATGGGGTTATTTTAGAAGAACCAACAACTGATTTTCAAATTGATGCGATAGAAAAAACGAGTTTTGTTGCAGGCGCTATTACCCATTTACAAAAAATTGCATCGGAATTAGGCTATTATAAAGTAATGGTCACTAATCAGGATGGCTTAGGTACAGCGGCTTATCCTTTAGAACAGTTTGAGCCTTTTCAACAATTAATGCTTAGGACTTTGTCTGGTGAAGGCTTTGTATTTGATGAAATTCATATTGACGCTACTTTTGCAAAAGATAATGCGCCCACTCGTAAACCAGGCATAGGGCTAGTAAAGCATTTAGTAAACAATAAAGAATTTGATATAGCTAACTCTTATGTAATTGGAGATAGATGGAGTGATATTCAATTGGCGAAAAATTTAGGATGCAAGGCTATTTATCTTACTACTCAAAATCATAGCCTTTCTGCGGATCAAGAAAAAGAGTTAAGAAGCAGCATTGCTTTTGAAACCGATAGTTGGGCTGCTATTTATTCTTTTTTAAAATTGGGATTGCGAAAAGTAAAGCATGAGCGCAATACCAAAGAAACAAAAATCAGTATCGATCTAAATATGGATGGGAAGGGTTTAGCTAATATTCATACAGGACTTGGCTTTTTTGACCACATGTTGGAGCAAATTGCAAGACATGGATCCAT
Organism: Bacteroidota bacterium; assembly: GCA_947448725.1. Lineage (GTDB taxonomy): Bacteria > Bacteroidota > Bacteroidia > Chitinophagales > Chitinophagaceae > Sediminibacterium. Next base: position 56,737 of record CANFOM010000002.1, read on the forward strand.
TGATTTAGCGATACAATGCGATGGCGATTTGCATATTGATGAGCACCATACTATTGAAGATGTGGGCTTGGCTTTGGGCGAAGCTTTTGCTAAAGGACTAAGCGATAAAAGAGGAATGGAACGTTACGGATATGCTTTACCTATGGACGAAGCAGAAGCTAAAGTGTTGATTGATTTTGGAGGACGTAATTGGATTGTTTGGGATGCTAGTTTTACTAGAGAAAAGGTAGGAGAAATGCCTACAGAAATGTTTTTCCATTTTTTCAAATCTTTCAGCGACGCCGCTAAATGCAATTTGAATATTAGTTGTCAGGGGGAGAATGAACACCATAAAATAGAGGCTATTTTTAAAGCTTTTGCCAAAGCCATTAAAATGGCCGTTAGACGTAATCCAGCTAGTGACCAATTGCCAAGTACCAAAGGGGTTTTGTAAGGCCTAACGGCTGATAGTATCCTGGATAATATCCTAGAATAGGTTTATTTGGTAGAAAAAGCCCATTTCCTTAAATTTGCCATAGAATGAAACAAACAAACAATATATGGTGGTGGCATACAAAATCCGTTAGGGTATTGTAGTGACATAACTATATTGTCAAATTATACATCAACCCTAACAGCAATGTTGGGGTTTGTTTTTTTAACGAAAGATCGAAGAATAGAAAGATGCAAAAAATTAATATTACGACTACTGTCACCAAAATGTTGGCAGACACATTTACACCCGTAGGGATTTATCTCCGTTTAAGAGATCGATTCAGGGATACTATTTTATTAGAAAGCACCGATTCGCATGCTTCTGAAAATAGTTATTCGTTTATTGGGGTAAATGCGATTGGAGGAATTGAAATTTCTTCCTTCAATGAAATCGAATACAAGTATCCCAATCAAGAGCCAGAGAAAGAACTGATAAAGGATGTACATGCTGCACCGGATCGTATTTGGTCTTATATGCAACAATATGAGATGAATGGTGCTGAAGTAAAAGAAGCTGCTTTTGCTCAAGGCTTGTATGGCTATACGGCCTATGATGCTATTCCTTTTTTTGACACCATTCAATTTAAAGAAGGAGCGCCTTTGATTCCATTAATGCGCTATAGGTTGTATCAATATGTAATTGCTTTTAATCATTTTAAAGATGAAATTTTTATTTGCGAGAATCAATTAGCAGGAATTGTTTCAGAACACGAAGCGCTGGTATCGTTTATTAAAAGTAAGGATGTACCTCAATATCCTTTTTCGCTTCAAGGCGGAGAAACTTCCAATTTAACCGATGATCAGTATCGAGAAGCTGTAAAAAAAGGCATTCAACATTGTATGCGTGGTGATGTATTTCAAATAGTGTTAAGTAGACGTTTCCAACAAAGTTTTCAAGGAGACGAATTCAATGTATACCGAACTTTAAGAAATATCAATCCATCCCCTTATTTATTTTTCTTTGATTATGGAGATTATAAATTAATGGGTTCTTCCCCCGAAGCGCAAATCATTATCAAAAATGGGAAAGCAGTGGTGCATCCTATTGCAGGTACTTTTAAACGAAGTGGGGATGAAGCCACTGATATTGTCATGACACAAAAACTACTCGATGATCCAAAAGAAAATGCAGAGCATGTAATGTTGGTGGATTTGGCAAGAAATGATTTAAGTAGGGTATGTACGGAAGTAAAAGTAAAACAATACCGTCAGGTACATTATTATAGTCATGTAATTCATTTAGTAAGTGAGGTAGAGGGCAAAGTAGCCAAGGGGTCAAATCCTTTTCAATTGGTTTCAAAAACTTTTCCAGCGGGCACTTTAAGTGGAGCGCCTAAATTTAAAGCCATGCAATTGATTGATTCGATAGAGCCCACTAAGCGATCTTATTATGGAGGTTGCATTGGTTTTGTAGGATTTGATGGCTCTTGCAATCAAGCGATCATGATTCGTACTTTTTTGAGTAAGCAAAATACGCTTACCTATCAAGCGGGTGCAGGAGTAGTAGCAGCCAGTATTCCTGAAAATGAATTGCAGGAAGTGAATAATAAATTAAACGCATTAAAGACTGCTATGGTATTGGCAGAGAAACTTCATCAATAGAAATAGAAAATGGAAAAAATGAAAATATTGGTATTTGATAATTATGATTCTTTCACTTATAATTTAGTGCAATTGATAAAAGAAATTGCCCCTAAAGCGACTGTGGAAGTTTTTCGTAATGATGAAATTTCATTGGATAAAGTAAAGGGGTACGATAAAATTTTATTATCTCCTGGTCCAGGCTTGCCATCGGAATCGGGCTTGTTATTGCCATTAATTAAAGAGTATGCAGCTACTAAATCTATTTTTGGTGTTTGCTTGGGGCAACAAGCGATAGGAGAAACTTTTGGCGGTAAGCTTACCAACTTAGCGCAGGTGTATCATGGTATTGCCACCCCAATCAATATAACTGCTAGCTCGGATTTGTTTGAAGGGTTGCCTGCTCAATTTGAAGTAGGTCGTTATCATAGTTGGGTTGTAGATGAAAAAGATTTTCCAGCAGACTTAACAATCACTTCCAAGGATGACAAAGGGTATATCATGTCATTAGAACATAAAACCTATGATGTTAAAGGAGTGCAATTTCATCCGGAAAGTGTTTTAACACCTAACGGAGCAAAAATTTTAACAAACTGGTTAAAGAAATAAAGATGAAAAAATTATTACAATATTTATTTGAGCATAAAACTTTAAGTCGCGAACAAGCGAAGGAGGTGCTTGTTCAAATATCTCAAGGGGTATACAACGAACATGAAATCACCTCCTTTGTGACGGTGTATTTAATGCGCAGTATTACCATTGATGAATTAATGGGTTTTAGAGATGCTTTATTGTCTTTGGCAGTAAAAGTGAATATTGGTGTTGAAAATACCATTGATATTGTAGGAACAGGTGGGGACGGCAAAGACACTTTTAATATATCTACTTTGGCTTGTTTTATAGTAGCCGGGGCAGGACAGCCTGTCGTAAAACATGGTAATTACGGTGCTTCTAGCGTAAGCGGTGCTTCTAATGTGATGGAGCAATTGGGATATCAATTTAAAAATGAAGAAGCGGCTTTGTCCAAAGAAGTAAAAGAAGCAGGTATTTGTTTTTTACATGCACCATTATTTCACCCGGCATTAAAAACGGTAGGGCCTATCCGAAGAAATATTGGGGTACGTACGTTTTTTAATATGCTAGGTCCTATTGTAAATCCAGCACAGCCAAGGTATCAATTAATTGGGGTCTATAATTTAGAAATGGCCAGAATATACAATTATGTATTACAAAATTTAGGGAAAGATTTTACACTGATACATAGTTTGGATGGTTATGATGAAATTGCACTTACTACCGATACTAAAGTAATTACCAATAAAGGAGAATACATTATGACGCCTTATCAATTAGGGAAGAAAAAAGTATTTAGCGAAGAATTGCATGGAGGTAAAACAGTGGAAGAAGCGGCAAGCATCTTTAAAAATATTATTCAAGGCAAAGGTACTTGGTCGCAAAATGCAGTGGTATTATCCAATGCAGCCATGGCTTTATTTGTGACAGGACAATATGAAAATTACGACTTGGCTTTTCAGGCAGCAGTAAAAAGTTTAGAATCGGGGGCTGCCAATAATAGTTTACAAAAATTAATTAGTTTACAATGAGCACGAATATTTTAGCAACTATTGTTGCTCAAAAATTTATCGAAGTTGCTGCACGAAAAAAGCAAATAAGCATCGCTCAACTAGAACTTATGCCGCTGTTTGCTCAAAAATCATTTTCATTAAAATCAAATTTATTAGATCCTTCCAAAACCAATATCATTGCCGAATTTAAAAGAAAGTCTCCTTCTAAAGGAGTGATCAATGATTCTACAAGCGTTCTGGAAGTAACAAATGCCTATGCGCAATTTGGAGCAGCCGGGATTTCTGTATTAACCGATAAAGATTTTTTTGGAGGCAGTTTGGATGATTTAGCCATCGCCGTAAAAAACGAAGTACCTGTTTTAAGAAAAGAGTTTATTATAGACGAGTTTCAAATTATTGAAGCAAAAGCCTATGGGGCTTCGGTCATTTTATTAATAGCCAGTTGCTTAACTCCTGCAGTAACCGAATTATTAGCTGGTACCGCTAAGGAATTAGGCATGGAAGTATTGTTAGAGCTTCACGATGAAACCGAGCTAGGTCATATCTGTGATGAAGTAGATTTCGTAGGCATCAACAATAGAAGCTTGAAATCTTTCGAAGTAAACATTGAACATTCTTTACAATTAAGAAGTCAATTACCCAAGAGTAAATTAAGTATTGCAGAAAGCGGTATTTATGATTTAGCTACCTATCAGCTTTTGAAGCAGGAAGGATTTGATGGATTTTTAATGGGAGAATATTTTATGAAACAGGCTAGTCCAGCAAAAGCGTTTGAAGTATTTGCAAGCGCCATTAAAACCGGAAAGGATGCAGCGTAAAGTATGTGGCATCACCCAATTAGAGCAAGCCCAAGCAATAGATGCCATGGGGGTTAATTATATTGGGTTCATTTTTTATCCTGGGTCTAAGAGATATGTATTGTCTGCAATGACATTGGAGCAATTGGCTACTTTTAAACCAGTGCATGCAAAAAAAGTTGGCGTATTTGTGAATGAGTCATTTGAGCAGGTGGTAGAAATTGTAAAAAAAGCAGGATTGGATATGGCACAATTGCATGGAGATGAAACGGCAGCTTATTGCGATCGTTTGAATCAAATTGTACCCGTCATTAAAGTGTTTAGAATAGGCAAAGCTTTACCTGATTATGCTTCTTATGATAAGGCAGCAGCATATTATTTGTTTGACACAGATAGTGTATTATATGGTGGAACAGGACAACACTTTAATTGGGAGTTGATAAAAAATGAAAATTTCAATAAGCCCTATTTTTTAAGCGGAGGTATTGGTATCAATGATGTGCAGGGGATTGAAGTGATGCGGAAGACTAAGGCGGGGAAAGATTTGGCAGTGATAGACATCAATAGTCAATTTGAAATTAGTCCAGGGGTAAAAGATTTAGAAAAAATTAAAACATTTATAGATGCAATTATTTAGTACAACTAACAATTATCAAAATCCTACAGAGGAAGGTTACTATGGTGAATTTGGCGGCGCCTACATTCCTGAAATGTTGTATGGGAATGTGGAAACCCTAAAAAATCAGTATTTGAAAATTGTGCAGGATCCTACTTTTCAAGCCGAGTTTCAACAACTATTAACTGACTATGTAGGAAGACCCACTCCATTATTTTTAGCGGAGCGTTTAAGTAAAGAAATTGGTGCCACTATTTATTTAAAAAGAGAAGACTTATGTCATACTGGGGCACATAAAATTAATAATACGATTGGGCAAATATTATTAGCACAACGTTTGGGAAAGAAAAAAATTATTGCTGAAACAGGCGCTGGGCAACATGGCGTGGCGACTGCTACTGTCTGTGCTTTAAAAGGAATGGAATGTGTGGTGTATATGGGAGAGAAAGATATTGAAAGGCAAGCGCCCAATGTAGCCCGTATGAAAATGTTAGGCGCTACGGTGATTCCTGCTGTTAGCGGTAGTAAAACTTTAAAAGATGCCACCAATGAAGCCATTCGTGCTTGGATTAATGAGCCTAACGAGACGCATTATATTATTGGAAGTGTGGTAGGACCGCATCCTTATCCAGATATGGTAGCCCGTTTTCAAAGTGTGATTAGTGAAGAAATAAGAAAGCAATTAAAAGAAAAAACCGGAACGGAGTTGCCCACCCATGTAGTGGCTTGTGTAGGTGGAGGTAGCAATGCTGCTGGGGCTTTTTATCATTTTTTAAATGAGCCTTCGGTGGAATTGGTAGCAGTAGAAGCAGCTGGCCATGGGGTAAATTCTGGTTTAAGCGCTGCCACTACTCAATTGGGTACGCATGGTATTTTGCATGGAAGTAAAAGTATTGTGATGCAAACCCAAGACGGCCAAGTTGTAGAACCACATAGTATTTCTGCAGGCTTAGATTATCCAGGCATTGGGCCACTTCATGCTTTTTTATATGAAAGCAAAAGGGGTACTTTTTTAAGTGCTACGGATGAAGAAGCATTGGCTTCGGCTTTTCACCTTTCTAAAATAGAAGGAATTATTCCCGCATTAGAAACCGCCCATGCATTTTCTGTCTTGCCAAAATTAAATTTAAAACCTACTGATGTAGTGGTGGTTTGTTTAAGTGGAAGAGGCGATAAAGATTTAGCCACTTACATGCAATATTTATAAAGCGTAAACAAAATTATTATGTCAAGGTTAGAGTCATTATTTAAAGAAAAGAAAGATCGCGTTTTAAATGTATATTTTACTGCAGGCTATCCAACTTTAGATAGCACAGTTAAAGTAATGTCCAGTTTGCAAGCAGGTGGAGCCAATATTATTGAAATAGGTATGCCCTATAGTGATCCTCTAGCAGATGGAGAAGTGATACAAGCCAGTAGCATTAAGGCTTTGGCCAATGGAATGACCTTGACTGTTTTATTTGATCAATTGGCCAGCATGCGCAAAAGCATTCACATTCCAGTTATTCTAATGGGTTATATGAATCCGATTTTACAATATGGGTTTGAAGCATTTTGCAAAAAAGCAAAAGAAGTAGGGGTGGATGGTTTAATTTTACCCGATTTGCCTTTATTTGAGTTTGAGCAATTCTATGGAAAAATAATTAATGACAATGGGTTAGATTTTATCTTTTTAGTTACGCCAGAAACACCTGCGGAAAGAATTAAAAAATTAGATAGTTTAAGTGCTGGTTTTTTATATGCAGTAAGTTCCTCTGCAACAACAGGTAAGGATAAGGATTTCTTAAAAGTAGCTACTTATTTAAAAGGCTTACAAGCGATGCAATTAAAAAATCCAATTTTAGTGGGGTTTGGCATTAAGGACAAAAACACTTTTGATGCGGCTACTGCTTATACCCATGGGGCCATTATTGGTTCTGCTTATATTCAAGTATTATCCAAAGGCGGCGATATAGATCAAAGTACAAGGCTGTTTTTAAATGGGGTACTTGGTGCTTAGCGTTAGAAGGTAATAAAATAAAAAATGAAAACAGTTATCATACAATACAATGCAGGAAATATCCAATCCGTTTTATACGCATTGGAGCGATTGGGCGCAACTGCTTTGGTTACGGATGATGCCAATGAAATTAAAACTGCCGATAAAGTGATATTCCCAGGGGTGGGGGAAGCCAGTACGGCGATGCAATATTTAAAAGAACGCAAGTTGGACCTACTTATAAAAAATTTAGAACAACCAGTATTGGGCATTTGTTTAGGTATGCAATTAATGTGCGCCCATTCTGCCGAAAATAATACTCCATGTTTGGGAATTTTTGAAGAACAAGTAAAACAATTTAAACCATTGGACGCCACTATTAAAGTGCCTCAAATAGGTTGGAATACAATTTCTAATTTAAAATCTGTTTTATTTGAAGGAATTCCTGAAAATAGTTATGCTTATTTTGTACATGGCTATTATGCTGCTATGGGAGCGCATACCATTGCTACTACTAATTATGTAGAAGACTATAGTAGCGCTTTACAAAAAAATAATTTTTATGGAGTGCAGTTTCATCCAGAAAAGTCTGCGCTCATAGGAGAGCAAATCATTAAAAATTTTCTTGCACTTTAATTATCAATCAAAAAAACAATACAAACACTTAAATGCAAATTATACCAGCCATAGATATTATTGAGGGCAAATGTGTTCGATTAACAGAAGGGGATTACACACAAAAGAAAATATACAACGAGAATCCGCTGGAAGTAGCCAAGGCATTTGAAGGTATTGGTTTAATGCGATTACATTTGGTAGATTTGGACGGGGCTAAGGCTGGGGAAGTAGTGAACTGGAAGGTGCTAGAAAAAATTGCCAATCAAACGCAATTAAAAATTGATTTTGGAGGAGGTATTAAAACGGAAGCTACTTTGAAAACCGTTTTAGATACCGGGGCAAAATTTGCAACCATTGGAAGTTTGGCTGTTAAAAGTCCTGAAATTTTTCAAGAATGGATTGCCCGTTTTGGCGCTAAAGTTTTTATGTTAGGGGCAGATGTATTCGAAGAAAAAATTGCCATAGGCGGTTGGTTAGAAAAAACTAATATCACTGTGTTTGACTTTATGAAATTATATATGGACAAAGGAGTGAAACAAATTTTTTGTACCGATATTCAAAAAGATGGAAAATTGCAAGGCCCATCTATTGAATTGTATCAAAAAATATTAGAACAATTTCCATCTTTGCATTTAATTGCAAGTGGCGGAGTGAGTTCGCTAGATGATTTGATTGAATTAGAGGAAATAGGTTGTAGCGCTGCCATTGTAGGAAAAGCTATTTATGAAAATAAGATAACCATTAACGAATTAGCTAGTTTTAATATATAATATGTTAACCAAACGCATCATACCTTGTTTAGACATCAAAGATGGCCGTACTGTTAAAGGAGTCAACTTTGAACAGTTGCGCGATGCAGGGGATCCTATTGAGTTAGCAGCATTGTATGCACAAGAGGGGGCAGATGAGTTAGTTTTTTTAGACATCACTGCCACTATCGAAAAACGTAAGACATTGAGTGAATTGGTCAATAAAATTGCACACCGCATTAATATTCCTTTTACTGTGGGCGGTGGTATTAAAACCGAAGAAGATGTAAGTATTTTGTTACAAAATGGGGCAGATAAAATTTCTATTAATACCGCTGCATTTTTAGACCCAACCATTATCAATCGCTTTGCGAAAAATTTTGGAAGTCAATGTGTGGTTTTGGCAATAGATACAAAACTGGAAGCGGATGGGAATTGGTATGTATATTTAAATGGTGGAAGACAAAAAACAGATAGCTTAACAACAACGTGGGCCAAAAAAGCAGTGGATTTAGGGGTGGGGGAAATATTACTCACTTCCATGAACCATGATGGAACCAAACAAGGTTTTGCATTAGATATAACAGCTACTTTATCTTCCTTGTTGCCAGTGCCTATCATTGCATCAGGAGGTGGTGGAACAGCGGAGCATTTTTATGATGTATTTACAACCGGCAAGGCAGACGCCGCTTTGGCAGCAAGCATTTTTCATTATAAGGAAGTAGCGATACCTGATTTAAAAAACTTTTTAATAAACAAAGGGTTAGCTATAAGAATTTAAGCAGGACGCAGTTATTGAACAACGAATTAAATTATTAATAAAACATTATGAATATCAATTTTACAAAATATGCAGATGGCTTAGTGCCCGCAATTGTACAAGATGCCAATACAAAAAAAGTATTGATGCTTGGGTTTATGAATCAAGCCGCTGTAGATACTACTATAGCAACCCAAAAAGTAACATTTTTCAGTCGTTCCAAAAATAGATTATGGACCAAGGGGGAAGAAAGCGGAAACTTTTTACAATACAGTAGCATGGCTGCAGATTGTGACCAAGACACTTTATTGATTCAGGCAAATCCAGTGGGCCCCGTTTGTCATACAGGTTCGGATACTTGTTGGGGGGAAGAAAATATTGAAAATAATACTGCTTTTTTAAAACAATTAGAACAAGTTATTGCACAAAGAAAAACTGCTGCGCCAGAAAGTTCTTATGTGGCTTCTCTTTTTGCAAAGGGGATCAATAAAATTGCTCAAAAAGTAGGAGAGGAAGCGGTTGAATTGGTCATAGAGTCAAAGGACAATAATAAGCAGTTATTCTTAGACGAATCGGCCGATTTGTTGTTCCATTATTTAATACTTTTACAGGCCAAAGGCTTTGAATTAGCTGATGTTGTAAAAGTTTTGGAGCAAAGACATAAGCCCTAAACATAAAATCTTATATTTGATATAATATTCCGAAAAGCTTTTAAATTAACATTCAAAAAATATATATGAATAGCAGTATAAAAAAAATAGCCATTGGGTTTTTAATGGTCATGGCCTCATTTCAATTAAATGCACAATCTCTTCAAATTACAGGAAGTTTAAAAAATGTGCCTGAAAAAATGAAAGTGGCTTTATTAGATGGTATGGCCAATAAAGAAGTAGACTCTGCCATTGTGGTGGGCGGAAAATTTGTATTAAAAACAAAGACTGAAAATATTGGAATCTACGTCATCACTTTTAAGGCTATAAAAATTCAAATTCCCATTTTCGTAGGCAATGATCAACTTAGTTTAGAGGGGGATGTTCAAAAAATAAGCGACATCGTATATAAAGGGTCTGCTAGTCAGGAATTGTATCAGTCGTTTATGAAAAATTTAGACCCTAAAATGCTTACTTATTTTAATATGTTATCGGTAGCAGAAAATGAAAAAAATAGTATCAAAAAAGATTCTATTACTAAAAAAGCGGAGCTAGAAGCAAAAAAAATAATTGACGAATACATTGCATTAAGTAAAAAGTATAATGAGTCACCAGTGACTACTTTTTTCTTATTCCAATTTGCCAATATATTCCCAACGGTTAAAGAATCATTAAGTGATTATTATGCGCTATTAGCTGGAGAAGCTAAAAAAGGTCCATTTGCTTTAGTGATTGAGAAATCAATGGAATCTGCAGGGGTAGGTAAGATTGGCTCTGTGATGCCTGATTTCAAACAAAATGATGTCGATGGAAAGTTGGTGAGCTTGTCTTCTTTGAGAGGGAAATATGTATTGGTCGATTTTTGGGCAAGCTGGTGTGGCCCTTGTAGAGCAGAAAATCCGAATGTGGTAAAAACCTATAATAAATTTAAGGATAAAAATTTCACGGTATTAGGTGTATCCTTAGACCAGGATAAAACAAGATGGTTAGACGCCATTAAAAAAGATGGCCTAACATGGACGCATGTAAGTGATTTAAAATATTGGAACAATGAAGTAGCGGTACAATTTGGAATACAATCTATACCAGCTAGTTTCTTAATTGATCCCAATGGCGTGGTTATTGGAAGAGATTTAAGAGGGGATGATTTAGTAAAAGCACTTGAAAATTCGATCAAATAAATTGTTTAAATAAAAAGTATAAAAAAGCCCCTCGAGTACTCGAGGGGCTTTTTTATAGCATCTATTTGATTAAGCTTTTTAGGCTATTGGATGTATTTTTTAGCTAACCAACTTTCTCCAATTGGCTGTAACCATTCCTTTTCCATAGCAGTTTTATTGTTCACTAAATTATTAAAGTATAAAGTATCTTTTTGCAGTAAGCCATTTTCTAATGCATAACCCACTTGTGAAAGTGGGATGGTTTGTACTCGGTCTTTTACCAAAAAAGCCAATAACTCTCTATTAAACATTTGAACACCCGTTAATTTTTCTATGGCTTTAATAACATGCACCGAACTATCGGTACTACAGCCGCCCACGCCAGTTTGACTTTCGTCGGCCATTAAAACAATAAATTGTCCATAAATAATAGTGCCAAAACCTTTCACTGGAGCACCATGACTTTTCCAGTTTTCAGTAAACTGTTCCAGGAGTTCTTCCACCTGAAACAATTCCCCCATGGTAAAAATTCTATTACTTTGATAAATCCATACCTTAGATAGAGGATGAAAATTTTCGGGGAGTAGGGTAGCTAAGTCAACAATCATTTTTATTATTTTTTTTAATTTCAATTGGATCTTATCGAATCGCTTGTGCTATTATTTCAGCAATGTCTAACACTTCTGTATTCACTTCTTCATTTCTGTTTTTAATACCGTCGGTTAACATGGTGTTGCAAAAAGGGCAAGCCGCAGCAACAAAACTAGTTTGAGTGGCCAACGCTTCGTCTGCGCGTTCTAAATTAATTCTTTTGTCCCCATTTTCTTCTTCTTTGAACATTTGAGCACCGCCTGCTCCACAGCATAAGCCCTTGGATTTACATCTTTTCATTTCAACCAACTCCATTTCTAAACTTTCCAATACTTTTCTAGGGGCTACATAGACATCGTTGGCCCTTCCTAAATAACAACTATCGTGGTAAGTAATAGACTTTCCTTTCCATTCGTTGGTATCAGTAAATTTTATTTTCCCATTTTCAATCAATTCTTGTAAAAATTGAGTGTGGTGAATTACGTCATAGTGGCCACCTAAAGCAGGGTATTCATTTTTTAAAGTATTAAAGCAATGAGGACAAGTAGTGACAATTTTTTTTATACTATAACCATTAAGTATTTGAATATTTTGATAGGCCATCATTTGAAACATAAATTCATTGCCTGCTCTTCTTGCTGGGTCTCCAGTACAAGCTTCTTCTTTCCCCAGGATGGCATATTGTACGCCAGCTTTATCTAATATAGTAGCGAAGGCTTTGGTAATTTTTTGTGCTCTTTGATCAAAACTCCCCGCACATCCTACCCAAAATAATACTTCGGGAGTATTACCAGTCACCATCATTTCTGCCATTGTATTTACTTTCATGACGTACTCGTTTATACTTGTTTTGTCCAGGCGTCTCTATCGTCTGGCGCAAATTTCCAAGGTGCAAAATTATTTTCAATATTACTAAACATGCCATTCCATTCTTGAGGGGCATTGCTTTGTTCCATAATTAAAGATCTTCTTAACTCAATAATAATATCTAAAGGAGAGATACTTACAGGGCATTCTTCCACACAAGCGTTACAGGTAGTACAAGCTCTTAATTCTTCCACGCTAATGTAATCATTCAATAAGGATTTGCCATCTGCTTTAAATCCTTTATTAAGTACAATATTTTTTCCAACCTCCTCTATTCGGTCTCTAGTAGCCATCATAATTTTACGAGGACTTAATAGCTTGCCTGTGCTATTGGCTGGGCAAGCAGCAGAACATCTACCACACTCAGTGCAACTATAGGCATCCATTAAATTTTTCCAAGTTAAATCCATTACGTCTTTGGCACCAAAACTAGCAGGAGCCGTTGCATCAGCAGGTGCTAATTCTGGATGCATGGCATAGATAACTTCGTTTTGAACCGCAGGCATATTGTGCATCATTCCTTTGGGAACCAGCGGGGCATAATAAGCATTAGGAAAAGCCAATAGAATATGTAGATGTTTGGAATAAGGCAGGTAATTCATGAATGCATAAATACCTAAAATATGTAACCACCATGCTGTTTTTTCAATGACTACTAAATTACTAGTGCTTATGTCGTTTAAATAAGGTTGAATGTGTTTTGAGATAATAAAATTATTTTCTGTTGAACAAGCATTCATCAGCAAAAACAAACTCATGAGAATAATTTCCGCAATCAAGATATAATTGGCATCTGATCTTGGCCAGCCATTTAAATCTTTACTGATAAATCTTTTTAATTTTAAAATATTTCTTCTCACTAAAAAAATAACACAGGCAATAAGTACCAATAGGGCTAAAATTTCAAATGTATTAATCAAAAAGGAATAATTAGTACCTAAATAAGGTTCAAATAAATGGTGGGTGCTTAATAGTCCATCCAGTATAATTTCCAACAATTCGATATTGATGATTACAAATCCAAAATAAACGCATAAGTGTAAAATAGCCACAATGGGGTTTCGAAACATTTTTTTCTGACCCAATGCCAATAAAAAAACGTTTTTCCATCTCGCAATTGGGTGGTCGTTGGCCGAAAAATCTTTACCCATTAAAATATTGCTACGAATGCGTAATAAGTTCTTAGTAAACTGGAATACAGCTAACACCGTAAGCAGAAAAAATAGTATCGGAGAAAGAAGGGCCATTTTAATTGAATAAGTGGTGTGTATACAAAATTAACCCATTTTGTAAAGCCAAAAACCTAAAATACCCTCAAATAATGAAAAATTAGTAAGAGTTTAAAATGGTGGTTCCTGATATTCAAGTTTTACGCTTATTTTATTGCTAATTTTACTAAAATGAATCTGTTTTTAACCACTTGTAGGGTTAATTGGAGATGTACTAATTATTTCTTAAAATTGCCTATTAATAAGCACGTATGAGTCAAGCGATAGATGAAAAAGTGGCCAGTTGGTTGGCGGGGAATTATGATGAACTTACCAAGCAAACGATTAGAAATTTGCAAGCCACCCAACCAGCTGAGTTGGAAGATTCTTTTTATAAAAATCTTGAATTTGGAACTGGGGGGTTAAGGGGATTGATGGGGGTAGGATCTAACCGCATCAATAAATATACTATTGGAATGGCGACACAAGGATTTTCCAATTATTTATTGAAAGCCTATCCCAATGAAAAAATTTCCGTTGCTATTGGACATGATAGCCGAAATAATGCTCGATTTTTTGCTGAAACTACTGCACAGGTTTTTGCAGCCAATGGCTTCACTGTTTATTTATTTGAAGCATTAAGGCCTACACCCGAGTTGAGCTTTGCCATTAGAAATTTAAATTGTAAAGCGGGGGTCGTGTGCACGGCTTCTCACAATCCAAAAGAATACAATGGGTATAAAGCCTATTGGAATGATGGCGGACAATTGGTACCACCCCATGATAAAAATGTAATTACTGAAGTAGAAGTCATAGAATCTATTGATGAGGTAAAATGGAATGGAGGCGAAGCCAATATTCAACTTATAGGTAGGGAGATGGATCAGGCTTATTTAACTATGCTTAAATCCTTAAGTGTATATCCTGAAGTAATCTTGGCACAACACGATTTAAAAATTGTTTATACACCCATACATGGCACAGGTATTACTTTGGTTCCAAAGGCATTGGAAGCGTTTGGTTTTACCAATGTGCATGTAGTAGAGGAGCAATCTATCCCAGACGGAAATTTTCCTACTGTCCTATATCCTAATCCAGAGGAAAGCGAAACCATGAGTATTGGATTAGCCAAAGCAAAAGCTTTGGATGCCGACATATTATTAGGAACCGATCCCGATGCAGACAGAGTGGGCGTGGGGGTTAAGAATCATAAAGGTGAGTGGGTGTTGATGAATGGAAATCAAACTGCAGTTTTAGCATTTGCTTATATGATGGAGGCGCGTAAAGCAAAAGGAATCGCTAAGCCCAACGATATGGTCATTACGACAATTGTAACCACAGAGATGATCAATCAGGTGGCAAAACAAAATAAGGTGAACTGTTACAATGTACTTACTGGATTTAAGTGGATTGCAGAATTAATTAAAGAAAAAGAGGGCAAAGAAAATTATATCATTGGAGGAGAGGAAAGTTTTGGACTGATGATTGGCGATCAAATTAGAGACAAAGATGCAGTAAGTGCCGTGGCTTTATTGTGCGAGATGGCCGCTTATGAAAAAAGTAAGGGAAAAAGCTTGTTTGATAAGATGATTGAATTGTATATTCAATATGGCTTCTATTATGAAACCCTCATCAGCATCACAAAAAAAGGAATGAATGGCCAACAGGAAATAGCCAACATGATGGAAGGGTATAGACAATCGCCGCCCACTAGCATTAATAATGCGGCAGTGCTTACCTTATTAGATTATGAAATGCAAGTAGGCAAAAATTTACAAACTGGGGAAACCTGGAAAATTAATTTGCCTAAAAGCAATGTATTGCAATTTATTACAGAAGAAGGGAGTAAGATTTCTGCCCGACCTAGTGGGACAGAGCCTAAAATAAAATTTTATTTTAGTGTACAAACAACTTTAAAAGACAAAGCTTCTTTTGATACACAATACCAACAATTACAAGATAAAATAAAGGGAATCATTGCTTCTATGCAATTAAATTAAATACCAGCATGAGAAAATTGGAAGATTTAGTAGATACTTATTTGCATAAAGGGCTTAGAAAAAAATTAGTAGAAATTTTAAAAGAAAAGGGCATTACAGACGAAGCAGTTTTAGCAGCCATTCATTCTATTCCAAGGCATTATTTTTTAGATTCGGCTTTTGATAAGATCGCTTATGAGGATCGGGCTTTTCCTATTGCTTCCGATCAAACCATTTCGCAGCCTTATACGGTAGCGTACCAAACGCAGCTGCTTCAAATTAAAAAAGGAGATAAAGTGCTTGAAATTGGAACTGGAAGCATGTATCAAACCACAGTACTAGCGGCATTGGGTGCTAAAGTATATACCATTGAAAGACAAAAACAACTATTTGAGCAAACGCCCACTTATCTTTTTAAAAATCAATATCCCAATATTGAATTTTTCTTTGGTGATGGATTTGAAGGTTTGCCTTTGTTGGCGCCATTTGATAAAATATTAATCACCGCAGCGGCTCCAAAAATTCCCGAGAAATTATGGGAACAATTAAAGGTAAGCGGGAAGATGATTATACCATTAGATGAATCTGAAACTGCTCAGCGCATGCTGCGATTGACCAAGAAAAGAGATGGTACTGTTAAGCGAGAAGCTTTTGATGCTTTCTCTTTTGTGCCTATGCTAGAAGGAAAAACCCAGAAATAAACTTAGATAAGTTCACCTCTGGGTTAAGTATTAAATGCTTTGGAATTAATTTGTTATTGAGGCATTTGGTCCATTCCGCCACCGCCTTCATCTGATTTGTTATTTTTCCTTTTTAATAGATTTACATCAAACTTGCCAAATCGGTAACTAAAATTCAATCTAAATATTTGTTGGTCTCTTATCCTTGAAACATTTTGAATAAAGTATTGGCTTTCAGAATAAGTTTTATTCACTCTGGTTTTAAATACATCATTAACACTTAAAGATAAACTAGCAGTTTTGCCGCCTTTTAATGTCCAATCTTTTTTCAAAGCCATATCAAAGTCGTAGCTAGGGAAGTTATATCCTTGAGCTGTAGATTGTGGGCCACCAAAGCCGCCACCACCCATGCCTCTGCCTCCACCGCCACTAGTGTTTCCTCCTGGAGGAAGAATAGTTTTTGCTTGGTATTGTCCGCTAAATTGGAAAGTATACCCATTCCCTATTTTAAAAGTATTATTCATTTTACTAAACCAGCTGGTTAAATCATTGTTTACATTTTGACCAGGAATAGTAGCGGTAATTGCTGATTTGAAAAGATTAAAACTTAAATTCATATCCCACCATTTTGTAATGGCTGTTTTATTACTCAACTCTAAGCCATAAACTACTGCGGTATTGGCGTTAATAGATGAACTAAAATAGACGCTATCTGTTTTAGTAATGGGGTTAAGCCCTCTATACACATAATTGGTTATGAGGTCTGTGCTGTATTTATAATAAGCAGTCGCTAAAAAATTAGATCCTTTGGAGTAGGCATTGTTGTAAGCAATTTCAAAGGAATGTGTAAACTGAGGTTTCAAACCTGGGTTTCCAATATTTATATTTTGAGGATCGCTATAATTAGGAAAAGGTAATAATTGAAAAAAGTTAGGAGGGCTGATTCTTTTTGAATAATTCAATTGAAAATCTTGTTTGTCATCTAACTTATAATTAATAAAGGCACTTGGAAATAAAGAAATAGGGTATTTGGTACTATAAGGCAAGGAGTCAATTCCTATATTGTTTAGTAAATGACCTTCATAGGATCTGCTTTCCGCTCTCAGTCCAAGTTGGAAGCTCCATTTTTCAACCTTAGTATTTAAATTCATGTACCCTGCAAAAACACTTTCACTATACCTGTATTGATTGCTGATAGAATTTAATAAAACATCGTTCCTATATTGGTTGCTTAGGTTAAATTCACTTCGATAATTATACTTACCACCTGCTTCAAATTTGGTGAGTGGGCTTAATTCTTTTGAATAATCTATATTTCCAGAATAGTTTTTATTATTGCCACTTCCAATGCTTTTTTGGTTTAGCATAATTGCTTTTTGGTAGTTGACGTTTGACCAGTTACTATTATCTGCTTGGTTGTAATTAAAATCGACTGCTAGTTCATGTCCTTTTTCTGCAAATAAGTGTTTGTAGCTTAATTGCCCCCCTTTGTTTAGAAAATGGAAACTTGAGCTATTGATTAAATTATCGCTGGTAATGATACTGTTTTTTATAGAATCAATCACTTGACTACCTGCATTGTTAAAAGAGCCTTGCATAATATTTGTATACAAAGAAAAAGTATTTCTATTGTCGGCAAAATAATCAACGCCTGCTCTGTAAAAATCAAAAGACCCATTATTAGTATTATTGTTGTTATTTTGAACGCTAGTAGGAATTGCAGCGCCTAAAATCTCCCTATCACTATTAGACTCTCCAATTGATTTTCTTCCATTCACATTTGCATTCAAAGAAAAATTAAACTTACTATCCCTTACGTTCATGTCGCCACCACCATTAAATTTTCCACGCATATCTATTCCTGATCTAATGCCACCATTATAGCCATTCTTCCTATTTTTCTTTAATACTATATTTAATATACCTGCATTGCCTCCAGTAGCATCATACTTGGCTGAAGGGTTGGTAATAATTTCAACTTTATCGATAATGTCTGCTGGAATTTGATCCATGGTTAAAGTCGTAGGTCGGTTATCGATTAAAAGAGTAGGGGCCGCATTTCTAAGGGTAACATTCCCGTCGATATCTACATTTAAATTGGGAATACTTTTCATCACTTCCACTGCCGTTTGCCCAGTACTCGTTAAATTTTTATCTACATTAAATATTTTTCGATCGATACCCATTTCAAATTGAGGTTTAGCGGTTGAATTAACCGTTACACTTTGCAAGTCGGTGGTAGATTCTTCTAATTTTATATTCCCTAAATCCTTATCCACTAAAGACATCATTTCTTGCATGCTTTGGCCTCCACCCATTTTAATGCCAAAACTTACTTGCTTTTCTATTTTTTTATACCCGACCCCTGCAATGATTAATTTAAAATTGCCCATAAGAGGTAAATTTTCAAAATTAAAATCACCATTATTGGCTGTTAGCATGGTTCCTAAAATAGTTTCTGTACTTTTTTTACTAATAGGATCAAATTTGGCACCTTTTATTTGTATGCTAACACCCTCAATCCCTTTTTTATTGCCGTCAATTATTTTGCCGTAAAAATGGCCCATGTTCATATTGCCACCACCGGCTCTTGCGCCACCTGGTATTTGCGAAAATCCGGATTGTACAATCAAAAGAAAACTAAGGAGTAGATAGATGTATTTCATATTTAATAGGATGCGTTTTAGGGTCTCTGGTTTATTAGATTTGCAAATATCAGGCATCTTATCTAAGAATGGCTATCAGAATGTATAAACGGCAATTATAGATGTGTCAAAAATAGATAAATAATCAAGCCCCATATAAATCCAATTAAAAAACTAATCCATCTTAGTTTTTGAGTGGCATTCATTAAAACTGTTTCAAGAATTGGCATCCATTTTATAGAAAGGGTAGACAGAAAGTCCACTTGAATACTTTTAGTAAGCTCACCTATTAAATCAGGGAAAAGTTGACGAAGTTCTTCGATAAAAACTTCTTTTAGTTGAGCAATGGTTTTTTCGCCTATAAACATAGAAATAATTGGCATTTTTTGTACCAAGCGTTCATTAAAAAAACTATCTAAGTTGCTATCTATAAATGGCAAAATAGTTTCAAAAGAATTTGATTTATGTTGTTCTATTAAAGAACCTATGGGTAAGTTTTTAATTATTTGATGCAAGGGGCTGTCCCATTGATACTTGCCAATGGATAAAGGAGTTTTTGGAAAAAAAAGTAATTTAATATAGCTCCATGAAATGAACCAGGTGACCAATCCTGTTAATAAAGCAATAACCATTGAAATCATACATAGTATTTAACTGAAAAAACCTACTCCTTCCCGATTGAACGGGAGGAATAGGTTTTGGGGAGAACGATGGGTCTCGAACCCACGACCTACAGATCCACAAACTGTCGCTCTAACCTACTGAGCTACGCCCTCCATATAGGGCGGCAAAAATACGTTAATTAGGGAATCTAAGAAATAAGTTTTGCATGTTTTTATAAATTTGTCTTAAAAATTGGGCTTTATTTCAATTATGGCCCTATCCTAACCATTTTACACTATTTTTGAAATACTTCATGCACAGAATTATGACATATTTAAAACAAAATAAGTGGAAAGCATTTGCCACTGTAATCTTATTAGGTGGTTTATTTTTCGCTTTTAATACTTTTAAACCTGTTGGACAAGAAAATCAAGAGAGTAGACATCGTAAATTATTGTCCAGGATAGGCCATTTATTAGAGTCTGAACATTATAGCCCGCGCAAAATTGATGATGTATTTTCTAAGGAGGTATTTGATGCTTATTTGAAAACATTGGATCCTGAAAAGAATCTTTTTTTACAAGCTGATATTGACTCCTTAAAAGTATTTGCAACCACCATTGATGATGAAATTCACGGAACCCCTATATTATTTGAACCTGCAGCAGATGCTATTTACGAAAGAAGAGTATTGGAGGCCAAGAAAATATTTGAAGAAATTATTCAACATTCTTTTGATTATACCGTAGACGATTCTTTAAGGTTAGATGTGGATAGCATACAATATGCTGATAATGCAAAAGATAAATATACAAGGTGGTATCAAATAATAAAATATAAGGCATTAGATAAATATGCAAGTTTAATAGAAGATAGAGAAAAGCAACAAGCGGCTAAAGCGATAAAAGACACTGCTAAAATAAAAGATACCATTAAGTCGGTATTTGTTTATAAGTCCGATTCTGTATTGGAAGTAGATGCGCGTAATTCGGTTAAGAAAACTTATACCAAAAGATTTAGTCAATTAGAAAAAACTTTTGATAAAGAAAAAAGGTTTGAATCTTTTTTAAATACTATTACTGGATTAATGGATCCGCATACCGATTATTTTGCTCCTGTAGAAAAAAGATCTTTTACAGAACAAATGAGTGGTACTTTTTACGGTATTGGTGCTCAATTGACACAGGACGATAATGGTATTAAAATTGCGAGCGTACAACCGGGAGGGCCAGCATGGAAATCGGGTCAATTGGTGATGAATGATGTAATTACTAAAATTGCACAGGGTGCGGAAGAGCCAGTGGATGTAGCAGGATATGAAACTACAGATGCAGTAAAATTAATACGAGGCGATTTGGGAACCGAAGTGAGATTGACTATTAGAAAACCAGATGGTTCCACCAAAGTAGTGGCGTTGAAAAGAGAAAAAATTGTATTAGATGAAGGTTTTGCAAGAAGTGCCATTATTCAAAAGGGGAACGATAAATATGGGTACATTTTACTACCCGATTTTTATGCCGATTTTGAAAGAGAAGATGGGCACCGTTGTTCTAAAGATGTTGCAATAGAAGTGGAGAAGTTAAAAGCAGAAAAAGTTAAAGGTATTGTGATAGATGTTAGATACAATGGGGGAGGTTCCTTGTATGAAGTAGTGCAAATGGCAGGCTTATTTATAGACAAAGGGCCCATCGTTCAAATAAGAGACAAAGAAGGCAGGTCACAAGTATTAGCTGATGACGTTGCTGGAATATTGTATGATGGACCTTTGGTGGTGATGGTGAATGAATTTAGTGCATCAGCAAGTGAGATATTTGCAGGGGCCATTCAAGATTACAATAGAGGTTTAATTGTTGGGAGCAGTTCCACTTATGGAAAAGGTACTGTACAAAGGAATGTATCTTTTGGTAAGCCATTAGATGCTATGGGTATTCAAACAGAATATGGAGCAGTCAAATTAACTTTTCAGAAATTTTATAGAGTAACAGGGAGTTCCACTCAAAGAAAAGGAGTTTTATCTGATGTGGTATTTCCAGACGACTATGAATTTTTAAAATATCGTGAAAAAGATAACCCATCCGCTTTACAATGGGATGAAATGGAGAAAGCTAAATTTTTGCCCTATACCACAAGTAATGAAATAGCTATGATTGCCGCTTCTGCCAATAAAAAAATTCAAAGCGACACAGCCAATATTCGTTTTAAGAAAAATTTGCAATGGGTATCTACACAAGTAGATCGTCCTATCTCTTTAGAATACCATAAATACATTAAGTATAAAAAAGATTTACAAGCGGCCATTCAACAAAACGAAAGTGTTTTAAAATTAAAAGAGCCTATGCAAGTGACATCACTTAAGGCTGATTATGAAAAATTTTATAATAATACGGATAAGGTTAAACAAGAACGTTATCAAGCCTGGTTAAAGATGGTCGCTAAGGATTTTCAAATAAGTGAGTCCAGTAAGTTATTGAGTCAATTTAAACAAACTAGTTCAATAGCTAAAAAAGGGTAAATAAATTAGATACATGAAAGTAGAAGAAGTAGCTAAGGGGAAAACCTGGCATGTGATATATACAAAGTCTAAATGGGAGAAGAAGGTAGACGGCCTATTAATTAAAAATGGTTTTGAAAGCTGGTGTCCTGTTCAGAAACGAGAAAGGCAATGGTCGGATCGAAAAAAAATTATAGAGGAGCCTTTGTTCCGTTCCTATGTTTTTATAAAAGCTAGTAAAGAAGATTACACTAAAATTTTATCGACTATTGGGGTGGTTAATTTTTTATACTTTCTAAAAAAGCCAGCTGTTATTAGAGACAATGAAATAGAAGCCATTAGAAAATATTTAGGGCAGTCCAATGCAAGTATACAAGTGGTGGACATGGCTAATATACCAGCTAGTACTAAAGTATCCATTAATCAAGGCTTGTTTATGGGACAAAAAGGAGAAGTGGTTAAATCAAGTAAAAAAACGGTCTACGTTCGTTTAGAGAGCATCAATATGATGATGATTGTAGAATTTAAAGTAGGAGAAGTCTCTGTTGGGTAGCTTTTTTATCAAGCCAAGGTCCAATCAATAATTTCGTTACTATAGTCGGGTTTAAATGGAGTAATTACTTTGATGTAATTATCTGTGAATCCTTCCAGCATACCTGCGCCTATTTCATCTTTGGTATGTTTCACTGATTCAAATAAAACCTTGCGGGTACTGCCTATATGTTGCTCGGTAAAATATTGTAATTTCTGATAAGATAAATTTCTTGCTATTTTATTTCTTTCTTGTCTAATCGCCATAGGCACGACGGGCTTGATATCCAAGGCCTTGGTAGCAGCTCTTTCTGAATAAGTAAATACATGCAAATAAGCAATGTCTAATGCATGAATAAAATCCATACTTTCTTTAAAATATTCTTCTGTTTCTCCTGGCGAGCCAACTATCACATCTACGCCTATACAAGCATGGGGCATAATTCTTTTAATCAAGCTCACTCTGTCCTGATACAGTTCGCTGGTATATCTTCTTTGCATTAATTTTAAAACAGCATCCGAACCACTTTGCAAGGGAATATGAAAGTGCGGCATAAATTTATCGCTATTGGCCACCCACTCAATAATTTCATTGGTTAATAAATTAGGTTCAATTGATGAAATACGATAACGCGGTATGTTGGTATGTTGATCCAATGCTTTTACTAAATCAAAAAAGTTCTCTTCATTTTTTTTGCCGCCGTCTTCGCCTTTGCCAAAGTCACCTAAATTAATACCCGTCAATACAATTTCTTTGACCCCATTTTTAGCAAGGGCTTGCGCTTGAGTGACTACATTTTCAATACGGTCGCTTCTGCTTTTGCCTCGGGCCATGGGGATGGTACAAAAAGAACAACTATAATCACAGCCATCCTGTACTTTTAAAAAAGTACGGGTACGATCATTTACAGAAAAAGAAGTATTAAATCCGGTTACTGTTTCAATATCACAACTGCATATTTTAGTAGGGTCCCCTTTGGTTAAGCTAGCTAAATGATGCACTAAATTAAATTTTTCAGCGGCCCCTAAAACCAAATCAACCCCTGGAATGGTGGCAATTTCGGTAGGCTTCAATTGCGCATAACAGCCCGTAATTACCACAAAACTTTCTGGCGCCAATCTTTGGATGCGTCGAACCAATTGACGACATTCTTTGTCGGCATTCTCTGTAACAGAGCAGGTATTGATGACATAAATGTCGGCTTTGTCCGTAAAAGCTTTTTTCTCAAACCCTTCCTGCTCCAGTTGCCTGGAAAGGGTAGAAGTTTCTGAAAAGTTCAGTTTACAGCCTAAAGTATGAAAAGCGACAGAACGTGATGGACTCATGGGGGACAAAGATAAAAAACATAGGGGGAACGGGGAAATCTTAAAATATACTTAAAGCTGCTATATATTTCCCATTTTGGCTAGATTCAATTAAGTTTGCAACTAATAAAATTGTCAAAATGGACTTCAAAAAAATTAATAATTGGACGGGTTGGATCGTGACCCTAATTGCTTGTACCGCCTATGTAATGACTACAGAGGCCACTGGTAGTTTTTGGGATTGCGGAGAATTTATAAGCAGTGCCTATAAATTACAAATTCCTCACCCCCCAGGAGCGCCTATGTTTGTTTTATTGGGTAGGTTGTTTATTATCTTTTTTGGGGACAATCCATTAACTGCTGCTAAGGCGGTAAATACCATGAGTGCTTTAGCGAGTGGGTTTACTATATTGTTTTTGTTTTGGACTATTACGCATTTTGCTAAAAGATTGGTGGAGAAGCAAACCGGTGTGGCATTAACCAATAATCAAATTATTTTAATCATGGGCGCGGGCATCGTAGGTGCTTTGGCTTATACCTTTAGTGATACGGCTTGGTATAGTGCAGTAGAAGGGGAAGTATACGCATTAAGTTCTTTCTTTACCGCACTGGTATTTTGGGCGATATTAAAATGGGAGCACAAGGCAGATGAGCCAGGTGCAGACAAGTGGATCATTTTTATATTTTATTTAATGGGTATTTCCATTGGGGTCCATTTATTGAATATCTTAACCATTCCAGCCATTGTGATGGTGTATTACTTTAGACAATACAAGCCAAGTTTTAAAGGAGGGGTGCTTGCTTTTTTTATAGGCGTTATTATCACAGGGTTTATTCAAGTGTTTTTAATTCAGTACACTATAAAGTGGGCTGGGGCATTTGATATTAGTTTTGTTAACTCAATGGGGTTACCATTCTTTAGTGGGTTTATATTTTTCTTTGTTTTGGTGGCAGTATTATTAACATTAGGAATTTTGTATGCCAACAAAAAAGGGTTTTACTTTTTAAAATTAGGTATCTGGTCTGTAGCATTTTTCTTGTTGGGCTATACCTCTTATGTAACTACTTTGATTCGCTCTAATGCAGATCCTTCCGTGGATATGTACAATGTAGATAATCCTGTGACCCTAATGGGTTATTTGGGTAGAGAGCAATATGGAGATTGGCCAATTGTATTTGGTCCAGATTATGTAGATAAAGTAGAGAATGTAGAGAATGGGGATCAATATGTGAAATCAAAATCAACTTATGAAATAGCGGGAAAAAATTATAAGAGAGATTGGTCTTCGGCTCCTTCGGCGCATTTATTTCCAAGAATGTGGGATTCGGACAATGACAGAGGCCAGATGGATAGCTTCAAAGCCTTTGCTGGTGTGGAGGATGGAACTCCGCCAACATTAAGAGACAATGTTAAGTATTTTACTAATTATCAGTTTGGCTTTATGTACCTGCGTTATTTTTTATGGAATTTTGCAGGTAAGCAAAATGACTTACAAGGTTTTGGAAATGTAAGAGATGGCAACTTTAGTACTGGCATTCCTTTTGTTGATAATTTGTTTTTTGGGGATCAAACTAAATTACCGGATTCCATCAATAATCAAAACAAAGCACACAATACCTTATTCATGTTTCCATTATTATTAGGCATAATTGGTTTTATATTCCAATACCAACATAATAAAAAAGATATAATAGTTACCAGCTTATTATTCTTTTTTACGGGTATTGCCATTGTAATGTATTTGAATCAGCAAAGTTTGCAACCACGTGAACGTGATTATGCCTATGTGGGCTCCTTTTATGTATTTACTATCTGGATTGGCCTAGGGGTATTGCAATTAGCTTTTTGGATTGAAAAAATAATGTCTAAAAAAATGGCGGCTATAGCGGCAACGGTAATTTCATTTTTAGCAGTACCTGCATTAATGGCACAGCAAGAGTGGAATGATCACGATAGAAGTCAAAAAACTTTGCCACGTGATTTAGCACGTAATTATTTAGAAAGTTGTCCGCCCAATGCCATATTATTTTCATTTGGAGACAATGACACTTATCCATTATGGTATGCACAAGAGGTAGAAGGAATTCGCCCCGATGTTCGCGTGGTAGTTAATAGTTTGTTAGGCTCGGATTGGTATATGAAAGAGTTAAGGTATAAAGTAAATAAGAGTGATAAGTTTGATGTGATATTTACGGATGACCAAGTATTAGGCAATAAATTAAATGTAGCCTATTACAATGCATTGCCGGATTATGGCGAAACTACTTATCACAATTTAGATTCAGTCTTAAGGTATGTGGTGGCGGATCCATCAGGAAAATATCAAGCTTCTACGCAAGAAGGGCCAGTGAATATTTTTCCAACACACAAATTTAAAGTACCTGTCAACAAAGAATTTGCTTTAGCATCGGGTATAGCAAAACCTACTGATAAAATTGTCAACGAATTATTAATAGATTTTAATCCTAAGCGACAATATTTATTAAAAAATGAGTTAGCGATTTATGCCATTATAGCAACTTCTCAATTTAAAAGACCAATTTGCTTTACTTCTACACAAGAATTAAAAGAAATGGGATTAGATAGATATGTTCGTCAAACAGGTATGTCCTATTTGTTAGTACCCGTAGAAGGTCAAAACATTGATGCCGCTACTTCTTATACGAATGTAATGACTAAGTTTACATTTGGCAATGCAAAAAATCCAACGGTATACTATGACGAAGAAAACAGACGTCATTTGAATTCTATACGGTTGGCGGTGGCTCAAATTGCACAAGCTTTAATTGCAGAGGGTAAGTTAGACAGTGCAAGACAAGTATTGAGAAAAATGGACTCGGAGACCAATGAGAAAAGTTTCCCTTATGGAATGACTTCTAATAGAGGGAATCAGCACAACTACTTCTCTTATTTGTTTTTACAAGCCTGTTATGCTTCTGGAGAGTTAAATCTTGCAAAGAAAGTGAATGCATCAGTTATGAAAGATTTAAAGCAGGAAGTGGCTTATTATAAATCCTTGGGGGATTCGATGAATGACGATCAGTTCCAGCAAAGTATCGAAAATGCCTATCAAAACAAACCAAGTAATTTGAGCAACAAGCAAGCTTCTTTTGTACAAGATGCCTTAACCTGTTATCAATTAATGGCGGCATTGACAAAAATGGAGCAAGATTTTGCGGTTAAGAAAAAGTAAAAATTGAGTAATTGATTGATACCAGCAGGGGTACTGAAAAGTGCTCCTGCTTTTTTTTATAAAAGACTTGCCAAGGTTTCTACTACTTTGTCAATTTCGGCCTTGGTATTATGTTTTGAAAAAGAGAAGCGGATAGTAGCCAATTGACTGTCTTTATTAAGTGCTTGAATCACATGAGAACCTTGTTGTGCGCCACTAGAGCAAGCGCTTCCGCCGCTAGCGCAAATATGATGAATGTCTAAATTAAATAAAATCATTTCGGTTTTCTCCGATTTAGGAAAATTAACACTTAATAAAGTATATAAGGAATTTCCAAAAGGGTCGCCATTAAAACTTGTTCCAGGAATTTTTTCTATTAGCAAATCATACATGTATTTTTTTAGAGATTGTATGTATTCACTGTCTTTCTCATAGTTCGAGCTTGCTATTTCTAGTGCTTTAGCAAAGCCAACAATACCGTATACATTTTCGGTACCAGCCCTCATATTTCTTTCTTGGGCACCACCGTGTATAAAAGGGACTATTTTAATATGCTCATTAATATACAATAGGCCAATCCCTTTTGGCCCATGAAATTTATGGCTTGCGCCTGTAATAAAATCTACAGGGGTATGGCTTAAATCAAAAGGGAAGTGCCCCACAGTTTGAACAGTATCGCTATGAAAATAAGCATTGTGTTTTTTGCAAATAGAGCCCACTTCAAAAAGATCAATCATATTACCAATTTCATTATTAGCATGCATTATACTTACAATGGTCTTTTCGGTATTATTGGTTAAAAGGGTTTCTAAATGAGCAATATCAATATGCCCATTGGGTAAAATAGCTACAAAGCTTAGTTGAACATTTTCTTTCTTAGCCAAGTGTTGAACAGCATGTAAAGTAGCATGGTGTTCGATAGGAGAACTAATAATATGCGTGCAACCTAAATTTTCAATAGCTGCATTAAGTATGGTATTGCTGCTTTCGGTACCTCCGCTGGTAAAAAATATTTCGGAAGTACGAGCGCCTAAATTTTTTGCCACTGATTTCCTAGCTTGTTCAATGGCCATTCTTGTTTCCCGACCATAACTATAGATAGAAGACGGGTTGCCGAATTGCTCACTTAAAAAGGGCATCATGGACTCTAATACCACTGGGTCTAAAGGAGTACTAGCAGCATTGTCAAAATAGATTCTATCCATATCAAGCTAAATTACTTAATTGTTTCAATTATTGAAATAATATCCAACGCTAATTGATCAGCACTTTCTTGTGTGGGCGCTTCTGTATATACGCGTATAATAGGCTCAGTATTACTTGTTCTTAAATGTACCCACTCTTTGTCGAAATCAATTTTTAATCCATCCTCTTTATTAATGGGGAAGGCTTTAAACTTATTTTCAAGGGCAGTAAAGATATTGGGTAAGGAAGTGTTAGCCGCTAAGTCAATTTTTTTCTTGCTCATAAAATAAGCGGGGTAACTGGCTCTTAAAGCAGAAGCGGTTAATTTAGATTTAGCCAAATGTGTTAAAAATAAGGCAATGCCAATAAGGGCATCTCTACCATAATGTAAATCCGGCACAATAATACCACCGTTGCCTTCACCACCAATCACTGCATGTTGTTCTTTCATTTTATTAACAACGTTCACTTCTCCAACCGCACTTGCAAAATAAGTGCAACCATGTTTTTCCGTAACATCTCTTAATGCTCTGGTGGAAGAAAGATTGCTTACGGTACTTCCTTTTTTATTTTGCAAAATATAATCTGCAACGGCTACCAGTGTATACTCTTCGCCAAATAAATTACCATCCTCACTTACAAAACATAAACGGTCCACATCAGGATCAACAGCAATGCCAAGATGCGCTTTTTTATTTAAAACCGTAGTACACAATTCGGTTAAATGTTCTTTGAGGGGTTCTGGATTATGGGCAAATTCACCATTCATTTCCGCATTCAAAATGGTAATATTATTTACCCCAATGGCTTTTAACAAGGCGGGCACTGTAAAGGCACCCGAACTATTAATAGCATCTACCACTACCGAAAAATTCGACAGGCTTATGGCAGCAATATCCACCAATGGATTTTTAACAATGGCTTCAATATGTTTTTCTAAACTATGGTTGTCCGGAATTACTTTTCCTAGTTGGTCTATTTCGGCATAGTTAAAGTCTTCATTGGCGGCAAGGGTTAATATTGTTTTTCCTTCTGCTGCACTTACAAATTCTCCTTTTTCATTTAATAATTTTAAAGCATTCCATTGTTTTGGGTTATGGCTGGCCGTTAAAATAATTCCTCCATCTGCTTTTTCAAAAACCACGGCCATTTCAACGGTAGGCGTAGTACTTAAGCCCAAATGGATTACGTCAATGCCTAAAGCCAATAAGCTTTGTTCCACCAAAGCCTCCACCATTTCACCACTAATTCTACCATCTCGGCCTACCACCACCTTTTTTTTACCAGGGGCTTTATTGATTAACCAGCTGCCATAAGCAGAGGCAAATTTGACAATGTCAATAGGAGTGAGGTTGTCATTGGGTTTGCCTCCAATGGAGCCTCTAAATCCTGAAATACTCTTAATAAGTGACATAGCTACTCTTTTTACTTTAAAATTGGTTGGACAAATTTACTTTAAATTTTTACACTTCCTTGTATCTTTATGGCATGATACAAGACTTTTGGGCATCCATTTTAAAGGGGGATCAATCCTTATTTGAATTGATTAATGGCCATTGGACCAGTCCTTTCTTAGATTCATTCCTGCCTTGGATGCGTACTTCTGAACATTGGATTCCTTTGTATATAGTTTTATTGGGCTATTTGTTTTATAAATGGGGTTGGACCGCCTGGAAATGGGTTTTTGCTGTTGCGGTTACTATTTCTTTGACCGATCAAGTAAGTAGCTTTTTATTCAAGCCATTGATACATCGATTAAGACCCTGTCAAGACCCCGCTATGTTGTCTCATGTAAAATTATTAATTGGGGGGTGTCCCACTAGTTTTAGTTTTACTTCATCACATGCAGCCAATCATTTCGGGTTAGCGATGTTTATTTTTATGACGTTGCAACCCTTATTTAAAAAGTATACTTATTTATTTTTTTTATGGGCAGGCCTAATTTCTTATGCACAAATTTATGTAGGCGTGCATTATCCATTAGATGTATTGGCGGGGTCCATCATTGGATTAACCCTTGGCTATATATTTTCTAAGTTGTTTCTAAAGTGGAATAGTCAAATAAGTAAATAGGTGAATGCTAACTATTTATTGGTGAGCTGCTGCTTTATAATTTTTCCATTTTTCAATTACTGCTTGCATGTCGGCAGGCAAGGGGCTATCAAAAACGATTTTCTTGCCAGTAGTGGGATGATCAAAGCCTAATGTTTGAGCATGGAGTGCACATCTTGGGCAAGCGTCAAAGCAATTGTCTACAAACTGTTTGTATTTGGTATAAATGGTTCCTTTTAAAATTTTATCGCCACCATATTCGAAATCATTGAAAAGCGTATGGCCTATGTGTTTCATGTGTACCCTTATTTGATGCGTTCTTCCAGTTTCAAGAATGCAGGAAACCAAACTTACATAGTTATAGCGCTCAATTACTTTATAATGAGTAATTGCATGCTTGCCAATTTCTTCATCAGGATAAGCGTCAAACATTTTCCGGTTGGATTTATGTCGAGCAATATTGGCAACAATGGTGCCTTCCTCTTGTTCCATATCTCCCCAAACCAAGGCGACATATTTTCTTTCAACAGTATGATTAAAAAATTGTTTGGCTAAATGGCTGGCGGCTTCTGGTGTTTTGGCCAGTACAATTAAACCGGTGGTATTTTTATCTATTCGATGTACCAATCCAAAACGAGGTAAGAGTTCCTCATTTAAATCGGGATTTTGTGAAAGTAAATGATGCACGACTCCATTTAATAAAGTGCCTGTATAATTACCAATACCAGGATGCACCACCATATTGGCGGGTTTGTTAATCACCATAACTGCCTCGTCTTCGTAAACGATATCCAAAAACATCTCTTCTGGTTTAAGCTCGGTATATTCTGGATTAACAATACTTAAATAAACAACTTCGTCCCCTGGCCTGGTTTTATAATTGCTTTTAACCACTTTGCCATTGACGGTTAAAAATCCGGCGTCAATGCCATTTTGTAATTTATTTCTGGTAATGCCTTCGATGCGGGCTTGCACCCATTTATCGATACGGGTAGGCTCCTGTCCTTTGTCTACGATAAATGTAGATCGTTCGTATAAGGACTCATTGTTTTCTTCTTGTATTGGATCTTGTTCTTCAGACATGTTGCAAAAGTAAGATATTGCGGCTTAGTTTGTAACTTTGCTTCATGCATCAAAAAGTGGTATTCGAGGATTTAGGCATTCGTTCCTATCAACCTACTTGGGATTATCAGGAGGCTTTGTTGTTGAAAAATACACAAATCAAGTGGGCGGCTAGGCAAAAAGAGGAAGATGTAAGTAAAACGGCTACTGAACATCGGTTGTTGATGGTAGAACATCCACCAGTGTTTACATTGGGTAAAAGCGGTAAAAGGGAGCATGTGTTGGTCTCGGAACAACAGCTTCAAAATTTGGGTATTGAGTTTTTTCATATCAATAGAGGAGGGGATGTTACTTATCATGGTTTGCAGCAAGTAGTAGGCTATCCAATACTTGATTTAGATAAGTTTAAAACTGATTTGGGTTGGTACTTAAGAAGTCTTGAACAAGTAATTATAGAGGTGATGGCAGAGTATGGATTAATAGGCGAGCGCAGTGCAGGAGAAACGGGTGTTTGGTTACAACCAGAAAACCCATTTTTAGCAAGAAAAATTTGTGCTATGGGTATTAAATGTAGCAGATGGATAACCATGCACGGCTTTGCTTTAAATGTAAATACCGACTTATCTCATTTTGAATTGATAGTGCCTTGTGGAATACAAGGTAAAACGGTGACTTCTTTAGAAAAAGAGTTAGGTCGTAAAGTAGATTATGCAGAAGTAAAAGAGAAAATAAAAAAACACTTCGCGTTAATTTTTGATTGCGAATTAACTAGTGCTTAAAAAAGTAAACTTTCTTTTGGTAAAGATCTGTTTCCTTGTAAGCCCCCGCTGTGTATTATCAATACTTTGCTACCTGGCTTAAAGTAATGAGTTTGGATTAATTCATTAACAGCGAAAAGTAATTTTCCGGTATAAACAATATCTGTTGGAATTTTTTCAAGGGTCCAAAGTTCATTCATGAACTGAATTAAAGCTGGGTTTATTTTGGCATATCCGCCTTGATGAAATTGGTGCAATAAGGTCCAGCTTTTTTGCTTATGGATGACCAAGGAATTAATTTCTTCTGCTAAAGTATTTTCATTTTTCAATATAGGAATGCCAATGATTTCTTGGTGTGGGGCAGCGCCATTGATAATGCCTGCTAGCATAGTGCCTGTTCCAACAGCGCATAAGATGGTATCAAAAGAGCTGGTGTCTTGTGCGCTGAGTATCGTGGCTGCACCTTTAGCGCCTAATGCACCATAGCCGCCTTCGTCAATAAAATAAGTGTCGGAAGAGGGATTGTTTTTAATTTTTAGGAGCAGTTCGTTTTTTGTTTCTTGGAAATGAGTCCGGCCAATAAATTCTAATTGCATGCCATAAGCAAGGGCTTCTTGCAAACTTGGCGTAATGGGTTCGTTAGGATTGGCCCTTACATAACCAATACTTTTTAATTTATTTTCTTGGGCGGTGAAAGCCAATGCTACTAGATGATTCGAATACGGCCCGCCAAAACTAGCGATGGTATTGCAACCACTATCTAAAGCTTCTTCTATATAATACCTAAGTTTATACCATTTATTACCACTTACAATAGGGTGTAGCTGGTCCAATCTCAGCATACTTATTTCGTAATTATTTTTACAAAAGGAGGGGAGAATTTGTATAGAAGGTTTTGTTGTCAATGTTTTTCTATTTAATCAAAATCAGTTAATTTTACAGGATGTATTTTATCTATTTTGGTAAAAATACTATTTTAATACCTTGTAAAAACTTTGATTTAATATGGCACCTACTTTAGTAATTTTAGCAGCAGGCATGGCAAGCAGATACGGAAGCATGAAACAGACCGAAGGTTTTGGACCTGCAGGCGAAACCATTATGGAATATTCAATTTACGATGCCATACATGCTGGTTTTAGTAAAGTGGTTTTTATTATTAGGGAAGATTTTGCAGAGCCTTTTAAAAAGGTATTTGAGCCAAAGTTGGCAGGAAAAATTAAAACGGCTTATGTCTATCAGTCTCTAGATAAATTTACAGAAGGCTTTTCAATACCGGCGGACCGAGTAAAGCCATGGGGAACTGCTCAAGCCTTATTGTGTTGCAAAGAGGAAGTAAAAGAATCTTTTGCCATCATTAATGCGGACGATTATTATGGTAAAGAAGCTTTTGCACTAGCCTATACTTTTTTAACGAAGGAGTGTAATGAAACAACCAGTTGTATCCTAGGCTATGAGTTAGTGAATACATTAAGTGAAAATGGAACCGTGAGTAGAGGGGTTTGTGCCATCAATGATCAAGGGTATTTAACTTCTATTCATGAGCGAACTAATATTCATCGAAAACAAAATGGACAAATTGTATTTGAAGAAAATGGGATGGAGACACCATTGCAAGAAGATACTCGTGTAAGTATGAATTTTATGTGTTTTGCGCCTGGTTTTATAAAATTATGTGAACAAGAATTTGTCACTTTTTTACAAACAAAAGGGCAGGAATTAAAATCTGAATTTTACATTCCTTATGTAGCTGGTCGATTTAAAGAATTAGGGCTAGGGGAAGTAAAAGTAATCCCTACCAATGCAAAATGGTTTGGGGTAACCTATAAAGAAGATGCACCAGGTGTAAAAGCAAGTATAGATGCCTTGGTAGCTGCTAAAGTATATCCTACTAGTCTTTGGTAGCTTTGGTAGCTGCTATTGGACTATTTTTAGTTATAAGAACGAACACTAAAAATATAAGGTTTGAAAATATTAATTTGATCTTTCCTGTTAGTAGTATTGGAGAGACCTCCTTTAGAAATTTTTAATTTTATCTCCGCTTTATCGTCATTCTCTTTAATCGAAGCAATCAAATCAATTATTTTATTGGATTTAATAGCAAAGGCAACACCTTCAGCTAATTTTTGTCTTGCACTCATAATGCCTATTACTTCTCCCTTGTCATTGAATAAAGGGGCTCCTGAGTAGCCTGGGTTAGCACTAATTTGAATTTGATAAGTACTGCTATCTCCATCATAACCAGTTTGAGCACTTAAATAGCCTTTACCGTATACGATATCATTGTCATTTCTTGGGTAGCCTAGCGTAAAAATTTCTTCACCTAAATCGGTCATTTTTTTACGAATGGAAAAAGGGATAGCAGCAGGTGCTGAAAAATCTTCATCTACAATTTTTAATAAGGCAAGGTCTAGGTCTTTGTCTGCATAAATAATACTAGCATGTAATTCTTGTCCAATATTATTAATTACTATGGCGCCATTGCCTTTAAGGACATGGGCATTGGTGATGATAAAACCTTTGGGGTCAATTAAAAATCCCGAACCACCACTAATGAGTTTAGCATTTTCGGGAACTTTTGATTTTACTTCATTTAAAAGATGGCCTTGAACTTGTTGATTTTTTTTAATGACTTCAATGGCTTTGCTTAATTGTAATAATTGGTTGCCGTTTAAGCTTGGCGAAAAATACATAATGATGGCAGAAGTAGTTAAGGCAATAAATCCACCTACAGAGGCGGCAATGGCGGCTACTTTTTTATATTTATTCCATAACTGAATCATTTTTGCTTTCGAAGGCACAGTATGGTCTAAGGTCCATTCGCCAGCGGCGAATAAATGCTGAAATGTTTTTTCGGTTAGTTTTGTAAATCGGCGTCTGTTGGCGTAAATATCCATGTGCTGAAGAAACATGTTATGCTCCACCACCATTTGATCAATCTCGGGCGTATTCTTACGAATGGTTTCAAATAATTCGCGCTCTTGAGCAGACATTTCGCCTGTCAAATATTTTTCAATTGTTTCTAATAACTTAATGTCTTCCATAGTTAATCGTTCTTCTTATTTCTTAATCTCCAATATTATATTGCGTAAAAAATAATTTCTTTAAACGCATCAAACATTTATATTTTTGATTCTTAGCATTGTCTGCATTGGTATAGCCAAAATCCTGAGCCAATTCCTGCATTCCTTTTTTATTGATATAGTAGCCTTCCAACAAACTCTTACATGGTTCTCCTAAACTATTTAAAGCTCGATCCATGATAGCAAAAGCAGCGTCTTTCTTTTCAAAAGCAACTAGATCCTCTTCTACCGAAATACTTTCTTCCTGCACGCTTAGTGGGCTACTGTACTTACCCATTTGTTGCAAGCGTTTTAGCCATAAATGCTTGCAAATGGAAAAAAGGTAAGTTTTAATTTGACAGGTAAGCACAAAGGAACTGGATTGAACCTTTTCGTAAAGGGTAATCATTGCTTCCTGAAAAACATCCCTAGCATCATCAAAAGAGCCATTGTTATTTAAAACAAAGTGCTGAATCATATTAAAATGACTCTTATACAGTGCTTCCACCGCTTTGGAGTCATTATTGGCTAACCCTTTTAAAAGGGCTTGTTCATTTAAATCAGCTTTCAAGAGGTTAATACTTAATTGGTGTAAAAGTAACCCAAAATAGCCTCTTTTTTAATTTTTTAAGCTATTGGAGGTTACCTTTTTAAGCTTTTCGTATTAAGAGTATAATTAATCATTTAAAACAAATCCAAATGAAAAAAGTATTCGCAATTTTCGCTATCGCTGCATTAGCTGCTTGTGGTGGTGCTTCAACTGAAGTTAAAGCTGACACTGCTGCTGCAACTGTTGATACTGCTGCTGCTGTAACTGTTGACACTGCTGCTAAAGCCGTTGATACTGCTGCAAAAGCAAAATAAATAATTGAGCTGTTGGTAGGTTGTTGAACCAACCTGTCTTGCCAGCTAACAGTTATTGAACGATTTTTTAAAGGCAAGCAATCGTTTAACCGCCCCGATTTATTGGGGCGGTTTTTTTTATAGCTGCTTTTAGGGGCAAAAGGACGCTAAATTTAAGCCTTCCATGAAAACCTCAAAAACGATTATCTGTTAGTTTTCAGGTCTAAAAATGGAAACAATTTTGATAGATAGCCCATTTTAACCTATCTTTGTTCTAAGATGAAAGCAAATATTAACAATTGGTTTTACTTTTTCTTTTATTTCTACTTTAACCAAAGTAGCCGGGTAGTATTTGTAAAAGCGTAAACGAAACAACTAAATATACAATCCCGGCCCACAAAGCCGGGATTTTTTTTATGAATAAAAAGGTAACGATACAAGGGTATGAAGGAAGTTTCCACCAGGTGGCGGCTAGGCATTTTTTTGGAAAAAATGTAGAGGTCATTACTTGTGATACTTTTAGAAAAGTGGTACAAATTGGAGCGGATGCAAAATTGGCAGACGGCGCCGTGATGGCGATTGAAAATTCGATTGCTGGAAGCATTTTACCTAATTACAATTTATTGCAAAAAAGTAAATTGAAAGTAATAGGGGAAGTATACTTATCTATTAGTCAAAACCTACTAACCTTCCCCGGCGTGCAGTTAGAAGATATTAAAGAAGTTCATAGTCATCCCATGGCTATTTTGCAATGTTTAGATTACTTAGAAAAGTACAATTGGAAATTGGTGGAGTCGGAGGACACTGCATTAAGTGCCAAGCTAGTGCATCAAAATAAAAGTAAACACACTGCAGCCATAGCTAGTAAATTAGCGGCTCAGATGTATGGATTAGAAATCGCTTCACCTGATATACATACTTTAAAAAATAACATCACTCGTTTTTTAGTGATGGAGCCAATAAGCGCTAAAACTGAAATTGAAAATCCAAACAAGGCTTCTATCTATTTTCAGACAGATCATTCCAGAGGAATTCTTGCAAAAGTGTTGGCTAAAATTGCACAAGGACATGTTAACTTAAGCAAGTTGCAAAGTATGCCCATACCAGGCAGTACTTTTAAATATGGTTTTTATGCCGATTTGGA
Organism: Bacteroidota bacterium; assembly: GCA_947448725.1. Taxonomy (GTDB): domain Bacteria; phylum Bacteroidota; class Bacteroidia; order Chitinophagales; family Chitinophagaceae; genus Sediminibacterium. Next base: position 93,885 of record CANFOM010000002.1, read on the forward strand.
ATTTGAAAATAAAAAACAAATTGAAAAAACTTTGGAGGAGGTAAAATCTTTAACCAATAGTATTAAAATATTTGGAATGTATAACAAGGGTAAAGTTGTAAAAGGGTAATTATGAATTGGAAGGTAGCACATAGATTAGAAGGGATAGGAGAATATTATTTTTCTACTAAGCTGCGCGAAATTGATGAACTCAATAAGGCGGGGAAGCAGATTATTAATTTAGGTATTGGTAGCCCCGATTTACCTCCACATCCTGATGTGATTAATACATTGCAAGAAGAAGCGACAAAAGAAAATGTACATGGTTATCAATCTTACAAAGGTTCTCCTATTTTAAGAGAGGCCATAGCCAATTGGTATAAAAAATACTTTCAAGTAGGGGATATCAATCCTGCTACGGAGGTACTTCCGCTATTAGGAAGTAAAGAAGGAATCATGCATATATGTATGACCTATTTAAATGAAGGAGATCAGGTATTAATTCCTAATCCTGGTTATCCTACTTATTCAAGTGCAGTTAAATTAGCGGGCGGGACCCCGTTATACTATGAGTTGACTGCCAATAACAGTTGGGCGCCTGACTTTGAAAATTTAGAAAAATCAGATTTATCAAAAGTCAAGTTAATGTGGGTGAATTATCCGCATATGCCAACAGGCCAAAGGCCAACAAAAGAATTATTTGAAAAAATAGTTGCCTTTGGAAAAAAGCATCAAATATTGATTTGTCATGATAATCCTTATGCCTTTATTTTAAATGATAAACCTGAAAGTTTATTGTCAATTGAAGGAGCAAAAGAGGTAGTGATCGAATTAAACTCTCTTAGTAAAAGCCAAAATATGGCAGGATGGAGAGTAGGCATGTTAATTGCTGCCGAAGATAGAATCAATGAAATACTTAGATTTAAATCCAATATGGACAGTGGTATGTTTTTGCCCGTGCAATTAGCAGCGGCTAAGGCATTAAGTCTGGATCAAAGTTGGTATGACTCCGTGAATAAAATATATACAGCACGACGTGAAAAAGTATTCGAGTTATTAGATGTTTTAAAATGTGTCTACGCTAAACAACAAGTAGGCATGTTTGTATGGGCCAAAATTCCCGCAACTTACAAAGATGGATATGCATTAAGTGATAAGGTATTATATGATGCAAATGTTTTTATTACCCCTGGTGGAATTTTTGGTTCTGCTGGCAATGAATACATCAGAGTGAGTTTATGTGGTTCCATAGAAAAATTTAGTGTCGCCATTAAAAGAATTGAAGCATGCGTTTAACAGTCATTGGAATTGGTTTAATGGGCGGTTCACTGGCGTTGTCTTTGAAAAAGAAAGGCATCGTATCCAAGGTTATTGGAGTGGATTCGAACATCGAACATCAAAACCTCGCCTTGCAATTGGGTATTGTAGATGAAATTATGTCCTTGGAAGAAGCCATTGCTGCTTCGGACATTATTGCAATTGCAACCCCTATTAATGTGGCTGAAAATTTATTGCCCACTATCTTAAACTTAGTGAACAAGCAAGTTGTTTTTGATTTAGGTTCTACTAAAGAAAGTATTGTAAACATTGCTAATGCGCATGTAAACAAAGGTCGTTTTGTTCCAACACATCCTATGTGGGGGACAGAATTTAGTGGTCCAACAGCAGCACAAGAAGATGCTTTTGTGGATAAGGCTACGATTATTTGTAACAAAGAGCAGGTAGATGCTGATGCTATTAAATTAGTAGAAAAATTATATCAAGCTTTGGGTATGCATATACTTTATATGAATGCCATTAAACATGACATACATGTTGCGTATGTGAGTCATATCTCACACATCACTTCTTTTGCATTGGCCAATACCGTGTTAGAGAAGGAAAAAGAATCTGATGCGATTTTTGAGTTAGCGAGTAGTGGTTTTGAAAGCACAGTACGTTTGGCTAAGTCCAATGCGGAAATGTGGGTTCCCATTTTTATGCAAAACAAAGAAAATGTATTAGATGTTTTGAATGAGCATATAAGTCAACTTAAAAAATTCAAAGCAAGCTTGGAAAAAGAAAACCCAGCTTACTTACTAGAGTTGATTCAGAATGCTAATCAAATAAAAAGGATTTTAAAATAATTAAAAAAAAGCGAAGCACTTTAAGTGACTAAGCAAAAAAATATACAAATGAAGAAGAAAGAAGAAATGGAAATTACCAATGAATTGATAGAGGCCGTAAAGTCGAAAAAGATTTTTGCTGAAATTGGCATCAATGAACAATTGGTAAAGGCGGTAACAGAATTAGGGTATACGCATGCAACTGAAATTCAGGAACGTTCTATACCAGTTTTAATAAGTGGTACGAAAGATTTTATTGGATTAGCACAAACTGGTACTGGTAAAACGGCAGCTTTTGGTTTGCCTTTATTGCAATTGATAAAAACAGCTGACAGGTTCCCACAAGCTTTAGTAGTTTGTCCAACCAGGGAATTATGTATGCAAATTGTAAGTGAAATGAATTTGTTTAAAAAGCATATTCCAGGCTTGCAAGTTTTAGCTGTGTATGGTGGAACCTCTATTGGAATGCAAATCAAAGATTTAAAAAGAGGGGTACAAGTAGTGGTAGCCACTCCGGGTCGTTTGATTGATTTGATCGAAAGAAAAGCAATCAACTTAGAGAAAATTGAATATGTAGTATTGGATGAGGCCGATGAAATGTTGAATATGGGTTTTCAAGATGATATTGAATTTATCTTAAAAAATACACCTAACAGAGAAAGTATTTGGTTGTTTAGTGCGACGATGCCAGCTGAAATAAGAAAAGTAAGCAAGCGCTACATGAAAGAGCCAGTAGAAGTTACTATTGGAAAAGTAAATGCCACCAATAAAAGCATTGATCACCAATATTATTTAACCTCGGCGCAACATCGTTATGAGACTTTAAAAAGAATCATTGATTTCAATCCAGGTATTTATGGTATCATCTTTACACGTACCAAATTGGATGCACAAGAAGTAGCTCAACGTTTAACACGTGAAGGTTATGATATTGATGCCATCCATGGCGATTTAACACAACAACAACGTGATAGAGTGATGGGTCAATTTAGAGACAAAACTTTACAATTATTAATTGCTACTGATGTGGCTGCAAGAGGTATTGATGTAAAAGGAATTACTCATGTGATCAATTTTGAATTACCAGATGATGTAGAAGTGTATACCCACCGTAGTGGTCGTACCGGTCGTGCAGGAAGTCAGGGTATTTGTATCTCTATTGTACACGCACGTGAGTCGTATCGTTTGCGTCAGATAGAAAACATGAACAAGTGTACTTTCCATAAATTAGACATACCTAGTGGTAAGGATGTTTGTAGAAAACAATTTTTCCATGTCATGGATAAGTTAATGTCTACCGATGTAAGTCATGGCGATTATGAAACCTATGTTCCAATGTTAGCAGAAAAATTTGCCGATATGAGCAAGGAGGAAATATTAAAGCGTGTGGCTGCTTTGGAATTTAATCGATTCTTAAGTTATTATGAAAACGCACAAGATTTAAACATACGCACTGCAGAAAAAGGACGTCGTGAGCCTATGCAACAACAAGATCGCAATCGTGATAGAGGTCGTCAAGAATTTAGTGGTGCAGATCGCGGTCGTACCAGAAGCAATGACCGTGGTATGGAACGTGCTCCGGTAGATCGTGGAAGTCGTGGTGCTGAAAGAGGTGCAAGTGGCTATACACGTTTATTTGTAAACTTAGGTACCAAAGACGGGTTCTACAAAGCCAGCTTTTTGCAATTTATATTAGACATGAGTGACTTGCGTAAAGAAGCTTTAGGAAAAATAGACATGCGCGATATGAATAGCTGGGTAGAAATTGAATCAGGTGCTGCCAAACAAATGATTAATGCGGTGGATGGTAAAAATTACAAAGGCCGTCGTATTAGAATGAATGATGCAGATAGTGGTGGACCCAAAGGATTTTCTAGAAAAGAAGGATAAGATAACTATAGCAACAAGAATAGAAATAAATTTTAAAATATAAAAATTGGAAAAAATGGGAGACTTAACTGAACAACAACAAAAAGTAAGCATTTTATTAAAAAAATCACCCTTGATCATATCAGGTCCTTGCAGCGCAGAGACGGAAGAGCAAGTGATGCAAACTGCCATAAGATTGGCAGCTACAGGTAAAGTAGATATTATGCGTGCAGGTATTTGGAAGCCAAGAACAAGACCAGGAAGTTTTGAAGGTATTGGAACCAAGGGTTTGCCTTGGATGCAACAAGCCAAAAAAGAAACTGGATTGCCAATTGCTGTGGAAGTAGCTACCGCTAAACAAGTAGAAGATGCATTGCATTTTGATGTAGATGTATTGTGGGTAGGGGCGCGTACCACAGTGAATCCTTTTAGTGTGCAAGAAATTGCAGATGCTTTAAAAGGAGTAAAAGTACCTGTGTTAATTAAAAATCCTATCAATCCGGATTTAGAATTATGGATTGGTGGTATGGAGCGTATTGCCAAAGCAGGTATCGAAGAATTAGGACTAATCCATCGTGGATTTAGCTCTTATGGAAATACAGAATATAGAAATGCACCAATGTGGCATTTGGCTATTGAAATGAAACGTCGTTATCCTGGTATTCCAATGATCAATGATCCTTCACATATTTGTGGACGTCGCGATATTTTACAAGATGTAGCACAACAAGCTATGGACTTGGACTTTGATGGTTTAATTATTGAGTCGCACATTGATCCAGACAATGCTTGGAGTGATGCGAAACAACAAATTACGCCGGAAGTATTAAAAGTGATGTTGGAAGCTATCCGTTGGAGAAAAGAAGATGTTGCTTCTGAAGAATACCATGCTGCATTAGAAAAATTACGTCAACAAATTAATCAATTGGATGATGAATTGTTGCAAGTATTGTCTACTCGTATGAAAGTGGCTGAAAAAATTGGAGAGTATAAAAAGAACAATGATATTACCATTTTGCAAACCAATCGTTGGAATGAAATATTGGAGCGTGCTGTTGGAAAAGGAAATAAAGTAGGTTTAAGTGAAGACTTTATTACTAAGTACATGGATGCAGTGCATATGGAAAGTATTAATCATCAAAATAAAATAATGAATAGTTAATACTTGTAATTTTAAATTACAACCTAATTAGCATTTCATATTTTTTAAAGTATAAGTCAATGAAAACCTGGAAGGTTAAATTTTCTAAAAGTACCGTGTCTTTTGTAATAGATGGCAAGTTTGCTGCTATTGAAAAAATGGTGGATAAATCCAATGCCTTTTATATTACAGATGAAAATGTGTATGCTTTACATGAAAATAAATTTAAAGGGAAGAAGACCATTGTGATACCTTCTGGTGAAGAACATAAACATCAAGCAACCGTCGATTTTATTATTGAAGCCTTGCTTAATTTTGGCGCCACAAGACAAGCGGTCTTGATTGGAGTAGGTGGCGGGGTAGTAACCGATATGGTAGGTTATGTCGCTGGTGTCTATATGCGTGGGGTAGCAGTAGGTTTTGTGCCTACCACTATCTTAGCCATGGTGGACGCTTCAATAGGAGGGAAAAATGGGATTGACGTTGGCTTGTATAAAAATATGATTGGTTTAATTAGGCAGCCTTCATTTTTGTTATACGATCTAGATTTTTTAAAAACATTACCTGTTCATCAATGGGAAAATGGCTTTGCTGAAATTATAAAACATGCGGCCATCAAGGATGCTAAAATGATGAAAGAGTTGGCCAGTAGGAATTTAGCCTTTTATCAAAAAGATAAAAAATCATTAGCAGCATTGATTGAAAAAAATGTACAAATAAAAGTAAAAGTGGTGCAGAAAGATGAGTTTGAAAAGGGCGATCGCAAGTTGCTCAATTTTGGACATACTTTGGGGCACGCTATCGAAAACGAACATGCACTATTGCATGGCCATGCAATTAGTATTGGGATGGTGTATGCCAGTAAAATTTCACAAGTGCTACTTGGCTTTAAAGAAACAGGATTGTTAGTAGACACCTTAAAAAAATATGGTCTACCTACTAGCATGCATTTTAATATTGAGCATGCGATGCAGATAATGCAAAAAGACAAGAAAAATGCCACTGCAGGCATGCAATATGTTTTATTGAAAAAAATGGGGCAAGCGGTGTATGAAACAGTGCCTATGAAATCTTTAGAAAAATTAATAAAGTTGTACTCTTAAGATGATCGCAATTGTATATCCATCCAAATTACAAGGAGACCAAGTAGCTCCTGCAAGCAAAAGTAGTATGCAACGAGCTTGTGCTGCAGCATTATTGCATCAAGGGAAAACGATTATTCGCAATCCGGGGCATTCCAATGATGATTTAGCAGCGCTGGAGGTGATAAAAAAATTGGGGGCCATTGTTGAAGTAGATAATGAAGGGAGCAATGAAATAGAACAGTCAATAGTAAAGGTAAGCTCCAATGGCGTAAAGCCTATTGGGCCTGAAATGAATTGTGGTGAAAGTGGCTTGGGCATAAGAATGTTTACACCCATTGCAGCATTAAGCAATCAATCCATCACCATACAAGGGGAAGGAAGTTTGGTCAAAAGGCCGATGCATTTTTTTGATGAAATTTTTCCATCATTAGGCATTCAAATTAATTCGAATAAAGGTTTTTTACCTATACAAATAAAAGGTCCTTTACAACCTACATCTATAACAGTGGATGGGTCATTAAGTTCTCAGTTTTTAACAGGGTTGTTAATGGCTTATGCCGCTACAGATAACTATGATGTTGAAATAAAGGTATTGGATTTAAAAAGTAAACCTTATATCGATTTAACCTTAGCGGTCTTAAATGCTTTTGGTTGGAATGTAAAACATACCAATTATGAAAGTTTCCATTTTTCTCATCATAGCCCTTTGAATCCAGTGATTGAGTATACCGTAGAGGGAGATTGGAGTGGGGCTGCTTTTTTATTAGTAGCAGGAGCCATTGCTGGTCCCATTAAAGTGAAAGGATTACAATTAAATTCAACACAAGCCGATAAAAAAATTATGAGTGCTTTAATAAGTGCTCATGCAAGTATTACCATACATGCAGACGGAATTATTCTTGGACCCAATACAAATCCTGAAAAAAATAGTATAGAAGCCTTAACAGCATTTACATTTGATGCCACAGATTGTCCCGATTTATTTCCGCCATTGGTTGCATTAGCATCTGTTTGTAATGGCGTAACCGAAATAAAAGGGGTGAGCCGTTTAGCGCACAAGGAAAGTGATAGAGGAATTACTTTACAAACAGAATTTGCAAAAATGGGTATTAGGATTGATTTAGAAGGTGATGCAATGAAAATTTACGGAGGTACCGGGATTCAATCGGCAACCGTTTTTTCTCAGCATGATCATCGAATTGCAATGGCATGTGGGGTGGCTGCCTTATGTGCCAATGGACCTATTGAAATTACAGAGGCGGAAGCTATTAATAAATCTTATACCGATTTCTACACACATCTTAAACACTTGGGGGTAAAAGTAGATATACAATAAATTTCTTACCTTGTAACAACGATTTTAATTATGAATAGATTTGGAACTTTATTTAATGTACAAATATTTGGGGAATCGCATGGTGCTTGCGTGGGCATTACCATTGATGGTTGTCCTGCTGGCTTGCCTTTGCAAGTAGCTGATTTTGTTGAAGATATGGAGCGTCGTAAAGGCGGGCAACAAAAAGGCACTACCCCAAGGCAGGAGGATGATATTCCAATTATTAAGTCTGGTTTATTTAATGGATTGACTACTGGAGCCCCTATCATGATGTTGTTTGAAAACAATAATACAAGAAGTGGTGATTATGAAAAACAAAGATCGGTACCAAGACCAGGACATGCCGATTTTACTGCCCATCATAAATTTGCCGGGTTTGAAGATTATAGAGGGGGCGGACATTTTAGTGGCAGGTTGACGGCTGCATTGGTAGGCGCTGGTGTAGTTGCCAAAAGAATTTTAAAAGGCATAGAAGTTAAATCAAACATAGTAAGTATTGGCGGGGAAACAGATTTGGAAAAAGGTTTACAAAGAGCCATTGATGCCAAAGACAGTGTTGGAGGTATTGTAGAATGTGTAGTGAAAGGGTTGCCTATAGGATTAGGGGAACATTTTTTTAATTCTGTTGAATCTTTAATAAGTCATGCGGTGTTTTCGATTCCTGCTATAAGAGCTATTGAATTTGGAACTGGTTTTGCAGCAGCCAATATGTTTGGTGTGGAGCATAACGATGCCATCGTTGATGCTACTGGTAAAACTAAAACCAATCATGCAGGTGGTGTGGTAGGTGGTTATACGAATGGGAATGACTTGGTCTTTAGAATCGCAGTAAAGCCAACTTCTTCCACTCCTAAAGAACAAAATACATTGAATTGGGAAACCAATGAGCAAGAAAATTTTTCAGTAAAAGGAAGACACGATTTATGCATTGCACTAAGAGTGCCTGTTGTATTGGAAGCAGTGACGGCCATCGTGCTAGCAGATTTAATGTTAATAGATCAAAAAATTCCAAGAATTATTAAAAAATAATAAGTTATGGAAAGCGAATACATTTACCACATAACCACTTTAAAAGAGTGGGAAGCAGCAAAGGCAAAAAATGAGTATACGCCAATGAATTATGAGCAGGATGGTTTTATACATTGCTCTATTGAAAAACAAATACCAGGGGTAATAGATCGTTTTTATAAAGATCAAAAAGGTTTGGTGAAACTTAAAATTGAAAAAGTAAAAGTGCAAAGGCCTGTATTGTTTGAATTGGCGCATGATATAGATGAATTATTCCCACACATATACGGAGCACTCAATTTGGATAGTGTGGTAAGCGTAGATGTTATTTCCTAAATTTTTTAACATGTCCATTAAAAGTTTATTGCTGGGCTTTTTGCTCATGCCAATTTTTTCATTTACTCAACAGCTATACCTTAATAATAATTTAGCTTCGGAGAATTTATTGGACAGCAGTTATATTTTAAAGTATCATAAAAAAATTGATACGCATCGGATTAAAATAGAAATAAACCATGTGACGGGTATTGCAAGCTTTTATAGCACGAATTTAGATAGCACTTTAACCGCTACTGGTGAAGTGTTTTTAAATAGAAAATACACAGCAGCTAGTAATATCTATAAATTAAATAGCATTGTAAGGGTTACCAATTTACGCAATGGGCGGTCGGTGTTGGTGCGCATCAATGATAGAATGCATGCCAATATGTTAAGAAAGGGAAGGATTATAGATTTAAGTCAAGCAGCCTCTAAAAGGATAAAGATAAAGTCAATAGGCCTAGAGCGAGTGGTCGTAGATGGTATCGGCTATTCAAAGACCAATCCAAAACGTCCTTAGACTTTCGAGGAATTACCTTAAATTCGTATTCAAATAAACATCTACCGAGCACATGAAGAAGGCAATTTTGATACTATCGGCTTTTACTTTTTTTATGTTGGGGCATGCGCAAGATACAGCAAGTATTAAAGAACCTTCCATTGGGTTTAAAGTGGGCTTATTGGATTTTAAAAAAACCAATGGCACCGATAATTTAAGTAAAACGGTACCTTATTTTGGGGTACAATTTTTTAAAGGAATCAATATGAATCTAGATGCGATGGTTAATCTAGATGTAGCCTCTTTAAAATATCCTTATTATGTTTCAAAATTAATTCCACAAGCTAAAGCCAATCAATACTATTTTGCGATAGATGCTAATTTGAATTATAAATTTAGAACAGACGATAAAAAATGGGTGCCTTATTTAACTGGAGGGGTTGGTTTTGCAACAGATCATGGTTCTTATTACACTGCTTATGTTCCTTTTGGTGGGGGTATACAATTAAAAGCAAATCAAGGGTCATTTATAAATATAGCGAGTACTTATCGAGCCGAACTTTCTCCATTGACTAAAATGCATTTTGCACATTATATAAGTTATACGTATCCTTTAAAATTAAAGAATAAAAAACCTGTGATGATCCCAGAAGCTCCTGTTGCTGCTGATGCAGATAATGACGGTGTATCAGGCGATGCAGATGAGTGTCCTAATCAATCAGGCTTAGTGAAATACCATGGTTGTCCAATTCCGGATTCGGATGATGATGGGGTAAATGATGAAAATGACCAATGTCCCAATGCTCCAGGCCCTATTAAGTATCATGGTTGTCCAGTACCTGATTCGGACAAGGACGGCATCAATGATGAGCAAGATAAATGCCCTAAGGAAAAAGGTTTAGATCGTTATCAAGGTTGTCCTATACCGGATACGGATAAAGACGGCATCAATGATGAGGAAGATAATTGCCCAACAGTAGCGGGCATAATGGGAAATCATGGATGTGCTAATTTACAACCACTGATTGATCGTTTTACTTCCAATCTTAAATTTGCTTCTGGAAAAACAATTTTAAACAAACAATTACTTACAAGTTTGGATTCCATAGTGCTTGTGATGAATGTATATCCTAATATGTCATTGGCGATAGGTGGACACACGGATAATACAGGGTCCTTAAAGATCAATCAGAAGTTATCAGAACAAAGGGCTATGGTAGTAAGTAACTATTTAATTAAAAAAGGAATAACAATTAAAAGACTTACAACGGCAGGTTATGCCGATACAAAGCCGATAGGGGACAACAAAACGATTCAAGGAAGGGCCATGAACCGAAGAACTGATGTAATAGTTTTATATAATTAAAGAATATTTACTTCGCGTTCTAATAAAACGTCGAATTTAGCAAGAACAGATTGTATAATTTCTTCAGAGAAATCATAAATTTCTTTACCAGTGGCTTGGCCATAATTAACTAATACTAATGATTGTTTATCAAAACAGCCCACATTCCCTTTTCTAACACCTTTCCAACCACAATCTTCTATCAACCAGCCAGCGGCTAGTTTATAGGTATCGTCAGAAATGGGGTAGGCAATCATTTCAGGAAATTTGAGCTTTAATTTTTCAAAATTAATTTTATTGATGCTAGGGTTTTTGAAAAAGCTACCTGCATTCCCTAATGTAGCAGGGTCGGGTAATTTAGAAGTTCTAATTTGTATTATAGCATTCGACAAATCAGCTAAGCTTGGGTTTTTAATATTTTTCTCATGTAATTTTTCCTTGATACTTCCGTAATCGGTTCTTAATTGAGCTTGTTTTTTTAAAACAAACTGAACAGTAGTAATCAAGTATCTATTTTTTTCTTTTTTAAATAGACTATTTCTATACCCAAATGCACATTGGTTATTGTTTAAGGTAATCCAAGTTTTTGTATGGGTGTCAAAAGCAGTGACAGATTCAATACATTCTTGTACTTCAACGCCATAGGCTCCAATATTTTGAATGGGGCTAGCTCCCACGGTGCCAGGGATTAAACTTAAATTTTCAATACCACCCCAACTTTTTTGAACACAATAACTTACAAAATGGTGCCAGTTTTCACCAGCGCCTACAGTTAAAAAAACATCAGTAGCAGTTTCATTTGTTTTATTGATCCCGGTAATTCCCATTTTTAAAATTAAACCTTCGAATGGTTTTGTAAATAAGATATTACTTCCGGTACCTATTACTAAAAAAGGTAAATGTTTTTCATCGCACCAATTAATGGCTTCCGTAAGTGCTGCTGCTGTTGTGATCCTTGTAAAATAACGGCCTATTTCATCGCACCCGAAAGTGGTCAACTGCTTAAGTGATATATTTTCCTCTAGCATCATAGGTTTAATTTGGGTCAATGTCTATTACAATTTGGACAGATTTATATCTCGGGTGAACTTGTAGTAAGCGAATATAATGTAATAATTGTTTCTTAGCCATTTGTAAGGATTCCGGCTGCTTAGAAATTTTTACAGCAAGTTCCCAGATGTATTTATTTCTTACCCGATTAACGATTGGCTGAGCTGGGCCTAATACTGTTTTTTGTATGGCTGGGCTAAGAGATTGGAAAAAGTGGTTAATGGCTTCTTCTGCAATATTATTTTCTTTATGCTTAAATAATAAACTTACCAATCTACTAAAGGGGGGATAGGCGAAATGTTTTCTATTCTGAATTTCAAATGCATAAAATCCGAAATAATCATGTTTTTGTACCAGCTGTACAATGGGATGTTGCATTTGGCTTACTTGTATGATTACTTTTCCTTGGTCATTGGTTCGGCCTGCTCTGCCACTTACCTGTTCCATCATTTGAAAGGCACGTTCATTGACTCTATAGTGATTAAAATTAAGTAAACTATCTGCATCTACAATACCCACTAAGTCTACATTTTCAAAGTCTAATCCCTTAACCACCATTTGCGTACCCACTAAAATATCAATTTGTTTTTGTTCAAATTGTTGAATCAATTGGTCATGTTCATTTTTCCCTTTCACATTGTCTAAGTCCATTCTAGCCACCACAATGCCTGGTAAACTTTGATTTAATTTTTCTTCAATTTGTTCTGTACCAAAACTCTTTTGCTTAAAATGTTGTTTGCCACAAGCTTTGCAAGTGTTAACGATAGGATAACTCGCGCCGCAGTAATGGCAGGACAATACATTTTTGGCTTTGTGGTAAGTAAGGGTTACATCACAATGTTCACAATGAGGAATCCATCCGCAGGTTTCGCAAATTAAATAAGGAGCATAGCCGCGTCTATTTTGAAATAGGATCACTTGCTTTTTATTGTCAATAGTTTTTTTGATGGATGCCAATAATTCTGGGGTTAAAATGGCCGTTCCTGCAGGTTGTTTTTTAGTGTCTATTAATTGAATGGTTGGAAGTGCTCCTTGGTTAAAGCGTTCACTTAAATAAGTATAGCCATATTTTTTAGATAGGGCATTAAAATAAGTTTCCACCGAAGGGGTAGCCGAGCCTACCACTACTTTAGCATTTATTTGACTAGCGTAATAAATTGCAGTATCTCTAGCTTGGTACCTTGGGGCTGGTTCCTGTTGTTTATAGGAGGGATCATGTTCTTCATCAATGATAATTAGCGATAAGTTTTTATATGGCAAGAATAAGGCCGATCTAGCACCTAATACAATTTTAATTTCACCAGTTTTAACCTTGTTCCATATCTCTACCCGCTCGTTGGGATTAAATTTGGAATGATAGATGGCAATGCTGCCTCCAAAATACTGTTTTAAACGTCGAATCATTTGTGCAGTCAATGCAATTTCAGGCAATAAGTATAATGCTTGCTGGTTTTGTTGAATGACTTCCTTGATTAGGGCAACGTAAATTTGAGTTTTACCACTGCCCGTAATGCCATGTAATAAATGAACGGGATGGGTGGCTAGTTGTTTTGTTATAGAATTAAAGGCAGCTAATTGTTGTTCAGATAATTTATGAAAATCTTGGTTACCTGAGGATGGGTCGGTTTGAAATCGGTCTTTTTTTCTTTTTTCTGCGATCAATACACCTTTGTCTATTAATGCTTTTAATTGAGCAGTTGAAGCGCCAGATTTTTCTAGCATTTCTTTTTGTCTCACCTCTCCTTCTGTTTTTTCATAGTGTAAAAAAGCAAGCAATAGTTCCAATTGTTTTGGAGCTCTGGTCCAGTCGTTTAATAAAGCTTCTAAGGCAGGTTCGTTTCTATAATCGGGGTGCAGTAAAATAAATGTTTCTTCTTTTATTTTATATTTATCCTTCATATTTTCTTGAACAAAACAAATTCCTTTTTGAATGAGTTTGTTAATGACAGGGTAGACCGATTTTTTATCTAGAAGTTTTTGAATTTCAAGTAAGCTTAATGCTTTTCTAATTTCCAAAGCCTCGCTAATAATATATTCAGCATCACTTAAATTTTTTCCGTCATTAGCGTGTGCTTCATTTAAAATAAAAACGCTTTCACTTGAAATTTTTAAATGACTAGGAATAGCAGCTTGCATTACTTCGCCTTCCGTACACATATAGTATTGTGCCATCCATTCCCACAAGGCCAATTGAGGTGGATAAAGGATGGGTTGATCATCTAGGATGGATAAGATAGGTTTTGGATTAAAATCTGCAGGCTTTTCAGGAAATATTTTTTTAACAATACCAGCGTACCTTTTATTGGCACCCAACATCACTTCTACGCGCATGCCTATCATCAATTCCGACTGCATGGGTTCGGGAATCATCCAAGTGTAATTTTTAGGAAGGGCTAAGGGTATGATTATTTCGGCGTACATAGTTTGGGGTGCAAAAATACACTATGATTTTGGATACTTTCTATATCTTCTCATGCCTTGCTCCATTTTCTGATACACTAAATCACGCAATTGCTCCATTTGGTCAATGGAGTAGTTGTCTACCTCAATGGTTTCAAGATACACTACACGATTTTTGCCAGGGGTTAAAGAAAATAGACTGTCATAATGCATTCTATCAATGGCATCTATCATGAGTACTGGCTGAATAGGTATTTTCATTTCAATGGCTAATTTAAAAGCCCCATTAAAAAATGATTTAAGTGGCACATCGGTGGTCATGCTAAAAGTGCCTTCTGGAAAAATAAAAATGGATATTTTTTTATGTAATGCTGCTTTTAAATTTCTTAAGCTCTGTGCTCTTTTTGCTGGGCTACTGCGGTCAACCATTATAACAGCGGCTCGGTATACCCAACCAAATATGGGAATTTTTGAAGATTCAAATTTCCCTAGTGCTCGAATGGGTTGATGTTTTAATTGAACAATGGGAGGAATGTCCATATAGGAATTATGGTTGCCTACAAAAATATGCGGACGATTAAATTGATGAGCGGCTTCATAAATTTCTTCATGGCGAAAACCAATAAAAAAGTATAGAATCTTTGACCAGTACCTGCAAACAAAATAAATACGATTGCCTAATTTTTTTCTCCCGAAAGGCAATAAGAAAACTAAGGAGATGGCAGCTAAAATGGTAAGCAATGCAAATATCAATACTACATATAAGCAGTAGAGGAATTGTATTGCTTTTAAGAATGGTTTCATGTTGCACTAATATAATAAAAAAGGCCCGAAATTTCATTCGGGCCTTAAGGAAAATATATATTGTGCTAAGAACTTTAAATTATTAAGCTTTTAAAGGGTTTCTGCCATATTTTTCATCATGTTGTGTAGCATCTAATCCCAATTCTTCATCTTCTTCGGTTACTCTTAAAGGCATGATAATGCTAATGAATTTAAAGATTAAGTAAGATACGGTGAAGCTATAAAAAACTACAATCAACATAGCTTTTAGTTGTATGAAGAAAAATGTAGGGTTGCCGTAAAATAAACCATCAGCACCAGCAGCATTAACGGACTTGGAAGCAAATATTCCAGTCATTAACATACCCACCATGCCACCTATTCCATGACAAGGGAATACATCCAAGGTATCATCTACTCTAGACAATTTAAATACATGACTTGCTACATTAGAAATAATTGCAGCAATCATTCCTATAAATATACTTTGAGGGATGCCTACAAAACCTGCAGCAGGAGTAATGGCTACTAATCCCACTACCGCACCTATACAAAATCCAAGTACAGAAGGTTTTCTTCCTTTTAAAACATCAAAAAACATCCAAGCTAAACCAGCAGAAGCGGCAGCGGTATTGGTAGTAGCAAAAGCATTAATCGCTAAAGCATTAGCTCCTAATGCAGAACCTGCATTAAAGCCAAACCAACCAAACCAAAGTAAACCGGTACCAATTAATACATAAGGGATATTCGCTGGAGGAATTTCTTGTTGTTCCAATTTAGATCGACGAGATTTTAAAACAATGGCTCCAGCTAATGCGGCACAACCTGCGCTAATGTGCACTACTGTTCCGCCCGCAAAATCGAGTGCGCCCATTTTAAATAAAAATCCTTGTGGATGCCAAGACCAATGAGCCAATGGTGCATACACTAATATGATAAATAATACAATGAATAAAATGTAAGAAGTAAATTTAATACGTTCAGCAACCGCACCTACAACAAGACCCGGTGTGATAATCGCAAACATTAATTGGAAAAGTGCAAATAGTAATAAGGGAATGGTCATGGCTGTACCACCTTGTAAAGTAGGCGCGCCATTAACAACACCTTTAAAGAATAAATGAGTCATTGGATTGCCAATAATGCCGTTGATGCTTTCACCAAAGCTTAAGCTATATCCAAAGCTGATCCAGATTACGGATACAATACCAGCGGATACAATACTCTTGATCATAGTAGAGATAATGTTTTTACGATGCACCATACCGCCATAAAAGAAGGCTAAACCTGGGGTCATAATAAAGACAAGTGCTGTAGCTACTAAAATCCAAGCTATGTCGGCTCCACTATAGGTGGTAGCATCCCCCTGAAAGCTAGGCAGCTGTGGGACAAACAAAGCTAGAATGGCTACAATAAGTAATAAGATAAAGGGTGCATATTTTTGCACGTTTTCATTTTTCATAAGCAATTGTTATTATAAATAATTAAAATATGTTAATTACATACCAAATATAGAGCTATTTATAATAAATCTATATATATTTAATATATACAAATTATATATAATATTATTAATAAGCAAATAAATATACCATAAGTAATTGTATTGTAGTTACTTATGATATTACTATGATATTTGTTAATAAATAGATGTGGAAAAAAAGTAAATAAATTAGGAACTACCTAATTTATTTTAAATGCATGAATAAGCTGCTGTCCTTGGATTCTAATAAAGAGGAACCTGTTAAATAGATATCTACTTTACGAGCACACTCTCGACCTTCGCTAATGGCCCAAACGACAAGAGATTGACCTCGGCGCATATCACCAGCTGTAAAAACTTTGGCAATATTGGTTTGATAGGCTTGTTCTGTAGCTTTTACGTTTCCGCGTTCATCTAATTCAACGCCTAGTTCATCTAATAGGCCAGTGGGCTCAGCATGTAAAAATCCCATAGCTAATAAAGCTAGTTCGCAAGGAATTTCTTTTTCACTACCGGCTTTTTCGGTAAACTTACTTGGTCGTCCATCGTTGGCATTGGTCCATTCCAAGTCAACTATTTGTAAAGCTTTTAAATTTCCTTTTTCATCACCTATAAATGCTTTTGTAGCAACACCCCAAATTCTTTCTGCGCCTTCTTCATGTGAAGTGGTTGTTTTCAATAACATAGGGTAGGTGGGCCAAGGCATATAATTGGCTCTACTTTCTGGGGGCTTAGGCAATAATTCAAATTGAGTCACTGATTTTGCTAAATGTCTATTTGAAGTTCCAACACAATCACTTCCAGTATCTCCACCACCAATGACTACTACATTCTTTTTAGTGGCCATGATTTCGGCTTCCTCTATAGCAATTTCACTAACTCTTTTATTTTGTTGTTTTAAAAATTCCATCGCATAATGAACCCCTTTTAAATCTCGTCCTGGGATATTCAAATCTCTTGGAATGGTAGATCCACCTGCTAACACTACTGCATGATAATCGCGCATAATGTCGTTGACTCTTATATTAACACCCACATAGGCATTGCATATAAAATTTACGCCTTCTTCTTCTAACACCTTAATGCGACGTTCTACTACTGTTTTTTCTAATTTAAAATCAGGAATACCAAAGCGTAATAAACCTCCTGGTTTGGGATCTCTTTCATAAACCGTTACCTCATGACCTGCATAATTTAATTGAGCAGCAGTGGCTAAGCCTGCAGGTCCAGATCCTATCACAGCAACTTTCTTACCTGTTCTTACATTAGGTTTACGCGGTTTTACAAAGCCTTTTTCAAAAGCTATTTCAATAATATGTTTTTCAATTTCCTCAATTGTAACGGCTGGTTGATTAATGCCTAATACACAGGCGCTTTCACAAGGGGCTGGACAAATTCTTCCGGTAAATTCGGGAAAATTATTAGTTGATATTAAAATTTCGTAAGCGTCTTTCCATTCTTTGCGATACACTGCATCATTGAATTCTGGAATAATATTGCCTAAGGGACAGCCGCTATGGCAAAAGGGCACACCACAATTCATGCAACGCGCCGATTGTTCATTCAATTTTTGTTCAGGCAATAAAGAGACAAACTCTTTATAGTTCTTTTTTCTATCCTTCACTGGTAATTTGGAAGGGAGTTCTCTCGTAAATTCTTTAAATCCAGTTGGCTTGCCCATAGTTAATATTCAAAAAAAATTAATTATAAATTATTTAGCTGCAGTTAATTTTGCTTTTTGTTTTTGTAATGCCTTTTTGTAATCGCTTGGGAATACTTTGACAATATGTTTTAATTGATTGTCAAAATCGGCTAAAATAAATTTAGCTACAGCACTACCTGTATTATTAAAATGTTGTTGAATTAAATTTTGTAATAATAATTGGTCCTCCTTATCAGTTGATTCTAATTCGACCATTTCTTTATTGCACATTAATTCAAAATTATTTTGAACATCATATACATAGGCAATGCCACCACTCATGCCGGCTGCGAAGTTTCTACCCGTTGCTCCTAATATAACAGCGATGCCACCTGTCATGTATTCGCAACCATGATCTCCAATACCTTCTACCACCACGGTAGCTCCAGAATTTCTAACGGCAAATCTTTCACCAGCTTTACCTCTAATAAATGCAGTACCACTAGTTGCACCATAAAATGCAACGTTACCAATGATGATATTCTCTTCAGGTACGAAGCTTGCTTTTTTATCAGGATACACTATTAATTGAGCACCACTTAATCCTTTACCAAAATAATCATTAGCATCGCCTTCTAATTCTAAAGTAACACCTTTGGTATTGAAAGCGCCAAAGCTTTGACCCGCAGTTCCTATAAATTTAAAATGTAGGGTATCTTCGGGTAAGCCTTCTGCTTTATATACTTTAGTTATTTCGTTGGAGACAATTGTTCCGGTAGTACGGTCGGTATTTTTAATTTCAAATTGTGCACTTACCTTTTGTTGGCTATCAATTGCAGGTTTAGCGGCAGCTAATAATTTCCAATCTAACACATCGCTCATTAAATGATCCTGTGTTTCTGTTTGGTACAAACCCACCCCAGCTTCGGCAGGCTCTTTATATAATACTTCGCTTAAATCTAAATTCTTGTATTTCCAATGGGTAATATTTTCACGCATGGTTAAGGCATCTACTTGACCCACCATCTCATTAATTGTTCTATAACCCAGTTCGGCCATTATTTCACGAAGCTCTTGTGTGATGAATTCGAAAAAGTGAACTACATGATCGGGGTCTCCTGTAAAACGTTTGCGTAATTCCGGATCTTGAGTAGCTACTCCAACAGGGCAAGTATTCATATGACACTTACGCATCATGATACAACCTTCCACTATTAAAGCTGCAGTAGCAACACCCCATTCTTCAGCGCCTAATAAAGTAGCTATGGCAATATCGCGACCTGTTTTCATTTGACCATCTGCTTGCACTACCACACGACTGCGTAATTTATTTTTTACTAAAGTTTGGTGTGTTTCTGCCAATCCTAATTCCCATGGCAAACCTGCATGTTTAATAGAGCTTAATGGTGATGCACCTGTACCTCCATCAAAACCTGCTATTAATACTACATCTGCTTTTGCTTTGGTAACCCCTGCGGCAATTGTACCAACCCCTGCTTTAGAAACTAATTTTACATTAATTCTTGCAGCACGATTCGCATTTTTTAAATCAAATATGAGTTGTGATAAATCTTCAATGGAATAAATATCATGGTGTGGTGGTGGAGAAATTAATCCAACACCTGGAGTAGCATGTCTTGTTTTTCCAATCCAATCATCCACTTTATCGCCAGGTAATTGTCCGCCTTCGCCTGGTTTTGCACCCTGAGCCATTTTTATTTGTAATTCATCTGCTTCAGATAAATAGTAACTAGTTACGCCAAATCTTGCACTTGCAACTTGTTTAATTGCGCTGCGCATAGAATCTCCATTGGGTAATTTAGTATAACGTATTTCATCTTCACCGCCTTCTCCTGTATTACTTTTTCCACCTAAACGGTTCATGGCAATGGCTAAAGTAGTATGCGCTTCCCAAGAAATAGATCCAAAAGACATAGCACCTGTAGCAAAACGTCGATAGATAGCAGCTGCTGGTTCTACTTCGTCAATAGAAATAGAGGGGCGGGTTGGTTTAAAATCAAATAAGCTTCTTAGCGTACAAGCTTTTTCGGTTTGGTCGTTTACTAACTTGGAATATTTTTTAAAACTTGCATAATCATTCGCTTTAGTAGAATGTTGTAGCAAGTGAATGGTTTGCGGATTAAATAAATGAAATTCTCCACGACGTTTCCATTGATATACACCTCCTTCGGTTAAGCGATCTACAGGGGAAGATTTTTTAGCAAAAGCTAAATCGTGTTTAGCTAAAATTTCTTTGGCAATTTCATCTAACCCCATTCCATCAATACGTGATATAGCACCTGTGAAGTGTCGGCTAACTACGTCTTTATTGATTCCAATAATTTCAAATATTTGAGCGCCTTGATAAGATTGTAAAGTGGAAATACCCATTTTTGAAAACACTTTATACAATCCTTCATTGACTGCTTTGATATAATTCTTCTTTAATTTTTCAGCATCGTAATCGGTCTTAATTTTCTCTTCAATTTTCATATCACGAATGGTAGACAAAGCCATGTAGGGGTTAATAGCTGTTGCGCCAAAACCAATTAAGCAAGCATAATGATGTACTTCCCAAACATCGCCCGCTTCCACAATGATACCCACTTTACCTCTTAATCCTTTTCTGATTAAATGATGATGGACACTAGCACAAGCCAACAAGGTTGGAATAGCAGCATGTTCGGAATCAATCGAACGATCGGTTAAAACAATTACTTCAAATCCATCTTCCACTGCATCTACAGCATAACGCCCCAATCGATCCAAGCCTCTTTTTAAAGAACCTTCTTTTCCGTCGGCTCTAAAATAACATTGTAAGGTTTTGGCTTGAAACACACCTGTGTCTATACTTCTAATTTTTTCTAATTCGTGGTTATTTAAAATAGGATGCTTTAATGCCAAGCAATGACTCGCCATAGGATCTTCCACTAATAAGTTGCCTTGACTACCAACAAAAGTAGCTAAGGACATGACCATTCTTTCTCTAATAGGATCTATAGGCGGATTGGTTACTTGAGCAAACAGTTGCTTAAAATAACTTGTAATATGTTGAGGTTGATCACTCAATACGGCCAAAGGTGTATCGGTTCCCATGGAACCAATAGGCTCTTTACCATCTATGGCCATTGGGGTGATGATATTTTCAATATCCTCTTTAGTATAACCAAACGCTTTTTGGTATTTAAATATTTGATCGTGTTCTAAATGAGTAAATTGTATTCTAGGTTCTGGTAATTCTTCTAAACGAATTTTATATTTATTCAACCAATCGCCATAAGGTTGTTGAGCACAAATTTTTTGTTTTAAATCGGTATCGCTAATAATTTTACCAGCTTCCATATCCACTACAAACATTTTGCCAGGCTGCAAACGACCTTTTTCAATAATGGTTGCAGGATCTATAGGTAAAGCGCCGGTTTCAGAAGCCATGATAACTCTATCATCATTGGTAACGCAATAACGTGAAGGTCTTAAGCCATTTCTATCTAAAGTGGCGCCAATAATTTTTCCATCTGTAAAAGAAATAGAAGCGGGACCATCCCAAGGTTCCATAAAAGCTGCATGAAATTCATAGAAAGCCTTTTTAACGGGGTCCATTAAATCATTGCCATCCCAGGCTTCAGGAATCAGCATCATCATTACATGTGGTAAGGAACGACCCGATAAAGTAAGTAGTTCAATTAAATTATCCAAGCAAGCAGAGTCGGATTGTCCTGCAGTAACTACAGGTAAAATCATGTCTATTTCTTCTTTGCTAAAGTAAGGAGACAAGAATCCATTTTCATTGGACCTTAACCAATTTAAATTTCCTTGTAAAGTATTAATTTCTCCATTGTGGGCAATGTATCTAAAAGGCTGGGCTAATTTCCAAGAAGGAAAAGTATTGGTGGCAAAACGAGAGTGTACTAATCCAAAAGCAGATACCACTCTTTTGTCACTTAAGTCGGGAAAATATTCACGCACTTGATGACTGGTCAGTTGACCTTTGTAAACAATCACTCTTTGTGAAAGAGAAGACATGTAAAAACCAATCGCTTCTTTTTTGATAGAATTATTAATGGTATGAGAGGCGTAATTTTTTAAAACAAATAGTTTTCTTTCAAAATCTTCAGGATCAGTAATATGGTCAGGCTTTTTTACAAAAACTTGCTCCATGATTGGCTCTACAGATAATGCCGAAGGGCCAATCGTGTTTTTTATAACTGGTACTTCTCTATAACCAATAATTTCAATGCCTAATTTTTCTGCAGCACGTGCAAAAATTTCTTTACACTCTGCGAGAATGGATTTGTCTGTAGGGAAGAAAATAAATCCCACACCATATTCATTTAAATCGGGCAGGTGAATGCCTTTATGTAATAATTCGTCAAAGAAAAATTCGTGTGGAATTTGAATCATAATACCAGCACCATCACCCGTATTTATTTCACAACCACAGGCACCACGGTGTTCCATATTTTCTAAAATAGTGAGACCGTCAATTACGTTTTGATGTGATTTTACTCCTTTGATATTGGCAACAAATCCAATACCGCAAGCGTCGTGTTCATAAGCAGGATTATACAATCCTAAGTTTTCAGTTTTCGTCATTTACAACCAGTTAATTATAGGATACTCTAAGTAGGGAGCGATTCGTGGAAAATTACGAAAAAAACAGGATTTTTAATAGCAAAATCGCAACAAATTTACTAACCATTTGATAATTTTTAATTAAAATATAAAATAATTGAATAATATCAAATAACGAACGTTAGCCTTTGTAAATTTTGAAATAAATCAAATGATATCCATTTTTAATTTGTCAAAACCGGGTGATGGATTTAATATAGTTCCTTTGGGAAACAGGCCAAAAATAGAACTGCCAGAACCGCTCAAACTAGCGTAAATAGCCCCCTGATCATATAAATAATTTTTAATAAGAGACAAGGAGGGGTGTGCGCTAAAAACTGGAATTTCAAAATCGTTGATTAGTTCATTTTCCCAAGTAGTGATAGGCTGTTGAATAATAGTTGCTATTGCTTTTTCTTTAATAGTGGGTGTTATTTGTTGAAAAGCCCAGCCTGTTGATATAGGAATACCTGGATGAAGGAGCGCAATTGTATAATTTGATAAGTGGATGGGAATGGGTTGCATAATTTCACCTCTCCCAGTGGCATGACATGCTTCATTTAAAATAAAAAAAGGGCAATCACTTCCTAATTGTGCAGCATAGTGAATTAATTTTTCTTTTGATAATTTTAATTCAAATAAATCATTCAAAATAGAAAGTGCTTTAGCGCCATCACTTGATCCGCCACCTAGTCCAGCCCCTATGGGAATTTTTTTATGCAAATGAATTTTAACGGCAGAGAGTTGAGGAAAATCTGCTTTTAATAAATGATAAGCTTTGACGCATAAGTTACCTGAAACATCACCTGGTATTGGGTTTCCGGAGCTAGTAAATTCAACTAATTCATTTTGCTTACCGCTTATAGTCGTTATTTCAAGAATATCATCTAAGGCCACTGGATAAAAAACAGTTTCTAATGCATGAAATCCATCTGTTCTTTTTTCTAAGATAGATAAGCCTAAATTAATTTTACAATTGGGAAATTGAATCATTCTTTAGGATTTCTTTTGCGCATTTTTTTTATTGATTTCATCTCGAATATCAATTGCGCGGATATAATCTTCTTGTTCTAAGACCTCTTGCAGTAATTTATTTAATTCAATCAAAGACAAGCTTGATAAATCGTTGTTGCTAGGGGTGCTCGCGATGGTCGTAGGGGCAATTACTTTTTCGGCATTTTCATTGGCCAAGCCTGCTTGTTCTAGAATGTTATCATATACGTAAATAGGGCAACCAAAACGAACGGCTAAGGCAAGTGCATCACTTGTTCTGCTATCAATTTCAATGGTATCATTGGCGGTAAAGCAAACTAGTTTTGAATAAAAAATGCCTTCTTGTAAGTCACATATATATACTTCTTGCAATTGAATATCAAATGCAGTCATAAAATTTTTCATTAAATCGTGTGTCAAGGGGCGAGAAGGATGCATGTTTTCTAAAGCAACGGCAATGGCTTGTGCTTCAAAACCACCAATCACAATAGGAAGTCGACGTAAACCATTCACTTCTCCTAAAATAACCGCGTAGGAGTTAGATTGAGTGATGCTATGAGATAAGGCTACTATTTCTAATTCAATTTTTTTCATATACTGTTTGGCCCTTCAAAGTTAATTAAAAAAACAAATCTTTTAAGGCCTATTTTTTAGCAGATGTATTAAATTGTGAACATTAAATAGATGCCATGCAACCAATTCTTTTATCTGAAATCAAGCCTGTAACTTTATGTGCTGGCTTTGATTCAAAGTTAATTCACAGTGATTCCATGACCTGGTCCTTTGTCCATTCAAAAGCTGGACATACTTTACCTGCTCATCAACATGTGCATGAGCAAGTGACCCATATTGTAAGTGGTAATTTTGAATTAACAGTTAATGGAACGCCATATTTATTAGCTGCTGGTTCTGTATTTATTATCCCCTCCAATGCAATACATTCAGGAACAAGTATTACCGATTGTAATATTATTGATGTATTCAATCCTGTTAGAGAAGATTATGCAAAATTGAGTGCACAGTAATTTAAAATAAAATAGATGTATCCTTTACAAAATAAAATCGCATTAGTAGGTGGGGCCTCACAAGGTCTTGGAGCAGCCTGTGCCCATGCATTAGCTGCCGCAGGAGCTACGGTCATTGTATTTGCAAGAACAGAAGAGAAATTAAAAAGTGTAGTTAATGCTTTACCAACACCCTTGCAACAGGAGCATAGCTATTTAATTATTGATACAGCAAATCTAATTGTGTCAAAAAAAACTTTTCAGAAATTTATAGAAAAAATTAAAACGGTTCATATACTAGTTAATAATACGGGTGGTCCTGCGGCGGGTTTATTGTATGAAACTAGTATAGAGGATTTAAAAGCATCTTTTGAATCACATTTATTGCATGCGCATCAATTGGTTCAGCTTTTATTGCCTGGTATGCGCGAGGCTAAATTCGGAAGAATTATTAATCTGCTTTCTGTTTCTATTAAAGAACCGATTGATGATTTAGGCATTTCCAATACTATTAGAGCAGGGATGGCCAATTGGGCAAAAACTTTATCTAGAGAGTTAGGGCCCATGGGCATTACCGTTAACAATGTATTGCCAGGCTTTACCAATACCGAAAGATTAAGTTACTTGTTTACAAATAGAGCCACAAAAGCAGGGGTAACAAAAGAAGAAATTACCAAAGGGGTTGAAAATAGTATTCCTGTAAAAAGGTTAGGGGAGCCCAAAGAATTAGCGGCCGCTGTTTGTTTTTTATGTAGCGAAGAAGCCAATTTTATCAATGGCATTAATTTACCCGTGGATGGTGGACAAATTAGATCGCTCTAATAAATAAGGAAATAACTATTAAGTAGTATTTAATTGGCCGCTTTTGCTTTTAATACTGCTGCAGTTAATTTAGGTACTATTTCAAATGCATCACCTACTACACCATAATCTGCTGCTTTAAAAAAGGGTGCTTCTGGATCTTTATTGATGACTACAATTGTTTTACTTCTGTTGACACCAGCTAAATGTTGGATCGCTCCAGAAATACCAATAGCAATGTATAAATTAGGTGCAATTTGAATTCCAGTTTGTCCAACGTGTTCGTGATGTGGGCGCCAATCTGCATCTGAAACTGGACGACTACAGGCAGTAGCTGCACCCAAAGCCTTCGCAAGGTCTAAAAGCATTCCCCAGTTTTCTGGTCCTTTTAAACCTCGGCCTCCACTAACTACTAAATTCGCTTCTGTTAATGGAATCTCACCCTCAATTTTTTCTACTTTGATAATTTTAATTGAAGCAGGAGGAATGGGTAAATTAATTTCTTCGATGCTTGCAGCATTATTGTATGCTACTAATCCAAAACTATTTTGATTGATGGAAATGACTTTAATGGGTGTTTCAATATTAATATTGGCAAATGCTTTACCAGAAAAAACAGTCTTCTTTACTGCAAATCCATTTTCAGTATTGGGTAAACTACAAGTACCTGTTACAATCCCGGCATTTAATTTAACGGCAACTGCAGGCGCTATGGCTCTTCCGTTGATATTGTGCGCAAAAACTACCACCGTTGCATTTAGGTTCTTGGCAGCATTAGCTATTAAAGAGGAGTGGACTTTAACATCCAAGGAGTTTAAAGTTTCATTTTTTAATTGATGTACTTTTTGTGCTCCATTTTTTCCTAAATCGGCAAGGTTGTCTTTGATAGTTCCAAAAACCAATGCTTCTGCTTGGCAACCTAATTGTTTTGCAAGGGCTGCACCATAAGACAAGGCTTCTAAGGAGGCTTTTTTAATTTGTTGATCGGCTTGATCTATATAAACAAGTACCATAAAATAAAATTGTAATGGGTTAAATAACTTTTGCTTCTTCTTTTAATAATTTCACAAGGGCATCCATATTTTCTGGATCAATTAATTTTACACCAGATTTAGCAGGCGGTAAATCAAATTGGCTGATGCTGGTTGTTGCTAAGGTTGCCATAGGAGCCACTACTTTTAATGGTTTTGTACGAGCCGCCATAATACCGCGCATATTAGGAATTCTTTGTTCGGCCATTCCTTTTTGACAACTTACAATCAAGGGTAAATTTACTTCGCAGGTTTCCTCGCCACTTTCAATTTCTCTTTTAACGGTGGCTGTATTTCCATTTAATTCAAAATGATCGGCCAATGATACAAATGGAAAATCTAGTAGGGCACTCAACATAGAGCCGATACAAGCGCTATTGTAATCGATGGTTTCTTTTCCTGTCAATATTAAATCATAAGCGCCTTCTTTAGCCACTTCTGCAATTTGATGAGCAATGGTAAAAGAATCATTGCTAGTACTATCAATCCTAATGGCTTCGTCACCGCCCAATGCCAAGGCTTTTCTAATGATAAGTTCTGCATCAACACCACCTACCGTCACTAAATGTATAATAGTAGCAGGGTCTTTTTCTTTTAATTCAATGGCGCGAACTAGTGCATACCATTCGTCGTAGGGGTTAATAATCCATTGAACACCGCTTTCATCGAACTTTGTATTACCTTCGATAAAGGCGATTTTAGCAGTGGTATCGGGGGTTTTGCTGATACAAACTAAGATCTTCATGATGACTAATTTAGTTTCTTAATAGTTAGTTGTTTATGCAACTAATGCAAATATAAGCCAAGATGACTCGAATTGAAAGAATTATTGAATTTTTAAATCAACAACCTAAGGATAACTTTTTAAGGCATGCATTGGCCCTAGAATATATTAAAATGGGGGAGGAACAAAAAGCCCTTGACTTATTTATAGCGCTACTTACCGAATCTCCAGAATATATTGGCTCTTATTATCATTTAGCAAAATGCTTAGAGCGGATGAATGATAAAGAAGCTGCAATTCTT
Source organism: Bacteroidota bacterium (assembly GCA_947448725.1). Classification (GTDB taxonomy): domain Bacteria; phylum Bacteroidota; class Bacteroidia; order Chitinophagales; family Chitinophagaceae; genus Sediminibacterium. The sequence continues at coordinate 121,394 of CANFOM010000002.1, forward strand.
TGGTATGAAAAAGGAATGGCCGCTGCTAAGGCTGCTAAGGACAACCATGCGCATAGTGAATTGCAAGCAGCTTATGAAGAATTAGTGTATTAAGCCATCCAAGAATTTAAGTAAGCCTTTGATTTATTTTGGTATCTATTAACTGAAAAAAATCTTCAGGTTTATAGGTTCTCCAGGCACTTATTTCCATTAGTTCGATGTACCTATTTAATTTGCGCAATAAAAAATCATGTTGCGCTGCGGTATGAAAATTAACTAAAACAGCCCAGCCTTCTTCCTCCGAAGTTTGTTCATACAATTCTTCATAATAATCTTTGTCGCCACTGTGAAAGTTAAAAACACTTTCGGCAATTAATATAAATTTATAAATGCCTTCTTCCATGAGTTTATCTAGCACTTCTCTTTTTAACTCCATTATATCATTTTCTATGGCATCATTCCATTCTCCAATCATTTCAATAATGGCAAATTTTAATTCATAATCAACGAATAAAATTTTTAAATATAAAGTCTTGCTTCCAAACTCATCCCATTGCGGATGGATATAATAATTATAAACTGTTTGAGAAAATTCAAATTCGCTGTAAGTGCGTCCAAAAAATATAGATTTTGGATCTTCTTCTGCCATGTATAAATGGCGCCAGTGATAATGCGGTTCTATTTCATGCATACGCAACTAACCAGATAGGGGTTATTGTTTTTTATGATAAGCTATCAAACCATCCATGGGTGATTTGATAATTTTACCCAATTCAATCTCATAGCTTAAAGCCAATTGTTTAACAATGTCTTTAAAAGCAAAAGCAATGCCACCCACAAAATGAATAGGGTAAATCCAAGATTCATTCATTTTGTTTATGTGGGCAAAGAAGAAATCATTCAAGCCATCTTCAATAATATTTTCAATCATATAATGACCTCTATGCTCGGCTAAGAATGGCGCAAAAGAGGCAAGGGTTCTATTGGGGAAGGGGTCTTTATAAATACTATTTAATATAGCGTCCTTGCTTAGGTTGTATTTATTTTCAAAAGCGGCCATTAAATCCTCATCAAAAGTTTTGTATAAAAAATATTGAATTACTTTTTTTCCAAGGTAAGCGCCGCTGCCTTCATCGCCTAACACATAGCCTAAACCAGGGCTATTTTTTGTAATCTTTTTTCCGTTGTAAAAGCCTGTGTTGGAACCGGTGCCTAAAATACAAACCACTCCTTTTTCATTTTGGCAACTAGCACGTGCTGCCGCTACTAAATCGGTTTCGATGGAAAGTTTTGCATTTTTAAAAACGCTTTTTAACGCTTTTTTTAAGGAAAGTACATTGTCGGGATTGCTTAATCCCGTGCCATAAAAGTAAACCGCTTCTATTTTTGCAAGATTGGTCTTTTTTGCAAAAGATTTCTCCAGCAATTGAGTCATTTCAAGGGTCGATAAAAAATAAGGACTGATACCAATGGTGTTTACCGTAGTTTTTTGGTTGTTTTGGATGAGGGTCCAATGGCATTTAGTTGCACCACTATCGGCAATGAGGTAATTCTTTAGCATAGCAAGTTACTCTTGTGCGTGAAAATAGCCATTTTAGTGTAATTTTAGCCCGAATAAAATTAGCATGCAAGAAAATAATAATTTGAATTGGGGTAAACCACTATTCTATGGCTTTTTAGTCATCCTGGGAATTTTGATAGGTGTCTTTTTTAAAGGAAATTTTAATTTAGGATCATTAACCAGAAATAATCAGCAACCCATTCAGGAAATGATTGAATTGGTACAATCCAAATATGTGGATTCAGTTTCCAATGATAGTGCTGGCATTAGAGTGGCTAATTTTTATCTAGCACAGTTAGATCCTCATTCTGTTTATATTCCACCAGCCGATTTGAACGAGGTGAATGAGCAATTACAACCCAATTTTAAAGGAATAGGCATTGAATTTCAACAATTCAGAGACAGTGTTTTTGTAGCGTATGTAATGAAAGAGGGCCCTGCAGATAAGGCTGGATTAAAAGTGGGAGACATTCTTTTAAATGCAGATGATAGTATTCAATTATCAGGAAAAAAATGGGAGGCGGAAGAGATAAGAAAAAAAATAAAGGGACCTTCCAATACCAAAGTAAAATTGTTGGTAGATCGTTTAGGTATAAAAAAATCCTATGTAATTTCTAGAGACAATGTATCCATATCCTCTGTAGATGCAAGCTATATGATTGACAGCCTCCTTGGGTATATTCGTATCAATAAATTTGCGGATCGAACTTACGAGGCATTTATGCAAGCCTTAGAGCCCTTGTTGCAAAAAGGAATGAAATCTTTAGTGATTGATTTAAGAGGAAATGGAGGTGGGTTATTATCAGAAGCGGTGGGCATTGCAGATGAATTATTAAGTGGAAATAAATTAATCGTTTATACCCAAGGGGTGCATTCGCCTCGCGTAGATTATTTTAGTAAAAGAGAAGGCTTGTTTGAACAAGGCGGGTTAACTATTTTAATGGATGAGACTTCTGCATCAGCGAGTGAAGTATTGGCAGGTGCATTGCAAGATTGGGATAGAGCTACCATTGTTGGAAGAAGGTCGTTTGGAAAAGGGTTGGTACAACAACAATTTAAATTATCCAATGGCGGCGCATTGCGATTAACTACCGCAAAATATTTTACGCCTTTGGGTAGAAATATACAAAGGCCTTATGCAAAAGGTAAGCAAGAATATGAAAATGATTTTATTGCCAGATTACATGAGGATGCATTGGGTAAACAAGATTCTAGTTTTAAGGGACCTTCTTTTAAAACGCCTAAAGGGCATTTAGTATTTGGAGGAGGGGGTATTTATCCCGACAAATGGGTGAATGGGAATGGGTTATTAATGGATACCAGTTTTAAGGTATTGTGGGAAGATGGTTTATTGAATGATTTTGTATTGCATTGGTATGTGCAGAATAAAAAAATGATGGAGGCTCAACAAAATCCAATTGCTTTTTTAAAGCAGACAGAACAATACAATTATTGGGGCGCCTTATACGATTATGCTAATTCGGCGCAGAAAAATAAATTGAAAGGACTAGAGAAAAGCAAGCTAATGGTACAAAATCAAATACGCGGCTTGATTGCAAGAACGCAATGGTACAAACAAGGCTTGATAGAAGTCCAAAATGCATTGGATCCTAATTTCAAGCAAATGCTGCCCTAAAACATGATATTTATCAGTTTTTAAAATGATCCGACTCATTGATACGCTAATTTAATTGCTGCACTTTCGTTGTAACAATGTTACAAGAAACTTGCTACCACTGTGGACTAAAATGTGCTACAGCTATCCAAATTAAAGAAAAATACTTTTGTTGTGATGGCTGTAAAATGGTGTATTCGCTTTTAGATGAAAATGGATTGTGTCAATATTATGACTTATCCGCTATGCCTGGAGTAACCGCCAAAGGGCGTTTTATTGCTGATAAATTTAACTACTTAGACAATGCCGCCATTCAAGAGCAGTTGATTCAATTTAAATTAGGAGATCAGGTACATATTACCTTTTATTTACCTCAAATACATTGTGTAAGCTGTGTGTGGCTTTTGGAAAATTTGAGTAAGATAAATCCTGGGATCATTCATTCTCAAACTCATTTTGAAAAAAAGGAAATAAAAATAATATACAATCCGACACTTATTTCCTTAAAGGAATTGGTGCAATTGCTTTCATTTGTGGGGTATGAGCCGGTGATACATTTAGGAGGCAATGATTGGTTAAAGAAAAAGAAGGTAAATAAAAAGCAATTGTATAAAATTGGAATTGCAGGCTTTTGTTTTAGCAATATTATGATGCTAAGCTTTCCAGAATATTTATCCAATGATGCTTTAGAGTTAGGTTCGCTTAGGCATTTTTTTATTTATATTAATTTACTTTTATCTTTGCCAGTTTTATTGTATAGCGCAAGCGGTTTTTTTATTTCAGCGTACACCGGTCTCAGGCAAAAATGGTTAAATATAGATGCACCCATTGCGCTTGCCATTGCAGTTACTTTTAGTAGAAGTGTATATGAAATACTATCTCAAACAGGAGCAGGTTATCTTGATAGTATGAGTGGTATTGTATTTTTTATGTTGGTAGGAAGATGGTTCCAAGATAAATCCTATGATTCTTTTGCTTTTGACAGAGATTACAATTCTTTTTTTCCATTAGGGGTAACTATATTAAAAGAAGGGAAAGAAGTCAATAAGCCTTTATCGGATTTGTTGAAATCTGAGATTGTATTAATCAGGTCTGATGAAATGATACCCGCAGATTCGACATTATTAACGGATGGGGCCTTGATTGATTATAGCTTTGTGACTGGTGAAAATGCACCTATTGCTGTTGCCGTTGGGCAATTGGTGTATGCAGGAGGCATTCAAAAAGGAAGAGCCATACAATTAGAAGTGGTTAAGCCTGTTGGCCAAAGCTATATCACCGAATTGTGGAATAGTCCGGTATTAAAGACAGAGAAGAATGTTGAAAAATCTTTTGTACATCCTTGGAGTCAATATTTTACCATAGTATTATTGACCATTGCAATTATGACTGGATTGTATTGGAGTGTAAATGATCCCCATAAAATATTGCCTGCAGTGACCGCTGTTTTAATTGTGGCATGTCCTTGTTCTTTATTACTAACCGTAACTTTTACCTATGGCAATGTTTTGAGGTGGTTGGGTGGTAGAAAACTGTATTGTAAAAATGCAGCAGTGATAGAAGCAATACACAAAATAGATACCATAGTTTTTGACAAAACAGGAACTTTGACCAATCATGATGATACTCATTTAGAATACAGGGGGGCTAACTTAACTTATCAGGAGATGATTGCCGTAAAATCAGTAACAAGAGAATCTTTACATCCTTTGAGTAAAATGATCACTCAATTTTTAATGTTACAGGTTGCAGATATCACTAGTTTTCAAAAAATAGAAAATTTCATTGGGAAAGGGACAAAAGCAACTTGTGGTAATTTTGAAATTGTCATTGGGTCGATTTCTTTTTTAAAATCTATGGGCATTCTGCCAGAACAGGAAGTGGAGGGCTCGGTGGTTTGTTTGGCCATCAATGGCATATTTAAAGGGGTTTTTAAAATAAATCATACCTATCGAGCAGGTATGCAAAAAATGATTCTGCAATTAAATAATAAGGGGTATCATTTACACTTATTAAGTGGGGATCATCCAACAGAAAAAGAGAATTTATTAAAATTATTAGGGTCTAGCATTCCTATGTTATTTGAGCAAAGTCCAGAGGATAAGTTGCATTATATTCAAGCCTTGCAAATTAAAGGTCATCGAGTGATGATGGTGGGGGATGGATTAAATGATGCTGGGGCTTTGCAAAAAAGTAATGTAGGCGTTGCGGTAACCGATCAAACCCATTTATTTACACCAGCCAGTGATGCTATTTTAGAAGGGAGTGAAATTTACTTATTTAGCGATTTAATTGATTATGCGAAAAAGGCAAAACTTATTATTATATTAATTTTTATTTTATCTATCATTTATAACATCATTGGGATGTATTTTGCTACCAGTGCAAGGTTATCTCCAATGGTCGCTGCTATCTTAATGCCTATTAGTTCTATTAGCATTGTAGCGCTTTCGGCCTTGCTCTCCTTTGCCTTTTCTTCAAAAATTAGAGCTTAAAACTGATATATATCAGTTCCAAATTTGATGTAAGTCATTAGGAAAATTGGACTTTCCTAATAGATTTGTTTGAAATATGTACTAATGAGTGTAATTGTTATTTTAATCATTGTGAGTGTGCTAGTGGCAGGCGGTTTTTTACTAGCCTTTTTGTGGTCTGTAAAAACAGGTCAGATGGATGATGATTACACGCCCTCTATTAGAATTTTATTTGATGATGAAATAAAAGATTTAAAAAAAGAAAAAATTTAAAATATAAAAAATCAGTAACCATTTAAATTAACCTTATGCAAGTAGAAAGTTTTCAGTATGACAATAAAACGGTAAGGAATTTTGCCATTGCCACCATCATTTGGGGAGTTGTAGGAATGACGGTAGGATTATGGATAGCCTTGCAGTTGGTTTTTCCCACTGTATTAAACTTACAGCCCTATTTTAATTTTGGTCGTATAAGACCATTGCATACCAATGCAGTCATTTTTGCATTTGTGGGCAATGCTATGTTTATGGGGGTGTATTATTCATTACAGCGTTTATTAAAAGCTAGAATGTTTAGTGACGTTTTAAGTACCATACATTTTTGGGGCTGGCAATTGATTATTGTGGCGGCTGCCATCACATTGCCTTTGGGTATTTCAACCGCCAAAGAATATGCCGAATTGGAGTGGCCTATTGATATAGCCATTACATTAATTTGGGTCGTTTTTGGTTTTAATATGTTTGCTACTATTATTAAAAGAAGAGAGCGACATTTATATGTAGCAGTTTGGTTTTATATTGCCACTTTTGTTACAGTTGCCGTTTTACATTTGGTAAACTCATTTGAATTACCTGTGACTTTATTTAAAAGTTATAGTTGGTATGCAGGTGTTCAAGATGCCTTGGTTCAATGGTGGTATGGACATAATGCGGTGGCCTTTTTCTTAACTACCCCATTTTTAGGTTTAATGTATTATTTCTTACCCAAGGCGGCTAATAGGCCTGTATTTTCTTATAAATTATCTATCATTCATTTTTGGGCTTTGATTTTTTTATATATCTGGGCGGGCCCACACCATTTGCTATATACCGCATTGCCTAATTGGGCACAAAGCTTAGGAATTGTTTTTAGTTTCATGCTAATTTTTCCAAGTTGGGGTGGAATGATTAATGGTTTATTAACCTTGCGTGGTGCTTGGGATAAAGTGAGAGAAGATGTGATATTAAAGTTTATGGTGGTTGCGGTTACGGCTTATGGTATGTCTACTTTTGAAGGACCAATGTTGTCATTAAAAAGCATAAATGCTGTAGCGCATTTTTCCGATTGGATTATTGCGCACGTGCATATAGGTGGTTTGGGATGGAATGGGATGCTAACTTTTGGAATCATTTATTGGTTGTTGCCAAGAATTTATAAAACCGAATTGTATTCTAAAAAATTAGCTAACCTACATTTTTGGTTAGCCACTTTAGGAATTCTATTTTATGCAATACCGATGTATTGGGCAGGTTGGCAACAAGTTTCTATGTGGAAACAATTTACACCTAGTGGTCAATTGAAGTACCAATTTTTAGAAACAGTTACTTATATGGCTCCCTTTTATGCAATGAGGGCATTAGGCGGTACATTGTATTTGACAGGTGCTATAATTGGAATGGTCAATTTCTTTAAAACAATTGGTCAAGGCACTTTGCAAGCCAATGAAGATGCACAAGCGCCTGCTTTAGAAAAAGCTTACACAAAACATAGTGGAGAACATTGGCATCGTTGGATTGAGCGCAGACCCACACCTTTTTTATTATTATCATTAGTGGTAATATTAATTGGAGGATTGGTTGAGCTAGTGCCTACCTTCTTGGTGAAATCAAATATTCCAACCATATCTAGTGTAAAACCTTATACTCCATTAGAGTTGCAAGGAAGAGATATCTATACACGTGAAGGTTGTTATACTTGCCACTCTCAAATGATTCGTCCTTTTAGAAGTGAGACAGAACGTTATGGAGAATATAGTAAGGCGGGAGAGTTTGTATATGACCATCCCTTCCAATGGGGAAGTAAGCGAACAGGTCCAGATTTGGCTAGAGAAGGTGCAGGTAATTTGAAAAAATCAAATACCTGGCATTACAATCACCTCGAAGAGCCTAATGCCATATCAACTGGTTCTGTGATGCCGTCTTATTCTTTTTTGATTGATCATAATTTGGATACAGCTACCACTCCTTTGAAAATTAATGCCATGCGCACTTTAGGGGTTCCTTATGCAGCTGATTATGCTAAAATTGCCAATCAGGATTTAATGATTCAAGCAAAAGCAATTTCGGATGATTTGCAAAAAGATGGCATCAAAGTAGCGCCTACCAAAGAAATTGTAGCACTAATTGCTTATTTACAAAGACTAGGAACAGACATTACTAAAAAATAACCAACAAAATTTAAAACTATGTACAGCTTTATAAAAAAATATACCGAAACGATGCAGGATAAAAATATTTATCCAATTTTTTCGCTATTGGTTTTTGTCGCATTTTTTGTTGGAGTACTATGGTATGTTAAAGTACTTGACAACAAACAGGTAGAAGAAATTAAAAATTTACCATTAGAACAATAATACGTCATCTAAAAACATTTCTTATGTTAAAAAATAAAAATACTTTTCTATTATTATTGGCTTGTTTACTTTCTGCAGTTTCGTTTGCGCAGACTACAGGGGTTGTTAATACTACGGAACCTACCAATTACATGCAGATTTTAATGATTTCTGTGGCAGTATTGTTGGTAATAGTGGTTTGGGTTTTAGCCAATGTATTAACTATGGTGTCAAAACAAGCTGTTGAATTGTCGAAGTCGGCACCTAAGGTATTGATGATTTTCATAGTGGCTATGGGGTCTATGTTTACAAACAGTTTATTTGCACAAACAACAACTGTTAAAGATACTACTACTAAAGTAAGTGCCGATTTTTACGGGGGCTTGTCTTATAATACATTTTGGACAATGACATCGGTTATCTTATTGGAGTTGCTTGTGGTTTTTTTATTAGTCTTATTTATCAGAAACATTTTCCGTTCTATTCATCCAAAAGAGAAATTGGTAATAGATGGCAAAGTGGCTACTGACTCTTGGTTGGTGAGGACTTGGCATAAGTTGGACAAGAAATTTTTTACAAAAGCAGTGCCACTAGACCAGGAAGCTGATTTGCTTTTAGATCATGATTACGATGGCATAAAAGAATTAGACAATGCCTTACCTCCTTGGTGGAAGTATGGGTTTTATATTACTATTGTAGTGGCTGTTTTTTATTTATTAAAATTTGAAGTATGGCATACTGGTATGAATCCAACCGAGGAATACAATGCAGAAATGTCTGCAGCCAAAGTTCAAACAGATGCCTATTTAGCATCTGCTAAAGAAAATGTAGATGAGAATTCTGTTATTCAATTAGATGCTGCTGGTGCAGCAGTCGGGAAGGAGCTATTTGCAAAAACCTGTGTGCCCTGTCATTTGGCGGAAGGCCAAGGTTTGGTAGGTCCAAACTTAACAGATGATTATTGGATTCATGGAGGGGGAATTAAGGATATTTTTAAAACTATTAAATATGGTTACCCAGATAAAGGCATGCAATCATGGCAAACTACCTATTCCCCAGTGCAAATGCAACAATTAGCTACTTATATAAAAACATTAAGAGGAACCAATCCTCCTAACCCTAAAGCCCCACAAGGAGACTTGTATAAAGAGGTAGCTGCTACGTTGGACAGTGCTACAATAAAAAAATAAATGACACAAGTAAATAATAACGATTCTGAAAGCATTTCGAATTATAAGCGAGACTTGTTGGATCAAACATTTAGAGACTCTGTTTCTACTATAAGTAAGGAAGGGAATAGGAATTATGTAAATCCTCAAAAGCCATCTGGTAAGTTATATAATTTAAGATCCTATTTTAGCTACTTTTATTTGGTGTTGTTTTTTACATTGCCATTTATTAAAGTGGAGGGAGAGCCCGTTTTTTTGTTTAATGTATTAGAGCGAAAATTTATATTTTTTAGCAAAATATTTTGGCCACAGGATTTTTTCATTTTCGCCATTGGTTTATTGACTTTTATTGTTTTTGTAATTTTATTTACGGTGGCATTTGGTAGAATATGGTGCGGTTGGGCCTGTCCTCAGACCATATTTATGGAAATGGTTTTTAGAAAAATTGAATATTTTATTGACGGGGATGCCAACCAACAAAAGAAGTTAAAGGCTATGCCTTGGAATACAGAAAAATTATTAAAAAGAAGTACCAAAATTATTGTATTTTTTTTACTATCCTTTCTTATAGCCAATTTTTTTCTTGGCTACATCATAGGCATTGACGAAGTAGGCGTATTGGTGAAGGAAGGAATATTTGTACATTTTGGAACTTTTAGTGCTTTGGTAATTTTTACTATGGTATTTTTCTTTGTGTATTATTGGTTTAGAGAACAAGCCTGTATTATTGTTTGTCCCTATGGCCGATTGCAAGGGGTGTTGTTAGACCGTAATTCAATTTTAGTTGCTTATGATTATGTAAGAGGTGAACCTAGAGGTAAGCTATCCGATGTAAATGACAATAGAGGAGATTGCGTGAATTGCCATGCCTGTGTTAGGGTATGTCCAACAGGGATAGATATCAGAAATGGGACTCAATTAGAATGTGTTAATTGTACCGCATGTATTGACGCCTGTGATGAAATTATGGATCATATTGATAAACCTAAAGGGTTAATTAGATATGCCTCGGAAAATGGGATAGCAAGTAAACAAAAAACCACTTACAGCTGGAGGTTAAAATTGTACACTATTGTATTAACCTTGCTTTTGGCATTTTTAGCCCTTTTGCTCATAACTAGGGCTGATGTGGCCGCTAGAATTTTAAGAACGCCAGGGCAAACCTACCAATTATTGAGCGATAATAAAATAAGCAACTTATACAATATTAAATTAGTGAATAAGACAAGAAAAAATATTCATTTAGATTTAAAACTTCAGAATATCGAAGGGGAAATTAAACAAGTAAGTCCAGTAGATGTTCCAAAAGAATCTTATTTCCAAACTAGTTTTTTTATTACGTTAAAAAACGAACAATTAAAAACAAGAAGAACCAAAATAAAAATTGGGGTGTATGAAAAAGGCAAACAAATGGATGTATTAACTGCCGTTTTTTTAGGACCGTCTATTTAAAATTATCATTATGAAAATAAACTGGGGGTATCGAATATTTATAGTGTACTTTTTATTTGTAATTGGTATTTTAACGCTTTCCTATAAGTCGTCACAGCAAAAATTTGACTTAGTGCAACAGGATTATTATGGAGCTGAACTAAAATATCAAACAGTCATTGATGCTTCTAGAAGAGCCAATGCATTAGGGGGTGAATTAAAATTAACATTAAAAGATAACAAGTTGCTAGTAGCATTTCCAGCTGAATTGGGAAAAGAGGAATTGACAGGGGAGGCTAATTTGTATTGTATTGCTGATGAAAAAAGAGATCTAACTAAAAAGATACTAACTGGTAATGGCCAATTAGAAATTGAATTATTGACTACTACAAAAGGTAATTATACTTTAAAATTATCGGTTGAACAGAAAGGGGTATCCTATTATTTCGAAAAAAAGGTAAACCTATAAAGATGAGCATACAGGCTATTTTTGAGATTGGATTTTTGATGGGTATATTGGGCAGCGCTCATTGCATTGGAATGTGTGGACCATTGGTTTTAGCATTACCTATGGGACAAAAAACTAAGGTTCAAAAATGGGTGGCGCTCTTTTTGTATCATTTTGGTAAAATAAGTAGCTATGGTTTATTGGGTATTATTTTTGGTTTATTCGGAAGTCAATTGCCTTTAACAGGTGTGCAAGAAAATTTATCTATCGTGATAGGTGTAATTATGTTAATTTATGTTTTTTATATTTTTGTAATTAAGCCAAAGCAAAAAAAAGGTTTTTTACAATTTAATTATTTATACAAAAGCATTACAAATAAATTAGGGCTATTGTTTAAAAGTCAAAATAGGTTTGCTTTTTATTTAATTGGGTTTCTAAATGGCTTATTGCCTTGTGGAATGGTTTATTTGGCATTGACTTCGGCATTGGCCACTCAAAATGTAATACAAGGAGGGTTGCTCATGTCATTTTTTGGATTGGGAACTGTGCCAGCATTAATCATGGTGGCGTTAGGAGGACAGTATTTTGGTATTGTTTTTAGGCAAAAGGTACAATCACTTTTACCTCTATTTATTTTTAGTATGGGATTGCTACTAATTTTAAGAGGCATGAATTTGGGAATACCTTTTATTAGCCCTCATTTAGGTATAGGAATCAATGCGATGCATTGTCATAATTAATTGGGTATGAATAAAGAAATTGTACTTCAGGAAATAGAATCATTAGTAAGGTCAATGGACTTTATACAAGAGGAGCAAGCTTTTATTAAAAGAAAGCTTAGTAGCCTTTTAGAGAACATAGTAATGCATGATTTTATAGAATGGGCGGAGGATTTACAATTGCAAATCATTAATAGAGAAACTGCTATAAAATTATTAAAAAGTGATATAGTAGTATTAAGAAATAAAACAAAATCCAATAAGTCGATAAATAATATCGTAGAGGCAACCTTAATTATTGATTTTAAGAAATATAAGCAACAGGTGGTTTACTTGGAGAATGAGTTTATGACCTGGAAAAACGATGTCAATGAACGTTTTGAAGCTACCCCTATTTAGATTATAAATTTCTAGCAAATGGTTTAGGTAGCTTAATTAAACAAGTTGGCTAATTTTTTTTCATCAAGAATTGCAATTTTTCCTTCTTTTATTTCAATTAATTTCTCTGATTTAAAATCACTTAGCGTTCTTATTAAACTTTCTGTAGCGGTACCAGCGATATTGGCTAAATCTTCTCTTGATATAGAAATTGAAAAATTTCCAGCATCCCCTTCTTTAGAATACTTCTTTTTTAATGTAAGTAAAGCGTCGGCGACTCTTTTTCTTAAGCTATGGTAGGCCAATGCCACCAATTGTTGCTCTTTTTCGGCTATATTATTTGCCAATAGTTTAATTACTTTTAAAGCCACTTCTTGATTATGAGTAAGCAAGTGTTCAAATTCCTTTCTTGGGATTACTCTTATAGAAGACTCTTCTAAAGTTTCGGCAAATTCCTCATAAACTGCATTTTCTATGAGTGGGATATGTCCAAAAAAGTCACCAGGGGATAATAAGCCAGTTATTAATTCTTTACCACCATCGCTGGTTTTGTACACTTTAATTTTCCCGGTTTCAATATAATAAAGCTTATTGGGGTGCTGTCCTTCGGAATAGATTATTTGTTTTTTCTTATAATCGATGATATCATGTGATTCCAATGCTTTGTGCATTTCATCTTTATTGCCTAACTCGGAAATAATTTGGTACCATGCTTCAATGCCTCGGCCACCAGCATTTTGTTGAATCTTTACTTTTTCAATACGAGCACGAATGGCATTGATTAATTCTGAATCAGAAAAAGGTTTGGTAATATAATCATCGGCGCCCATTTCCATGCCTTTACGTAAATCATTTCTTTCGCTTTTGGCGCTTAGGAAAATAAATGGAATATGTTGTAGATCGGCGTTTTTACTTAAAATTTGGAATACGCCATAGCCATCTAATACCGGCATCATAATATCACATATAATTAAATCAGGAGGGTTGGCCATAGCCATTTCAACGCCAATTTTTCCATTTTCCGCAGTATGCACATCGTAATTTGCTAAAGTTAAAATTTCTGCAGTATTTTCTCTTAATGCTTCATTGTCTTCAATTAGTAAAATTTTTTCCATAAGAAGTATATTATTTATTCAAAATTATTTACAATTTTAGTAGGTAGTTGTATTTCAAAAGTGCTTCCTTTTTCAAATTCGCTATGGTATTTTATAGTTCCTTTTAAAATTTCAATGTATCTACCTACAATATGAAGTCCGAGTCCTGTTCCTTGTATATTGGTCACATTGGTGGCTCTAAAAAATCTTTCAAATAAGTGAATTTGGTCGCTTGCTGGAATACCAATGCCTTTATCTGTAATTTTTATACTAGTGGTATTTAGAGAAACGTCTGTTTCAATTAAAATGGTTGAATTTTCGGGGGAGAATTTAATAGCATTAGAAATAAGGTTAATCATCACATGCTTAAGTAAGTTGCTATCGGTATAAGTGTTATCTAAACCTTGGTGCATGTATTGAAAACTTTGCCCAGTTTTAAGTAGAACAGACATTTCATTTATTATATCATTAAAAAAAGCAGTGATTTTAAATTCTTCAGATTTTACATCCACTTTACCCTCTTCAATTTTACCTAAGGATAGAAACTCGTTTAAGATATCCGTAAGTGTTTTGACTGAAGATTTAATTCGGTCGATATGCTTGTCTCTTTTGTGTTGTTCTTCGGTAGAAATGTATTTAGAAAGCAAGGAGATGGAAGAAAGTATAGTACTTAAAGGAGTTCTAAATTCATGAGAAGCCATAGAAACGAATCTTGATTTTAGGTCGTTCACTTCTTTTTCTTTTTCTAAGGAAAGTGTCAACTCTTCTTTGGATGCTTTTAAGGCGTTTAATGTAGCTTGTAGCTCATTGGTTCTTGTATCTACAGTTGCTTCTAAATTGGCATTTAGTTTTCTCATTTCTTCGTTCACTAATTCCATTTCGGCTTGTTGTAGCACTATCTTTTCTTCGCTCAATTTTCTTTTAGATATGTCGGCGATATAGGCGATAGCAAATTGTTCCTCACCGGTTTTAAAATGTCCCAAACTAATTTCAACAGGAAATTCTGACCCATCTTTTCTTTTAGCTGAAAGGGTCATGCCCAATCCCATGGTTCTCGCTTTGGGTTGTTCTATATAGTGATCTCGGTAGCCCACATGTTTGTGGTGATATCGTTGAGGAATTAATTGTTCCAATAATTGCCCCACCATGCTGTCATTAGTATAGGCAAATAGGGTATTGGCATAATCATTAGCCATTATAATTACGCCATGCTTGTCTACCACTATAATAGCCATAGAGGCAGAATTGAATAAAGCTTCGAATTTGATATCGTTGCTAGAGCTTGTTGATTCTTTATTTGGCATAATAGACAACTAAATAATAACCATCCTCAATTTACCATTTTTTTCTCTATTTGACTGATATCTAATTAATTAGATTATTAAATAGGTAATCATTTGTTTCAAGATTTTTAATAATTAAAATATAATACTTAAACACAATCAATTTATAAACATTAAGAAAATATAAATATGAATTAAAATTGCATTTGTTATTAAATAATTTATAATTTAGCATTATTAATAAAGATATAAAAAAACATTATATATTGTGAAATTTAATAAAACATTGAAAAACAAGTATTTATGTATAAAATGAAAAAATTTACAAATTAACAAGGGTTACATAATTCCCAAAAAAGTATAAATTAGTATATAATAAGTCATATTTAATTAATTATAATATAAAATAAACCACACCCTATGAAAAAAACAATGTCATTATTATTAGTCCTTACATTAACAATGGAATCAATGGCTCAAGTGGATTCTTCAAAAGTGACTGCACCCGCACCAAGTAATTCTACTACGTTTACTTATTATGTTGATGGGTATTATAAAAGCGATTTTGCAAGTAAGGCGGAAAACAATAAAACAAGCTTTACCAATTCAAACAATGCATTAAAACTAGGGATGGCTTCATTTAAGGTCGATCAAGTAATGGGCAAATTTGGTGCCACCTTAGATTTAGGAGTTGGTAAAAGAGTCGAAGAGTTTTCATACAATGACAATGGAGTAGCTACCATCTTCAAACAAGCTTTTATAAGTTATGCTCCAAATTCAACGATAAAGTTTACCGCAGGTAAATGGGCTACGCATGTTGGATTTGAATTATTAGATGCCTATTCTAATAGAAACTATAGCATGAGTTATGGTTTTTCTTACGGACCTTTCTTTCATACTGGTCTTAGAGCTGATATCGCATTAGGTGGTAAATCTGCCATGATGATAGGTGTTGCACAACCAACCGATTTTGTAAGTTCTTCTTCCCCCGATAAAATGATCATTGCCCAATTTAGTACTGGAACCAAAGATGATAAGTTGAAAGCTTTTTTGAATTATCAAGGAGGCAAAGACAAATCTCAATTTGATCTAGTATTAAATGGAGTGGTGACCAGTCAAATTGCAGTCAATTATGATGGGACCGTTGCTAATATAGCTGGTGCTAATTGGAGCAGTAATGCCTTATATGTAAACTATGATCCAAGCGCAAAAATTGGATTTACCTGGAGAACTGAATTTTTTGATGATACAAAAAGTGCTGTTGGTGTAGGTACTTCTATTTTTCAAAATACATTTTCTGCCAATATTCATTTTGCCAAGTTAACCTTGATTCCCGAATTAAGATTTGACAATGCAAAAGACAAAATATTCTTAAATAATAATAGCAATTTAAATCAATACGGAGGAAACTTCTTATTGGCTGCTGTATACAAATTTTAAATAATCCTAAATATTCTTAACCAATAAAAAACACGCTTATGTTTACTTCAACACTGGGTCATTTAAAGGAAATGGTGATGCGACGTTCTAAGCCAACTGCAATTGTGTATCACTTAACTAGAAAAGAAAAAATAAAATTAGGTTTTACTATTTTTTCTGGTAAGGTTTTGGCAGTTACTTTATTAGTGGCTTTAATGAAAATAATTCCTTCTTTATTAGCAACACCAGCACATGCTGCAGAAACTTATACTGCACATGAGTTAGTTACTTTTAATTCATTAAATACGGTTTGGGTATTAGTGTCTGCCTTTTTAGTGTTTGCTATGCAAGCAGGGTTTGTAATGTTAGAAGCTGGATTTGCCCGTTCCAAAGAAACGGTAAACGTTTTAATGGAATGTATTTTTGATACAGCACTTTGTGGAATGTTATTTTGGGCTATTGGTTATGCATTTATGTTTAGCCATGGTAATGGTTTTATTGGTCAAAATTGGTATTTCTTAATAGGAGCACCAGATACTTATGAAGCAACAGGTATTCCAATTTTAGCACATTGGATTTTTCAATTTGCATTTGCCGATACTACTTCAACAATTACTTCTGGTGCCATGATTGGTCGTACAAGTTTTAGAGGAGACATATTATATAGTATTGGTGTAACAGGGTTCATATATCCAATTATTGGACATTGGGCTTGGGGTCCAGATGGTTGGTTGGCATTAATGGGCACACCAGGCCATTTATTCCCAGAATTGGGTCAAGGGTTTAGAGATTTTGCTGGTTCGACAGTGGTACATACTATTGGAGGTTTTATTTCTTTAGCAGGTGCTATTGTATTGGGACCAAGAATTGGTAGAATATTTTTAAGAGATGATAAAGAAAAAGGAGGATTACAACCCTCTAATAACTTGCCCATGGCAACTGTTGGGGCTTTCATTTTATGGTTTGGTTGGTATGGATTTAATCCAGGTAGTACTTTAAGTGCAATGGACGGTCAAGGTATTGGTCGTATCGCAGCTAACACTACATTAGCAGCTTGTGCAGCTTCATTGTCTGCAATGGCGCTTCCATTGTGGTTTGGCCCAAACAAAGGTAAATTTGATTTAGCATTTACAATTAATGGGTTGTTAGCAGGATTAGTAGCTATCACTTGTCCATGTTATTGGGTATCTCCATTGGGTGCTATCTTAATTGGTTTAATTGCAGGTATATTTTTATATATTTCTACATTATTATTAGAGCATTATAGAATAGATGATCCAGTAGGTGCAGTTCCAGTACATGGTATCAATGGTATTTGGGGAACACTTTCTTTAGGTCTATTTGCAACCGGTCAATTTGGAGCAACTGGTCCAACAGGAGCAGATAATTCAGCACCAGTAAAAGGCTTCTTTTATGGAGGTGGATGGGATGTGTTTAAAGCGCAATTTATTGGAAGTGCCACAATTACTATTGCCACTTTTGTGGTAGCATTAATTTTAATGTGGGTAATCAATAAATTACCACATCCTTGGAAATTAAGAGTAGAAGCCGAAGCGGAAACTAATCCAGGTGGATTGGATATGTTTGAGCACGGAGTTTCTGCCTACCATACACAAGAATAGGTTAATCGTTTTTTATAGTTCAAGGTTTATTGGTTTTAAGCAAGCAATCGTTATCAGGGCCCCATTTCTATGGGGCCCTCTTTTTTTAATCTTTCCAACGCCATTCTCCAGCAATGATTAATGGTTCTTTCAATTTATTTTTAATTAAGAAGTTTTTAGTTTCTTCATCTGTGAAATGTTTTGACTTAATTTCAGCAGCGTCTGCGATGCCATACAATAACATCGAGCCAAAGCGAACAGTATTTTTCATTCCGCTTTCTTCTACTAAGCTAAATACATCACAATCGGCATGGTAGCAAGGTCCAGCATTTTTCGGCAAACCTCCACCGGCAGCTCCGCCAGTAGGAACACCTTGTAACATAAAGGGTTGGTTATCGCTGTGCAAGCCAGCGCCAACTCTAAACATATTAGTAAAAGAAGTATCAATCGAATGTGCAATAGCACCAATGCCACTAATTAAATCTTTACTATCTTCTGCACTCGTTGAATATCCTTTAGGATCATTGGTCATATCAAAGTTGAGCATGTATCTAATTTGGTCAATACTTTTATTTTTGATAGCATCATTTACATAAGCTCTTGAACCCAATAAGCCTTCTTCTTCTCCCATAAACATTACAAATTCAACTGTTCTTGCAGGATTTAATTTTAATTTAATAAAAGTACGTGCCATATCTAATACAGAAAAGGAGCCAATACCATTATCAATAGCACCGGTAGCTAAATCCCAGCTATCCAAGTGACCGCCAATGACTATTTTTTCATTAGGTATAGATTTTCCAGTAATAGTAGCAACGACATTTCTTGCTTTAATCATACCAGAAAAATTATTCATAGTGATATGACTAAATAATTTTCCATTAGCAAGTTGATCTCTTAAAGCAAGACCATCTTCTTTACCCACACATATGGCGGGGATAGGAATTAATTTTCCTGTAACTGAAGCTGTCCCTGTTAACAAAACACCTTTGTCTGCGGTGTTGATTATAATCATTCCTTTGGCACCATACTTAGTAGCCAATGCTGTTTTTTCGGAACGGTGTAAGGAAGGAGTTCCTGCTTTTGAGTTAGGAAGTACACCTAAATACACTAAAGCAATTTTGCCTTTTACTTTATCAGGGTTCGCTAAATAATCATCTTCAACGCCATTGCCCATATCTACTACTTCTAAGCTAACATCTGCATTTACGGGCGAATGAGCCAATGTCACGGATTTAATATCTTTTTGATGCTGTAAGTCTGCTCCTATGGTTACATGAATTTTACCACGACTCCAGCTTTCTACTTCAAAAGGTTGAAAACGCAAATTAGTAAAGCCATAAGATTTTAATAAATCAAAAGCATATTGTTCGGCTTTATTGCCATTAGAGGAACCTGTTAAACGATGTCCAATGGTTTCGGATGAAATTTTAAGCGAATTGTAAGCATTAGAATTGGTTGAAACTTCCGTATTGATGTTGTTGAAAATGGTATTCCAACTAGGGTTAATTTGGGCTTTTACATTGTTGCCAGCTAGTAAAAGGAGTAACCCAAGGGCTAAACTTGTATTTTTCATATGAATTTAATTAGACTACTAATTTATCCAAAATAAATCAAATGGGAGGGATCTTTTTACCAGCGGCAGTGGAAAAGAAGGCTCAATGGAGGGGTAAAAAGCTAAATAAGCTGTACTTTTAACAAGACAAATTTGTCAATCTAAGGTGCAATACCAAGCACTTGCTTAAATCAATTTTTATGTTATTTATACTTCTAGGCGTTGTTTTATTTTTTGCAGCGGGCGCTGTACAAAATCTTAATTTACCAGTGGCCATTCCTACTGGGACCATTCGCAGTATTGGGTTGGTGGTTGTTATTATTGGAGTGCTTACTTCTTGTATCAAACAAATAGATGCAGGCCAAATAGGCGTGAAATCGATGTTTGGAAAAGTACAGGACGACGTTATCACCAGTGGTTTGAATTTTGTAAATCCATTGGTGCAAGTAAATACCATTGATGTTCGAACACAAAACTATACCATGAGTGGTGTGCATACCGAGGGGGAAGT
Source organism: Bacteroidota bacterium (assembly GCA_947448725.1). Classification (GTDB taxonomy): domain Bacteria; phylum Bacteroidota; class Bacteroidia; order Chitinophagales; family Chitinophagaceae; genus Sediminibacterium. The sequence continues at coordinate 141,222 of CANFOM010000002.1, forward strand.
GGCTGGGGATGATGCCATTAGAGTATTAACAGCAGATGGTTTAGAAGTAGTGATTGATTTAACTGTTTTATACCGAGTTCAATCTTCTGAGGCGCCAAAAATTGTTAGAGAGATTGGTTATGATTTTAAAAATATTATTGTAAGGCCTATTACCAGAACTAAAATAAGAGACAATGCGGTTTATTATACTGCGGTAGATTTGTATTCAGTGAAACGCGACGAGTTTCAAAGTAGAATATTTAAAACTATTGAAGAAAATTTAAAGATAAGAGGGTTGGTATTGGAGCAATTATTAGTCAGAAATATAGTTTTGCCTGCTACTGTAAAAGCGTCTATTGAAGATAAAATAAAAGCAGAGCAGGATGCGCAAAAAATGCAATTTGTATTACAAAAAGAAAAACAAGAAGCAGAACGTAAAAGAGTTGAAGCGCAAGGGATAGCCGATTACCAAAAAATTATAAGTTCAGGATTAGGGGATAAGCAATTACAGTATGAGCAAATACAAGTAATGAAGGGTTTGATTACTTCACCTAATGCGAAAGTAATTATTATGGGAGGGGGTAAGACGCCTGTAATATTAGATACAAAGTCTAATTAAGGTTCTCTATATTAAAAGCCGCATTTTAAATTTAATTAAAACAGCAGCTAAAGACTAACGAATGATAGGGGATGGTATAACAAAAGTAAAAATTAAGTATAAAAAAAAGTAGGTATAATTTTTTTTTTGTACATTTCATAAAATTTAATACAATAAAATAATTAAAATTAGCGTATGGAACATTTATTAGGCCCTATCGATTGGCTGTTTATCATTTTATACTTGGCTGTTATTGCGGGAGTAGCAGTATGGTCAATTAGAAAAAGTAAAGAATCGCCATCCGATTATTTTTTAGCCAATCGAAATTTAGGTTGGTTTGTAATCGGCGCATCTATTTTGGCTTCCAATGTTGGTTCAGAACATATTGTAGGTTTGGCAGGTACCGCTGCAAGTTCTGGAGTAGTGATGGGGCATTATGAATTACACTCTTGGATTATTCTAACCTTGGGTTGGGTATTTGTACCTTTTTATATGAGAAGCATGGTGTATACGATGCCAGAATTTTTAGAAAGAAGATTCAACGCTAAATCGCGTATCCTTTTATCCATTATACAGTTGTTAAGTTATATTATTACAAAGGCGTCGGTAACTATATTTGCTGCAGCCACCGTAATCACTATATTCTTTCCAAGTGTTGATTTTTGGACTGCTGCTATTATATTAGTAATCATCACTGGGGTCTATACCGTATTTGGAGGATTACATGCAGTAATGTATACCGAAGCCATTCAGGCGGTCGTATTATTAGCAGGTTCTGCTATACTTATGTTTTATGGATTACATGAAGTGGGAGGATGGCATAGTTTAATGGCTTCTATCCCTAAAGAAAAGCTAAATATGTTCCCTCCATTAAGCGATCCTAATTTTCCATGGGCAGGTATATTGTTCGCGTCTCCTATTGTTGGGGTATGGTATTGGTGTACCGATCAGCATATTGTACAAAGATGTTTAGCAGGTCGTGATGAAAAACAAGCACGTCGTGGTACTATTTTAGCTGCGTATTTAAAATTATTGCCATTTTTCATTTTTTTAATACCTGGATTAATCGCTTATTCATTATCTCAACAAGGAAAATTACATTTAGTAGATGCCAATCAGGCTTTTCCTACTTTAGTGCGTGATTTATTGCCAGCTGGGTTAAGAGGTTTATTAGCAGGTGGATTGTTAGCGGCATTGATGAGTTCTTTGGCTTCTGTATATAATGCATGCTCTACTTTATTTACTATGGATATTTATCAAAAGATTAAACCAGCAGCAAGTAATAAAGAGTTGGTAAAAGTGGGGCGTATAACTACAGCAATCGTAGTCATACTTGGAATGATATGGATACCATTAATGTCTCGAATTTCTGGTGTATTGTATCAATATTTACAAAGTGTTCAATCTTATTTAGCACCTCCTATTGCAGCGGTATTTTTATTAGGGGTATTCTCCAAGAGAATCAATTCAAAAGGAGCATTCACTGCCATGGTAGTTGGATTTTTAATAGGCATGTTGCGTATTATTTTGGAATTGAATAGAGACTCTTTAACAGGAGCTTTACATACTTTTGCCACGATTAACTTTTTATATTTCTGTATCATTTTATTCTTGGTTTCTATTGCTATATTAATCATAGTAAGTTTGTTTACAGAAAAACCATCAGAAGAACAATTGAATGGCCTTACTTTTGCGACTACTGTTAGTGCAGATAAAGCAGCTTCAAGAGCTAGCTGGAATGCAACAGATGTTTGGCTTTCAAGCATTGCTATTGTACTAGTAGTAGGCATATTTATTTACTTCTCTCCTTTGGGAATTGCTGGCTAATATAATTTCCTAATAGGCTTTTAATACCTTATTGAGTTGATACTCAATAAGGTATTTTTTTTAACATATTTATTATGAAAATAAATCTTAACTTATATTCAAATAAATCTATGAAAAAAGCAATAACCCTAATTTACATTTTTTCAAGTTTTCAGTTATTAGCCCAAACCAATAAAATAATACTACCTGGGAAAACTTATAATTTTGAAATAAAAGACGGCACCAATAGAAGCGGAAGGTTAGATAGTGTTACAGCCGATTATTATTATTATTACAATCCAGCCATGGGCCCAGATCGCATTAGAAAAATGGGGGTATCTAAAATAAAAGAAATTCAATTAGCCAAGGACGGAACTTTTGCAAATCCACATTACAGTAGATATTTGTTTGGGCCTTCGGCTTTGCCTCAAGCAAAAGGTGAAGTTTATTTCAACAATGTTGATTTTGAATACAATACTATACAAGTGGGGGTAACCGAAAATTTATCGGTAGGCGTGGGAGGCTTATTACTCACTTCTTTATTTTCAGGTTCTGCAGTTTTGATGCCTAATTTTAAATATGCATTTAAAATTGATGAACAATCGCATATTGCAATAGGGAGTTTATTTTTACTAGTAACTGGCGGTAAAAATCTTGGGTCTAATGTGTCGGCGGCTTTGCCGTTTATGGTATATACCTATGGAAATTCTGAAGGGAATTTAAGTGCTGGTGCTGGATGGGCGCATTCTGGTGATGGGTTTGGTTGGGCACCCAAGCCCACTGGTTATATAGCAGGGATGAAAAGATTTGCACGCAATTGGGTATTCCAGGGCGAGGGTTATTTTTTAAGTAATAACACAGACAATACAATTTACATTGCAACATTTAGAAATATAAGACCCACTTCCAGTTGGGATTTTGGGTTCATGCGCTTCCAGGCTGGTAGTAGTGTAGGTGCCTTTCCAATTGTTGGGTATACCTTAAAATTCTAGCAAATAAATTAAGCTCTGTAATGATCGGCCTTCCAATTTTTAATTAAGCTTTTAATTTCTTTATTGGGTAAGTTTTCTGCAACGGCCTTAGCGGTTAATGCTACAAATTCCTCCTCAGAAGCAAAACGTAAAGCAATAATTTGTCCAATACGTAATTCTTTTGGAAGTATTTTTCCTGTTGCTAAATAATATCTAAAATTTTCCTCGGCACGAATGGCTCTATCTTGTGCTTTTAATGCAAAACCACGTGCATACCAAGCTAATAATACAAGTATTACCGAAAGCAAACTTAACATAGCCCCTAGGTATTTATTATCAGCAGTACTTTGAACTAGGTAATTAATGGAACCAATCAAAAAGATTAGGATAGCGGTAAGGGTTACATAATGATATCCAGGAACCATTTTAGCATGGTTTTTTAAATTTTGGTCTTGCATAAAAGTATTTTTAATTACAACAAATCTAAGCTATGTTTTAATAGCATTAGGTACATTTTTATTTAATTTTGCTAACTTCACAACAACTGTTTGGGTATATGCCAAGCATTAATAAATTATTACATTAAATCAATTATATGAAGAATTCTTTTCTTAAAATGGGGGCCTTATTGACAGCTCTATTTTTAAATAATATGCTGCATGCACAAGCAGTCAATGAGTCAAAAAAAATAGTAGTGAATGTTTCAAAAAATTTAGGAAATATTGAGCCTACTATGTGGGGTGTATTTTTTGAAGACATCAATCTTGGAGCAGATGGAGGTATTTATGCAGAGTTGGTTAAAAATAGATCCTTTGAATTTTATAAACCATTAATGGGGTGGACTGTGCAACAACAGCCTGCTAATGAAGGCGGTATGTTGGTATTAAATAGACAAGGAGATAATTTAGCCAATCCAAGGTATTTAAGTGTACAATTGGATCATGCCAATAATGGTAATGTAAGTATAACCAATGATGGGTTTAGAGGTATGGGCATAAAGGAGGGGGTTTTGTATGACTTCTCAGTAATGATTAAACAAGAAGTAAATAATATCAAGTTAAATATTGAGTTGATTAATGCTAAAAATGAAATTATTGGCCAAGGAGTGGTTGTTTCAAATAATACGAATGGGACTTGGAAAAAATTAAAAACAAGTTTTAAAGCCAATCAAACGGATCCAAGAGCAAAATTAAAAATTTGGTTTGAAGGAAACGGCGAAATAAATATGGATATGATTTCTTTATTTCCACAAGACACTTGGAAACAAAGACCAGGTGGAATGCGCGCCGACATGATACAATTGTTGGCAGATTTAAAACCAGGTTTTATTAGATTTCCAGGAGGCTGCATTGTGGAAGGTTTTGATTTATCATTAAGGTATCAATGGAAAAAAACTATTGGGCCAATTGAAGAAAGACAATTAATTATCAATCGTTGGAATTCAGAGTTTGCCCATAAACCAACCCCCGATTATTTTCAAACTTTTGGATTGGGCTTCTATGAATATTTCCAATTGGCAGAAGATATAGGAGCAGCGCCACTTCCTATTTTGAATTGTGGAATGGCTTGTCAATTTAACTCTTCTGAATTAGTGACTATGGATAAATTAGATCCCTATGTTCAAGATGCATTGGATTTAATAGAATTTGCTAATGGGGATACCACTACTACTTATGGAAAAGTAAGAGCCTCCTTAGGACATGCAGCTAGTTTTCATTTAACCATGATGGGAGTGGGCAATGAAAATTGGGGCCCTCAATATTTAGAACGAGCCAAAATATTTGAGCAAGCAATTAAATCAAAGTATCCCAATTTTAAGTTGGTGTATAGTTCAGGGACTGATCCAAGTGGAGATAGGTTTCAACTTTTAAATACAACATTAAGAGCCATGAATGCGGATGTCATTGACGAGCATTATTATCGAAAACCAGATTGGTTTTTAAACAATGCAAATAGATATGATAATTATCCAAGAACTGGTTCAAAAGTGTTTGCAGGAGAATATGCAGCACAAAGTGATTTTACTGTTAGTGTTAACAATAAAAACAACTGGTTAACGGCTATCAGTGAGGCTGCATTTATGACTGGATTAGAAAGAAATGCTTCCGTGGTGAATATGGCATCTTATGCACCCTTATTTGCACATACAGATGGATGGCAATGGACGCCGGATTTAATTTGGGTAGATAATTTACGTTCTTATGGTACTCCCGATTATTATGTACAAAAAATGTTTTCAACCAACAAGGGAAGCAGAGTGGTATCAATGACCTTGGATGAAAAAGCATTAGTAGGGCAGGATAGTTTGTATGCAACTGCAAGTATAGATACCATGGCCAATGAATTAATAATTAAGGTGGTGAATGCTGCTAATAAAAAACAAAACACAACGCTATCTCTAGTTGGCGTAAATAAAGTTTCAAATGTTGCTAAGGTTTTGGTAATGCAAAATGATTTATCAGATATGAATAGTTTTGAAAAGCCTGAAAATGTAGCTCCTAAAGAAACAACCTTGAATATTAGAGGGAAAATATTTAATTATGAGCTTAGTCCCTATTCTTTCCATACTATTAAAATTAAGTTGTTGAAATAAAGGGCGATTGCCTTTTTTGTAAGCAAAATGAACAAATTATTAAATTATGTTAAATTTCACTTTCTTTTTAAAAGTTATTTGTTATATTTAATTAATTTTTAACTAAAATCAAACCCAATGAAAAAAACCTTATTGGCATTTTTAATGCTATTAATTTCAATGATTTCTTTTTCACAAACTGAAAAGAAAAATGGAACCATTTACATCAATCATCCTTATATTGATGTAGTCAACAAGACGGTTAAAGGCTATACATCAAAAGACATGGCTTTATGGAAATCTTGTTTTGCAGACACTGCTAAGTTTACTATTTCAGGATTTGAAAAATCTTTTACTGTTAAAGAAAATGAAGTGGCTTTACTTAGAGATTTTAAATTTTTTGACAATATCGTAGTAAAGCAAGTAGGCTATCCAGATTACTTACATTATGACGACGGCGATCAAAAAGTAGTTCAATCTTGGTGGAAGTGGACCGGGAAATCTAAAAAAACTGGCAAACAGCTTACTATTTATTTTGTAGAATTTGATTGGTTCAATAATGCTGGCAAAATTTTCAGAGAGACTACCTTAGGTGATTTCTCAAAGCAATTTGCTGAAGAAGGTGTTGTATTGTAATTGATACATTGTATTTCATAAAAAGGCCGTCTCCTAATTGGGACGGCCTTTTATATTTAGGATGTTATCATTGTTTGATCCATCATTTATTGTACTGACCAATCTGTGTATCCGCCAGTCATATCGCCTAGTTTATTTAAGTCATCATTAATGCTTTTCATTTTGGCGTTACTAGCTTTTCCTAATGAAGATGATGATCCATCTGAATTATAATATTTATTTCTATCTGCTTCTGTTTTAAAAACAAAGATGAAACTTATCTTGTCTGCGCCATCACCTCTAAGATATTTCAATACATGTACTTCACAATTCGCAGCACTTGACATTGCTGGAGCCCATTTATTAGTTACAAAATCAACATATTGTTTCATAGTTGTTTTGCCATTTAATTTCACCGTAGTGGTGTGTAGGCCAATTAAATTTCCTTTTTGTAAGGCCTGACTATAGCTGGTTAAGCTTACAAATGCGAAAGCAGCCAAGAAGAGAATTTTTTTCATTTGATTTTTTTTAATGAATTAACAATTTAACAAATTAAATGAATTGAGTGGGTATTATTTTTAATTTATATATAATCAATCTTATCAATAATGCCATAGAGTAAATTGTATTTTATTGGTAGTCAATATATTATAAAATAGTATACAATATATATAATAGTAAAACTAGGTACATCCATTATAATTTAATATATAAATGAAAGTGATTTTGAAAAAACAGTCTTATATTTAATTATTAAATAAAACAATAAATATGAAAAAAATTATCCTATTAGGATTTGTTGCATCAGCCTTAGTTATTGGTTGTAATCAAGCACCTAAAACTGATTCTCAAGCGGGTGTTTACAAAATGGACAAGCAAGTAGCTAAAGGTGATTCTTCCGAAACCACTACTTTAGCTGCTGACGGTAACACGCAGTATAAAATATACACGCCTGGTGAATATTTTTATATTGCAATTGGTAAAGACTCTTCAGTAGGTTTTGGCGTAGGTTCTTATACTAGTAAAGATGGTAAAATTGTAGAAACAAATATATACAACACTGGAGATCGTGATTCTGCAGAAAGTTTCAATTTAGACATTACAAAGTCTGAAAAAGGATACACGCAAGTATTAAATGAAATAATTGTAGCTGGTAAAAAATATAAATTAACCGAAGACTATACAACAGTGGCAACTACTGCAACTGCAACTGCTTTAGATGGTGTATGGAAACAATCTAAAAATTTAAATGTTACTGGCACTGATACTGTTGAGGCAACTTATAACGAATATAAAGTGTATCAAACTGGTCATTTTATGTGGGCTGCCCATAATAAAGCAGATACTGCAGCTAAATATAGTACCTACGTTGGTCATGGTACTTTTACCTTAGATAAGGATGCTTTAACCGAAGATTTAGATTTATCTAACATAAAAGGCGCAGCAGGCAAATATAATATTGTAGTTACTTTTAATGGTACTGATGAGTATACTCAAAAAACAGCAGATACTTCTAAAGTGGTTAATTTTAAAACTTATAAGAGAGTTAAGAAATAGTTTACAAGTTTCAAGTTTGGATTAAAATACGAAAAGAGGCCCTTAGCAATAAGGGCCTCTATTATTACTAGGTAGCTTTATTTCCCATTGGTTCGGAATGGGGGTAGTTAGACCAATCTTTTATCGTGAATTTTATTTATATTTAAGGGTATGTTTGAATAGGACCATCACCTTGGGTCATTCGCATTCAAACGGTTAACTTAAAAATTAAATTTATGAATTCTGCTAAGTCAATTTTTAAAAAAATAGGGATAGTTATTGTTATTTCCACTTTTTTTTGTGCGCAAAAAACTGCTCCCCCTGCAAAATGGGTCGCGCTTTTTGACGGGAAAGATCTTAGTAGTTGGGAAACTTATATAGGCCCAGAATTTGATTATGTAAAAAATAACTTTTCAGGCAATCCCATTGGCCTCAATAATGACCCTAATAAAGTTTTTTCAATAGTAAGTGCCGACAATGGTGAAAAAGTGATTCGCGTATCTGGTGAAAATTTTGGAGCATTAACTTCAAGGGAAACATTTAGTAATTACCATCTACAATTAAAATTTAAATGGGGTAAACTACAATGGGCTAATAAAAAAGGCAAAAAAATGGATAGTGGTTTATTGTACCATTGTGTAGGACAAGATGGCGCAGATTATGGGTTTTGGAAACGTTCGCAAGAATTTCAAATTGAAGAAGGAAATTGTGGTGATTATTGGGGCGTGGCTGGAGGGTATGAGACAGTTCCCGCATTAAGGAAAAGTGATTCAACTTTTACCTATGATCCCAATGCGCCTGATATTGTTTTTGGAGAACATACCAAAGATGGCAGGCATTGTAAAAAAGCAGGGGATTTTGAAAACCCAACGGGCGAATGGAATGTACTGGACTTATACTGTTTTGGAAATGAAAGTATCCATATGGTCAATGGGCATGTTGTAATGCGTTTGAAAAATTCTCAACAATGGGATAATGGTAATTTAAGTTTTTTAAATAAAGGTCAAATTCAATTACAATCAGAAGGAGCGGAAATTTTTTATAAAGACATTAAATTACAATCCATAAAATCATTACCTCAATAATTATCAATTTTGCTAAGATGGATCAACAAATACTAAACGAACAACCTGTCTTCGTAATTCATGGTTTATAATTACATTTTAAATTTAATACTTATTCTAACGCGCCTTATTATGAAAAACTTTTTATTACTTTCTACTCTTTTAGCATTTTTCTTTTTTACACAGCTGAACGCACAAACTGCAAGCAGTAAACCGCAAGCGGCGGGTACTTATATAAATCCAATGAAAGTTCAATTTGGGGATCCTTTTGTATTACATACTCAGGGTATGTATTATATGTATGGTACAGGTGGAGAAGCAAAGCATGGATTTGCTGCTTATTCTTCAAAAGATATGGTCAACTGGAAACAAGAAGGGCAAGTGTTTTTTAATAATAATAAAAATGGGTGGAGCAATTCAAAAGCTAAATGGGAGGGTGCTTATTGGGCCCCTGAAGTGTATGAGGTTAAAGGCAAATACTATTTATTTTATAGTGCGCAGTGGAATGTAAATCCTACCAATGAAGAAGAAAGCTTTCGTATTGGAGTGGCGGTAGCCGATAAGCCCACAGGTCCTTTTATTGATTTGTATAACCATCCGGTTTTTGATCCGGGTTATCCTACGATAGATGCCAATGTATTATTTGATACGAATGGGAAGATCTATTTATATTATTCACGTGTGGCCTATAAACACCCTGTAGAAAGCGAGATTGCTGCATTGGCAAGAAAAAATGGTTGGTTTAAAGAAATTGAAGAAAGCTGGGTATATGGCATTGAACTTAAACCAGATTTTTCTGGTGTTATTGGTGAACCCAAATTAATACTACAACCACCTATGAGTTTGAATGATAAACAATCCGAATGGGAAAGTAGGTCGGTAACTGCAAGGGAAGTAAATCGTCGTTGGACGGAAGGCTCGGTTGCATTCAAAAAAGACGGAATTTATTATTTGATGTATTCTGCCAATAATTTTGAAGGGCAGTATTATGCGATAGGTTATGCCACAGCGACTAATCCATTGGGGCCCTATAAAAAAGCAGCTAATAATCCGGTTTTACAAAAAAATAATGACAAAGGAGGGGAGGTTTCTGGTACAGGGCATAATAGTATTACTTATTCTCCCGATGGTAAAGAAATGTTTTGTGTCTATCATGGCAGAACTGCAAAAACAGGAAATGAAAGAGTTGTATTTATAGATCGTATGACTGTGAAAGATGGCATTATTACTATTGCAGGACCTACTACTACTGCTCAAAAAATGCCTTCAGGCGTAATAGTTCCTTCCATAAAAAAATAAATTTCAATAAAGATGAGAACTAGTCCATTCTATCTATTTTTAATTTTATTGCTACTTGTATTTTTAGAAACTAATGCGCAGTCTTATGAAAAAATTAGCGTGGATGATTTGCAGCGAGATTATATAATTTATTTACCTAAAAATTTGCCTAAAAACGCGCCATTGGTATTTGTATTTCATGGCTATACAGATAATGCAAAAAATGTAATGAACACTTTTGGAATGAATGAGGTTGCGGATAAAAATGGTTTTGCGGTTTGCTATCCACAAGGATGGAAGGACAAAAGGGGAGATAATTTTTGGCAGGTAGGCTACTATATTCATAAAGAGGAGAAAGTGAACGATATAAAATTTATTAGTTCCTTAACGTCCTATTTGCAAAAAAAATATAATTTAAGCAAGCAGCATACTTATATCACCGGAATTTCCAATGGAGGAGACCTTTGTAATTTGCTCATCTGTAAAACAAAGGGATTATTTAAAGCAGCCGCACCATTATTAAGTTGTATTATGAAAGATATTTATGATTCATGTAGTAATCCAAAACCATTCCCAGTATTACTTATCAATGGGATGGAGGATAAAACAACTTATTGGGCGGGAGATATGAAAAATGAACAGGGGTATGGCCCTTATTTATCCACAGAAACAATGGTTGATTTTCATATTGCCAAAAATGGAGGCAGGCTTTTAAAAACAGATACCGTAATGGGTGATTTGAAAATAAAGGATGATTATACCATCAGAAAATTTTTCAATAACCCATCAAAGGTCAATCGGGTTTGGGTATATACTGTAAAAAATGGAGGACATTCCATGCCAAAATATCTAAATATGGCTGCTGAGGTTTGGAAGTTTTTCTCCTTGTATTAAGAAAATGGGTAGATAGGGATAATAGAGATGATCAAAAAATCTTATATTTAAGTAAGGAATTAATTTAAACCAATTACAGATAAAATTATTTCTCTAATGAATAGCTTAAATATAATATCAATTCAATGAAAAAAAATAATCAATCCTCTGTAAGTCGTCGACAATTTGTTGGACAAACAGCAAAAGCTTTTGCAGGAATAATGATTTTGCCTCGATTTGTAGTAGGAGGTAAAACCTTGAATGGTTTAAAAATGAAAGCGCCAAGCGATCTAATACAATTGGGGTTTATTGGTACCGGAAAACAAGGTCGTTCTTTAACTAATTTCTTTTTAAAAACACGGGAAATAAAAATTAATGCCATTAGTGAGGTATATCAAGGCAAGGCTCAATTAACGCTGGATAGTATTAAGGAATTTTATCAAAAAAACACAATAGCAGGAACCTATTCGGATATAATACCCGTGTATAATGATTTTAGAGAATTATTGGCTTTAAAAAATATTGATGCAGTAGTGATTGCAGCACCGGACCATTGGCATGCAGCCATGGCAGTAAGAGCCGCGGAAGCGGGGAAAGATATTTATTGCGAAAAACCTTTATCCTTAACGGTGAGAGAAGGTCGTGCGATGGTAAATGCAACCCGTAATAATAATCGTGTATTTCAAACTGGAAGTATGCAACGTTCATGGAATGAGTTTAGACAAGTAACTGAATTAATCCGTAATGGATATATTGGAGAAATAAAATCGGTAAAAGTAAATATCGGACCTCCACCCACACCGTTTAATTTGCCAGAGGAAACTATTCCAGAAGGATTAGATTGGTTAAAATGGTTAGGCCCCAACTCATTTACACATTTCAATTCGGAGTTGGCACCCCCTATAACTCAAGATGTTTTCCCCAGATGGAGAATGTATTCGGAATTTGGCGGAGGAAAGGTAACCGATTGGGGGGCGCATATGTTTGATATTGTGCAATGGGCTTTAGATATGGATCATTCCGGACCATCGCAGGTATTTGGGCCCGATAATGACCACAAGTATTTAACGTATCAATATCCCAATGGAACAGTGGTTACTCATGAACCATGGGAGTGGAGCAATGCGATTTTATTTCAAGGATCAGAAGGCGTCATCAAAGTACAAAGAGGTAAAGTTGAAACTACTCCAGCCAGTTTAAATGATAAAATAATTGGGGCAAATGAAAAGCATGTGTATAAAAGTGAAAATCATTACAAAGATTTCTTACAAGCGATGAGAGATAGAACCAAACCCATTTGTGATGTCGAAATTGGTCATCGAACTGCTAGTATGTGTACTATTGGCAATATTGGGTATCAATTAAAACGTCCATTACAATGGGATGCGAATAATGAGCAGTTTATTAATGATGCAGAAGCCAATGCATTACTAGGTAGAAAATTATACAACGAGTGGGCTATTAAAATTTAACATGAAAAAAACGGTTTCAGTTATTATTTTTTTTAGTCTTATTAGTGCAAATGCGTTTTCGCAAACTAAGAAAACCATTAATTCAATAAAACCAAATATTGTTTTGTTCTTGGTAGATGATATGGGATGGCAGGATTGTTCAGTCCCTTTTTGGAATCAAGTTACTCCTTTCAATAAAATTTATTATACACCCAATATGCAAAGGTTGGCAGATGAAGGAATGAAGTTCACCAATGCATATGCAACACCAGTGTGCACACCCACTCGAACAAGTTTATTAAGTGGTATGAATGTAACACAACATGGAATTACTAGTTGGACTTCGCCCACTAAAAATAATAATACAGATGATCTTGATGATCAAATGTCTCCAGCCGAATGGAACTTGAATGGATTAAGTCCATTACCGGGCATCGAAAAAACAATTGTTGCTACGACCTTCCCTTCTTTATTAAAGAAAGCTGGCTACTTCACAATTCATGTAGGAAAGGCACATTGGGCATCGATGGGAACTCCAGGCGCGGATCCAAAAAATTTAGGTTTTATAGTAAATATTGCAGGACATGCAGGGGGACATCCTCAAAGTTATTTAGGCGAAGAAAATTATGGAAATATTACAGGAAAGACACAGCCGCAAGCGGTTCCCGATATGGAGTCCTATTTTGGATCAGAAACTTTTTTAACAGAAGCATTAACGAAGGAAGCGCTTAATGCATTGGAGACACCCATCGAAAACAAACAGCCTTTTTTTCTGAGTATGGCCCATTATGCAGTGCATGTACCTATTATGGCTGATAAAAGATTTGTACAAAAATATTATGATGCAGGCATGGATTCTACAGAAGCTAAATATGCCGCATTGATAGAAGGAATGGATAAAAGTTTGGGAGACTTGATGGATTATTTAAAACAAAAAAATGTAGATCAAAATACCATTATCATTTTCATGAGTGATAATGGAGGCTTAGGGTTGGTGCCACCAAGGAGCGGGGTAGCACAAACACAAAACCTGCCTTTAAAAGCAGGGAAAGGATCTGTCTATGAAGGGGGCATACGCGAACCTATGATTGTAAAATGGCCGGGGGTGGTGAAACCCAAATCAATAGCGAATCAATATGTGATTGCAGAAGATTTTTTTCCCACTATATTAGAAATGGCAAAAGTGAACCATTACAAAACAGTTCAAACAATTGATGGTAAAAGTTTCATTCCTATTTTAAAAAATGCAAATTATTCGGATACGACTAGGGCGCTCTTATGGCATATGCCTAATAAATGGATATCTAAGGATGGGCCAGGTATTAATTATTTTAGTGCTATTAGAAAAGGTCAATGGAAGATGATCTATAGTATGCGCACAGGTAAAAAAGAATTATACAATCTTGTAGAGGATATAAGCGAGCATCAAGATCTTTCAAATAAGTATCCTCAAAAAGTAAAGCAGCTATCCAGTATACTTTCCAATCAATTGAGAAGATGGAATACGCCCATGCCATTTTTAAAAGCCACCAATAAAAAAGTGCCTTTACCTGATGAATTATTTTAAAAAAAGTAGAATGAAAAAAATCGTTTTTAATATTTTGTTGTTGAGTTTGGTAGCTACGCATATTTCTGCACAAAGTAAACAGTCAAATCCAACAAGCGTAAAACCAAATATTGTAATCATCTATGCGGATGATTTGGGATATGGCGATTTGAGTTGTTATGGCATGAAAAGAATACAAACGCCTAATATTGATGGTATTGCTAAAGAAGGATTATTGTTTTCTAATGCACATTCCACTTCGGCTACCTGCACTCCATCCAGGTTTGGCTTACTTACAGGAAGATATCCTTGGCGACAAAATGGAACAGGCATAGCACCAGGAGATGCTTCATTGATTATTCCAATGGATAAAGGAACCATGGCATCCACTTTACAAACAGCAGGATATAAAACAGCTGTTATAGGCAAGTGGCATTTAGGATTGGGGACAAAAGAAGGTATAGATTGGAATACAGCTATAAAGCCAGGGCCAAAAGAACTTGGATTTGATTATTCATTTATCATGCCAGCCACCTTGGATAGAGTGCCCTGTGTATATGTAGAAAATCAAATGGTAGTGAACTTAGATCCTAATGATCCCATTACTGTTAGTTACCAAAATAAAGTAGGCAATGATCCAACAGGAAAAGAAAATCCTGAAATGCTTCGATACAAGCCAGATCCAACACAAGGACACAATCAAACTATAGTAGATAGTATTAGCAGAATTGGATGGATGAGTGGAGGACATAGTGCCTATTGGAAGGATGAGGATATTGCAGCCACAATTACCGATAAAGCCATTCAATTTATGGGAAGGAATGCAGCTCAACCTTTCTTTGTTTATTTTGCAACGGGCGATATCCATGTACCGCGTTATCCCGAAAGTAAGTTTAGAGGAAAAAGTGGAATGGGGTTGAGAGGGGATGCAATTTTACAGTTGGATTATACCGTAGGAAGAATAGTACATGCATTAGACAGCATGCACCTAACTAATAATACCATGATTATTGTAAGCAGCGATAATGGCCCAGTAGTCAATGATGGATATTTTGATCGATCTGTTGAAGAATTGGGTGAACATAAACCTGCAGGAAATTTACGTGGAGGTAAATACAGTATTTTCGAAGCAGGCAGCAGAGTGCCCTTTATCGTAAAGTGGCCTGGGAAAATTAAAGCAGGTGAAAAAACAGACGCTTTATTCAGTCAAGTTGATTTATTTGCAACCCTAAATGCACTTACAGGACAAAATTTGCAAGCAGCAGATGCCCCTGATAGTTATAATTTATTAAATGCTTTATTAGGGAAAGATAAAAAAGGAAGAGCTTATGTAATTGAGCAATCGGGCGGGTTGGCGATTACAAAAGGAGACTGGAAATATATTGTACCCAATAATATGAGTTCTTATAATAAAGAAACGAATATAGAAACGGGCAATGATTCCAAACCACAGTTATATAATCTAAGAAATGATTTAGGAGAGCGGAATAATTTAGCCAACAAGTATCCTGCAATCGTAAAACAATTAGCCTCTTTACTAGAAAAATCCAAGGGAGATATTCGAACTAGGAAATAGTAATGAATTACAAATTGATATTTGGTGATCTGAAGGGGCTAATAGATAGCAGTATTAAAGTTTAACCATTTTAAATTGTTTAATAATCTTTCTATCTGATGTGCTAAGTATCAATAAATACAATCCGCTATTAATCGAAGGTGTTGTAATTGTGGTGCCCGATCTTATATTTTCTTTATACGCTATTTTATTTCCAGAAGTAATGTCAAACAATTCCATATTAATTAAAGCTCCACCATTTATTTTATAATCTATGCTAAATTGGGTTGTAAATGGATTGGGGGATACTTTAATATATTCCGTATTACTAATACTTGCAATATCCGTCACAAAATAATAATAGGTACTGCTAATTAGGCTAGTGCAGTTGTGCTGAATTGTTTTTACAGAATACAATCCTGCCACCGAAGGTTTAATTATATTATTTGTATCATTTATACTAGCTCCAGCTAAATACCAGCTATTGCCATAGCCTGCACTAGAAACTAAAGCGTTATTACTATTTCTTGAAATGGTAGGTGCCGAAGGAATTGGATAACTAATAACAGAAGTATTATTTGATATTCCTTTTACATGTTCGTTATAAGTGGTCTTTACACTGTAGGTTCCAGTTTTTTTAACAACAATACTTCTAGATGTATCGCTAGTTGACCATAGGTAAGAATTGGCAACACTTGATGTTAAGGTAATGCTATCACCCTCGCAAAATGAAATATTGCCAGTTATAATTGGAGTTAGTAAAATGGTTGTATCAATATATTTAATACTATCCATTGCTATTATTTCACTAAAATTTCCGTACAAATCTGTAGCTGTTCCAATAAAAGGGGATTGAAGTTGAATAGATCCTTGTGCTAAAGGAGTAACACTAAATGTATAAATAGTTTTATTAGTATTAGGAGAAAGTGTTCCAATAGTTGCGGAGGCAGTATTATTAATCAAGTTGGCTATAATAGGTCTGTCTGAAATAATAGCTACAGGTTTATTAAAGGTAAGGGTTTCAGTAAAAGGGCCATATACAGTATTGCTTGTGTGAGAAAGAATTCCAATAAAAGGGCTGGTATCAATATCAATAGTGTCATATAAGGATACGGCGTCATTATCATATTTATCTTGGTAAGATAATTGTAATACATAGGTTCCATCAGCTAAGGAATCTAAACCAATATTGCTTGC
Source organism: Bacteroidota bacterium (assembly GCA_947448725.1). Lineage (GTDB taxonomy): Bacteria > Bacteroidota > Bacteroidia > Chitinophagales > Chitinophagaceae > Sediminibacterium. The sequence goes on from CANFOM010000002.1 coordinate 158,263, forward strand.
TCCTGTTGGAAGCGAACTGTTAAGATGATGGGTATCAAAATAAATAGTATCTTTTAATTTGTCATTTAAGGTAATGGTGGAAACAATAACATTGTTTTTGCTAATCACTAATTTTTTAGTTCCAGCTTTATTTAATTCAGGTAGTGAATCGTAGTAAATGATGGTATTTGAAATGAGTGCATTTGAAGTAGGAGAAACTATAGTAGGTTTATCGGCTGTATATTTTAACTTAATATTTAAAGTGCTTAAGCTACTAACAGGGTTGCCTAAGAAGTCCTGATAACTAATAGTACTTGTATAAGTACCATCAGGAGGAGTGTTTGTAGTTATAGTAAACGTATTACTTCCCACCGTACTTGGCATTGTGTAGGTGTATCCTCCAGGAGAAAGTGTTAAGGTAGCAGTACTACTTAAAGGGGCACTGGGTAAATTGTAAGTAAAAGTGGGAGAGTTGGTAGCACTAAACACATGACCAGTGGTGGGAAATGTTAATATTGGGGCAGGAGTGCTAGTTTGAATACGTACATTAGAAATGGTTGAGCTAGCAATGGGGTTTAAGTAAATGTCTTGATAACTTAAAGTAACATTATAAAGGTCATCTGGTAAAGTGGTAGATGTTGATGCTGTAACATTAGGACAGGACCTTATATCAGTATTGGTGAAAGTAAATGTTTGACTTAAAATATTATCTTTTAATGTTAGCGTATTGCTATAAGTGCCTGCTGTATTTTCGAAAGTTAAATTAGCAGTGCCTGAACCATAGGTTTCGTTTAGTGTAATTGATACCGGTATTATTTTTGAGTAAGATTGATTGTTTGCTGGGGTGGTTAAATTAGGAGAAAGGGTTGTTCTGTCAATGGTTAATAATACATAAGTTGATGCTACAGGGTTGCCTAAGAAGTCCTGATAACTAATAGTACTTGTATAAGTGCCATCGGGCGGAGCACTAGTAGTTATGGTAAAAGTGTTACTTCCCACTGTACTTGGCATTGTGTAGGTGTATCCTCCAGGAGAAAGTGTAAGTGTAGCCGTGCTACTTAAAGGTGCGCTTGGCAAGTTGTAGGTATAAGTAGTAGAGTTGGCGCCACTAAATACGTATCCAGTAGTAGGAAATGATAATGTTGGAGTGGGAGTGCTAGTTTGAATCTGGATGTTAGTATTGGTTGCGCTAGCCATGGTATTTCCATAGATGTCTTTATAGCTTATAGTAACGTTATACAGTCCATCAGGCAAAGTAGTATGGGATGCAGATATAATATTTGGACTAGACGATATATCGGTATTAGTAAAAGTAAAGGTTTGACTTAAAATATTATCTTTTAATGTTAGTGTATTGCTATAAGTGCCTGCTGTATTTTCGAAAGTTAAATTAGCAGTATTTGTACTATAGGGCTCCATCAGTGTTAGTGATACCGGTATTATTCTTGAGTAAGCTTGGCTGTTTGCTGGGGTGGTTAAAGTAGGAGAAAGGGTTGCTCTATCAATTTTTATTTTTACATTGGTTGATGCTACAGGATTGCCCAAAAAATCCTGATAACTAATAGTGCTTGTATAAGTGCCATCGGGCGGAGGGGCTGTTGTGATGGTATAGGTATTACTTCCAATCGAACTGGGTAATGGGTAGGTGTATCCTCCAGGCGAAAGTGTTAGTAAAGTGGTGCCACTTAGAGAAGCGCTCGGCAAATTATAGGTAAAAGTAGTAGCGTTTGTGCCACTAAAAACATGCTCAGTAAATGGAAATGTTATTGCGGGACTTGGCGTACTAGTTTGGATAGTAACGCTAGATGTTGTTGATGCAGCGATAGTTGTTATCCCAATTTGGTAAGATAAATCTAAGTTGTAAATACCGTCTGGCAATGTAGGATAAGTACTTGAGCTTATAGTAGCACTTGAAATTGCAGTGGTGGTGAATGAAAATGTACTACTGCTGATTCCATCCACTAAGGTTAAAGTGTTGCTATAGGAACCGGAGAGATTTGTAAAAGTTAGTTTAGCAGTTCCTGACGAGTAAGTGTCACTAAATACAACTGTAACTATAACTGGAGATTTAATAGTTGAGCCAGCCGTTGGTGCAGTTAAAGATGCTGTTGGAGCTGGAGGTGGAGGTGGAGGTTGTCCAAATGAAATAATGGCATTAAGTAGTATAATTATTAAAAAAGTATATTTTAATTTCCATTGTTTTGGTAAATGCATAAATAGGCGCTAAAAAGTTTGAAGAGGTTGCTTTTCTTGGGTTTAAATATAAAGCTTTTTATTATAATATGTAAATTAATCCAAATAAATTACTTCAAAAGTTTAAATGTCTACATCAATGTTATTTAATATCTAAATTATGGGTAGAAACCTGTAAAAATGGCATAAATTAGTAGGGTATTTACATCATTAGTAATTTAAAAAATGAGAAGGAACTAATAAAACAACTAATTGATTATTTCATTTATAATTATATTTCCATGAAAAATAGCATCTACTCTTTTGTCATCCTCTTTTTATTTAGTCAATGCAGTACAATTAAAAAAAGTTCAATGGAGGATGCCGCTTATGGACTTAAAGATTATTATAAAAATTATTTTAACATGGGGGTAGCAGTATCTGCTAATTCGGTAAAAAATAAAAATGCAAGTCTAATACTAAATGAATTTAATAGCCTTACTGCCGAAAATTCAATGAAAATGGGCCCTATTCATCCAGCTGAAAACCTTTACAATTGGAAGGATGCCGATTCTATTATTGTATTCGCGAAAAATAATAATTTTAAGGTTAGGGGACATAATTTATGTTGGCATCAGCAAACTCCAAAATGGTTATTTATTGATAGTGTAGGCAAGCAAGTATCTAAAGAAGTTTTATTAGCAAGATTAAAGCGACATATTTTTGATGTGGTGGGCAGGTATAAAGGACAAATTTATGCTTGGGATGTAGTCAATGAAGCCATTTCAGATGCCCCTAATGAATATTTAAGAAATTCTGAGTGGTATCAAATTTGTGGGGAAGAATATATTTCAAAAGCTTTTGAGTATGCCCATGAAGCTGATCCTGATGCCTTATTATTTTACAATGATTACAATGAAATCAGTGCAACAAAAAGAGCTAAAATAATACAACTTATAAAAAGCTTGAAAAAAAATGGGGTTCCTATCAATGGAGTTGGATTACAAGGCCATTGGGCTGTCAATGAACCCAGTTATGCTCAACTGGATAGTACTTTAAGTGATTTTAGTAAACTTGGTTTAATCCTTCAAATTACCGAATTAGATATATCGGTATATCCCAAAGAACATAATGCTAGAGAAAAACAAACTATAGATACCGCTACCACATTTTCAAAAGAAAAAGAAGCTAAGCAATCTGCAGTATATCAATATTGTTTTGAGCTATTTAGGAAATATCAAAAAAGTATCAATAGTGTCACTTTTTGGAACGTATCTGACGAGCATAGTTGGCTTGATAATTTCCCTGTAAGAAACAGGAAAGATTACCCTCTTTTATTTGATACCAATAATAAAAGAAAGAGCGCCTATTGGGAAGTGGCTAAATGGGTAAAGTAGAATCATCAAATAAGATATCAAGAAAATCAACCCAAATTGATTCAAATTGGCCAGAAATAGGGTGTGTGGCAACAATTTTTAATTTAAAGATATTTAATTTAGTAAATTACAAGACTTAAATGTTACTTATGAAAAATCAATTATTTTTAGTAGTGTCTTTATTTTTTTTAATAAATCTAAAAGCACAAAAAGGCTTTGTATTAAAGGGGGATGTGTCCAAGGTAAAAGAGCCCATTACTAAAGTTTATTTATCTTATTATTTTAATGGAAATTCTACCGAAGATAGCGCAAATGTAGTGAATGGTAAATATGAATTAAAAGGCAAATTGGTGGAGCCTATACTTGCACGATTACGTGCTGTATACAAAGTAGATACTTCCCTGAAAGTAAAAAGAGCCATTTCTTATAAAAAAGATATGGCAAGTATTTTTATTGAAAATTCATTGATGTCGGCTAAAAGTGTAGACTCTTTTTCAAATATTACTTTTCTAGGCTCAAAAACAAACCTGGAGTATAAAAAATTAAAAGCCTATACAAAAACTATTTCTGACAAAATGGAAGCATTGAGTTTGGCTTATAATGAATTGTATACAAAGAAAGACGAGGCTGGTATGAAAAAGTTGGATGAAGATTTTGATAAACTGGATGTTGAAATGAAAGCAAAGCAAAAAGAATATGTATTAACAAATCTTAATTCGCCCATTATAATGTATGCATTTGGCAATTATGCTGGGTATACCATTGATGCCGATGAAGTGGAGCCAACATTTTTGAAACTATCAAAGGTTGTTCGCGAAACAGCATCTGGAAAAGAAATGGCAGAAAAAATTAGCACTGCAAAAAAAATAGGTATTGGAAAAGAGGCTATGAATTTTACACAAAATGATACAGCAGGAATACCAGTTTCTTTAGCTTCTTTAAGAGGTAAATATGTATTGATTGATTTTTGGGCAAGTTGGTGTGGTCCTTGTCGTCAAGAGAATCCAAATGTGGTAACTGCTTTTGGCAAATACAATACAAAAGGATTTACCGTTTTAGGTGTTTCTTTGGATCAGCCAAATGCAAAACAAAAGTGGATGGATGCTATTCATAAGGACAATCTAACATGGACCCATGTTTCTGATTTAAAATATTGGAAAAACGAAGTAGCGGTTTTATATGGTATACAATCAATTCCGCAAAATTTTCTAATAGATCCTAATGGGAAAATTATAGCCAAGGATTTAAGGGGGGAGGTATTAAACAATAAATTGGCTGAAATTTTCAAATAATGAAAAAAAATAATAGTTTATTAAATTATTTTGAAACACAAGCAAGTCATTTTTCAAAAACTAATTCTACTGTATCTGCCACAAGTGTTGGCTGGCATATTATTCATAGTTGCTTAGTAATTAATAGTATTACTAATGCTGTACTAAAATCAGATCCCAATAATTTCATAAAGAAATTTAGTTTTAAGGCTTTTATGGTATTGCTACTTAATAAATTCCCAAGAGGAAGGGCAGATGCGCCTTCATTTACCAAGCCAACTTTTGAGATCAATGCCAATTCGGTATTACAAAATATTGCCGAATCGCGTAAAAACCTTGAATTACTATTAACAGGGGATAAAAATCAATATTTTACCCATCCCATTTTTGGTGAACTAAACTTAAATAATACTATTAAGTTTTTAGGAGTGCATACGAATCATCATGCTAAAATTATAAAAGACATTTTAAAATAGGGGGTAGTAAATTAAATCATTATCCTGCCCCTTTAACTAGCTAGTTTGCTCATTGGCTGGTTATGATATTTGAATAATATTAATTCAGTATAATTTATTAATAATACTTTATGTTATCTTTGAATTACCCACATTTACCTATTTCAAGTTATCTTAAATGATGTTTAATTTCCATTTCATCTTTACTAAAAAAACAGAAAGGTTTAGTATAAGTATCATTGGGTATCCTAAAATTAATAGTCTAAATAAGTTGTAATCAATTTTACATGAAAGTTAATTTTAAAAAAATATTATTTTTTATATTTTCAATATTATTGATAATTATTTTAATAATTAATAATACAAAAGTCAATAAAAACAACTTTGCCCCTAATAAATTAAATCCTAAGATTGAATATGTAATTAATCCAGTTAATGATAAATTAAAAAATGTATTCGTTCGAAAAGTTAAAAATAATACTAGTGATCAAGCCATTTTAAAAAGCGAACAAGAAATTACTTCCATAAAAGAAAAAAGTGAAGCGGAAAACAAAGCACTTGAACAAGATGGACCTGATAAAGCATTTGAACAGGATTTTTTCAGAACCATGAACCTTGATATTAAAAGACCAACACCGGAATTACTTCCAGACATCATTCATCAAAACTTTTTTAAATTAAAATCAAATACAAAGGCCCTTGCTATTCCAGGATCATCATCAAGTGCGCCATGGGTTGAATTAGGACCTAGTAATGTTGGAGGTAGGACTAGGGCCTTAACCTGGGATCCCAATGATAGTAGCGGAAAAAAAGTATGGGCAGGTGGAGTTGGTGGAGGCTTATGGTTTAATAATGATATTACAAGCACCTCCTCTGTATGGAATAAAGTGGATGACTTTTGGCAGTCACTTTCTATCAATAAAATTGTATTTGATACAGTAGACAAAAAAGTTGCTTATGTGACAACAGGTGAGGGCTATGGTGCTGGTGCATCCATCGGCGCTGGCATTTGGAAAACTACCAATGGTGGAACTAGTTGGTCTCAACTTTCTTCAACAAAGAATTTTTTATATGCTAACGATTTGGTTATTAGGAACGATAATGGCGAAACTCTTGTTTATGCTGCTATTGATGCTAATAACTATATGGGTAAATTGACAAATACAGATAATATGGGACTGTATATGTCAGAAGATAATGGATTAACATGGATACAAACTTTACCTATCATTGATTCTATAAATAAGAATAAAGTACCTTTTGTTCCAGCGTCGATACAAGTAAGTAAAAACAATACCGTTTGGGTTGGCACAAAAGAAAGTCCAATTTCAAATACAAATAGAGGAGGTGGTTATATATTAAAATCAGTTAATGGTAGGGATTGGGTTGTGGTAAAAAAATTCAATGTAGGAAACAGTTACGGTAGGGTTACTATTGCAGTGGCACCTTCCAATGAAAAAATTATATATGCTTATGTTGAGAATTATGGTAGACTAGAAAATTTACATAGATCAGATGATGAAGGCTTAACCTGGACTACCTTAACTAAGCCTATTGATGCTGATATTGCGATTCCTTCGGCTGATTTTACCAGAGGGCAAGCCTGGTATAATCAATCATTGGCAGTTGATCCAAATAATCCTAATGTTGTTATTGTAGGCGGGATAGACTTGTTTAAAACAATTAATGGAGGAACAACCTGGAATCAAATTGGGAAATGGTATAATTGGAATGCAAAATATTCCTATGTTCATGCAGATCAACATGTAATAAGCTATAAGCCTGGCTCGTCTAATACAGCATTATTTGGAAATGACGGGGGTGTATTTTATACAAACAATCTTTTAAATGCTGATACACTTAATGTGATAAGTAGTAGAAACAATGGTTATAATGTTACTCAGTTTTATGCAGCGGCTATTCATCCCAATGCAGGAAAAAACTTTTACTTGGCTGGTGCTCAGGATAATGGCACTCAAAAATTTTTAAGTCCTGCTTTTTCAGCTAGTGAAGAAGTTAGTAATGGGGATGGTGCATTTTGTTTTATCGATCAAACAAATCCTAAATATCAAATCTCTTCTACTAAATATAACACTTACTTTTTATCAACTGATACGGGTGTTTCATTTAATAAAAAATTAATTGATACCACTTTGGGATCATTTATTAACCCTGCTACCTATGACCCAATACAGCATATTTTATATTCAAATTCTTCAAGTAATTATTTGGTAAGGATCAAGAATATAACGGGAACTCCGAATGTGGAAAACCTAACAGTGCCAAATTTAATACATCAAGTTACAGCTTTAAGAGTTTCACCTTACAACCACTTGTCAACCACTATTTTTCTTGGTACCAATACAGGGCAGTTAATTAAAGTGATAAATGCAGATAGTATTCCAAGTAGCACTTTAATTGGCGGAGCTAGTTTTCCTGCTGGAAGTATTTCATGTATTGAAATAGGTGCAAGTGAAAATGAGCTTTTAATTACTTTTTTTAATTATGGGTCAAAAAAAATATGGTATACTTCGGATGGCGGTACAAATTGGGTTGATAAAATGGGGAATTTTCCAGATATACCTGTAAGATGGGCTTTATTTAATCCAAATAAAATCCCTAGTCAAGTTATACTAGCTACTGAACTAGGGGTGTATGCTACAAGAAATTTTGAAACTACAAGTCCAACCTGGGCACAATCAAATAATGGGTTTTCAAATGTACGCACCGATATGTTGCAATTAAGAACTGCTGATTATGCAGTAATTGCTGCCACCCATGGCCGAGGTTTATTTTATAATAGTTCATTCTCGGAGTCGAAGCCTCCCGAAATAATTTCATTCACACCAAAAATTGGACTAAATGGCACTAAGGTAACTATTAAGGGAAAAAATTTTTTAAATGCATCAGAAGTCCGTTTTGGTGGATTACCTGCACTTTCATTTAATGTCGAAGCCGATACGCTAATCACTGCAGAGGTTGGCATTGCTTATCCAGGGTATGTAAATGTGAAAACTACTGGAGGAATTGCAGCTTTATCAGGATTTTCAACAAATCCACCTAAGTTAAATTCATTTTTACCAAAAACCGGGGGTAATGGAATTCCTATTACTATAACGGGAACCAACCTAACAGATATCACTAAAGTACTGATTGGCGGAAGAGCTGTAAAAAGTTTTATTGTAGAAAGTAGTACAACAATATCTACTATTATTCCAGATTCTACCGTCAATGGGAAGGTGGTTGTTTCAAATGATTTTTATACAGATTCATTAACTGGTTTTGCTACTTGTGCTACACCCACACTATCTAAAATTAATGATACTTCGTTTTGTGATGGCAATTCATTGCAAATTAGCTCCTCTTTAGCTAGCCAGTATCAATGGTTAAATAATAGCACAAATGTTGTCAATGCAATTAACCAATCTTTTAAAATAGTTGCTACAGGAACTTATCAAGTAAAAACAACTGACAATAGTTGTTCAGCATTATCCTATCCATTTAATGTAACTGTCAATGCTTTACCTACAGCTCCAATTGTAAAGGATACATTTTCTTGTCAAAATACAAATATAACAGACAGCTTTAAAGTAGTTTTTTCGACCGGTAATATATTACTATGGTATGGAATTGATACTGTTGGAGCAGCGTCTAGTGCTATTATGCCCAAACCTAATAATGCTAATATAGGATTTCAAAATTTTTATGTAAGTCAGAAAAATACTAAAACTGGATGTGAGGGGAGTAAGTCAAAAATTAATGTTGAAATTAGACCAATCCCTGCTACCCCTTTAATTTTTAGAGATACGGCTAATTATTTAGTTTCCAATGTGGATTTAAAAAGTGTATGGTATAAGGATGGTGTGGCATTAAATGATACTACAAAAAAATTAAAACCTAATCAACCTGGTTCTTATTCGGTTAAATCAAACGCACTTGGATGTAATAGTGCTATGAGTGCCGCTTATTATTATTTAGTGACAGATTTAGTTAATCTTAGCCAGGATGAGTTTATTAAATTAGCGCCTAATCCATTTGTAAATTATTTAAATTTCGACTTTGTTGTTAAGGGGTATCAAAAATTAAACATGGAGGCATTTGACTTGGCAAATGGTACTAAGGTTTTAAGCATGCCTAATCTTACTCCTGGAATCCCAATATATGTAGGGCAATTATCAGCAAGTACTTATTTGATTAGAGTGACTTCGAATGATGGTAAGATTAGTTATCAATTAAAAATGGTCAAGTTATAGCTACTCAAAACATGCCACAAAGTTTTAAAATTTATACAATTTCTAAAAGTAGACCTGCATCAATATTTAAAACTTTGTGAATCCCTTTTAAAAATGGAATATCAGCCTTGCGTTTTCCATTGAGTATTTCTGATACTTTTGATTTTGCTAACCCAATCTCCTCTGCTAATCTTGCTTGAGTCATTTTATGCTCAAATAACTTAAGTTCAACTAATTCAGTAATCGTTTTTGGTTGTTTTAATGGCTTAAGTCCTAATACATTGTCTTCGTATAATTCTGCGGCAATTGCCATTTTGGATAATTTAGTTGAATCCAATTTGGTAAGTTTACTTTCGCCTTTATTCATCAAATTATATATCTCTACCATCATTTCGTGGTATTCTTTTTTTGATTTTATTTCTATTTTCATTTTTATAAAATTAGAATATTATTCCGAATATTAGATCATTTTTCTAATATCAGAATTTGCTATAAAAGTCAATAGTAGGAGATATATGAATGAGTAAGTTAAGTATTAGTACTTGAGAATGGGATTGTCGGCTTCATTTCATTGCGCCGACATCCCTGAATGGCGTCCTTACCCAAAGCTTGCTTTAGTATTATAAAAGCTTTTTTCTTGCCTATCTGCTCAAGAAAGGTCTCGCTTCGCTCGTTCAATTTAAATCCTTGTCTGTTTATAATAGCAAGCTATTAACACAGCCAACTCTTTAAATTTCCCACTTCGTGGCTTTCTTTCGCGTCTGCGCAACAAAAAAGCCTGTCACTTTCGTGACAAGCTTTGTGAACTGGCTGGG
>CANFOM010000003.1 GCA_947448725.1 Bacteroidota bacterium
CTGATTATGAGTCAGGTGCTCTAACCAACTGAGCTATAGGCCCGCATCTTTCGATGTAGGCGGCAAAAGTACTAATTTTTAACCTTTTTTAAAGGTATCTACCCTTTTTTTCTGCTATTTTTGCGGGATGAAGAAAGTTATTTTATCAGCAGTTTCTATTTTATTCTTTGGCTCCTTCTTATTAGCGCAAGCACCTACTACAGAAAGCAAGAAAATTGATTTAACGGGTCGTGCAGCGGATCATTTGATGTTTCAATTTGGTTCAGATATGTGGACAGGCAAGCCAGATAGTGTTAAAACATCAGGCTTTAGCAGGCATTTTAATGTCTATTTTATGTATGATGTGCCTTTTAAGAAAGACCCTCATTATAGTGTTGCCTTTGGATTAGGAATTGCCACTAGCAATATATTTATGGATGATCATACCTATGTGGATGTTCAATCTCCATCCACTACATTGCCTTTTCATCATTTAGATTCAACTCGGGATCATTTCACAAAACAAAAAATAGCTACGATGTATGTGCAAGCACCATTGGAGTTAAGATATTTTTCAGATCCTGCACATCCTAATAAATCATGGAAATCGGCAGTGGGTGTAAAAATTGGTACTTTATTAAAAGGGTATACCAAATCAAAAAATTATGTAAGATCTGATGCTTCTTCTGTATATGGTTCAAGTTATATAGAAAAAAGGTACAATAAAAGATGGTTTGATGCTACTGATGTTACTTTAACAGGTCGCTTTGGTTATGGTATTATTTCCTTAGATGCAGGGTATCAAGTAACAGGTGTATTTAGAGATGGCCTAGGCCCTGTTGTAAATAAATTTTCATTTGGATTAACTATAAGCGGATTGTAGTTAATGGACAGATATGATATTAAACCCTCTTTGCGGAGGGTTTTTTTATGGACCTAATGGATTAGCCTATCTTTGTAAAAACAAGTAAAGTTGATAGAAAAAAAGAAAATATTTAAGAAAGAAGAGAAGTCGGTATTGGTGAGTGTAATACAGAAAGATCAAACCGAAGAGCAGGTTAATGAATACTTAGATGAGTTAGCTTTTTTAGCAGAAACAGCAGGTGCTAAAACATTAAAAGCATTTAAACAAAGATTGCCCCATCCAGATAGCAGAACCTTTGTTGGAAAAGGAAAGCTAGAAGAAATAAAACAATATGTAGCACAGAAAGATGTGGACGTAGTTATTTTTGATGATGAATTATCGGGTTCTCAAATTACCAATATTGAAAAAGAAGTAAAGTGCAGAGTGATTGACAGAAGTGATTTGATACTAGACATATTTGCAGCAAGAGCCAGAACTGCTCAAGCAAAAGTACAAGTGGAATTAGCGCAATATCAATATATATTACCCAGGTTAAAAGGTATGTGGACGCACTTGGAAAGACAAGGCGCTGGAATTGGTTCAAGAGGTCCGGGGGAAACAGAAATTGAAACGGATAGACGTATTGTTAAAGATAAAATTTCTTTGTTACGCAAAAGATTAATTGAAATTGACAAGCAAGCTTTTACACAACGCAAAGAAAGAGGTGAGTTTATAAGAGTTGCACTAGTGGGTTACACCAATGTGGGCAAAAGCACCATCATGAATTTAATTAGTAAGAGTGAAGTATTTGCTGAAAATAAATTATTTGCAACCCTGGATACTACTACGCGTAAAGTGGTTTTTGAGAACACGCCTTTTTTATTAAGCGATACCGTTGGATTTATTAGAAAGCTACCACATCATTTAGTAGAAAGTTTTAAAAGCACATTGGATGAAGTGCGCGAGGCAGATGTATTATTACATGTGGTTGATGTTTCTCATGCACAGTATGAAGATCAAATTGGCGTGGTAAATAAAACATTGCAAGAGTTAAAAGCATTTGAGAAACCCATCATTACTATTTTTAATAAAATGGATTTATATCAAGAAAAGTATTTTGATGAGTGGGTAGGGGACGAAGTAAAACAAGATTTATTATTGGAATTAAAAGATAGGTGGAATGGTATTACAAACAACCAGGCCGTTTTTATTAGTGCCATCGAAAAACAAAATATTGAAGAGCTAAGAACTATCATCTTACATAAAGTAAGAGACATGTATCAAATAAGATTTCCCTATAAAACGGTTTATTATACTTAATGAGTAGTATGGAATGGAAATTAATTACCGATGCGCCTTTAACATTGGATTGGCCACAAAACAACATGATGGAGATGGAGGTTGATGGTAAGCAATTCACCTTGGCTAAATTTCAGGATTCCTATTTTGCATTTGCTAGTAAATGCCCACATGCCAGTGGAAAGATGGCAGCGGGTTATATTAACCCTTTGGGGCAGGTGGTTTGTCCATTACATAGATATTGTTTTGATATGAAAAATGGCCGAAATACAAGCGGTGAGGGCTATTTTTTGAAAACCTACCCCGTTGAACTTAAAGAAGGTGCTCTTTTTATTGGTTTTAAGCCATTTTCTTTGTTTTAATGTTTTGTTCTTAACTAAAATTTATTATTTTTGCCACCCTTAAAAGGAACACTCCTCCTTAGCTCAGTTGGTTAGAGCACATCACTGTTAATGATGGGGTCCTCCGTTCAAGTCGGAGAGGGGGAGCACAAAAGAAAAGCCTTGCATTTTGCAGGGCTTTTTCTTTGTCTATCAGTGAGTTAGGGGAGTTGCATCTAGGATAATAACACCTCAGCTGGGATATTTAATTCTTGATGAAACAACTTAGCTAACTCCAGGGTCAACGGCTTCTTTTTGTTGAGTAAAGAAGAAACATATCCTTTACTACCCATTTTACCTACAAGATCCTTATTCTTCAATCCTAACTCATTCATTTTAACTTTAATGGCATCAATAGGATCTGGAAGTGGAATGGGATAGTTGGCATCTTCATATTGTTTAATTAATAGAAGTGCTACTTGTAGCTTTTCACCTTGCGGGGTATTTGATTTAACCTTATGCTCAAACTGAACATCTACCCAATCAAGGCTCTGCTCATACTGCTTTTTAGTTTTAATTATTTTTAATTCCATATTCTTACTTTTTATATTGTATAGTTGTTACATCAATTTTATCATAGTCGCTATGTGTTCCAAACCATTTGATCTGTATCGCTTTAAACTCAAACACAATCCTTACAACTAGTCTATATTTATTACCCATTATATTAAATACAACTCTATCATCACTCACTAAACTTACATTTCCATATACCTTTTTAAGTTCATTAAAACTTTTAAATTTCGATATAACTAATTCATGATACCATTCAAATAACGCAATCCTTGCCATAGGATATTTCTTGGCATATTCAAGTAGCGTTCTTCGGGTGATAATATTAAACACAAAGTAAAGATAATAAGTTTACTAATAGAAAACTTTCTAAATTCAATCTATTTTGAAAAAGCTGCAACTTTGGTGCAAAAGGGGAGCACTCAAGAAAAGCCTTGTCCCGAGAAATCGGGACAGGGCTTTTTTATTGGTTATTAGTGAGTTAGGGTTTTCTTGTCAACGTATAAATACGTTGTTTTTGTATAATTAAATTTTTGATATTTGAACTGGCTTATGGATTATGATAATATGTACATATATTTGTACATAAATATGTAATTATGTTATCAACTACACTTTCAGATTTTCGTAAAGAAACCAAGCAATACCTTGACAAGGTCACCAATGAGCATGAAACCTTAATTATTAATAGAGGTAAAGACATTGGTGTTGTAATTATTTCTTTGGCGGAGTACAATTCCATGAATGCAACATTACACGAGATGTCCTCTAAAAAAAATATGGAAGTGTTAGATGCATCCATAAAGCAATTTGAAGAGGGGAAGTTTTTTCGAAAAAAATTAATAGAGTAAATGTATATAACCTTCAATGACACATCTTGGAATGAATATTTATTCTGGCAAAAAAATGATAAACAAAAGCTTAACAAAATTAATGAGCTTTTAAAAGATATTTCAAGAAGTCCATTTGAAGGTATAGGTAAACCAGAGGCATTAAAATATAAATATGTAGGTTATTGGTCAAGAAGAATTGATGAAGAACACAGGTTAATTTACAAAGTAGAACAAGATGAAATTATAATTTATAAATGTAGATTTCATTACGATCATGTATAAATCTCTATTTTTTCTATGTAAATTTGAGTATGAAAGTTCAAGAAGTTAAATATATATCTGATTATTTCATTAGCATCAAATTTGATGATGGTGTTTATGGCACTATTGAATTAAACGATTTGGTTCAAAAGGGAATTTTCAAACTGCTTCATGATAAAAACCAATTCGCTAAGGTTTATACAAATGGTTATTCAATTGCTTGGTCAAATGAACTTGAAATTGATGCTACTACAATTTATGCTGAATTAACAGGCAAACATTTTTGAGAAATTCTCAGTTAAAAATTGACCCATCCCACAAATTAGTTATGAATTTTTTTGTAAGATGAGAATATTTGTCGATCTACTTTTTGTTTCACAAAATCCTTGGTATTAAAAGACAGCTCAATCATAGCTATAGAGGCAGCTAATCTTTCTTCAATAGTTTTATCAAACCAAAATTGGTAATCAATATTCTTATCCTTAGACATATTTCTTGATGCATATGTATCAACATCAACAAAGTTTGATGTGGAATGCCTTATTGCATTTAATTAGCAATAAGAAATTTATTTACATCTAACCAATAGATGAATGAATCAAACCAGCGGTTACTGGTTTTGTTTGGATTTCCTAAGCCAAAGCCATGCCCTCCATTTTGATATAAATGAAATTCAACCGGTCGACCTGCTTTAAACCAAGAATCAATTACTCCAAATTGGGAATTAAATAAAAAATCATCGGAGGCAATTACATTAAACATTGGAGGAGCATTCTCGGGTACTTTCACTGGACCCATTCCTCCATAAATTGGACCAATAAAAGCAAGCTTCATCGTTTTAGAATTTAGAGTTGCATGCATCGTTAGTCCTGCTCCTGCAGAAAAGCCAATCATTCCGATTCTTTTTGTATCAATACCCCATTCGTTTGCGTTTTTTACAATCATAGCATAGGCTGCCTCAGCATCCTCAAGTTGATTGGATAGATCCATTTGTGCCGGTGTTGAAGGGGTCGCTTTTTTTGAAGTATCATCAGCTTTTTGGGGTGCAGGACGCGGGCGGTTCATCCATGCTGTAAAATCATCCAAAGATTCTACAGTTGGAAACAATCTATATTTTAAAACAAATGCCGCTATTCCTTTTTTGGCAAGGGCCTCAGCTACTTCCCAGCCTTCATTACCCATGGAAAGCCATCTAAATCCACCGCCGGGAGCAACAATAACAGCAGCTCCAGTTGCCTTTCCTTTTTCTGGCAAGAAGGGCGTTAAAGTGGCTATGGAAATATTTCTTGCCATTGGATCACCCCATTGGCGAAACCAAGATTCTGGTGCAGGTTGGTCCTTCACAGATCCTGTGCCTAATAAAATCGCATTGGGCTCTTTAGGAGCATCAAGAGGGTAAATAGTTCCATCCTGAGCATAAGTGTTCATTGCGATGCATTGAATACTTAGTAAAATAAATAGTTTGTAAATTTTTTGCATGATGTTTCAATATTTTTTTGGAGAAAAAAAGGAGGCGAATAAAAAAATTAAAACTGTTGTATCAAATTATAATACTCAATACTTTTTTTGATTTTATAAAAAGGAAGTGTTTCCATTAATGCTTTTACCTGTTCTTCTTCCATATCTTTAAAAATTAAGACGGCGCCATTTTTAGCCTGTCTCAAAAATAAATGCTCTAAAAAACCTTCTAATTTCCATGCTGCCACTACCTCTTGCTCCTGTTTCAATAATTCAGGAAAATTACTTGGAAGGTTTTCCATATCGAGGGTTAAAATTACTTGTATTCTGTTCATATTATTCTATTGTGAATTTAATTATAAATGTACGAATTCTTTTACTACTTAATACTAATTATCAATTTTCCCTTAATAAGCAAAGTTGTGTATTTAGTGGAAAAATAGTTGCAAATGGAATTTAAAGGGCTGGTTGGAGTATATCATTAAAGCAAAAAATTTTGCTTACATTTTTAATAATAATTACTTAAATATTTTCGACTTTATTGCTTTTAAGAATAAAAAATGTTTTTAAAATATAGTATATTGGGGTTAATTAGAGGATATGGCAATACGAAGTAATATTTCAATTAAAATTTTAGCTAAAAAGTTAGGGTTGTCTGTGGGATCGGTTTCCAAAGCTTTAAATAATAGTCCAGAAATTAGTATAGCCACTAGGGAAAAAGTAAAAGAATTAGCAAAGCAATATAATTATACACCCAATCACTTTGCAAGTAATTTACGTAATAATACTAGCAAAACAATTGCAGTGGTTATACCTCAGATTTCAGATAGTTTTTTTTCCTTAGCTATTAATGGAATTGAAAAAGCTGCTCAGGAAAGAGGGTATCACATTATCATTTCTATAACTAATGAATTATTTACAAAAGAAAGTATAATAATTAACGAATTGCACAATGGAATGGTTGATGGTATATTAATTTCTATAAGCAGAGAGACAAATCATAGTACTCATTTAAAAGAAATTAATGAAATTGGTATTCCCATTGTATTTTTTGATAGGGATTTGGAGGATATGGATACAGCTAAAGTAGTCACCAATGATTTTGAAAGCGGGTATAATGCAGTGAAGCATTTAGCAAATGAACAATGTAACAATATTTGTTTTTTATCTGTATCAGAAAGTTTATCTATTTCCAAGAAAAGAATTGAGGGGTTTAAAAAAGGAGTAAATGAATTTGTTAAAAATGGTATTCACAATAATATTGTTAAATGCTCCACTGATGCTACTGAAAACCATCTAATTATAAAGAATTTATTACAGGATGAGATAAATAGGCCAGACGGTATCGTAGTTTCTGGCGAGCATTTAACTATTAGTATTTATAATGTTTGTAAGGAATTAGGAATTAAAATTCCAGAACAATTAAAAATTATTTGTTTTTCAAATTTAGCTTATGCATCCTGCTTGGCGCCTTCTTTAAGTACTATCACTCAACCTGCCTTTGAAATTGGTTATAAAGCAACTCATTTATTATGTGATTCTTTAGATGGTATCGCTGTTGACTTAAAAGAAAAAATTATTTGCCCTTCTGTTTTGGAAATTCGGGAATCATCTATCAGTAAAAGACATATTTAATTAATTAATTATATCACGAATACGTTTTCGTAATTTATTTTTGTCTTATTTTATACTTTTTTACACGCTAAATCGTTAAACTTACGTAGTATTTAAGTTTCTAGTTAGAAACTTTATTAAAATTTAAAACCAAGATTGCTTATTTATGAAATGGAAATCTATTTTCAAAAAACAAGCCGTACTGCTATTAATAGTAAGTACTGCAATGATTTATACTAGTGTTTATGCTGGTAATGGATCAATCTTAACCAATCCAAATAATGTAAACAGCTTAGCTGACGGAGTAACTGGTAAGGTTACAGATGCTTATGGTATTGCATTGGCTGGGGTAACTGTGACAGTGAAAGGAACTTCAATGAAAGCAGTTTCAGGTTCTGATGGAACTTATTCAATTGCGTTGGCAACAAAAAATGCTAGGTTGGTTTTTTCTATGGTAGGTTTTTATACTACAGAAAAACAAGCAAGTTTAGGCGTGCTTAATATTAGCATGACCGAAGATGTTAAAAAATTAGATGAAGTAATCGTAATTGGATATGGCACACAGAAAAAGGGAGATCTTACAGGTGCTGTTGCTACAGTTTCTTCAGAAAAATTGAATCAAGGTATTAATCAATCAACTGCACATGCATTACAAGGTCAAGCTGCAGGTGTAACTGTAATTCAAAATTCGGGTGAGCCTGGAGCAGGCGTTGAAATTCGTATTAGAGGTGCGGGTTCAATTAATGACAATAGCCCACTTTATGTTGTGGATGGAATGATAGGCGGCATTGGAAGCTTAAACCCTGCCGATATTGAAAGTTTAACAGTATTGAAGGATGCAGCTTCTGCAGCCATTTATGGAGCAAGAGGGGCTAATGGAGTAGTTATTGTAACTACTAAAAAAGGAAAAAGAAATCAAAAAGCTTCCGTTTCTTACAACTCTAGCCTTGGTAATCAATCTGTTTGGAAGATGCCTTCCTCATTAGATGCGGCTCAAAGAAATATGATTCATAAGGAAGCCTTAACAAATGACGCTGTGCCTACAACTGAAACTATTTGGAAATATTACAATGATCCTGCCAATGGGGCGACAAAAACAGATTGGTTCAAAGAAGTATTCCAGTCTGCTTTAATTGCTAATCATAATGTTAGCGTACAAGGTGGTGGAGAAAAATCTAACTATTTATTTAGTTTAGGTTATATGGATAACAATGGTATTGTGCTTGGAACAAATTATAAAAGATACAATGTTAGGTTTAATAGCCAACAAGAGATAATGGATAATTTAACTTTTGGAGAAAACTTTTCAATTGTACAATCCAATACAAAAAGTGCAGAAATTAGAGGCGGATATGATGGAGTATTAAGTGCGGCTTTATTTAACATGCGCAATACTCCTGTTTGGGTTGACCAAGCAAATAAAATATATGGAACACCAACAGGTGATTTCCCTAATCCAGTTGCTTCTCTAAATGCTAGAGATAATAGAGGTATTGGAAATGAAGTAAATGGGAATATTTATTTAGAGTATAAATTACATAACCTTATTACTTTCAAAACCGACTTGGGATACAATTCATTTAATGGGAAAAATACAGGATTCCAAGCAGTGGCAATTGGAGGAGGTCGTGGTTTAGAAAATAAAAACAGCTATAGCGAATCTCGTTCAAATTCGAGTACTTGGATTTGGAATAATACAGCAACGATTGATAAGCGTATTGGAAATCATCATGTTTCTGGCTTAGCTGGTATGTCTGCTGAATCTTCTTTATGGGAAGGTTTAAATGGAGGAACAGCTTTTGATTTTAGTAATGAAAGTCCCGCACTTCGTTATTATAATAATGCTGGAAGTTTTCCTGGTCATGTATCTGGCGGAGCGGATGATAATACACTTCAAAGTTATTTCGGACGCGTAGGCTACGAGTATGCAGATAAATATTTATTAGCTGCCAATTTCCGTGCAGATGGTTCTTCTAAATTTGGTCCAGACAATCGTTGGGGTTATTTCCCATCCGTATCTGGAGGTTGGAGAATTTCTAAAGAAAAGTTTTTTGATGCTTTAAGTAATTTTGCATCAGACTTTAAATTACGTGCAAGCTGGGGACAATTAGGGAATGACAAAATTCCAAATTACCAATACTATACTACTGTTAGCGGTGTAGGTTCGCCAACTTTAGATGGCAATGCATTCACAGCAGTAGCACAAAACAGATTATCAAATCCTGATATTAAATGGGAGGTGACTACACAAACTGATATTGGTATTGATGCTAGTTTTTTAAATGATCGATTTACTTTAACTGCAGATTATTTTAATAAGTTAACCACAGACATTTTAGTACAAGTACCTTTGGTTGCTTCATTAGGAGTTGGTTCTGCGCCATACCGTAATGCGGGTGATGTATCTAACAAAGGTTTTGATTTAGGACTTACTTACCGCAATAGAAAACATGAATTTAAATATTCTGTTACTGCGAACATTGCATCAGTGACCAATAAATTAAACTCTTTTGGAATTGCAGGTAGCTCAGATATTTTTTCTGCAAATTATAAAAATACAGACGTAGGTAGAATTGCAGAAGGAGAGCCATTAGGCCACTTCTTTGTATACAATGCTTTAGGTATTTTCCAAACTCAAGCCGAAGTGGATGCCTATACTAAGTCGGGTAGCAAAATTCAACCTGATGCGGTTGCGGGGGATGTAAAATTTGAAGATAGAAATGGAGATGGTGTGATTAGTGCAAGTGATAGATTCAATGCCGGAAATAGTTTCCCAACATTGACAGGTTCTTTGTCACTTAATGGAGAATATAAAGGGTTTGATATAAATATGTTGTTAGTGGGAAGCCAAGGCAATAAAATATTCAATGGCCTTAAATTAGGTGGTGTATTTATGCAAGGATCTAGTTATAACAATAGCCCAGAAATTTTGGATCGTTGGACAACAACTAATCATAGCAATACAGTTCCAAGAGTTACTATTAATGATCCAAACAACAATAAAAGATACAGTACACTTTATTTAGAAGATGGTAGCTATGCTAGATTAAAATATTTAACCATTGGATATACTTTTGACAAGAAAGTAGTAAGTGAAAAAATTTCTAAGTTAAGAGTATACTTAACCATGCAAAATTTAATTACTATTACAAAGTATACTGGATATGACCCAGAAGTGGGAGCTGAAGGTAGTTTTAGCAACAACCTATATGGACTTGACAAGGGTACTTATCCAATTGCGAAAGCTTTCATATTTGGCGTTAATTTCAATTTTTAATATTATCAATAATGAATACAATGAAACAAATTATTTCAATCTTTATGGTGCTATTTGTATTAGCATCATGTAATAAAGATTTCTTAAACAAGCAACCGCATGAATTTACAGATGCGGTATTTTGGCAAACTGCTGATCAAGCCGAATCTGCTTTAGCAGGTGCTTATACCCCACTACAAAGTGAGGAAGCCCTAGGAGGGGAAGAGTGGAGCGCTATAAGTACTTTTAGCGACGATTCTTATCTTCAGGATGATGGATATCCAGATTTTATTGCTATGTCACAATTTCGTGCAACACAAAACAATGAAGGTGACTTTAGCCACAATAGTTATACAGAATACTATCAAACAATTAAAAGAGCTACCGATGTTCTAAATTATACGCCTAGTATTAAAATGGACGATGCTCAGAAAAAGAGAATTTTAGGAGAAGCTAATTTCCTAAAGACATGGGGGTATTATGAACTTGCAAGACGTTATGGTGGATTACCAATTTATGATTCAAAAAACCCTGCAGCAGCATTGGTTCGTAAAACAGAAGCGGAAACCTGGGCAGTGATTGAGAAAAGTATAAAAGAAGCAACTACACAATTAGCATGGGAGCACCAAGAGGGAAGACCAGGTTTGGGCGCTGCATGGGGCTTGTTAGCAAAAGTGTATGCTTATGAGAAAAAATGGGCAGAAGCAAAAACAGCTGCTGAGACAGTAATAAATTCTGGTAAGCATACACTTACTTCAAGCTATGAAGATATTTTTACCATAGACCATGAACATGATAGTGAAATATTATTTGGATTAGGTGCGCGTTTGGATGAATATCCTATTACACCAGTATTAATGTTACCCAACAATGTTTGGGGTGGCACACATCCAGAACCAATGGGTGAAGGTTGGAGATTAGTAAGTCCTACGAATGCTTTTTATGCTGCTTATCAAGATGGCGATTTAAGAAAATCGGCTACTGTTGCAAAAAGAGGCGTGGATATTATTACCTACAATGGATCAACGGATGTTTTAGTTGCTCCAAATAATAAATCTGAAGTAGTATGTGTAAAGTACAATTCACCTTATAAGGAACGTTATGTTGGATGGGCTGCTGGATTAAATGTTCCTGCATTAAGATATGCTGATGTTTTATTGATTGAGACAGAAGCTATTATGAATTTAAATGGCGGTGGTCCTGGTAAAACAGTAGGTGTTTCAGCTGCTGCTGTACATTTTAATAAAGTACGTCAAAGAGCAGGTTTGCCTGCTATTGCAGCACCCACTTTTGCCGATTTAATGTATGAGCGCAGAATGGAATTGGCTTTTGAAGGTGGAGATAGACATTTTGACTTAGTACGTTGGGGCTTAGCTTCCTCTATTTATAATAGTTTGCCTGCCGAAGGTAGTTATAAGCCAGCAAGAACCTATGTTGATGCAACACATAAATTACTGCCTTATCCACAAAAACAGATAGAAAATAGTAATGGAACTATTAAACAAAATCCAGGCTATTTAGGACCTCATTAGTAGTTTCGGTTAATATTAAAGATATCAAAGCCTGTATAGTTTAAAAGCTATACAGGCTTTTTGTTTGCATAAATTTAGATAGCTAAATAATATTTTCGAAGATCTCAATACGGCCAAAATACTGCCTGCTGGCTGCTAGGCATTGATGTTTTATTTGGGAAACAAGGGTTTAAGGGCGTTGAAAATAAATAACATTAGCTAAATTGCTTGAATATTATTGCTTTTAAATAATTCATACAATGACTTTAAGATTAGCCAATGAAACAGAAATAGATGCCATCTGGACTATTTTACAGCAAGCCATTGCGCAAAGAAAAATGGACGGGAGCGATCAATGGCAAAACGGTTATCCCAATGAGCAAACAATTACTAATGATATTAATAATGGCGCAGGATATGTATTGGTTAATAATGATATAGTAGTAGCTTATGCTGCCATAATTTTTGGCATAGAACCTACCTACAATGATATTAAAGGTAATTGGCTTTCCAACGGCGATTATGCAGTAGTTCACAGGGTAGCCACTTCTGGTGATTTTAAAGGAAAGGGAATAGCCACACAATTATTTACAATGATTGAAGATTTGTGTATTGGTAAAAATATTTTTAGCATTAAAGTGGATACTAATTTTGACAATGTGCCCATGCTTAAAATTTTAAAAAAATTAAATTACAATTATTGTGGCGAAATATTCGTTAGTGGTTCCTCCCGCATGGCGTATGAAAAATTATTAAAGTAATTGAATAGTAATATTAAAATAGAAAACAAAAAATTAAGCATGAAATATATTTTATTTTTTTTCATAGTTATATATAGCAATAGCGTCTTTGCCCAAAAAAAGGTCATTGCCAATTTGCCTTATTATCCCACAAAGGATACGAGTGATGCCTACAAGAAAAGTCAATGTAAATTGGATATATACATTCCTAATAACAATAAATCATTGCCTGTTATTGTTTGGTTTCATGGGGGTAGTTTAACAGCTGGCACTAAAGAAATTCCCGAGGAATTAAAAAGTGACAAATTTATTATCGTTTCTGTAGAATACAGATTAAGCCCCAAAGTGCATTCGCCCGTTTATATTGAAGATGCCGCTGAGGCAGTAGCTTGGGTATTTAACAATATTCAGCAATATGGCGGTGATACAAGTAAAATATTTTTATCAGGGCATTCTGCTGGAGGCTATTTAATTATGATGTTAACCATGGATGATTCTTGGTTATTAAAAAGAAATATTGCTACTAGTAAAATTAGAGCAGCCATACCTTTAAGCCCACAAGTGATCACTCATTTTACCATTAGAGCCGAAAGTAAAATCAGCGAAATTCAACCTGTGATTAACGAGTTAGCACCGATGCATTTTATAAAGTCAAATACACCCACGATTGTTGATATCACCGGGGATAGAGAACTGGAACTATTTGGAAGGTATGAAGAGAATGCCTATTTTGTAAGAATGATGAAATTGGCTGGAAATAAAAAAATATCACTTTTTGAATTACAAGGATTTAGTCATGGTGCCATGCTACTTCCTGGTATTCATTTAATGTTTCAAGAAATTGATAAAATTTTAAAATAAAAATAAATGAAAAAAATAATATTCTTTCTTTTTTTAGTTTTCATTACCCGCAATTTGTTGGCGCAAGACTTAACCCAAGGACTTTGGTACAACGAAAAGAAAAGTGCAAAAGTGCAATTCTATCAACAAGGGGATAAGTTATTTGGGAAAATAGTTTGGCTAAAAGATCCTTTATTAAATGGTAAACCAAAAGTAGATAAATCCAATCCAGATGCTGCACTTGCAGCCAAACCTTTATTAGGATTGGTATTTATGAAAGGGTTTTCTAAAACTGAAAAAAATATTTGGGAGCAAGGTACCATTTATGATCCTGAAAATGGTAAAACTTATCAATGTAAATTAACAATTATCTCCCCTACTCAATTAGATGTACGAGGTTTTATAGGTTTTTCAATAATGGGAAGAACCTCGCATTTTACAAAAGCTGATTAGTTAATACATTATATTTGAAATAGCTTAATTAAAAACCATCAATCACTTTTATGTTAAAAAAATTATTCAACATTGTCAGTCTTCTTCTAATTTTACTATCACCTCATTTGGTGCAAAGTCAGGAAACGTCTGGCAAATTAGTCTCCCCAGATCATAAATTAGAAATCACTTTTCAAACGGGGCAACTTGATAAAAAAGGACCTGCCAATCAACTTTATTATACGGTTACTTTTAAAGGGAAGTTATTGTTTAAGCCTTCTTTACTTAGTCTTGATATTAAAGCTGCACAAGCTTTAGGCACTGATGTACGCATAACCAATAGTAAAATAACTGCTGGCAATGATGCTTATCAATTAGTGGTGGGCAAGACAGATAAAGTAAATGAGCAGTATAATAGCTTACAATTAGAGCTACAAGAAAATAGTGCCCCCGCACGAAAATTAACAATAGAAGCAAGAGCTTATAATGACGCTGTTGCTTTTAGATATATAGCCCCACAACAGGAAGCGCTAGAAGCAGGCTATGAATTAATAAATGAAAATACTGAATTCCATTTCAGCAATGATGCTATTACCTATGCCCAAGTATTACCTCATTATAGATCCATGTATGAAAGTGAATACTTAAAATTATCTGTAAGTGCCTTTTCTAATCAGGGCGGTGTAAAAAGTTCTGTATTAATTGGCTTGCCTTTATTAGCAGAAGTACCAGGTGCTGGATGGGTGGCGATTGCAGAATCTGAATTGCAAGGATATAGTTCTATGTATTTGACGAATCCTTCTGGTGGATGGAATGGCCACACCATGTTGTCTAGGCTTTCACCTAGGCTTGATAGTTCTGGCATTGCAGTAAAAGGAAGGGGAAGCCTTCGTTCTGCTTGGCGTATTATTATGGTGGGAGAGGAACCAGGTAGAATCATTGAATCCAATGCACTCATGAATTTAAGTAGTCCATCAGCCATTGCCAATACCGATTGGATTAAATCGGGCAAAGCATCTTGGGATTGGTGGAGTGGTAGTCTTGGCCCCGATGGCAAGCCTGCTTATACAACTGCCAACATGAAATATTATGTTGATTTTGCTGCTAAATCGGGTCTTGAATATATGATGTTAGATGCTGGATGGTTTGTGTCTAAAGATATTACCAAGATGAATGGGAGAGTTGACATTCCTGAATTGGTTAAATATGCTGCTACTAAAAATGTAAAAGTTTGGATTTGGTTATATGCACCTTATGTGTTCAATCAAATGGATGAAGCTTTTGCGCTTTATGAAAAATGGGGGGTAGCAGGACTTAAAATTGATTTTATAGAAAGGGATGATCAGTTTGGAATTGATTTTCATTATAAAGCTGCGCAAAAAGCAGCAGAACATCATTTGATGTTAGATCTGCATGGAGGTACCAAACCTTTTGGTTTAGAAAGAACTTATCCTAATGTAATGAGCTACGAAGCTGTATTAGGCATGGAGCAATCCAAAGGGGGCACTAGAGATAATCCAGAAAATCATACCATGCTTCCTTTTACCCGTATGTTAGTAGGTCCTTTGGATTATACACCAGGCGGTTTTGATAATGTAACAAGGGAACAGTTTTATCCAAAAAGTGATTCACCTATGGTGATGGGAACCAGAGCACATCAATTGGCATTATATGTAGTTTATCAAGCGCAATTAGGAATGGTGTCTGATCATCCAAGTGCCTATGAAGGACAGGCCGATTTTGAATTTATTAAAAAAGTGCCTGCTTCTTGGGATGAGATTAAAGTGATACATGGCATACCAGGCGAATACATTAGCATTGCTCGTCGAAAAGGGAATGACTGGTATATTGGAAGTATCACCAACTGGACTGCTAGAAACCTAAGTTTACCACTTTCGTTTTTGGGTGCTGGTAATTATACGGCAGAAATTTATAGTGATGCAGCTGATGCAAAAACCAATCCTAAACACACTTCGATCTTTAAGCAACAAGTAAATAATAAAACCGTTTTACAAGCTAAATTAGTTACTGGCGGCGGCTATGCTGTTCGGATTGTTAAAACAAAGTAAGCAACTACTATCTATAAAAAAAGCTATCAATGATATTGGTAGCTTTTTTCTTTTTAAGAAGGTCGCACTATTTTTTTTAGACAGTGGCTATAAAAATTTTGAATACTAATGTGCTTTTATTTCAAAGGGCAGTTGCGTACTTCCCAATTGTCCCGCCGAAGTCATTCCTTGTAATACAATTACATATTTGCCCGCTACATCTGAGGTATAAAAAAAGACAGATTTTTTCCCCGTGCTTGATGTGTTTACGGATGGTGACCAGTACAATACATTTCTAAAGTCTGGCAATCTATTGTCAATTTCTTTCTGAGTTTCATATAAAGGCGCACTAAACTCCCTTTGTTGCTGCAATCCCTCATAATCAAGTACAAGCGCATGCGGATCGTATTCGTATCCTTCTGATTTTCCGTTATAGGTAGTAAAATTTACAATTCCATTAAAAGTTAAATTGCCTAAGTAGTAAGTGCGGGAAACTATTTCTAATTTCTTAATTTTTAAAGGGTCGTAATCAAATAGTTTATTTAAATCAGCTACAATCACGCCATCTAAAAGAACAAGAGGAGGGGTATCGAAAAATTTATTGGCATCATCATATACATTTAAATGAAATTGACCATTTCTTTTTGTTAAACTTAATGGCAATACATATTCTCTAATTACTTCTTCTAAAGTGGTAAAACGTACGAATTTATCTAAAAAATAAACTCGATCTGGATGATAATAAAATGCATTCGTATCAATAGTAGGTAAAATGAATTGATGTAAATCCTCCTTTTTATAATTATTGAGTACCACATTGGCTACATGATGTTCGGCCAATGCATTGTTGTTTATTTGTGCAAACGGAATAGGAGTCAATAAAATTTTATTAGAAAAAGAGCTAGAAAAGGGTGAACTAATTTCAATTTTGCTATTATTTTTTTGAGGACTATCTACCTGAACGATTATTTGACCATGATTGTAAAAATCTCGCAATTCAAATTTTATTTTTCCCAACTCATCACTTATGGTGGATTTAAATTGAGTGTTTAATCCGGGAATTGAAACAAAAACAGCTTTGTCTTTTGCGGGCAAGTTATTGTTGCTAATTTTTCCATTAATAATATGCCCGGCCAACTCTGGTATAAATTCAAAATAGGGCTTCTTGTTTTCATTTATTTGTTCCCAACTAAATCTTCTCCAACCATGGGTTAGCATTAAATTATCAATGGCCTCTTCATTACTCAGCGCTGCAGGGTTAAAATAGCTATTGGGCATTTCCACAGCCCCTACTAAATCAGAACTTAATAATAAGTAGCTTTTAATGTCCATGGGGTCTATGGGCTGTAATGAATCTATTTTATACACTGCCATAGACATATTAGCAGGCACTTCTTGGCCAACTTCATTATGGGTGGTAACCTCAACATTTACTTTTTTTCTAAATTCATAGATAGAGGATTCAATTTTTAAGCCTAAGTCTAGTACTTTTTCTGGCTGCTTAAAATACAATCTTTCGCATACCGGTTGTTTATGTTGATCAAATAGAGTGAATGTAGAAATGCCATCACCAAACATATTTTTATCTATTATAAATGCGGCGCTTCCATTTTGCATCGCTCCACTTTGAACAGTTTTTACAATACCTCTGGTATGTACCAATAGATAAATTGTATCATTAGGTACACTTATGCCTTCAATTTTAATTTGCAAAGAACTGCTTTTATTATTTTCCAAGTGCAGCACCCATCCAGTTTTCGATATAAACGGCAAGCTTTGTTTAATTACTTTCCCATCCGCCAAATTAAGGATGGCTTTATAAGTATGCTCCTTGGTTGGTTTTAAATTAAATTTTCCTAGCCCATATTTTAAAGTGCTAAAACTAGTTATCGTATCATTATTCTCGTTCACGATGGTACCTGTACCATTAACACCTTTCCCGTATTGGTTGGTCACATGAAATGCGATGGTGCTTTCAAGACCGCTTACCAAATTTCCACCTTCAGGGAAAAATTGAACCCCTACCTCTTCTTTTTTAGCTGTAATAATGGGCTCTAATTTTTCAACCGTATTAATAATGGTGATAGGTTTTTCAAAAAAGAACTGGGTACTACTGTTTTTCATCCAGTTGGTATACGCGCGCAAAGTATAGCTACCAGTAGGGAGATGAAGGGGTATTTGAATGGAGCCAGTTCCTGCTCCTGCTGCTATTGCAATTTTTGATTGCACGACCGGGTTATTTTTAGTATCTATTAATTCAACATAAGCGATTTTGCTAATTCCAATGGGCAGATGATAAAAAGCATCTACGTTGTAAATTTTAAACCAGCAAATTTCATTGGATAAGTATACATTTTTAGCGAGGTGTAAAAATAATTTTTCTTGTAAATGTTGTTGCGTGTAGGTTTCTAAATCATTTTGAATCTTATTGGGTACAGACTCTTGAGCACTGACAAAATCAAATGAAGAAAGAAAAAGCAAAGCTAGCCCAAGCAATTTACTGACTATTTTTATTTTACCCACCTTATAAACTTTGATATTAAATTGCTTTATCATAATTTCATTTCTATTTATTGCCAAAAGCTGGGTTTAATATTTGTCCCGCGCAATCTACAATCAACACAATCGGCCGGCGCTGCATAAAAGGAAGTTATAGCACCAAACGGACTTAATTTAGCATAAATGGTAGGAAGTAAGGTTAGCCCCTTAATACGAATACTATCGGTATTGTTAGGGATCTCAATTATAGGACAATAGGGGCTGTAATTCCAATTGGGAACTTCTTTATTATTTATAAAAATTCTTTTTTGTTGAACGCTACAAATATTTACAAATCCAATCACAGGTTCTGATGGGTTGCTTATACAATGGAGGTTGCCATTTAATTCTGAAGGTTGTGCATCAAATATGGATCCTGTGCTCTCTGTATTTTTTTTCATTCTTTGCAAGAAATCATATCTTTCTTTACTGATGCTATATTGTTTTGCATTGATACTATATTTTTTGCCCAATTTCCAAGAAGTAGGTGGGATATAACTGATAGGTGCATTGACCACATTCTGCGATAAGGTAGCTGTGGAGGTTGTTAAAATAGTAGTAGAGGGCTCGGTTTTCCAACAAATATATTTTGCTGTATCATAGGAATAATTTACGGAATCGATATAAACAACACTGTAAACATCTACATAGCTCGTTTTTTTCACTACCTGGTATTTTAAATAAGAAAAATAAGCAGACTGAATTTCCCATGTTTCATCATATTCCCATTGGTAATATTTGGCAACATTGGAAGGGTCATGACTGTTTACGTATAACTGAACACCATTGTTTTCAATTTTCCAATTGACGCTATCAATAGGAGGGTTATTAATAATGGAAGTAAAATCGGAAAGATATTTTTTACCATCTTTTGTTGTAATAGTTAAGCGATATTTTTTAGTACTATTTAAATTTAAATTACTCACCTTATAATGACCAAGAGATGCTTCTGCCAGCGGGTAGTTGCTATTGTCCTCTCCTTCAATCGCAATACGGGCCCCTAATTCATATTGAACCTTCAAATTATCTAATTTAGTGGTCCTACTTAAAATAATGTCAGTACTGCCTATGCCACTGTTGACTATCCCTTCCACCACTAAGTACCCAGTTGTAGGAGATACCACTGGTGAAATATATTTTTCTTTGCAACTAAATGCAAATAAAATAAGTAAGTAATAAAAATATTTTGTTTTCATTATTTCTATTTAAACTTAATATTTAAATTAATATAAGGAATAGCACTTCCAAAAATGGAAAGCTTATATCCATTAACGCTTCCTTTTTCTGACACATAATAAATAGAATAAGGATTTCTTTGACCCGTTAAATTATAAACGCCAATAGACCAAAAATTATGCGTTAACTGATTCACTTTATGATTGCCATCTAAATTCATGGAAAAATCGGTTCTAAAATAATCGGGTATTCGATACGCATTTCTATCTGCATATAAGGTTCTCAAAGAGCCGCCATAATTAAACACGCCTATTGGCAAGGTGATAGGTCGTCCAGTGCTATAAGTGCTATTAAATGAAATACTAAATCGATGACTAAAGCGATAGTTCCCAATAAAAGTAACATCGTTAGGCTTGTCATAATTGGCTGGGTAATACTGTCCTTTGTTGATAATTTCACCCGCTGTAGGGTCATCCATTTTTAATAAGATGCGTGACCAAGTATAACTTATCCAGCCATTTAATTTCCCAGTTAATTTTTTAATTAAAAATTCAACTCCGTATGCCTTTCCTTGGGTGCCTATCACATCTGTTTCAATATGGTGGTTCATGACCAAAATAGCGCCACTCTTATAATCTAAATAATTTTGAATGTTCTTATAATATACTTCTAAAGAAGTTTCAATGGTATTCGATTTTAAATTTTTATACATCCCTATTGAAATTTGATCCCCTATTTGTGGCTTTATATTGGGATCACTCAATTTCCAAACATCGGTGGGCGCCATGGCAGTTGTATTGGAAAGAGAATGAATGTATTGACGTTGTGTATTGTAGGCTGCTTTTAGAGAGAAAGTTTCATCAATTACATAGCGAAGGGATAGTCGGTATTCGGGTCCACCATAGGTTTTTATAATATCGCCACTTTGGTAGGGTACCGTTTTTAAAATGGCATCCACGGTTCTTGGAATTCCTGGTGCATAATCATTTATTGTTTGAGGTCCCAATACATTAAACACAGAAAAACGAATACCTGCATCAAATTTTAATGCACTAGTAATAGTGTAATGATCGCTAAAGTACAATGCACTTTCTAAAGCTTTTTCTGATGGTATCGCATCTGGCGCTATCAATGACTTAGTGCCAAGTGGAGTATAGTTGCCTGGATGTAATGCATAATATAAAGAATTAACACCAAAATCAATGCTATGCTTATTATTCATATAGTAATTAAAGTGTGCTTTAAAGTAGGATTGATTAATATCAAAACCTAGTTTATAAGCGCTCAAAGGAAGGGCATCACTATTAATCGTATACTCATATCTATCATATCCACCTGTAACAATACTATTTAATTTATTGTTGAAAATATGCTTCCATTTTAAGGATACATTCTTGTTTCCATAGGAATAAAGAGTATCCTTATTTAAATTAAAATGATCATTGCTTAAATAGCCTGTTAAGTATAATGTATTCTTTTTATCAATCTCGTGTGTTATATTTAAGTTTAAGTCATAAAAATTTGCACTGCTATTTTTAAATTGATCCGGCAATATTTTAAATAACCAATTAGAGTAAGTAGTACGACCACCAAGTATAAATGAGGTTTTGTCTTTCACTAAAGGTCCTTCAATATCCAATCTGCTGGTAAGTAAGCCAATCCCTGCCGAACCTGTTATTTCTTTTTTATTGCCTTCTCTGCTAGTAATATCTAATACAGAAGACAAGCGGCCTCCATAACTTGCAGGAATGCTACTCTTGTACAACTCGACACTTTTTATAATCTCTGGGTTAAAAGCAGAGAACATGCCAAAAAAGTGAGCGGGATTGTAGATGGTTGCATCATTGAATAAAATTAAATTTTGATCCGAAGAGCCTCCTCTAACATTTAATCCAGTACTAGCCTCGCCAACTGTCTTTACACCCGGTAGGGTAGTAACCACTCTTAAAATATCTGCTTCGCCAAATGCTACAGGCACTTGTTTTACGGTTTTGATATCAATTTTTTGAACACCCATTTGAGTGCCTCTAACATTGCTAATTTTTTGAGACGATATCACTACTTTTTTTAAGGACAACATACTTCCTTGTAAATCCACATTCATTTTACCATCACTGTATAAAGCCAATTGTCTTTTTACATCCCGCATGCCAATACTTTGTATATTTAATACAGGCCGTCCTTTGGGCAATGAAATGGAGTAATAGCCATATTGGTCGGTGGTCGTCCCAATACGAGGCTTGTCTATATAAATGGAGGCGCCTGCAATAGGTTCGCCCGTTTTTGCGTCTTTTATAAAACCGGCAAGCACCACTACATTTTGTGTGCCTGCCAAGGATTTTTCTCCTATCTCATATATTTTTTTATCAGCCAAGGCCTCTTGTACAGGATTAATTTCTTCAGCCGTAGTCAATAAATTAGATAATTCTTGTTTCAGCTTTTCTTTATTCGATTTTTCATTGTTTACAAAGCCTTCTGGCAAAGCTAAATTTAATACTACGCCTTTGGTAATAAACACATGAAAATTATCATCACTTGCATAATAGATAGCTGATGTAGCAAAAACTTGATCTAAGACTTTCGATAATTTTTGCTGCTTAACGGCAATGGTAAATGTAGTATTAACAAATAATGCCGAATCATAATAAAAATGATAATCTGTTTGACTTTCCAATTGAGCCACCAATTCTTTGATTGATACATTCGTGACATTTAAATCCACCAAGGTATTGGCCTCTTTTTGCCCATAGCTTATTATGCTAATATGCATTAAAATAAATAACCTAAAAATAGTACAAAGTCGTTTCATATTATTTTGTTATTTGCTCATAATAGTCAACCACTTTGGTAAGCATATTGTCTTTGTCTTTCTTGAAGTTTAATTTAGCTTCATCAATATATTGTTCTAATTCTTTTCGTTTATCTTTAAATAAACGCAATAAGTCGTTTACTTTTTTAATTTCATAGTAGGTGTTCTCTTTTTTAATATAGTAATAGCTATTGAGTTCATAGGTTATAAATAATTCACTCGAGTTGTAAATTTTTTCTCTAGCTATTTTTATTTCTTTTTTGTACAAACTGCTATGGCCAACATATAAGGCTTTATAAAATCCAGTGCCTATCAATAGGGACTGAGGATTGTCATTTTCAATTCTAACAAAACGACTTCCA
The DNA here is from genome assembly GCA_947448725.1 of Bacteroidota bacterium. Classification (GTDB taxonomy): domain Bacteria; phylum Bacteroidota; class Bacteroidia; order Chitinophagales; family Chitinophagaceae; genus Sediminibacterium. Next base: position 22,894 of record CANFOM010000003.1, read on the forward strand.
TATAAAGAAAATTCATTGATTCTTTCGCTAACAAGTTGAATTTGACGTGGGCTATCTTGCACAATTACAACATCATCTACTTGATCATACAACATATCAATATTATTATAGGCTACTTGATCATATACGATTGCGCCCTTAGCATAAGTATTTTTAGTAAAAAAAGGATGCCCTTCATTGTATCGAAAAAATTTATGCCCTTTATATAAACTACCATTGAGTAGGCCAGATTGATCGGTTATGTTTTGATGGTAAACTTCAATTACATTTTTCACAGCATTTTTATACACCAAACTATCATGGGCTGACATCTGAGCCTGTATAGCATTGAAATGCGCAGCTATTAAAATAATATAAAAGGGTATGAAAATTTTTAAAACACGCATAATAGAAAAACCACCATTTTTAGCAGCCGTTGTACTTCCAATATATTTCTATTTATTTGATTATACTAGGATTTGACACCAAAAATTGAAAATATTTTAAACAAATGTATAAGTGGTAAGCTTCTTAAGTTCAATTTAAGATAATCAGGTCAGGGTGTAGATTACTATAGATTGTATCCTAGGATCTTAATAAAATGACAAAGTAAATAGCCGTAAGAAATCCTACAAGGTGTGCAAAGTAACCCCAGGCATAATCTTGCCTAATTTTATACCACATTATCCAGCTACTTACAGATAAAAAGATAAGGCCTATGGCAATACCGTCCATTGAAAATCGCCATACACGAGTAAGGAGCCAATTGGGCGCTGTACTTGCATTATTTTTATTCGCGCCATTAAAAGTATGCAAGGTCCTTAGCTTACCCCAAATGTTATAAGAGAGTTGATTTTGAACACAAATAGATTTTTTATAATCTGTATGTATATTATTAACATGTCCAGGATAGGAAACGCTAAAATCAACGCTATCTGCATTCATTTTTACATTGTTTACCTCTCCTGAAATGTTTAATTGCAATAAAATATTTTTTATTATTTGTGTGCTATCTAAACCGGATGGGATATGGATGCTTGTTATAGTTTTAGTTTGTTTTCTTTGTTCCCAAAAACTGGCAAATTTCCAATCCCCATGATTTAACAATAATCCTGATATGGAAAATAGCCAAATAAACAACACTAGCAATAATCCAATATGTATATGAAGTCGTCGATTGGTATAAGTTATTTTTTTAAGTAGCATATTTAATTTCATGTTAGTAAGAAAAATAAAAGTCCTGTAAATAATATAATACCTACTAAAATGGATACCCATCCTAATTTTCTTTCTACTTTAAGAAAGTACCATAAAAAAATACCACTTGCTGATAGGAATAAGAGTAAATAAACAACTCCATCTGCCAATAGTTTCCAGTTTTGCATAAAAAAAGAATTGCCTCTTAATTTAGCATTATGAGGGCCAGGCATCTTGTGAAGGAAATTAGTGGCTCTAAAAGCGCCTTCCTCTTTTCTGGTGATGAGCACATCATTGGTTTGTTTATCTATCTTAATGCTTGTCGTAAATCCGGGTAATAATACTGGGAAAGAAATTTGGCTATCGTTTTGAAAAATAAAATCAATTTCACCTTTCACCCCCAGCTTTTTAATAATATTTTTTGCAGTTTGTAAATCAGAAGTATCATAAGGAATTTTATCGATGTGGGTTTTGGTAACAGGTAAATTTTGAATTGGGTAGCGGTTGTTAATATAATCTGTGTGATTTAATACCAGCACACTGATACAAAAAATTAGTACCAATGGACTTATCAATAATCCAAAATATAAATGTAGGGCTCGAATGGAGGGATAGTATTTTTTCATATTATTTAAAAGCTACTGCTTCTTTTGTCGCAGTTGCTTTTACAGCAACATCAACGTAGCTATGCACTTGGCCTATCTCATCCAAGTATTGTTTGGTTGCAAATTTTTGTCCATCAATTTTAATATTTTTGAATACACCCTGAAACATAGCACGCCAGATAATGCTATTAGAGGCCTCATTGGTAAATACTGTTTTGACAGCAGATTGATGTGCTACCGAAATTAATCCGCTGAAAATAGGAATATTTTTCATGGTGATCCAAGTTGTTTTTTCTGTCAAGCGAGGGCAAGTAGTTACAATACCTTCGGCAGCGGATGGTTGAACACCCATTAGCCCGTGAACGATTCCTTCGATACAACCACTAGAGGCTTCGGGATATTGACGACGCTTATTGGAGTAAATTTTTTGTAAGAAACGATATCCATTTTCATTGTAACCAAATCTGTAAAATAATTGTGGCAGATAAGACATCCCTTCAATTTCATAATAGTCCCATATATTATTATTGCCTAAGGTTTGTATAATCCTTTTAGGATTTTGAATCACCCCATACCATAGCATATACAAGTTGGAGCCTCCACCATGAAACTTGCCATCTTCAAGAAAATAATTATAGTAGGAATTTGTTTTTTCATTCCACCAACGGTTTTCAATAAGTTGTCGATAGGCTAATGCTTTCTTTTCATATTGCTTGCTTTTTACTAGCTCACCTCTCAATGCTAGTATTTTTGCATAAGTTGAAAAGCCATTATAAATCATTGCAATCAAGTCGCTTGTAATGGCTAATCCTTCTACACTCTCATCATAGGAAGGCAATCCCCTTGCATTCATTTTCCATCTTTTATCTTTTTCAAATTTTTCTGTCACATTCATTACGCCAGCACGTTGCATAATTTTATTAGACTGTAGTTGCCAGCGATCAATGTATTGATTAAGTGAAATTTTAAAAAATTGATCAAACAATGGGTCGTTAATATAGGCTTTGTTGCCTGTCCATTGATACAATTTATAACTAGCATTGATGATATCGAAATTAGCATTAAGATTATACCAAAAATCTTTATCAGAGGTATAATCTATAGGTGCCGGTTGATTGTAACGATTAATTTCCCAATAAGTACACCAATCTTTATTCTCTGTTATATTTGAAACAAACTTGTAGTACATATTCAAGTTTTGTTTGCCATGTGAAATAATTTCAGCACCAATACATTGATGAGATATATCGCGTATACAAAAAGCTTCCCGCTCAGGCAAAGCTGCCTCATACCAAGGTCCAACGGGGTCGCTATCTTTTCCCAGATAGCCATTGGAAGTAGCATGTGCCCAGTTAAACATGGATACCAAGCTGGTATCTGAGGAGCTAATTTTGATGCTGTCCTTATTGGAGCCTAATAAATTTATAGTTGCTTTATCAATATGTTTAGCCATAGAAAAGCTACAAAGCACCAGGCTAAGTAAAAATATTTTTGGAAAAAGTAATTTCATTGGTAACTGATTTATAATAAAGAGTTTAGCTTATTTGTATTACGAATATAACCTTTTTTATAAAACATAAAGTCTGTCGGAGTCTTGTTATTTCTGGCATCATTTATTGTAAAGAATTAGGTTTTAAGGACGAAAATGGCAAATTCTTGCTCAAAAAAGAATAAAATAATACCCTATCTTTAAGAGTAAGCATACTATCTAAAAAATAGCTAAGTTGACTACCTACAATTATTTTCTTTATTCAAACATAAAAATGATGAACATGAAAAAAGTTTTATTAATGGTATTGATTGTTTTTTTTGGAATGGTTTTATCAACACAAGCACAAAATGCTGCAGCAAAGCAGGGAGAAAAAATATTTCTTCAACATGCAGATGATTGCCTGCTTGTTATAGAAAAAGCAGCACTAGAAATTGGCATCAAAGGCGTTGCCATTATGGCATTTATACCAGGGGATTCCACCATGGCTTGGATATCAAAAATGAAAGTGGAAGGGGCTATCACTAGAGATAATTTAAATTTTCTTGCTATCGCTAATTCCAAAACTTCTGAAATGGCACTTACCTTAAAAAATAGTGGTAGCGGGGTAAGACCGCTTATGCATGGGGAATTGGGCTACCCAGGCGGAGTGATCAAAAAAGTAAATGCTGGCTATCTTCTTGCTACTTTTTCTGGCGGACTATCTGAACAAGATGTAGTAGTTGCAGGTAAAGGCTTGGAAGAGTTGTCTAAATACTATTGAGACTTAGAGATTAATGAATAATATAAATTTTATGATACCCTATAAGCACTTCAAATTTTTCGTTGGATTTTTTCTGTTGATGACGCAATATTCATTTGCACAAAATAATCCTACTCCATTAAAGTTTCAAGTACCTCCTTTATTGGTATTGAATAATGGAAAGTCCATTTCAACACCAAAAGAATGGGAACAATTACGTCGTCCCGAAATTAAGCAAATGCTAGAATTGGAGATGTATGGTAAAGTGCCAGGGGTATTAAAAATTTCATCAGCAAAAATTCTTGAAATAGATAACCAGGCCCTCAATGGAATGGCTATACGGAAACAGGTTCAATTAACATTTAAAGGCAATGGGAAAGAACTTGCTGTAGAAATTTTAATGTACTTGCCCAAAGGAAAAAAATCTTTTGTAACATTTCTAGGATATAATTTTAGTGGAAATCAAACCATCAATCGTGATTCATCCATTCATACGGCCAAAGCTTGGAATGGCCTAGCTAAACAACCGGGTGTTGAATCTGCCAATTGGCCCATTGAATCCATCATTCAGTCTGGATGTGGAGTGGCTACAATGTATTATTGGGATATTGCTCCGGATAAAAATGATTTTTCTACAGGTGTTTATCCTTTATTATACAAACAAAATCAACTAAAACCCAACGATGATCAGTGGGGTGCACTTGCTGCATGGGCTTGGGGTTTATCACGTGCTTTAGATTATCTTGAAACAGATAAAAATTTGGATGCAAAAAAAGTCGTTGTTATAGGTCATTCACGTTTGGGTAAAGCTGCCTTATGGGCTGGTGCATTAGACCAACGTTTTGCTGGCATTATTTCTAATAACTCTGGTTGTGGTGGTGCGGCTATTTCTAGAGGAAAAGAAGGGGAAACCATTGGAAAAATGAATGCTAATTTTCCTAATTGGGCCTGCGGGAATTTTAAAAAGTATAGCGACCACGAATCTAATTTACCATTTGACCAGCATATGCTACTTGCGATGATGGCTCCTCGTCCACTATATGTGGCCAGTGCCTCCGAAGATCAGTGGGCTGACCCTAAGAGTGAATACATGTCTGCTTTTTATGCCACCGATGTATATAAGTTTTATGGACTAAAAGGATTGGAGACAAATATTTTTCCAAAGATAGAGGAACCCATTTTTGGCCAAGTGTCTTATCATATACGAAACGGCAAACATGATATCTTAGCGTATGATTGGAATAATTTTATTCAATTTACTCGTCAATTTATAAAATGACAGCTAGCTACTTGAAAAGGGGTTAATGAACGTGATCTCTTTTATAATGTTTCAATAATTCATCACCGCCAAAATCGTTTTGCAGATCGCGAATTACAGAGTGCACATGGTTGGCATTGTTTTGTGTGTTATCGTATTCTATCAAAAAGGTAGGCCCTTGAACACGATAATAAGTCCCCTTGCCCATCATTGAATGACTATCACCCGCCCAAGCAAACCAAATATCATCTAATCCATTCGCGTGAATTTTTTTAAGCATTGCTTCTGCAAATACTTTAGTGTAGCGGTGAACGTATAAACTAATTAATTGTAACATCAATTGCTGCTGTTCATTCGTAAGTTCTTTGTAACGAATCCCTTCTGGATTTTTTATCATCGCCACTCTTTTGTCAAAACTGATAATGTCTTTATAGGCAATGGAATCAATAATGGTTTTTTTTAATTGAGGTTCCGTTAAAGAGCTCAATAAATTAAATCCCATTTCGGTTTCCTCTTTCAATACTTGTTTTCCTTTTTGCGCTCCACTCAGCACTATACCAGGGTTCGATCCCAAAAAGCCTGGCGTTCCAGAAATGAGTGTTTGTTTAGAAAAAGAAAAATTGAAAGAAATATGATGACCCTCAAATCTCCATCCCCAAATAGTGTTAGCGGAAGGAATTCCAAAAACGGTGATATGATAATTGCCCGTATCTCTATAATGATCTTCTGGTTTGCGCATTTCCAATTCTTTTAGCAACTGATCCAATTGCATAATTTCTTTTGTCTTATGAAAGGCATCTTCTCCCAAACAAGTTTTTAATAAATCAAATGCGGCTATTTTTTGGACATTATTCATTTCATTAAAAGTGATTCCTTTTCTATCTATAGGCACAAAATGAAAATTGTAACGCTCGTCTGTATCAAACGGGAATACGGTTTCCACTTTTTGTTCTTTACTTAAGAGGTCAATGAAATAATTGGCTGCTGTGACCGCTTTTTGTGCGCTGCTATTTAGGCTCAACAGCATAAAACTGGCGACTATAAAAATGTATTGTTTCATGAAAGTGTTTATTATGATTAACAAGTTAAGAAAAAGCGCTATATCTTTTGCTTTATTCATCACAAAAAGAGTCCCCACCTAGTTATTTATAAGCTATATTTCATAAATTGCTTTGTTAACTATGCATAATGTCATTTCACTTTAGATCCATCATTGGTTTGTTTTTTCTTACAAGTATCTCCATTCAAGCGAGTGCGCAGCAAAACTATACGGCTACAGGTACTGTGATTGATTATGAAACCAAACAACCAATTAAACAAGTGAGTGTTGTTGTTCAAAGTTTAAGTACTGGAACGACCACCAATGATAGTGGTTATTTTTCTATTCCGTTAAAAGCTCCAAAAGCAACCATTCAATTTACTTATATTGGTTATACCACTATTAGTAAGGAATTTATTTTTTCAGCAACTGCTAAGCCTTTTATCATTGAACTTAAAAGAGCCTCGACGCCTTCTTTAGATGATGTTACCGTGAAAGCTTTTAAAGAACGTTCTAAATTAAAAACCACTGAAATGAATGTGGTAAGAATTAATCCAGAATTAATAAAACAAGGTCCCATATTATTAGGAGAAGCAGACATTATCAAAGCATTAATATTACAACCAGGCATTACCAGTACAGGCGAAAGTGCTGGCGGGTTCAATGTACGTGGTGGCAATGCAGATGAAAACTTAGTTTTAGTTGATGGGGCCCCACTTTTTAATACTTCACATTTACTTGGCTTTTATACTTCACTAAGCCCCGATGTGGTTCAAGATATTTCATTGTATAAAGGAGGGATGCCTGCGGAATATGGAGGTCGGCTTTCCTCCCTGCTTACTATGAAAATCAAAAATGGCAACAAAGAAGAAATGCAATACAATGGCGGCATAGGTCCTATGAGCAGTCGTTTTTTTGTGAATGGGCCTTTCATTAAAAATAAATTAACTTTTACAAGTGGGTTTAGAACAGCTTATCCAAATTTTATCTTAAATCAATTAGGTTCTAATTTTGGTAATAGCCGTGCTTCATTTTATGATGCCGTATTAAAAGCCGAGTATACCATCAATGATAAAAATACTTTGTCTATTACTGGATATAGAAGCTACGATAAATTTAAGTTTGATTCAACCATGGCTTATCAATGGGAGTCCAATCTTGTTTCTTTAAATTACAATTCAGAATTAAGTTCAAATTTAACTTTCAAATTTAATGCCAATCATAGCAATTTTCTTTCCACCATTTTTGGATTGGATAAGGCCTATGAATATTCTCTAATATCAAAAATTGGTCAAACTCAATTAAAACCAACTTTGGTATATCATCCAACCGAAAGTCATACCATTGAAACTGGGCTCGATTATATATTATATGAAATTGCGCCAGGGGCACAAACTCCCAATTCAGCTACAAGTAATATTATACCCATTACTATTGCAAAGGAGCAAGGACGAGAAATGGCTGCATTTATTAGTGATAATGTCGAAGTGAATAATAAATTGTCTATACAATTAGGATTACGTTATGTAAGATATGATTATTTAGGACCTAAAACTGTCTATCAATACGAGCAAGGGTATCCCCTGTCTAAAGAGACTATTTCTAACACAACACAATATGCAGCTAATAAAATAATCCACTCGGAACAAGGGTTAGAGCCGAGAATTGCTATTAAGTATAGTCTATCTGATGCGCTGGCATTAAAAATTAGCTACAATAGAGGACAACAGTTTTTACATTTAATCTCTAATACCACTTCTATCTCTCCTGTTGACTTCTGGAAATTAAGCGACCCTTATATTAAAAAACAAATTGGCGATCAATATGCTACAGGTGTTTTTGGTAGCTTCCTTAATAATTTATACGAAGGATCTGTTGTTGTTTATTATAAGACTACACAAAACACAGTTCAATATAAAGATGGGGGCACGCTATTATTGAACCCTTATATAGAAAGTTCATTATTAAATGCAAGAGGAAGGGCTTATGGAGTGGAGATGAGCGTTGCCAAAAATTTTGGAAAACTAACTGGACAAATTAATTATACTTATTCTCAAACTCAAGTGCAAGTACTTAATACTTTCCCTTCTGAAATTGTCAATAAAGGCGCTTATTATTTTGCAGATATAGATAAACCGCATAACCTCGCCATTATTGCAAAAATAAAATTGGAAAGAGGCTGGACATTTAATACCAACTTTATTTTTACATCTGGCAGGCCTGCTACTTATCCAGATGGGAATTATATATTTAATCAAAATGTTGTTTCTAATTTTTCGATGCGAAATTCAGATCGACTTCCTGCATACCATCGACTAGATGTAGGGTGGAGCTACAGTACTAAAACTAGCCCTGAACAAAAAAAATACAGTACTTGGAATATTTCATTTTACAATGTTTACATGCATGAGAATGCCTACTCTGTATATTTTAAAAACATCAATACCCAACTTCGCGCTTACCAACTTTCAATCATTGGAAGCATCATTCCTTCTATCACCTGGAATTATAATTTCTAATCAATGCAAAATCGAAATATATATATTTGGCTTAGTTTAATTATCCTTTTTGCACAAAGTTGTATTAAAGAAGTTAATCCAATCACCAGGCAAGCAGCACCCATCTTGGTGGTGGAAGGCTCCATCACTACCGACTCTATACCTTATACTGTTCAGTTAACTTACTCGGGTGGTATTGCATCTTCTTCTTCAATTCCAGAAAGTAATTATGTTAAAGATGCAAGCGTAAGTATTTCAGATAACTTGGGAAATACCACTGTATTAAAATACACCATCAATGGTGTTTATCAAACAACTGACCCATCCTATATTGGTAAAGTAGGGCGTAGCTATTCTATTAAAGTAAAATTAAAAAACGGAACAACTTATATATCTACCCCAGAGAAAATTAATAATCCAGTTCCTATATCTAAGGTGAATGCTACTTTCGTTGATAAATCTGACATGTATTTTCCTACCTATTTGAGTATTTCAATAGATGCCAAAGATCCGGGCAATGAAGAGAATTATTATCAATGGAAATTTAAAGCATGGATTGGCAGAAAAACTAAAGGAGTGCCTTGTGGAATTGGCTGTATCATGTTTGAGTATTGTTATCAAAAATATGAAGACTATACGGTAAGATTATTGTCTGACGCCTCCATCAATGGAAATGAAATTCTCAACAAGACGGTAGGAAAAACCTATATCTATTATTATACCAATCCACATATTGATGTTAGTCAATTAAGTTTAACAAGAGAAGCGTATCAATTTTGGAAACGTTATGATGATCAATTAACTAGAACAGGTAGTGTTTTAGACCCCTTGCCCGCTTCGATCAAAGGGAATGTCTATAATCAAACGAATGCTTCCGATTTTGCATTGGGTTATTTTTCAGCGGCGGGGGTTACCCATAAAAAAGTGACATTAGTGCCCTATGGAATTACGCCCTTTTTATTAGAAATAACTGCTAATCAATTTATGCCCACCAAAAGTGTTGCCTGCTTTTTATATTATCCAGACGCACTTAAATATGATGCGCCACCTGCTCCACAAAACCCTACACCTCCAGGTTGGGAAAATGCCGAAAAAATTAAAGTAATTTGGTAAGTAAGCAGAACCTGATAAATTGTTAGAAATATTTCTTAATTTTAATCAATGAGTCAGCCATGATTCATTTTCATTTAGTTCAGTGACAAAAATATTAATTTATTTAGCATCTAATAAACAGTATAAAATAAAATATATGAAAAATCAATTTAACAAGCATTTAGCTAAAAGCTTATTCGTTTTGTGCTTATTAGTACAAACATCTTTGTTTGCTCAAAAAAAGGATTACACTTATGTGGCAGTTCCTTTTACACAAGTTAAAATCACAGATAACTTTTGGTTGCCAAGATTAAAATTAAATCATACCAGCACCATTCCTACTTCATTTGAACGTTGTGAAAATACAGGAAGAGTAAAGAACTTTGAAATGGCTGCCTCTAAAACAGGAAAGTTTTGTACCACTTTTCCTTTTGATGATACCGATATTTATAAAACCATCGAAGGAGCTTCTTTCTCTATCAGTATTTTTCCCGATCCTAAAATGGTTAGGTACATGGATTCTTTAATTGATATTGTAGCTAAAGCACAAGAGCCAGATGGTTACTTATATACTGCTCGTACTATTGATCCAGCAAATCCACATCTATGGGCTGGTAAAGTACGTTGGGAAAAAGAGCGTGAATTAAGTCATGAACTATACAATGCGGGACATTTGTATGAAGCTGCAGTAGCGCATTTTGAAGCCACTGGTAAAAGAAACTTACTGAATATTGCTTTAAAAAATGCCGACTTAGTATGCTCTGTTTTTGGACAAGACAAATTGCATTCAGCACCAGGACATGAAGTGGTTGAAATGGGTTTAGTTAAATTATATAGAGTAACAGGCAAAGCCGAATACTTAAATACTGCCAAATATTTTATTGAAGAAAGAGGTCATTTTAAAGGCTATGATGCAAAGAGTCTTGATCCATGGAAAAATGGAGCCTATTGGCAGGATCATATCCCAGTAGTAGATCAAAAAGAAGCCATTGGCCACTCTGTAAGAGCGGGTTATTTATATTCAGCAGTGGCGGATATTGCAGCCTTAACTGGCGATAAAGCGATGTTGGCTGCTATTGATAGTATTTGGGTGAATTTGGTTTCTAAAAAATTGTATGTACAAGGTGGCGCTGGCGCCATTCCAAGTGGAGAGCGTTATGGAGATAATTATGAGTTGCCTAATTTAACAGCTTACAATGAAACTTGCGCGGCGATAGCAAATGTTTATTGGAATCAAAGAATGTTTCAATTGCATGGAGAATCTAAATACATAGATGTACTAGAAAAGATTTTATACAATGGACTTATTTCAGGAGTTCAGTTAGATGGTAAAAAATTCTTTTATACCAACGCATTAGAATCAAGAGCTAGCTCTACACATAAAAGCTTTGAAGGTGAGCGTTCTGGATGGTTTGAATGTTCTTGTTGTCCAACCAATGTAACAAGATTATTGCCTTCTATTCCTGGTTATATGTATGCACAAAATGGCAGAGATTTATTTGTTAATTTATTTGTGAATAGTAGCACTACTATCAATATCAATCAAAAGCAAGTAGATATAGAACAACAAAATAATTATCCATGGAATGGAGATTTGAAGTTTGTGGTATCACCTAAAAAAGGGATGGTTCCTTTTGCATTAAAAGTGCGTATTCCAGGATGGGTGCTTGAAGAAGCTATCCCTTCTGATTTATATACGTTTGGTTCAAAGGCAAATAACAAAGTTGTGATTAAAGTGAATGGGGTAGCGGTAGAATACAAAACCGAAAATGGGTATGCCATCATTGACAAATCTTGGAATAAAAATGATGTAGTAGAAGTGAATTTACCAATGGATGTTCGTCGTGTATATTCTGATAAATTAACAGATGATATTGGAAAAGTGGCCATTCAAAGAGGTCCATTAATGTATTGTGCAGAGTGGGCGGACAATGATGGGAAAGTAACCAACATTATACTTCCTAGTAGCAGTGCGTTTACATCAGAGTTTAATCCTAATTTATTAAATGGAGTTACAACCTTAAAAGCGAACATTCAAAAAGTGGAGATAGCTAACAATCAAGTAAGCACGGTTCAAAGACAGTTAATTGCTATTCCTTATTATGCATGGGCCAATAGAGGAACAGGGGAAATGACAGTATGGTTTAATGAGCAGTTAAAAGATATCGATGTGATTACTAAGAAATAAACAATTTCATATCTATATTTTAACGGCTATAGCGAAAACTATAGCCGTTAAATTTTTACCAATCAGTATCCAATACTTTATCCTTTAAAAAGTGCCAATAATAAAATGAATAAAACACACTTTTCTACAATTGTCTATTTTTTGATAGTAACTGTAATTACTTCTTGTCAAAAAAATGCAATTGCTACTAAAACTACCACTTATAGTAATATACCTCCAGCCAATTCAATTTCAGTTGTCACGCAACACAATGATAATAGCAGGGCAGGTTGGAATAATCACGAATCTATTTTAAATATTAAAAATGTAAATAGTACTTTATTTGGAAAGCAATTCAGCTTAGAAGTAGATGATCAGGTATATGCACAGCCACTGGTTCTAAGTAATGTAAAGATAAAAAACGCAAATCATAATCTTGCATTGATTGCTACAGTTAATAATACATTATATGCGTTTGATGCTGAAAATGGGGATGCTATTTGGAAAAAAAATTACACACCATCTTTATCAAGACCAGTTAAAAATAATGACATGACTGGAGCTTGTGGAGGAAATTATCTTGATTTTAGTGGCAATATGGGAATAGTAGGAACACCTGTTATTGATTCCATGGCACAAACTATTTATTTTGTTACTAGGTCTATCAATGCAGGAACTTATTTGCAACAGTTACATGCAGTAAGTATATTGGATGGTTCAGAGCTAAAAGGCAGTCCTGTAGCCATTACAGCCACTTATGCGGGCAGTGGTGCTGGTAGTAAGAACAATGTAATCACTTTTGATTCGCAAAAACAAAATCAACGCCAAGCACTTACTTTGTTAAATGGAGTTGTTTTTATTAGTTTTTCATCCCATTGCGATTGGGGACCTTATCATGGTTGGGTATTGGGTTATGATGCTAACACTTTACAACAAAAAATTACTTATAATAACACGCCTGATGGTGAAAATGGAGGCATCTGGGAAAGTGGAATGGGCATGGCAGCAGACAATCAAGGTAATTTGTATTGTGTCACTGGCAATGGCACTGTTGGAGTGAGTAATGATCCTACCAATTTAATTAATAGAGGAGAAAGCGCTTTAAAACTTACCATCAGTGGAGCTACACTTAAAGTGAGTAGTTATTTTACGCCCTTTAATTATCTATATCTTGAAAACAATGATTTAGATTATGGAGGCTTAGGTGCATTTTTAATTCCTAATTCAAACTTATTTTTCACCGGTTGCAAAGATGGCAATTTTTATATTTTAGATAAAGACAATATGGGCGGATATAATACAGCATCCAATCAAATTCATCAAACTATCAATATAAGAAATGCTGAAGCCAATATGCATTGTCAGCCAAGCTATTTTAAATCAGCAAATACAGAATTTATTTATGTTTGGCCAGAAAATGAACCCTTACACCAAGTACCTTTGGTCAATGGAATACTTAATGTAGGGCAACAAAAAACAAATAATGTAAATGGTCCTGTTGGGCAAAATGGAGCAGTTATTTCTGTTTCATCCAATGGTTCGGTAGATTCTACAGGAATTGTTTGGTTGGCGCATGCCGTTCCACCTTATGATGCGGAACATGGTGTAAGGCAAGGAATTTTACGCGCTTTTTCTGCAACAGATGTTACTAAAGAATTATGGAATAGTAATTTAAATGGGATAATAGAAGGCGCAGGCAGCTATGCTAAATTTTCTTCTCCTACCATTGCCAATGGGCATGTCTATTTACCCACTTTTTCTAATCGAGTGGTAGTATATGGGGTATTAAAAAAATAAAATATTTTTAATTTTTCTTAATGCTGTCATTAGCTATTAATGGCTTAAATCCTGTTAGCTGAATTAACTTATCTAAGCGACTTGTGTGAACCATCGCAGTAGGGCATTTTTTTAGATAAGCCACAAGTACAATCATTGATTCCTTTACCGCTAAGAATTTGATTGGTGTATTTTTCAATCCTAGTTTCCCTGGTGGCTGCTTGCTTGGCAGCAGAAAAAAACATATTATAGGCTCTTTGTCTTCCAGGGGTTAATGCATTAAAGGCTTTTTTGAACGATGGGTTCTTTTTAAATTTATATTGCAATTCCTCAGGCAAAACCAGTTCAGTATTTTTATTAGTTTCTATTTTTAATCCATTTTTTTCTGCAGCTATGGCTTCATTGATATAGGATTTTAAAATAACTTTTATTTTAATAATTTCTTGCAAATTTTTAAAACGTATCATTCTGCCTGCTTGTGTATTCTCCCCGGGCTTGGTGAGTAGATTACTTTCATCTTTTAACAATGACCCTTTAAAAAAACCAAGGGCACAATTGTCTTTAAATGCTTGAATAATAAATAAGTTGGTCTCTTGAAATGAGTAACAAGGTTTCCCCCACTTTAATTCTTCGTTTAGTTTACAGGCCAGAAGAATGGCTCTCAATTGCTCCATTTCGGCCTGCCACTTTTTAGCTTTGCTTATATATAAAGTTACCTTAGGGTTCATTGGCTAAACTATTTTTTTTGATATTGGAATAAGGCTAGTAAGATAATTTAAACTGATTAATTAAAATGAAAAACCAATGGGAATAAAAAAGTTACTAGTCCTGTCCATATTCCGTAGATTGGCAGAAAAAGGGCAATGCTTTTTTCTACTTCTTCTACTTCGGCATTTTTAAATGCGGTTAAGAATAGTTGATAGGATACCATAAGCAAGTTGATGAAAATTAAAATATTTCCAACTAGTACAGCCAATCTATTTGGGCTAATGCCCCATTGAATAATACGAAAGCTAATAGCGGAAAGTGCAATGCAATTGACTATAATGGTAACCAGAGACAATCCAAATAGTATCAACAGATTAATTTTATGATTAACGCCTCTCCCTGCTTCCGCTACCGAAAAAAGGATTAAGGCCATCACGCCAATTAATAAAGCATTAAAAATCAAAAGCAAATTTCTATCCTGATATGGATATTTTTTGGTGTAAATAATGGCCACTATATATATCAATAAATTGATAAAAACCAGTGGCGTAAATATTTTAGCTATCACAGGGGATACTTTATTAATTAATTGAGCATTGTTTTGAATTAAATAAGTGGCAAGAAATGGAATTGCTGCTAATCCCCATATTAATATATGCTCCGTATACATCTTTTCAATCTTTATACCTATCAATTCAAAAAGCTGTATGGTTAAAGCGCTAAATAATAAAGTAGATAAAAATATAATAGCCGACATCACCAACAAATCGCCATTGTAGCTCAAAAACCCAATACGCTTATTGCTATTATTTACATTATTCCCTAAAAATGAATAGCCTAAAATAGACCATAAGAAAAATGGAACATGAATAAATGCTAATGTAATGGAATTGCTTGTACTGATATTAGGTAATAAGTTGATATAAATTGCAGCAACTAAAACCATAAACAAAGGCAATATCCATTTTTTGAATACTATTTTTTGTTTCCAAATAAAATAACTACATAATAATGGAAAAACAATAAAAGAAATGTTTCTCGTAAAAAACTTTTCCTTGTCCATCCCAGTAAAATTAGGAATATTAGCGATCAGTCCTGCGATAATAGCAATGATAACCACATACCTTATTTCTTTTTTTGAGCCAAGTGCTATTGTATCATTTTTAAAATATAGCCTTTCATTCCAGTATTGCAAAATTACCTCGCCTTTATTATTTGCATATACATGCTCGAATTCTTTTTTAAAAGCTGATTTGTTAGATCTATATAATTTTTCAAGGCCAGCAGGGTTATGTATATTATTAACAATTTCATCTTTCATAACAAATTTAATTTAGGGTTATAAAATTGATATCTAATTGCAATTTAACTCATTTCATTTACCTTTAGTATAATTATGAAAAGTTTAACTGCTATTTTAATTGGAGCCACAGGGGCTACTGGGTCTGAAGTATTAAATCAATTATTATTGGATGCAAATTTTAGCAAGGTGCTTGTTTTTTCTAGGCGACCTATTGTAGCAGTTCATCCAAAACTAGAAGTTCATGTGGTAAATTTTGAGGAAATATCCAATTGGTCGAATCTTATACAAGGAGACGTTTTATTTTCTGCAGTAGGAACTACTTTAAAAGTAGCTGGATCTAAATCAAACCAATTTAAAATAGATTATACATTTCAATATGAGACTGCTAAAGTTGCAAGCGAAAATGGAGTAGGCGTTTATGTTTTGGTATCTTCCTATGGTGCTAATGAAAAAAGTGGTTTATTTTATCCTCGAATGAAAGGACTATTAGATAAAGCAGTTCAAGATTTAAATTTTAAACAAGTCCATATTTTTAGACCTGGAATTTTAGGTAGGCAGACCGAAAAACTAAGGCCATTGGAAAGGGTAAGTATTGCAATTATTAATAGGCTAAATAAACTTGGCTTATTCCTCAGTCAAAGGCCTATGCCGGTTGCGTTGTTGGCTCAAAAGATGCTAATGGTTTCTTCATTGATTAGTCCCAATAAAACCAATATTTATTCTTTAGACAAGATTTTCGAAATTTAATTATAGATAATATTTTAATCAAGATTTGAAACAAGATGTTCATTATTAATCAAGTTACTATTGAAGATGTACTAGAACTCCAAAGACTGGGTAAACAAACATTTATCGAAACTTTTTCAGCATACAATTCGAAAGAGGATATGGAGCAATATTTAGCAGCTAGCTTTAATCTAGAAATATTAAAAAAGGAGATAGAAAACTCTAATTCTACATTTTATTTTGCGGAAGATGGTCAAAAAAAAGTGGGCTATTTGAAAATTAACTTAGGCCCTGCACAATCTGATATAAAGGACTCTGATTCGCTTGAAATAGAAAGAATCTATGTTTTAAAAACTTATTTTGGTAAAAAGGTTGGACAGCTTTTATATGAAAAAGCGCTAACCATTGCCAAAGAATTGAAGCTTACCTATCTATGGCTAGGGGTTTGGGAAAAAAATGAAAGAGCACTTCAATTTTATAAAAAAAATGGGTTTGTTGAATTTGACCAACATCAATTTGTTTTAGGGGAAGATGTCCAAAACGACATTTTGATGAAACTTACTTTATAATTAGGCTATATAATTATCACATCTGCTAACTTTTTTTTACTTAAATTGGATTACCTATTCAAATTTAATATCATGAAAAGTTTAATTTCTCTAATGGCAACTGTACTCTTAGTATTTAGTACAACCTTCGCAATTGCACAAAACAAAACTACTAAAGAAACAGTAGGGTGGAAGTTAGGGCTGGCGTTATATAGCTATAATGCATCTTCTTTGCCAGAAGAGCTTGCTTTTGCTAAAAAATCTGGAGTTAAATCTATCGAAGGTTTTTCATTTGGAAAAGCAGGTACTGAATTGAAAGATTCAATCATTATGACTTTATCCCCTGCTGGCCTTTTGAAAATTAAAGCACTTATCAAAAAAAGCGGGTTACATATGGAATCAATGTATGTAACGGGGGGTAATACTATTGCACAGTGGAAGCGCGATTTTGAAATAGCAAAAGCTTTAGAATTGAAATTTGTTACTGGAGAACCTGATAGGTCCATGTTAAACAGTGTGGATAGTTTAGCTGGAGTTTATGGAATTAAATTGGCCTTGCACAATCATTGGAAAGGAGCTAGTCAATATTGGCATCCAGATTCTACCTTAGCTGCTTTAAAGGGGCATTCTAATTTTGGAGTTTGTGCGGATGTTCGCCATTATCCAAAAAGTGGAATTGTTCCCGAAGCCGCATTAAAAAAATTAGCTGGCCATATAATGGCTTTACATTTAGCAGATATTGCCGAATTTAATAATACTCAATTGAGGGACGCACCAGTAGGCACAGGAGTGGTTAATTTCCCTAAAATTTTTGAGGAATTGAAGAAGCAAAACTTTCATGGGACTATCAATGTAGAAAGAGATCAGCAAGATTTACCCAATAATTTAATTTCTGTACAACAGATAGTAAGCTATTATTTGAAAACTTTAGAGTTGTCTCAACATTAAGTTTTATCTTTGTAGTCAATGAAAAAGCTGCTCATTTTTACGCTTGCTATAGTGGTGCTACTATCCTCATCTGGGGTAATGATGAATATGCATTATTGCATGGGGAAATTCACTGGATCAAGTATCAGCCTGTCCTACAATAGCGCTGCTCATTGTACCACTTGCGGTATGGAAAAAAAGAGTAATGGTAAAAAAGGCTGTTGCCACGACAGCAAAACGCTTCTAAAAAATAGTACAGATCAGAAATTAGTCAATGCCGAATGTAGATTAGCAAAAATTTATCCTATTGCTTTATTCAGTAGTAATTATCAAATTTCGACAGTTGATTTTTTATCTACAAGTAGCAATGATTTCATTCTATCCTCACCGCCATTAATTCAGCGGCTTCCCATTTTTATTCGTAATTGTAGTTTTCTTATTTAGAATTTATTAGTAATTATTAATTCCACTTTATTTATTGGAATTAAGACGAATTCCTAGGCATTTACTTGGGAGTTATTCACTTATTAAATTTTTTATGATGAAAATAATTAAATCCATATTTCTACTATCATTTTTGCTGATTACTTTATTTATACAAGGACAAGAGAGTACCCATGCCAACATTACAAAATCAATTAAAGTATTTGGTGCTTGTGAGCAGTGCAAAAGCAGAATTGAAAATGCATTGAAGCTAAAAGGGATTAAAAAAGCAATTTGGGATGTAGATTCCCAAATGCTTGATTTGGTATATGACTCTGCAATTATCACTTTAAACAAAATTGAAAATAAGATCATAGCGGTCGGCCATGATTTAGAAAATAAAAAAGCCAAAGACATTGTCTACAAAGAATTACCGGCTTGTTGTCATTATAGAGAATTAGACGAGGAGTTAAACCAAGATTTAAATCATAAAGTAATTGAGTCGTCATCATTGCCATTAATTTCTATGGACTCTCTTAGTCACGAAAAAGGCATTGTAGTAAGCGGAGTAGTTTTACAAGATAATAAGAATGGAAAATTTGAGCCATTGTCCAATGCCAGTGTTTATTGGTCTGGCACTAAAAATGGTGTTTTAACGGATAGCTTTGGGGTTTTTAGTATCAATGTAATGGCCACTAATCAAAGGTTGGTGATTAGTTATGTGGGATACAAAGCAGATACCATTTCTGTGGCCAACTACAAAGACATGAAAATTATTTTAGCTGCTAAGAATCAATTAAACGAAGTAACTGTTTTTAGTAGACCTAATGGAACCTATATTCCTTATCTAAGCACCATCAGAACTCAAGTAATGACTGGCACAGAATTATTAAAAGCTGCCTGTTGTAATTTGAGCGAAAGCTTTGAAACCAATCCTTCGGTAGATGTTTCCTTTAACGATGCTATTACCGGCTCTAAGCAAATTCAACTATTAGGTTTAAGTGGCAATTACACACAGCTTACCGTTGAAAATTTGCCTGGCCCAAGAGGATTGGCAACACCTCTTGGTTTAAACTCTATTGCTGGGCCTTGGATAGAAAGTATTCAACTTACTAAGGGTGTAGGATCGGTGGCCAATGGTTTTGAAAGTATTGCAGGCCAAATTAATGTAGAGCTTAAAAAACCAGAAACAGCCGAAAGATTATTGGCTAATGTTTATGTGAATGATTTTGGAAAAACCGATTTGAATGTAAATTTATCACAAAAAATAAATTCAAAATGGTCGAGTGGATTATTGTTACATGACGATTTTTTAAACAACAAACAGCTTGATTTTAATAAAGATGGCTTTAGAGACTTGCCTACTGGAAATCAATTTGGATTAGTTAATAGATATAAGTTTGATAATAGCAAAGGCTGGCTAGCTCAATTTGGCATCAAGGTATTGAATGACAATAAAGTGGGCGGAGAAACCGCATTTGATCCTGCGAAAGATAAAAACACAAGCAATCATTATGGGCTTGGTATTAATACAGAGCGCTACGAGCTTTTTGGAAAAATAGGCTATGTGTTTCCACAACAAAAATATAAAAGCATTGGCTTACAATTGACTGCCATTGATCATCAGCAGGATGCTTATTTTGGTTTAACCACCTATAATGCAAAGCAGCAAAGCTTTTATGGAAACTTAATTTATCAATCTATCATTAATTCTACCATTCATAAATTTAGAACAGGCTTAAGTTTTCAATATGACAAATACAATGAAAATTTAAATCTTCTAAATTACAATAGAAAAGAAATAGTGCCGGGTGCGTTCTTTGAATATACTTTTACACCCACCGAGCAATTTAGCATGGTGGCTGGACTTAGAGCAGACAATAATAATTTGTATGGCAGTTTTATTACACCTCGTTTAAATGTAAGGTATGAGCCTATTAAAGGAACTACATTTAGATTAAGCGCAGGACGGGGTCAAAGAACAGCTAATATTTTAGCAGAAAATAATAGTGTGTTGGTTAGTGCAAGGCAATTAAATTTTGAAAATTATCCTAAAGGTGTTGGCTATGGATTAAATCCAGAAATTGCCTGGAACAAAGGAGTAAGCTTTGATCAAAAATTTAAATTGTTTAACAATAGTGCATCTTTAGGCGTAGATTATTTTAGAAACGATTTTGAAAATCAAGTGGTCGTAGATTTAGAAAATGCTAGAACCATTCATTTTTATAATTTAAATGGGAAATCTTTTTCTAATAGTGTGCAAGCAGAATTAAATATTCAACCCGCTCAAAAATTTGATGTTAAGATGGCATTTCGTTATTTTGATGTACAACAAACCTATCATGGTAATTTATTGGATCGCCCAATGATCTCTAAAAACAGAGCTTTTTTAAGTGTAGACTATGCAACCAATAATAGTTGGAAATTTAATTATACAATTACTTATAATGGAAGAAAAAGGATTCCCAATACAACTGCCAATCCAGCCCTATTTGAATTGCCAGCTTATTCGCCGAGTTTTGTATTAATGAACACTCAAGTCACTAAAGCAATAGGTAAGCTATATCCTATGGAGGTTTATATGGGTATTGAAAACATAACTAATTACTATCAGCAAAATCCAATTTTATCTGCGAGCACACCATTTAGTCCCTATTTTGATGCTTCTTTGGTTTGGGGCCCCACTACTGGAAGGATGTTTTATTTTGGATGGAGATTGAAGATAAAATAGCGTCAAGAACCTATAATCATTAATTGGCTTGGTTTTAGCGTCAGAAGGAGCAATGCTTTAATAGTTGTACCTTTACAGCTACCAATTATTAAAAGAGTTTATTTTGAAGTTTATAGATTTAGGATTAGACCAGCGGATTTTAGATGGCATTGATGCCATGGGTTATGAAACAGCAACACCAGTTCAGCAACAAGTGATGGTTCCTATTTTAGAAGGGAAAGACATTATAGCGGCTGCACAAACAGGAACTGGCAAAACTGCCGCCTTTTTATTGCCTTTATTACATCGTTTACTCACCGTGTCGCATCACGCAGGAGATATCAATGCGCTTATTATTGTGCCTACTCGTGAGTTGGCTATACAAATTGCAGAAAGCATTGAAGGCCTCTCTTATTTTACGGATGTAAGTTCGATTGCAGTGTATGGTGGTGGCGATGGCAATTCTTTTGTTACTGAAAAAAAAGCATTAACTAGTGGAGTTGACATTGTAGTATGTACCCCTGGAAGAATGATAGCGCATTTAAATATGGGCTATGTAAAACTAAAAGGTCTTAAATATTTGGTTTTAGATGAAGCAGATAGAATGTTAGATATGGGCTTTAGCGATGATATTGCTAAAATTATTACCTTTTTACCAGCGGTACGTCAAAACTTATTGTTTTCGGCTACAATGCCTTCTAAAATGAGGGAGCTTGCTAAAAAAATATTGCATCAACCAGTTGAAATCAATATTGCTATTTCAAAGCCGCCGGAGCAAATTATTCAAAAAGCCTTTATAGTATATGATGCACAAAAAGTGCCGGTTATTATAGACATGCTTAGTTCAAAACGCTATTCTAAAGTAATTGTTTTTTGCTCGAAGAAAATAAATGTTAAACAGCTAGCGAATAAATTAATGAATGCTAAGCTTTCTGTTGCCGAAATACATTCCGATTTGGATCAAAAAAGCAGAGAGCAATTTTTACAAGATTTCAGAAATCAAAAAACTAATATTTTAGTAGCTACGGATATTTTAAGTAGGGGGATAGATATTGATGATATTGATTTAGTCATTAATTATGACGTGCCTAATGATGGAGAAGATTATATTCATAGAATAGGCAGAACTGCTAGAGCAGCCACTTCTGGAACAGCGTTTACTTTAGTGGGTGAAAAAGAACAAAGTAAATTTTTAGAAATAGAAACACTATTAGGTGCCCCTGTTTTAAAAGGGAAAGTACCTGATATGTTTGGCCCTACCCCTAATTATGCACCCAAGCAAAGTGGTGGGAAGAAATTTGTTAGAAGAAGATAAGTAGCCATTTTTAGTACCTATATAATACATACCAATGAAAATTTCAGACAAATTAAAGCAACGTGCACAAGGTTTGTGTGAATTGTGTACCACAGGAGAAGCGAGTACTGCCTATGCAGTAAGCCCAAAAAACAATGACATCGTTGAAAATGAGGTTGCACTTTGTACTACTTGTTTGCAAATCATTGAAGGAAAAGAAGCGGGTAACCATTGGCAGTGTTTAGCGGGTAGTATATGGAATACGGAACCAAGTGTGCAAGCATTAACTTATCGAATACTTTACGAATTAAAAGACAATGACTGGGCTAATGAAATTTTAACTTCTGTTGAATTAGAAGAACCTGTCATCACCTGGGCGGTGAGTGCATTTATAAAATCTCCGATTCATGTAGATAGCAATGGAACAGAATTACAAAATGGAGACACCGTAGTACTTATACAAGGTTTAAATGTGAAGGGAGCTAATTTTATGGCACCTAAAGGAACTATTGTTAAAAAAATTCATTTAGTAGCCGATAATCCAGAACAAATTGAAGGGAAAGTGAATGAGCAAACTATTGTTCTACTAACGAAGTATTTAAGAAAATCAATGTAGTAAAAATTTTATTGTATGAATAAATTTATATTAAGTTTCTGTTTGCTTTTAGGTGCTAACTATTTTGCTCTTGCACAAAATTCCACACCACATCCTTTTCAGGATGAAATAAATGCATTTGCCAAGGCAGATAGTTTACACAGTCCCGTAAAAAATAGTATTTTATTTGTGGGTAGCTCCTCCTTTAGAAAGTGGACAGACATTAACGATTACTTCCCTGGATATCCTATTATTAATAGGGGTTTTGGAGGATCTGTTTTAACAGATGTGATCTATTATGCTAAAGAAACAATACTAAAATATCACCCAAAGCAAATTTATATTTATTGTGGTGAAAATGATATTGCATCAAGCGAAGCTGTTACACCCGAAATTGTATTAACACGTTTTAAAGACTTGTTAAAAATTATAAGGATCAATTTAAACGGTTCAGTGCCAGTGGTATTTGTTTCTCTTAAGCCAAGTGTTGCAAGATGGAATATGGAAGAGCGCATAGTAAAAACTAATAACTTAATTAAGCAGTACATTGCTACACAAAAAAATGTATCATTTTTAGATATTCATAACGATATGTTGGATGCGAATGGCCAGGTTTATAAGGATATTTTTATAGGAGATAACCTACATATGAATGCAAAAGGCTATCAGATTTGGCAAAAAATAATTGCCCCTACTTTAGTAAAGTAATATTTAATAAACAAAGTCTAAAGAGAATCTAAACGAGGTCTAAATAGGATCAACTTCCTCTAGAGCCACCTGTTTTAATTGGCTTCTTAGTAGTGCCTGTAGACTTAGTGTTGGCTTTAGCTATAAATTGAGAACTACCACCTTGAAAGTTAGTTTTTGTTGCAGTGGCAGCTTTTTTATCAGCTACTTTCTTGTTAATATGAAAACCCATAATTGTCTTTTTATACCCTAAATATAAATATAATTTTTCAAATGAGTTCTAACCATTTTTACACCCAAATGCCTTGCAATAAAAAGACAATACCTGATATGCCTAAGAATAAACTAATTACCCAAAGGAACCTTCTTTTGGTTAATATGGAGATCGCAGAGATGGCAATGGCGATTTGAAAAAATGTTACCGCTTTTGCAAATTTCTTCTCAATTTCTAAATGTGATTTGGATTCATTTTGTAATTCTTCAGCAGTTTCTTTAATAGTGGCTTGTTCTTTTTTATATCTATTGTATTCGGCTGTATCTATTGCAACTGCACCAATTTTAATGGCTTTTATTTCGGCCTTAATTCCTTTTGCTTGATAAAAAGCCCATTGATCAGAAGCTTTAATTTGATTAATTACTGCTTCATTGGAATGGTGTCCAGCAAATAAGCTAGAAATGGCTGCTAAAACAGCCATTAAGGCCGTTGAAATGGCTACCACTAGTGACCATTTTTGTTCTTTGCCACTACTTGCATGATGTACCTGCTCATGTATAGCTTCATGCAAATGTTCGGTAGGTACTTCTATTTCATCCATACATAATATATTTAACGTCAGTAAGTTAAGGCACAAAAAAAATTTTATCTCAAAATTGCCCAGTCAACCTTATCAGTTGCTAAATTAACTAAAGAAAAAGTACTATTTTTTTTAAATTACCTTAAAAATGCCTTAATTAATAGTGGTTCAAAGCGTCTTAAACGCTATTTTTTACATAGCAAGATAAAACAAAAAATATAGTATCTTAGAAGCATGTTTATTTTGACAATTTTAGGCAAGAGAGGTAATTTTATTTTCTTTGTTTTGTTATTTAGTTTTGCAAGCACTTTTGGTCAACAAAAGCAATTACAAGAATACATCACTATTGGGCTTGACAATAGCCCCCTTTTAAAAGATTTAAAAAATCAAAAAGCAGTTAACTTAATTGATAGTTTAAAAATCCTAGCAGGTTATCAGGTTCAAGTTAATGGGTTAAGCACTAATACTTATGCACCTTCTTCCAATGGCTGGGGGTATGATTATGCCATTACCAATGGAACCAATTTTACCCAACAGGTCATAGCTACAAAAAGAATGGTCAGTAAAGAGAATCTAGTTAATCAACATGAATCCATTAGACTTTTGAATGAATCTTTAAATATATCAGGAAAAATTTCTGCTCAAGATTTGGCCAAATCTATTACCGCACAATATGTAACTGCATATGGTATTAATAAGCAAATAATATTTAATTTAAGCTTATTGGAACAATTAAAAAAGGAATCTATTATACTTAGGGCTTACACCGAAAAAGGAATTTATAAACAAACTGATTATTTAAATTTTATAATTACTACTCAACAACAAGAGATTATTAATGAACAGTTAGCTGCTCAATTTCAAAATGAAATTGCGTCACTCAATTATTTATGTGGCATCAAGGATACCGCTCATGTTGTGCTAGCCGATCCTAGTATTAAAATAGAACCCATTGCAGAAATAGAAAGTACTATTTACTATCAACAATTTATAGTAGATAGTTTTAAGCTCCAAAATAATATTACTCAGGTTGAGTTTAATTACAAACCTAAGGTAAGTTTATATGCAGATGCTGGCTATTTGTCATCGTTTGCGCAAAATGCATATAAAAACTTTGGAGCAAGTGCTGGTATTTCATTATCGGTACCTATTTATGATGGCAATCAAAAAAAAATGCAGTTTAATAAAATTAAAATTGCCGAACAAACTAGGCAAGACTACCGTAATTTTTTTAAAAAGCAGTTTGATCAGCAAATTATTCAGCTATTGCAACAGTTGAATGCGATCAATAAAATCATTACGCAGTCGGATAAACAAATAATTTTATCAGAAACCCTTATTGAGGCTAATAAAAAACTATTAGAAATTGGGGAAGTGAAAATTACAGATTATATCTTAGCCATTAACAGCTATTTAAATACAAAAAATATCATTACTCAAAACTCTATTAATAAGCTACAAATTATTAATCAAATAAATTATTGGAATAAAAAATAGACTACCATGAAGTATAATAAAATATTGATTCTCCCTTTTTTCTTTTTAATGGCATGTAAATCCAATCAAAAAGAAACGGTAGAAACTAATAAAGAAGTGGTAGGGACACCCGTTACCCTTACCTCTCCCGAAAAAGGAAATATGAAAGATGTGGTAGAAGTAAATGCAGTCTCTGCTTTTTTATTAAAATCGGCTGTAAAATCTAATAGCAATGGTTATTTACAAGTTGTTAATGCCTCTTTAGGAAAAATGGTTAATAAAGGAGACGAATTATTTGTTATCAAAACAAAAGAAGCTAATTCTTTAGGCAATGCCTTATCTAAATTAGATTCCTCTTTCCATTTTGATGGCACTTTACATATCAAATCACCTGGAACTGGTTACATTACTCAAATTAATTATCGCATTGGCGACTATGTACAAGATGGAGAAGCATTGGCTACCATTACTGATACTAAAAGCTTTGTGTTTTTATTAGATATGCCTTATGAGTTAAAGTCTTATTTACCTAATAACCATCAATTGCAATTAAAATTACCTGATGGGATAGTATTAAATGGCACATTGGAAGCACCGATGCCCATGGTAGATGCTATTTCACAAACTCAAAATTTTATAATCAAGGTAAATACGAATAATCCAATACCTGAAAATTTAATTGCAAAGGTATCCCTGGTAAAAAAAATAAAAATAAATACCACATCCATTCCTAAAGCAGCGTTGCTTTCCAATGACACTCAAACCGAATTCTGGGTCATGAAAATGATAGATAGTATTACGGCAGTTAGAGTAGATGTTAAAAAAGGAATTGAAACCAATAGTAATGTGGAAATTTTATCTCCTATTTTATTTCCAAAAGATAAATTGATTTTGACTGGTCATTATGGATTGGCGGATACTGCAAAAGTAATCGTCACAAAATAATTTAATTATTTATGAGAAATATGTTCTCTTCCTATAAAAATCCAATTATTATTTTAGCAGTATTTATACTGTTAGGGGGATTCTTTGCTTATAGTAAACTACAAACAGCTTTATTTCCTGAAATTACTTTTCCTAAAATTAAAGTGATTGCAGATGCTGGACAATTGCCTGTAAAAAAGATGATGGTAACGGTGACAAGACAACTTGAAAATGCCATCAAACAAGTTCCCGATTTAAAAATGATTCGTAGTACCACGAGTAGGGGTAGTTGTGAGATTTCTGCTTATATGGAATGGAAAGCGAATATTGACATCAGTCAGCAAAGAATTGAATCAAAAATAAATGAGATTCGAAATACGCTTCCTGCAGAAACCAATATCACCGTTGAAAGAATGAATCCCTCTATTTTACCCATAGCTGGCTATTCCCTAGAGAGCAGGACCAAATCGCCGATAGAAATGAAGTTGTTGGCTTTGTATACCATCAAGCCATTTTTATCTCAAGTGGAAGGGGTGGCAGAAATTCGAGTGATTGGTGGTAAAACCAAGGAATATTGGGCTATTTTAAATACCCAAAAGATGAGTACACTGGGCATTACCCCCGATGTCATCAATACAGCACTTGGTCAAACTAATTTTATTAAATCAAATGGCTATTTATCGGACTACCGATTATTGTATTTAACAGTGACCGATGCGGCTGTAACTTCCATCGCGCAATTAGAAAGTTTAGTGGTAAAGAATGACGGGAAAAGGATTGTTTTAATGAAAGACATTGCTGATGTTAAAATACAAGAGGCGAAAGAATATGTAAAGATAAATGCTAATGGTAAAGATGGATTGTTGTTGGCTGTTATTAAACAACCCAATAGTAATTTAATTAGCATTACAGAAAAGTTAAATGAAAAAATAAATGAACTTCAAAAAATCATACCCAAAGATGTTCAAATAAAACCCTTTTATGTCCAAGCTGAATTTGTTCAAGATTCCATTAAAAGTGTTAC
The DNA here is from genome assembly GCA_947448725.1 of Bacteroidota bacterium. GTDB lineage: Bacteria > Bacteroidota > Bacteroidia > Chitinophagales > Chitinophagaceae > Sediminibacterium. The sequence goes on from CANFOM010000003.1 coordinate 50,875, forward strand.
TGATAGTTTATGGATGGGTTTAGGCTTAGCTATTTTTGTTGCGGTTTTATTTTTGCGCTCTTTTAAATCTAGCTCTGTTATTTTAATTACGATACCCATTATTATTTCTTTAACCTTATTATTATTGTATGCCTTTGGTCAAACATTTAATATCATGACCTTAGGCGCACTAGCTGCGGCCATTGGTTTGATTATAGATGATGCTATTGTGGTGGTAGAGCAAATACATCGCACGCATGAAGAATTTCCTAATGAACCCACTAATAGCTTGGTTGTAAAGGCTATTAAGTATTTGCTACCTGCAATGATTGGTTCTTCTTTAAGTACAATTGTTATCTTTTTGCCATTTGAATTAATGAGTGGGGTGGCCGGCGCCTATTTTAAAGTACTCACCAATACTATGATAATTGCCTTGATATGTTCCTTCTTTGTTACTTGGATTATTTTACCCATTCTGTATATTTTATTTACAAAAAATGCAGAAGGAAATATTAATAAGGGGCCTATAAAAATTGAAGCAAAAGTAAAAACACAAAAATGGGTAGGTTTATTTATACAGAAACCTATCATTAGTATTTCTATAATTGCCTTTCTTGTTCTTTCTGTCATTTATATGATACCAAAATTAGAAACAGGATTTTTACCTGAGATGGATGAGGGGAGTATTGTTTTTGATTACAACTCACCTCCAGGAACTTCTTTAGAAGAAACAGATAGAATGCTGCGGGAGGTGGAGAAAATGTTGATTCAAGTACCTGAAGTAAAAGCTTATAGCAGGAGGACTGGCACACAAATGGGATTTTTTATTACAGAGCCTAATAGAGGAGACTATCTAATACAATTAAAAAAAGATAGGACTAAAACCACCGAGGAGGTGATAAGTGATATTCGAATAAAGGTAGAACAAAGTCAACCAGCACTTCGGATTGATTTTGGGCAAGTGATTGGCGATATGTTAGGCGATTTAATGACTTCGGTACAACCTATAGAAGTGAAAATATTTGGAACGGATCAAGATAAATTAAAAGTATTATCTCATCAGGTAGCTACTATTATTTCCAAAGTGGAGGGCACTGCTGATGTGTTTGATGGTGTTGTTATTGCTGGTCCTTCTATTGATATTAAACCTAATTCAGTTTCTTTGGCACAATTTGGCATCACTCCTGCCAACTTACAATTTCAAATGCAATCAAGTTTGGAAGGGAATGTAGTAGGGGCGGTATATGATAAAAATCAATTTAGCAATTTAAGATTGGTTTACCCAGGTAGTAAAAATTTAAGTGTAGCGGATATAAAAAATACACCCATATTTTTGCCCAATGGTAAATTGAAGCCCATTAGTCAATTGGCTAGTATTCAGATCAATGAAGGTGATGCAGAAATACAAAGAGAGAATTTACAATCCATGGGGGTCGTTACTGGCAGGCTAGAAGGGCGTGATTTAGGTAGTGTTATTAAGGATATACAAAAAGAAGTCAATACTAAAATAAATTTACCTCAAGGCTATGCTGTTGTGTATGGCGGTAGCTATGCCGATCAACAACAATCTTTCAAAGAATTACTTTTCATTTTAATTACATCTAGTTTATTGGTGTTTGGCGTTATCTTGTTTTTATTTAAAGAATTTAAAATTGCCATCATTATTTTATTGGTTTCCGTGTTGGGTATTTGTGGTAGTGTGATAGGGTTGTTCTTAACAGGAACGCAGTTAAATGTTGGCAGCTATACTGGCTTAATCATGATTGTAGGTATCATTGGTGAAAATGCCATATTTACATTTTTACAGTTCAAAGCTTCTTATTTATCTAATAATAATGTAGATGAATCTATAATTTATTCTATTTCTACCCGTCTTCGCCCTAAATTGATGACTGCATTTGGAGCCATTATTGCTTTAATGCCTATTGCCTTAGGAATTGGCACTGGGGCTCAACTGCATCAACCCTTAGCTATTGCTGTTATCGGGGGATTTGTGATTGCATTACCCTTACTTTTAATTGTTTTACCAAGTTTTATACGAATGGTATATAGTCAGAAATAATTTTAATTTAACTTCCTACTCAATTTAATAAAAATAAAAAATGAAAAAATCAATCTTCTTAGCCTTATTCACAATTTGTGTATTAAATATTTTTGCACAAAGTAAATATGCGCAAATTAATGTGTTTCACATAGCAAGTCCAGGTGGATGGGATTATATCACTATTAATCCTGCGTCAAATAAATTATACATGTCACATGGCACACAAGTAAATATATTGGACAAAATTACTGGAGATTCTTTAGGTGTCATTTCCAATACTATTGGCGTTCATGGCATTGCTTTTATTAATGAAACAAAAAAAGGATATACCAGCAATGGTCGAATGAATGATGTGACTGTTTTTAATCTTTCTAACAATGAAGTCATTTCAAGAATTGCAACAGGTGAAAACCCGGATGCCATTTTTTATGATGAGTTTTCTAAAAAAATTATTACTTGTAATGGACGAAGTAAAGATCTTACTGTAATCGATCCTGCTACAGATAAAGTGGTGGCTACAATACCTGTAGGTGGTAAGCCTGAAACGGCTGTAAGCAATAATGCAGGCCATGTTTATGTAAATGTGGAAGATAAAAATGAAATAGTAGATATTGATATTACAAAAAATATAGTTGTAGCACATTGGTCAATAATGCCGGGTGAAACACCTACTGGTTTGGCCATTGATAATGTTACACATCGTTTATTTGCTGGATGCGAAAAACAATTAATAGTAATAGACGCTAGCAATGGAAAAGTAGTTGATAAATTACCTATTGGAGATGGTTGTGATGGAGTTGCTTTTGATAATAAACTTAAATTTATTTTCACCTCTAATGGAGAAGGAACAGTCACAGTGATAAAAGAAAATAGTGCTAATGATTTTAAAGTAATAGAAACTTTAATGACCAAAAGAGGGGCTAGAACTATTGGCAATGATGAATCTACGCACAATATATATATGCCTACTGCCGATTTTGAGAAGCAAGAACCTGGTGATAAATCAAGACCAAAAATGATACCTGGAACTTTTCAAATTCTGGTTTTTGGTAAAAAATAATTAGTAAAAATTTTAATGAATGGTTTAGGGTGCTGAAACCCTAAACCATTCATTATGCAGTGATCATTTCATATCTAGTTAAACCTTTTTAGATATATTGTATCGTAGAGTAATTAATCATCTTTGTATGCGTAGTATCAATATTGCAGTAACTCTAATTACTTTTTTATTTTTAAGCACCTCATGCATCTTTGCACAGTCTATTTCAAACCTGGATAGCTCGAGTAAACCAATTTTTAAAATACAGCTAGATTATTTAAATAATTATGTTTACAATGGCCGATCCGATTCTATTTCTTCACCCTATCAAATTACGACTGCTTCCGTAAACTTTGCGAATGGGATCTATTCCAATTTTATAGCCAACTATTTACTCACTCCCAATCAAACTAGGTTTGATTTTTTCGAATTAGATTTAGGCTATGAATATAAAATAGGCAAAAAAATAAGCGGTGAATTGTATGGCTCTAAATATTTTTATTCCAATCAAAGTAATTTATTAAATGGAGATATTACCAGTGATTTTGGTGCCACATTTAATTATGATTTAGGTTTGTTTCAATTTAACAATACCCTTGATATGTTTTTTTCTGGTAAATCTGATTACCAATATATGCCCGGTATAGAAAAGGGGTTTGAATTTGGAGATAAGAATTCTAAATGGGAAATAACCCCTGGCATTTATTCTGTAATTAGCACCTTAAACTATTATGAAAATGTATTTACAAGAAAGCAAAATGCACAAAAGAATTTAAAAAATAAGCCAGCACCACCGTCCAATGTTCAAAGTATAACATCGCTAGTAGACAAGGGGTTTAAACTAGTAGATATGGAATACAGTATGCCTATTAGTTATCAAACTGGAGCGTTGTCATTTATTTTTACCCCCACTTTAGCAATTCCGTTTCACACAATTAAAACTATTACAGTAAATAGCACTACCTTACTCAATGGGAATGTGAATACCAATACTATTGACTCTACACCCTATTCGGAACGAAATTTAACCAACCAATTTTATTTTCAAATAGGGTTTAATTACAAATTTTAAAATGGCTTTAAATAGAGCTACTAAAATATTATTAATTGCATCCAGCTTGTGGTACTTTGGTGAAGGGTTATTTGGCCCCTTATTTGCTATCTATGCCGAAAAAATTGGTGGAAATTTATTAGACATCACTTGGGCTTGGGCTATCTATCTAATAGCTACTGGTATATTTTATGCAATTATTGGAAAATTATTTACTCGTTCAAAATTCAAACGGCATTTAATGGTGTTTGGATATGGATTAAATGCCTTACTCACTTTTGGCTATATTTTTGTTCACAATACACAAGAACTTTTTTTACTGCAAGTAGGTTTGGGAATTGCAGAAGCTGTGAGTACGCCTATTTGGGATTCCTTATTTGCCTCCAATTTGGAAGATAATGAAAATACTTTTCATTGGAGTTTGGCCACAGGCCATACTCATTTTGTCTCAGGTATTGCGATCGCAATTGGGGGATTAATTGCTAATTATGTTTCTTTTCATGCCTTGTTTATGACTATGGGCATCATACAGTTAATAGCCACTTTTACACAAGCTAAATTACTTTTCGGGGAAAGTACCCGCCTAAAAAACTAAGACACTGTTTTCACATAGTGCACATTACGTTCGCTTAAATAGTTCATTATAAAATTAAAGCAGGCTTCATCTTTTCCCACTAATTCAGGTGGAAAAACACCCTTTTCATTAAATAAATTATTAGCCAACATATTTAATGCGGCTGTGCAGGTATAGCCAGTAGTGCGGCTCATACTGCTGGTTGCTGAAACAGCATCATATTCGTCATACAATGAATAACAAATAGTTTTGCCTTCACCAGTTACTTTAATAGTCATGATGGTAAACTCGGGTTCGGTTGCACCCAATTTCCATTGATCAAATAATAAAGTAGAAGTAAATCCTAATGGAGAAATTTCTTGTCCATTGTATTTGATGGGGGTAGTATTTAAAAATCCAGCTTTAATAAGAGATTGCATCAAATCAATATGTCCAGGGTACCTTAAAGTTTTTTCTTTTATATTAGGTATATGCCCCATCGTAAATAAAATACTTCTTAAACCATCGGTATTAAAGGCTTCCAAAGTACCTACTTCGTCAAAATCTATTAACTCGGCATCACTTAATGCTGGCTTGGTAACAATGCAACTATTTTCGACATAGCGTGCAGGGCGGGTATATTCTTCTAAAACATCAATAGGAGAAAATGGTGCCTTGTATTCAAATGGCTGAGTGCGCTTCTTGGGCAATCCACCTACCATGCATTCAAAATTTTCAATTTTCATTCTTGCATTGTGGTAACCAATAATAAAATTACTCATACCTGGTGCAACCCCACAATCTACAATGGCGGTTACCTGGTTCTGTTTTGCCAAAGCATCTAATTGCAAAGCATCTTCCGGAAAAAATGAAATATCAACCACATTCTTTTTAGCAGTTATTACGGCTTCTAAAGTTTTATAACCCATAAAGCCAGGGACTGCTGTAATTACATAATCAAAATTGGCTAGTAAGTTGGCATAATTTTTATAATCACCTAAGTCGGTTTGAACTGTTTTTATGTTTTTACTTTTTTCAGATAAGATGCTCAATGATTTGTTACTAATATCAAAGGAAGTGACTTCGTTATTTTTTGCAAGGTCAATGGCCATTGCACGACCTACCATACCAGCTCCTAAAATTGCTATTTTCATACTATATATTTTTTCTATTTTTTAAAACGAAAGCTATCTCGACTTACTATAAAGTGGAAAGGCAAGGTAGCTTAATATGCTTACATGGCCATCCTAAAAAAGGGGTAAATCTAATGAATTTAGTCAGGTCTTATTTTAATTAATTTACCTATTCTATTTCATTCAATAATTCTTCAACATATTGAAAATCAATATAATAAGAGTAATTCTCATACTCTTTTTTGTAAATATTGCTCACATAAAAATTCCTAAATTCATTGATTTTTTTCATAGCTTCAATTCTTCTATTTTTTTAAATTAAACGATTCAAATGTCTATCAAATCTAATTATTCTGATGGTTTTTTTGATGTAAGCGCTACACATGGTTTTTTACCCATTAAAGCCCCTTTGGTAAAATTACCTCCTGTGTACAATGATTTACAAGAAGTACTGGATAAAATGCCGGTGGTTTTAAATGAAAACGAATTTGGATTTTTGCATACCATTGATGGTATTGTAGCGCCGGTTATGGCTATTAAAAATCACTTAGAGGATGTAGAAAAAGAGCAGGATATTTTTGTTTTACAAGCTTTATTTAGATCTTATAGTTTTTTAAGTTCTGCTTACTTATTAGAACCTTCCTATCAACAATTTAAAATAGATGGGAAATACGGTAAAGCAAGAAATATTTTACCAGCCAATATTGCACAACCTTTTTGCAAAGTGGCGGAAAAATTAAATGTTTTTGCTTGGTTAGATTATCATTACGCTTACTCTTTAGGTAACTATCAAAAATTAGATGATCAAGGCGATTTAAATTGGGAAAACATTACCATGTGTAATCGATTTTCTGGTCAACCGGATGAAGTGGGTTTTATTATGTTGCATGTTGACATCAATCGTTTTTCTGCAAATTTAGTAGGTACCGTGATGCAAACCATTCAAGCATTATACAATGGAGATACCGCTGTGGGTTCTTTATTGGAAAAGAATTGGAATACCATGCAGCAAATGAATTTAAGAAGAAAAGAAATGTGGAAGGCCTCAAGATGGCAGCGCTATAACGACTTTAGAATTTTCATTATGGGCGTTAAAGGCAACACCGAATTATTTGGAGAGGGAGTCACTTATGAAAATGTTTGGGACGAGCCTAAAGCCTTTAGAGGACAAACGGGTGCCCAAGATGATATTATTCCTATGCAAGATATTTTTTCAGGCGTAATTTTTTATTATCCTCAAAATGAATTAACCAAGTATTTACTCGACTTGCGTTTGTATCGTCCTACCTGTGTGCAAAGCTTTTTTATCGATTTAGAAACTTCTATGAAAGAAGTTCATCCAAAAGGGTTGATGGGAAAATTGCTTGAAAATAAGGATAGCACTGGACTTTGCTTTTTATTAGGCATCCTAGAAGAAATCTATCATTTTAGAAATGGGCATTGGCAGTTTGTACAAAAGTATATTATGGCCAACACGAAATATGCAATGGCTACAGGCGGCACTCCTATAACTTCTTGGATTCCGAATCAAATTTTATCAGTCATACACCAAATGGAAGATGTTGCCGCAGCCATCAAACAAGTTGGCACTTCTGATAACTCAATAGCCAATGCTTTGTATGAAAAAAATGTAAATTTATTACCCACCAAGCGTGGCTTAATTGATGGTCAATTGGCTTTAATTCATAAAAATGATTTTTCTGCCGAAGCAGTTTTTGCTTTAAATCAAAAATTTGGTTACGATGACACCGAATAGTAAATATTCCCTACATTTAAATATCAAATTATTTAAACATTAGGCTATGAAACGACTTCTATCTCTTGATTTCATGCGTGGGTTTATAATGGTACTATTGGCTTTAGAAAGTACAGGACTTTTTGAACATTTATTGAAAGCCAACGAAACAAATTTTTTAAATAGTTTCTTTTTACAATTTTTTCATCATCCTTGGAATGGACTCCATTTTTGGGATTTAATACAACCTGGATTTATGTTTATGGCTGGAGTGGCTATGGCTTATTCTTTGCACAAACAAAAACAGGAGGGGATGGCCTGGAATAAATCTTTTTTAAAAATTCTCAAAAGATGTGGCTGGTTATTTTTCTGGGGTGTATTGGATTATGCGGTTAGACCAAAGGGATTGTCTTTTGAATTGTGGGATGTGCTTACTCAATTATCTTTTACCACCTTAATAGCTTTTTTAGTTTTTGAATGGAAGATAAGCCATCAAATATTATTCAGTATTGGCTTATTGCTATTAACTGAATGTTTGTATCGATTTACGCAGGTGCCTGGTTTTGACCAAGCTTTTGTGGATCAACATAATTTTGGTAATTATATGGACACCATTTTAATGAATAAAATAAATAAAGGAGGTTGGGTAGCTATAAATTGTATACCCACTGCAGTACATACTATTGCAGGAGCTATTATTGGAAAAATATTTTTAGAAGGGAAGGCCGATATTATAAAGAAATTGCTTTTAGCGGCAGTAGCTTGTTTAATCATTGGATATGGGTTAGATATAATTGGATTGACACCTATTATAAAGAAAATTGCGACCAGTTCATTCACGATCGTCTCTCTGGGATGGTGTATACTAGGCTTGAGTGGTTGTTATTGGTGGATTGATATCTTAAACCATAAGAGATACCTAGTTTTTTTTACGGTAGTAGGTATGAATTCACTTTTTATTTATTTATTTTTTGAAATAGTAGCTTCAAGATGGTTCAATGAATATATTTATAAAATAAGCAATGGAGTGATTTCAATTTTTTCTACCCATCAAACGTTCAATCAAATAATCTCTTCCTTAGTTATATTTAGTTTGGAATGGGGGATGTGTTATTTTTTATATAAAAAGAAAATCTTCTTTAAAATCTAATTATTTAATACCAAATATCTTCACCTTTAAATTTTTCATTTGTAAATTAATTGGACGAACATTTGAAAAGAAGGATAAATCAAAAAGTAAACTTTTAGCTTTTTTATAATCATTAATGGTAAATAAGTCATTGGTAGAAGTAAGGTTCCATTGCTTTTCGATATAGTCCTTTTTTGTCATTTGTACTATATTGTGATTGGTCCAAAATAAAAAATTTCTTCTTTTATTAGAGGTGTCTATCATAGACAATCTAAACGATGGCTGATCGTCTGTGCCAGGTAAAAGCAAATTAATTTCTGCAGAAACTTCTACATATAAAAATTTATTATTTTTTGGCACTTTAATTTCGGGAATAAGGGAACTGTCGGATTTGGAGGTTATTATATACTGTAGCTTAGGATTAAAATAATCCAACAGCAATTCTTTTTTGTCGGTGCTGGCTATGAGGTCATTGGGGTATAGTAAGTTTCTACTACAAACTAAGTCATTGATGAGTTTAAAATTATTGAGTAAATTATTCATGTGGTTCTTTACAGAATCATTTTTTATTTTCACTTCCAATAAATCAGGAGTTAATTGGTATAACTGATCCCCTGATAAATAATAGTCTTTATAAATGTAATCGGTCATTTCCCTGCTCCATTCCATAAAAGGCATCGATTGTATATTTCTAAAAGCAACGCTGGTGTCCATTACGTCGGCCATCCAGGGCACTTCCTGTGGCTTATTATTTATGTTAGGGTAGTTGTTTAAAATTAAAGCGCTTAGGGTTGGTGCAATATTATTATGTGAATTGACGGAGTAAAATTTCTTTGGAGCTTTTAACATAGGGGAATATACAATTAATGGAACATGGTAATCATCAATGCCGCCGGTAGATGGAAAGGAGCCTATATGATGGTCGCCTGTTATTAGGAAGATGGTATTTTTATAATCGGGACGTTTTGAATATTTGTCTAAAAAGTTTTTGATACAATCATCTGCAAACATATAGGTCACCAAAACCTCTTTCGTTTCCTTTAATGTTTTTTTGACTGGAGATGAGGCTGGAATGGTCTCCATTTTTTTATCAAATAGTTTACCATAGGCTTTTTGTTGATCAAACAAATAAGGCATATGGGTGGTGCCCGTATGATATATGTTGAAGTAGGGCGTTTTATTAATAGAATCTAATACTTCAAAACTCCTATTAAATAAGGCGTCATCTGGGTAGCCCATGGTCCAACCTTCAGCACCAACGCCCATCATTTTATATTTAGAACCATACTTGGTTAATATCATATCCGTTCCTTGTAAACGCATATAGCCCCCCATATTATCAAAATCGGGATTAAATCCTATTAAGAATTTTGTATGGTATCCATTGGAGCGCAATACTTTGATTAAAGACAAATGATTGGGCATTACATTTATTACCGAAAAACCTCTATCTCCATAGGGCACAGAGCCAGTAAGGGCAGGTTGTGCAGCAAAAGTGCCTGGAGCCGTACTTAAAAAATTATCCCATACTAAACTCTTTTTGGAAAGCTTGTCTAAAAATGGAGTAAAGCTTCCGGCATAAGCTTTATCACCGCTAAAGTCACGTGACAATCCTTCTACTACTAGTAATACAATATTGGGTGGGTTTTCTTTGTCTAGATTAAAAAAACTACCTAATACATCGGGGCTATTGTTTTTATGCAATAAGGGGTAAGCTGGATTCGTAAAGTCAAAATTGTGATTTTGCTGATAAAATGCAACGGCTTCTTTTAATGCTTCGTCACTTAATTTGCTAGTGTCGAAACGATTCTTATTTAAAATAAAATGGTACAAGTCTAATACTAAATAGGAGATCTTATTGCTCGTAAAATAGTAAGCTTTTTTTTCTTCAAATTTATTTTCCAATGGATTGGCATAGGACATGAATAACAAACTAATGAAAGCCAACAATCCACTAAAGGCCATGTGACTGTTTTTAAGTTTAGTTTTTTTGTGTAAAACATAATTTACAAAAAAATATAAAACTAAGTAAGTTATAAAAGGCATAAATACGCTGATCCCGCTGGTCATCATTTGTTTTGCAGTGGTCCATGATTCGGCAAAGCTTCTGGTAATGATTTCATGGTCAAAAGGCGTATTTCGTTCCGAAAAAACTAATATTAAAGAAATATAAGTAACAATTAATACTACATTGAATAAATGAAAAAGCAGGATCGAAAAACGTTTGTTCCATAAAGCGATTAAAAACATCGGAATCGCAAGTACAATTGCATAGATTAAGCATAGCCATATATCATACACCCAGCCAGCCAATTCGAATAATAGTGCGTGTTTTACAAATGATTTTGAAGCAATAAAAACATACTCGTATAATCTACCCAAGACAATAGTAATCGCCAAGGCAAGCGCCGCTTTTACATAATTTTCTATATAGGGAAGTAGTCTGTTTTTCATGAATGTATACAAAGATACATTCTTTGTTAATTCCCTATAACTTATTAATCAAGTGCCCTAGGATATCTTTAAATGAAAATCCTTCTGTTAATTTTTCTTTATTCAGTTTTTTATTTTCTACTAAAGCCCATAAAATAAACTCTTTCATAAAGTAGACATCTTCCTTGCTGGTGTCGGGCGCATACTTTTTCATCAGCGCGTCCAATGGTTTTACTTCGTCTAATACTTTCTTATATTGCTTTTCATCAAAATCTTCATACAATTCAAAACCACCTTCTGCTATAAACCAATCTAGCAAATCAGAATAAGCATTTCTTTCATTTTGCTTTTCTATTTTACTAATTTTTGGAAATTGAAATTTAAATAAGGTATTAATGGCTTTCTCTATTAAATGTGTTGCAATTACTTCTGCACCTTCTTGTTCCCCTTCGTACACCAATTCAATTTTTCCTGTAATAGCAGGGATGATGCCCATAAAATCGGATAAGCGAACCGCTGTTTTTGTTAAACCATTTTTTAAAGCTCTTCTTTCTGCAGCGCTAATCAAATTCTCCATGGCACTGATGGTCATTCTCGCACTCACTCCACTTTTGGCATCTATGAATTCACTTGCTCTGGCTTCAAAACTTATTTGTTCAATAATGTCTTTCGCTAAATTTGGCACATAGACTAGTTCAGATTGCACCGAATTAATTTTAGCCTCCTGCTCTGTTATTTTTTTAGCTACTGCAATATTTTTAGGATAATGCGTTAAAATTTGGGAACCAATCCTATCTTTTAATGGCGTTACAATACTTCCTCGATTGGTATAATCCTCGGGGTTGGCGGTGAAAATAAATTGAATGTCTAAATTCATTCTAAGTTTAAAGCCTCTAATTTGAATATCACCTTCTTGTAGTATATTAAACAAAGCCACTTGTATTCTGGCTTGCAAATCGGGTAATTCATTAATTACAAAGATGCTTCTATTGGCCCTAGGTATCATCCCAAAATGGATTACACGCTCATCGGCATAAGATAATTTCAAATTGGCTGCTTTAATAGGATCCACATCCCCAATAATATCTGCAATAGTAACATCTGGTGTGGCTAGTTTTTCAAAGAATCGCTCGTTGCGGTGCAACCACTCAATAGGCGTCGCATCTCCTTTTTCAATAATCAAGTCCTTTGCGAATCGGGAGATAGGCTGTAATGGATCATCGTTAATTTCAGAACCCGCTACAAATGGGATGTATTCATCCAATAACTGTATCATTAATCTAGCCAATTTTGTTTTGGCCTGCCCTCTTAATCCCAATAAATTAATATTGTGTTTGGATAAGATAGCTCTTTCAATTTCTGGTATAACGGTTTCTTCAAAACCATGAATACCTTCGAAAGCAGGCACGCCTTCTTTAATTTTAAGAATCAAATTATCTCTTAATTCGTCTTTTATACTTTTAGTTTGGTAGCCTTGTTTTTTTAAATCGCCTAAGGTTTTTATTTTTTCAATTTTCATAAGGAGGTAGTTAAACTATTTATTTAAGTTTCTTTTTTCTATTGGTTTCGTAATCTTCAAATATCATTTCACCTAATCCTTTTAATCCGGTATAAAAGGCTTTCCCTTGATTGGCTTCGGTAAATGCATTCACAAATTTTTGTAAATAAGGATCCTGTGCAATCATGAAGGTGGTAATTGGAATGTGTAGTTTTCGTGCAATTTTTGCTTGATTGTAACATTTTTCAACAATGTATTGATCTAGTCCATTGCTATTCATATAATAATTTCCATCGGGCTCTTTAATACAACTAGGCTTTCCATCGGTGATCATAAAAATTTGCTTATTGGTATTTCTTTTTCTTCTTAAAATATCCATGGCTAGTTGCAAACCCGCTACCGTATTGGTATGATAGGGGCCCACTTTTAAATAAGGCAATTCTTGTATACTAATGGTCCAGGCGTCGTCGCCAAAAACTAAAATATCAATGGTGTCTTTAGGATAACGAGTGGTAATTAATTCTGCTAACGCCATAGCCACTTTTTTAGCTGGCGTAATTCTATCCTCACCATATAAAATCATACTATGACTAATATCAATCATCAACACAGTACTCATTTGTGACTTTTGCTCTGTCTCTTCAAGTACTAAATCGTTTTCTGTTAAATTAAAGGAATCTATGCCATGATTAATTTGTGCATTCTTAATACTTTCTGTTAATGAAATATTTTCAATATTATCGCCAAAATTAAATTCTCTGAATTCACCGTTACGTTCGTCGCCTTGTCCTAATGTTTTAGTTTTGTGATTTCCGCGTCCTGCTTTTTGTAAGTTGCCAAAAATATTATTCAAAGCTTGTTGTCTAATAGCCCTTTCTGTTTTAGCCGTTATTTTTGTTTCGCCATCTCCACCACCATCTTTAATTTCTTGTTTGATATAGCCCTTCTTTTTTAAATCTTCAATAAAATCGTCAATGGTATATTTCTCGTCGGTTAATTTATACTCCACATCTAGTTCTCGCATCCAACTAATGGTTTCGTCAAAATCGCCCGAGGTATGGACAATCAATTCCTTGAATATCTCAAACAATCTATCAAAGGGAGATTGATCGGGTGCTTCGTATGTTTTAAAGTGAAATCCTTTCATTATTTTTCGCAAATAGGCGGGTGTAAATTTACTTGTAAAAACCCATTTTTTAACAATTTGTTTAAGGCCGGTAAAGGCCCAATAGGCATTTTAAAAACAAAGACAGGGCATAAGCCAATAAGCCCTATTTTTGAGTTCTAAATTAAAAAATTATGGCTACCAAAATTACCATTAACAATAATGGGTCCTTGAAAATTGAAGGCGATTTTACCATTGAAGATCGCACGGGAAATCAATACGATTTAGCCGGTAGAGAAGTGATTGGATTGTGTCGTTGTGGCTTAAGCAAAAACAAACCTTTTTGCGATGGTGCACACAATGGAAATTTCACACATGAAGCAACTGCTTTTGCACTTCCTCCCAAAAAGACGGTTTAATGGTAGCTTAAAGAGTATCGTGGTAAGCTTAGCTTTTTATACTAGCTAAGTCAATCACGAAACGATATTTGACATCCCCTTTTAGCATTCTTGTATACGCTTCGTTGATGCCTTGCATTTTTATTATTTCAATATCTGAAACAATATTATGTTCGGCACAATAATCAAGCATCTCTTGAGTTTCTTGCATGCCCCCTATACAAGAACCAATTACACTGCGTCTGTTGGTAACTAAAGAGAAAGGCTGAACCTTTGGTGATTCTATGGGAAGTCCTACCACCATTAGTTTTCCGTTGGTGGCTAATAAATTCAAATAACTTGTATAATCATGATTCGCCGAAATAGCATCTAAGATAACATCAAAATAACTATTGTATTTTTTCATTGCATCGGCATCCGTACTAATTAAAAAGTGTGTAGCACCTAATTTTTTGGCGTCTGCTTCTTTGGAAGGAGAAGTGCTTATAACTGTCACTTCAGCACCAAAGGAAACTGCAAATTTTACACCCATATGACCTAGTCCACCTAAGCCCACTACAGCTACTTTCATTCCTTTTTTAACTCCGGCAAATACTAATGGAGAATAAGTGGTAATGCCTGCACACAATAAAGGAGCCACTGCAGCTAAGTCTAATTTAGGAGAAATATGAAAGGTATATCTTTGGTCCACTACAATTTGAGTAGAATAGCCGCCCATGGTAATACCTGCTCCGTTTCTTTCCTTCGCATTATAGGTTCCAGTCATTCCTTCGGCACAATATTGTTCTAAACTATCTTGACAATTTTTACAAGTTCTGCAACTATCTACCATTACCCCTACACCTGCCAAGTCACCCACTTTAAATTTACTTACACTACTACCTACTGCACTTATTTTGCCAACAATTTCATGTCCTGGTACCATTGGGTATACAGAACCGCCCCATTCATTTTTTGCTTGGTGTAAATCACTATGGCAAACACCACAATATAAAATTTCCACTTGAACATCGTTTTCACCAAGGGTTCTTCTGTCAAAGGAATAAGCTTCTAATGGAGTGGTAGCGCTTAATGCGGCGTATGATTTGGTATTGGGCATGATTTGTATTTTTGAGTGCTAAAGTTAAGTAGGTATTTACAGAGCACCTAGAAATTTCTTCTTTTTATATCGTATTCTTATATTAATTTTAGTGGACTTTATAGTACAATGATTATCATATGATTCAAGCTAGCACCCTCCAATTTTTAAAAGCACTTAAAAAGAACAACAATAGAGAATGGTTTGAAAAAAACAGACCAAAGTATGAAAATGCCAAACAAGATTATTTGCAATTTGTCACAGAAGTACTTGATGGCATTAAAAAAACTGACCAGTCACTTCAGTTTTTAGAACCCAAACAATGTGTTTTTAGAATACATAGAGACGCCCGGTTTAGTAAAAATAAAGATCCTTATAAAACTAATTTTGGAGCTAGTTTTAGTCTTGGTGCAAAAAAAATTGACACGGCTGGTTATTATTTTCATTTAGAACCTGGGGCATGCTTTATTGGCGGAGGCTTTTGGTTTCCCATGGCACCAGAATTAAATAAGATAAGACAAGAAATGGATTATTGTTTTAAGGAATTCAAGTCCATTATTAATGCGAAGAAGTTTAAAAATAATTACGGGGTATTGAATGAGACGGATAAATTGGTAAGACCTCCAAAAGGCTATGAACCCAATAATCCGGCCATTGAATATTTGAAATTAAAAAACTTTACTGCCACCATGGAAATTACCGATGCAGATGTATTAAATAAAAACCTTGTAAAAAAAGTGATTAGTTCATTTGAAGCATTGTCTCCATTGGTTCATTTTTTAAACAAAGCAATCGTATAGTATTGATTTACTCATTAGGGAATTAAAAAAGGATTGCCCCATTTTTTATCTACATAAACATTCGTTCCAGCAAGTGTTTTAATAAATGCAATTACCGCATCTGTTTCATTGGGTGTTAAATTTAATCTTTGTCCATTATTGCCTGGCATTAATCTTGCGTCTAAGTTGTTATTTCTTGGATTCAATGGTATAGTATTATAATGTCCTAAAACACCTCGTAAATCTTTAAACACTGCATTGTGCATCATTGGACTATTGATAGAGCCATCGATTTTTGTTAGGTCTCTTAAGGAAGGGGCTCTTGTATCATTGAGTTCTAGGGTATTGCTACCTACAATAGCAAGTATTCCATTATTTCTTGTGTTGGGATCAATATCAAACTCTGGGGCATTGTGACAGCCATTACAACCTAAGCCACCCGTAATTCTTAACCCAACCGCATTAAAAACCGGCGGCGTCATGTAAAGTGTTTTTCCAGTATTTTCGGCAGCCGTATAATTGGGGAAAGGATCGTTTTCGTTTCTTACCTGAATTCTTCCAGCATCATATTTGGAGTCAAAGGATTGGATACTTCTAACAAATTGTGCCAATGACTGTTGCATTCTTGCTTCAGTAACAATGGTATCACCATACACGAATTTAAAAAGTTCCTTATAATAATTAATTTTAGAAAGTTTAGCCAATAAGGTGGCCATATTGCCTCTTCCATTGATGCCGCTAAAACCCATTTCTAAATGATCCTGAATGGGCATGGTGGTTTGTTGTTCTAATGTAACAGCTCTTTCATTCCAAAAGAATTTAGTTTCTTTTGCAAATCTTGAATTCACTAATCTCATGGAATGTCTTACAGTTAATCCACCTAAGACTCCATTACTAACAACGGCTGTATCACTAAAGGCAAAATTTTGTTTATGACAACTACTGCAGGAAATGGTATTGGTCGTGCTTAAGTTTTTATCGTAAAAAAGAACCCTGCCTAAAGTAGCTTTTTGATTGGTAATGGGATTAGTACCTGTGTTATCCTTTAGAATATAATTTGGTTTAGTTTGATTTGCATAATTGGATAAATTAGTAGGATCTATATTATTACCAAATGCAAGTTTAATAGCAGCAAATGGATCTACTACTGCCATTGCGATAGGCTTATTACCCGCAATACTACTATCTATTAAATTATTTGCAGTTAAGGTTGTTGAGATGTCTTTTTTCGAGCAACTCACTACAAAGCCAATAATAAGTACACATGTAAAAATGACCTGAATTGGTTTCTTCATAACAAATAGTTTAATGATTAATTATTTTGTTTAACAATTTTATTAAAACGCTAATAAGGTCTTAATAAATTATTTTATTAAAGCTTAAGTTTGGCTTAGGACAAGAAACTTTATTGCTGGTTTAATAGAAATATTTTTCTTTAACAAAATTTTGTAGAATACAGAAGGAGGAAAATGGGAGTGTGCAAATAGGGCTATTGCTTTTTCAATTTCAAGCTAGCCTTGTCTTTATTTTGAGCCACTCTAAATTTTACAATGGCTTGAATTAACTTAATGGGTAAAGGCTTGTCTATAGGTAGTTGAATGCTGCCTTTGGAGGTTTTATAAGGGGCCAATTCTTTTTTAAAAACTTCTATGGGATTGGATGTAGGAAAGAAGCCATAATGATTTTTGAAAGCAGCGAAATAAACTAAAATACCTTCTTGTTTAAAAGCAGGCATGCTATAACTAATCACTTCAGTGGCTTTTGGTGCGGCCTTTTGTATGATTGCTCTCATCTTTTGAAGTGTAGCTCTTTTTTCAACTGGCTGAGCTTCGATGTAGTCGTTTATGGTATCGATTTTCAAATTTTTCATCTTAGTTGTTAAGCTAATATTTTTGAATTTAATTTAAACCAAGCACCTCCATTGTAAATTTTAATTTATTTTAGAATATACTGGCCTGCAAGTGCTGTAAATTTTTTAACTTCTTCTAATTCCCAATTTTTATCTTTATTTAAATAATGAGCCATGAGGGCTGCAATCATAGGAGCTAAGACTACCGCTAATTTTGCATCCAGAAAAAGCAATCTAATTCTTCTTGCTAATACATCTTCAACACCCATGGCCATTTCATGTTTAACAGCATAAACCACCTCTGCTTTTGTAAATGCATAGTTGGGATGAAGAAGATCATTTAAAGACGGGTCAGTTTTTAAAATAGCGTTCAAATTATTTTTTCTTTCCTCTACATTGCCAATACTCATTTTGGCAGTTGTACATTTTACTTTTGATAATTTTCCAGTGAATGCTGCGTTGTCCACTGCATCTGCAGCCATTTTTCTATAAGTAGTCCATTTGCCACCAGTGATGGTAACTAGTCCACTTGGAGATATACTTAAATGATGTTCTCTAGAAATTAAAGAGGTTCGACTCTTCCCTTTTTGTTTTACCAATGGCCTCAATCCAACATATACACTATTAATATCTGCTCTAGTAATTAAAGTAGTTCCGTATTGATTAATATGTTTTAAAATAAATTCAATTTCTTCTTCAAGTGGTTTAGGCTCGTAAGAAGTAATATCAATAGGGGTATCCGTAGTGCCCAAAATTACTTTATCATGCCAGGGTACTGCAAATAATACACGGCCATCATCTGTTTTAGGAATCATCATCGCATCGGTGCTTGGGAAAAATTTTGCATCAACCACCAAATGAATACCTTGAGAAGGGCTTACTAAATCATGTACTAAATGATCGTCCATTTGAACGATCGAATTCGTAAATACCCCTGTGGCATTAATGACCGTTTTTGTTTTTAAGGTATAAGCATTTCCGGTTAGTGTATCAATACATTCTACACCAGTTATTTTTTTATTGTCTTTTATAAATCCAGTTGCTTTGCAATAATTTAAAACAGTAGCTCCATTTTTTATAGCAGTGGCAGCCATCTCTATTGCTAAATGACTATCATCGAATTGCCCATCATAATATAAAATACCACCGGCTAATCTATTGGGGTTGATAGAGGGCAAATGGGCAATGGTTTCTTTTTTTGAAAGGGCTTCTGTTTTTCCTATAGATAAGCTCCCAGAAAGGATATCGTATATTTTTAAACCTATTAAATAAAACATTTTTTCCCACCAGCTAAATACGGGTATGATAAATATTTGAACCGAGGTTAAATGAGGTGCATTTTTTAAGAGGTACCCTCTTTCTCTCAAGGCTTCGCGGACTAGTTTAATATTACCTTGTTCTAAATACCTTACACCGCCGTGAACTAATTTGGTAGACCTACTGGAAGTGCCTTTGGCAAAATCATGGCCTTCGATAAGTAAGGTTTTGTAACCTCTTGAGGCTGCATCTAAGGCAGCGCCTAATCCGGTAGCACCCCCTCCAATAACTATGATATCCCAGCATTCTTCTTTATCAAGTGCTTGTAATTGGGTGGCTCTATTCATACTTTATTTCTAAAATTCGAGACAAAATTACTACTAAATCACTAATTTTTCTATTAATTATAAGTTCAATCATCTTGAATTAATACTAGTGAGCACTTGCATTCAAATTGGGCAATTCAAAACCAATACGCATGCCTATTGTGGCTAATAAGATAATTGACTTCATGGTTTTTTAAACAAGTATATTTGTTGATTCAAAAGCAGTTAATATTTGTCAAATATGATTAGGTACCTTTTTAATTTTATTACACTGCTTTTTGTTTTTACAACGATTAAAGGATATACGCAAGACAGTATTCCAGCAGCAAAACCCACACATAAAAAAAATATTTTCACACTTGGTTTGTATAAACAACCCGGCTTAGATTCTATGGTTGATTTTGTAGATGGTTTGTACCGCGTCTTTAAAATAAATAAAGTCAGAGGACAGGATGAGAAATTAAGTAAATCACATTTTACAATTATTCCTAGCGTGGAGTATAGCTTAGCTACTGGTTTTGCAAGTTCTATTAATGCTGATATCGAATTGCCTTATAAAAACCCGAATGACAATCGGTCTATTATTTTTTCTGACTTAAAGTATACTCAAAACAAACAAATTATTTCACAAGTAGTTTCTAATATTTGGTTAAACAACAACGAATACAATATTACCACCAACTGGTCTTATTTAAAATATCCGCAAATTGATTTTGGTTTAGGCGCTAATAGTTCTTTAAACTTATTAGATAATATAGATTATTCTTATTTAAAATTGCATCAGTCTATCTTAAAAAAAATTGGCCCTAATTTTTATTTTGGGCCAGGTTTGAATATTGATTACCATTGGAATATATCAGATACTAGTACTCAAAGCAAGCCTTTGATTGGTTTTAATGAATATGGTTTTACGAAACACTCCAGCTCCGTTGGATTTTTATTAAATTTTTTATACGATACAAGAAAATCATTGGTGAATCCTAAAGCCAATAGCAGTTATTTAAATCTAGTATATAGAGACAATTTAACTTTTTTAGGCAGTGATGCGCCATGGCAAACATTATTATTTGATTATAGAAAATATCTTCCCTTCCCAATGGGCAGTAAAAATATTTTAGCATTTTGGTCTTATAATATTTTTACACTTGCTGGTAAGCAACCATATTTAGATTTACCAGCTACTGCATCCGATACTTATAGCAATACTGGACGTGGTTATATTCAAGGCAGATTTAGAGGGGATAAATTTGTTTATGCAGAATCTGAATACCGTTTCGGGATCACCGAAAATGGTTTTTTAGGAGGAGTTGTCTTTGCTAATATACAAAGTCTTTCTGAGGGGCAGGGTAAGCCTATCCAAACCATTTTACCAGGTTATGGAGCTGGTATTCGTATAAAATTGAATAAACATTCCAATACCAATATTGCCATTGATTATGGAATTGGACAAGGCGGCTCCCATGGAATCTTTATGAACTTGGGCGAAGTATTTTAATTTTTTTTAATTAAATTTAATAAATAATTTTTAGTCATGGACAATCGCAATAATGAACTTAATTCACGTAGGAAGTTTATAAAAAATATTTCCCTTGCTTCTGCATTTTTCCTTTCGGGAAAAGTTGCTGCATTAAGTCCTTCGGAGGTAATGAATTATAGCAATAAGGTAATTTTACGTTTCGCAGTAGCGTCAGATATTCATTATGGACAACCCGATACTGCTTATGAGCAAATGCTGGAAACAGTCACGAAGCATATTAATTTATTTCATGATCATAGTCCCTTAGATTTTTGTGTGATGAACGGAGATCTAATTCATAATGAAAAATCTTTTATGCCTGTGGTTAAAACAAAATTGGATGTTTTGTCCATGCCCTATTATGTTACACGAGGCAACCACGATATGGTATCGTCGGACTATTGGAATAGTATATGGGGAATGCCTTTAAACCATGATGTATTAATTAAAAAGAATGCCATTTTATTAGGAGATACTTCCAATGAAAAAGGAACTTACGAGTCTCCCAATATCAATTGGTTAACAGATAAATTAGAAGCGTATAACAATAAAAAAAATTGTTTCTTATTTATACATATTCCACAAGCAAAATGGACGCCTAATGGAATTGACAATCCTGCTGTTTTTGAGACTATAAAAAAATATCCCAATGTTAAGGCGGTATTTCACGGACACGAACATGATCAGGATGGATTTAAAATGGTTGATAAAGTACCATTCATTTTTGATGCCCATGTGGGGGGCAACTGGGGAACAGCTTACAAAGGCTTTAGAGTAGTTGAACTGATGAAGGACAATACCATGATTACTTATATGATGAACCCAACGGAGAAATTAAATGAACTTAGTTTTTAATCATTCGGATATACAATTGTTCCACTTTAGTTCTTGCCCATGGGGTTTTGCGTAAAAATTTCAAACTAGACTGAATGCTGGGATTGCTATTAAAGCAATTGATAGGGATATGCTGTCCTAAATCCTCCCAACCAAAATAAGCCACTAGTTCAGTGACCACATTTTCGAGTGTTTTTCCATGTAAAGGGTCCTTGGAAGCTTGTTGCATATGCAATATTAAGTAATTTGCTGCTATGCAGCCTCTCCGATATTTTATTGTTTATAAACCTGTGAATATGGTTTCTCAATTTGTGAGTACCCATCAAGTGAATTTATTAGATCAATTAGATTTTGCTTTTCCCGAAGGCACACACGCTATTGGACGTTTGGATCAAAATTCTGAAGGTTTATTATTACTTACTACTAATAAAAAAATAACTAAACTTTTATTTCAAGGAGCTGTTCCACACCAACGCACTTATTTGGTCCAAGTAAAGAACAAGGTGGAACCTGCTATTGTAGAAAAATTAGCCAATGGCATTGACATTAGTGCCCCCAATGGAACCAGTTTTACAACAACACCCTGTTTGGTAAAATTAGTAGAACCTCCCCTAAATTTAGTGCCTGTAGATAAGCCATTGCACCCCAACGTGCAAACCACCTGGTTGGAAATTACATTAACAGAAGGGCGATTTCATCAGGTACGTAAAATGGTAGCAGCAGTTAATCATAAATGTATTCGGTTGTTAAGAACCTCTATAGAAAATATTAAAATTGGCACGATGCATCCAGGTGATGTGCTTGAAATGGAGGAAGAAAAATTCTTCCAGCTGCTAAATTTACATGCAAAATAATTAGTATATTTAAGGATACCTGGGTTCTTATTTTTACAGGCTTTTTATTTTTTTAAATCGATTGTTATGAAAAAATTATTATCAAACAAGCATCATGCTGTTCGTTGTTCAGTCACTTATTTATTTTTTGTAAGTATCTTTTTATTTTTAGGACTTTATTCATTTGGACAAAAAGCACCTAATAAAATACTAAAGGATAAGCAAATGGTAACTTTAAGTAAACAAGCTTTGCAAGATAAGATTAAAGGTGGTTGGGCTGGGCAGACCATTGGTGTCACTTTTGGAGGACCTTATGAATTTAGGTTTTTAGGAACCATGATACATGATTATCAAAAACTAGAATGGCCAGAGGATGCCTTTCAACATTATTTTGACAAGGAACCAGGTTTGTACGATGATATTTATATGGATTTAAGTTTCGTTGATGTGATTGAAAAGTATGGAGTAGAAGCTCCTATAGATTCTTTTGCCAATGCATTTGCCAATGCTAGTTATCCTTTATGGCACGCCAATCAAGCAGGTAGATATAATATATTACATGGCATTAAAGCTCCCTTATCAGGTTATTGGAAAAACAATCCACATGCGGATGATATCGATTTTCAAATTGAAGCAGATTTTGCAGGTTTAATGAATCCGGGTATGAGCGGCGCTGCATCTCAATTATGCGATAAGGTAGGACATATCATGAATTATGGTGATGGCTGGTATGGTGGCGTATATATTGCCAATTTATATACCCAAGCTTTTGTTTCAAACGACATATCATTTATCGTATCAGAAGCATTAAAGTCAATACCGAAAGAAAGTACTTATTATCAATGTATCAATGATGTTATTAAATGGCACCAACAATATCCCAATGATTGGAAACGCACTTGGTTTGAAGTACAAAAAAAATGGTCTAATGATGTTGGCTGTAGTGATGGCGTTTTTAAACCTTTTGACATTAGTTCAAGAATTAATTCTGCGTATGTAATTATTGGATTGTTATATGGCAATGGAGATTTTGGTAAAACTATGGAAATATCCATACGTTGTGGTCAGGATGCCGATTGTAATCCTTCTTCTGCAGCTGGAATATTAGGGGCTATTTTGGGGTATGATAAAATTCCAACTTATTGGAAGAAGAATTTAACACAAATAGAAAATAGAGACTTTGTATTTACAAATATTTCATTGGTTAAAATGTATGAATTAGGTTATAAGCATGCATTACAATCTATTGTTAAAAATGGAGGTACCATCCAGGACAATAATGTTTCTATAGCTTATCAACAACCCGTACCTGTTCAATTAGAGCAGTCTTTTGTAGGACTTACGCCTACAGTAAGAAAAGGAAGTGGCTGGTCCAATAAGCCATTTAAAGACAGCTTTGCCTATGATTTTGATGGGAATGGCATTGTTATTACCTCTTCTTTATCCGATGAATGGAATGCCAAATCTGATTATGAATTTAAAGTAGAAGTGGATTTGGATGGAGTAAAAGAAATTATTTCACTTCCTTATAATTTCAGAAAAAGAAAAGCTGAACTATTTTCAAAGTATCAATTAAATGAGGGGCATCATCAATTGAAATTAACTTTATTGAATCCGAGTACTATGGGTAATATTTTAATTAGCGACTTAATTGTTTATTCTAATAAAGTAAAATAAATAATGAGTCATTCAAAAATTGTAGTCATAGGAAGTGCCAATACTGATATGGTAGTAAAAGCAAAAACGCTTCCCTTGCCTGGAGAAACTATTTTAGGCGGACAATTTTTTATGAATGCAGGAGGAAAAGGTGCTAATCAGGCAGTGGCTGCAGCACGTATGGGAGGACAGGTTACTTTAGTGGCTAAAGTGGGGGATGATATTTTTGGAAAGCAAACCATAGAAGGACTAAAAAAAGAAAATATAAATACTGATTTTGTTTTTATTGATGCCTTAACACCATCGGGCACTGCTTTAATTAATGTGAATGAAGAAGGAGAAAATTGTATTGTAGTGGCGCCAGGGGCCAATGCTAATTTATTACCCGCTGATATTGATAAGGTTACTATTATTTCAGCAGCTGAAATAATTCTAATGCAATTGGAAGTACCTATGCAAACTATTGAACAAGTTGCAAAAAATGCAAAACTAAATCATCAAAAAATAATTATTAATCCTGCGCCTGCTCAAGCTTTGTCTGATGAATTATTAAAAGGTTTGTATTTAATAACCCCTAATGAAACAGAAGCTAGTATGTTAACGGGCATTACTGTAGTAGATGAAGTAAGTGCGTCAAAGGCGGCGGATATATTTTTAGAGAAAGGGGTACAAAATGTAATTATAACCTTAGGCAAACAAGGGGCTTATTTTCAAAATAGCACAGAACATATTTTAGTACCGGCACCCTTGGCCCAAGCCCTAGATACCACAGCTGCTGGTGATACATTTTGTGGTGCTATTACAGTAGTACTCACCGAAAATAAAACCTGGAAGCAAGCCATAGAATTTGCAGTACAGGCAGCATCTATCTCAGTAACTAGGTTAGGGGCACAGGCATCAGTTCCTTATAGAAATGAAATTGAATGATCCTTATAAATTTTAAAATAACCAACTATGTTTATTGTAGAAAATTATTCTTTAGCCATTTTACTTTGTTTTGTAACAATGGTTTGTTGGGGCTCTTGGGCAAACACCACTAAGCTTACTTCTCCCAATTGGCGTTTTGAGTTATTGTATTGGGATTATGGAGTAGGCATTTTATTAACTACTTTAATTATTGCGTTTACTTTAGGATCTCATGGTTCAGAAGGGAGGTCATTTTTAGCTGACATTCATCAAGCGTCGAATAACAATTTGATGTCAGCAATCATAGGAGGTGTTGTATTTAATTTAGCTAATATATTATTAGTAGCAGCTATTGCTATAGCTGGAATGTCTGTTGCATTTCCAATAGGCATTGGTATTGCTTTGGCATTAGGGGTCATTGTAAATTATTTAGATCATCCAGAAGGCAATCCACTACTGATCTTTGGCGGCGTGGCTTTAATTGTTGTAGCCATTTTATTAAACGCAAGGGCTTACCAAAAATTACAATCTAACGCTTCTGAAAAAGTTTCAAAAAAAGGCTTAATTCTTTCTATCGTAAGTGGTTGCTTAATGGGTTTATTTTATAAATACGTAGCGGCTTCTATGGTGAATAATTTTAATGTTCCAGAAGTGGACAAACTTACTCCCTATACTGCCCTTGTATTTTTTGGAATAGGGGTAGTGGCAAGTAGTTTTTTATTTAATAGTATTCAAATGAAAAAACCATTTGTAGGAACCTCCCTTTCTTTCGGAGATTATTTTAAGGGCAGTTTAAAAGATCATTTTGTTGGCATATTAGGCGGAGCCATTTGGAGCATTGGGATGTCTTTAAATATCATAGCCTCTGGCAAAGCGGGTCCTGCTATATCATATGGATTAGGGCAAGGGGCAACGGTAATTGCTGCCATCTGGGGCATCTATGTATGGAGAGAATTTGATAATGCACCCAAAGGCACTAAAGGAATACTTAATTTGATGTTGTTATTGTATATCGTAGGATTGAGCTTTATTATTTTATCTAAATAAGACTAGCTTTATTATATAAAGCAAAGGCTGATTTTGGTCACCTATGCACTAGAATGATTTTTCCATTGATTTAGAATGTATTCAGAAACAATGAGTTGTGACAATTTTTGATTCTACAGTATTATTAATTATTTCCTAATTTATATAAATGCGCAAGTTTAAAATTTGCTTGAAACGGAAAAAGTAGTAAATTAGGTATATACAGACATCCCAACCTTTATTTATGCCTACCGTACACGACCTATTACATAATAAAAATAGAAAGCTCATTACAGTATCAAGTAATACTTCTATTATAGATGCGCTTAAGATGATGGCCGATTTTAATATTGGTTGTTTGATTGTACTAGATGGGGAACATTATATTGGCATGTTTACAGAAAGGGATTATGCGCGTAAAATTGTATTAGAAGGACGTAATTCTCAAACCACCTCGGTAGATGAAATTATGGTAACAGACATCCCCTTATTAGATAGTAAAGACAGTATTGAACTTTGTACCAAAATTATGACGGAAAAAACTTTGCGTTATTTGCCTGTTTTTGAAAATGGGAAGCTAATTAATTTAATAAGCCAAAGTGATATTATCAAGCATACCATTGACTCCCAAAAATCACTCATTGAGCATTTGCAAGATTACATGAACTTGAAATAATTTATTCGTGTTCGACCATATCATACAAATGATGTATGAGTCCATCTGCTAGCCCAATCTTAGGCACATATATTTCTTCAATATCGGCCCATTTACAAATAGCATTGTAAATACTTAGTGCAGGAACAATTACTTCTGCTCTATCTTCCTTAAGGGTATAAGTATGCATTCTTTCCTCCACTGAAAGTGGCTCCATTTCTTTATAAACTTCTTTTAAACTTTCAGCACTGATAAATTTTCCATCTTTATTGCCATTCAAAGCAAATAATTTATTGATGTTGCCTCCAGATCCAATGCCAATGACATTACTGTACTTTTTGGATAAGTCCTTTAATGTATCTTTCATCTCCTCCCAGGTTTCGTCTTTTACTTTTTTAGTAAGAATACGAACGGTACCAATATTGAAAGATTTTTGAACGACTACATTAGATTTATGGTATAGGGTTATTTCGGTGCTACCACCGCCCACGTCAATGTATAAATAGCTTTTATCTTTATCGAGTAATTCTGCAATATGGTTTTCGTAAATAATTTCGGCTTCCAATTCGCCGGTAATTACTTCAATCTCAATACTTGTTTCTGATTTAATTTCTTTGATGATCTCTTTTGCATTTTCGGCATCTCTCATGGCACTGGTGGCACAAGCCATATAATGTTCTACCTCGTAAACCTTCATTAAATTATTAAATGCTTTAATGGTATTAATAAGCATCTTCTTTTTTTGACCACCAATATGTCCTTTTTCAAATACATCAAAACCCAAACGAACAGGAATTCTTAAAAGGCATAATTTATTAAATTCAACTTCTTTCCCTTTTTTAACTACAGCACAAATAAGCAATCTTACTGCGTTACTACCTATATCTATTGCTGCGAGTACCAATTTTTATAATTTTTTTCCTATTAAGTAATGGTAGGTTTCTACCTGAGATTTATATGTTTTTCTTCTAGCGGAAGGTACATAATTATTGTTTAAATGCTCATCTAAAATCCTGGCTTTATTATTGTCTTTTAGCTGAATATTAATGATGTCGATCAGTTCTATTTTTAATCGGGGATCTAAGATAGGGGTAGCTACTTCAATTCGGTGATCTAAGTTTCTAACCATCCAATCGGCGCTTGAAATAAATACCTTTTCGTTTCCTTTATTGTGGAAAATCAATACCCTTGCATGTTCGAGGTATTGGTCTACAATACTGATAGCATTTAATTTAGCGTTCAATTTTTCGGTTTCTTTCTTTAAAGTAAGAATACCTCTAATAATTAAATGAACCTCTACGCCAGCTTTTAAAGCTTTGTATAAATGGTCAATCAGCAAATGGTCACTTAGAGAGTTTAATTTTACTATAATTTTAGCGGGCTTGCCAAGTTTAGCAAATTTAATTTCATTATTGATTAATTGAATAATGGTATTGCGCATGTTAATGGGAGAAATTAACAAATTGCGAGTTTTGCCAATGGGCTTATCGCCCATTTGCCAGGTTTCCAAATAAGTAAATACTTTATTTACTTCCATTAACAAAGGTCTAGAAGCAGTCAATAAGCAATGATCGGCATAAATCTTGGCTGTTTTTTCATTTAAATTCCCAGTGCTTATAAATCCATATTGCACTAGTTTATTATCAATTCTTTTTTGAATGATGCAAATTTTGGCATGTACCTTCACATTCGGGATACCTACCAAAACCTTAACGCCTTCTTCTTCCATGGCTGTTTTCCATTCTAAATTGGCTTCTTCATCAAAACGAGCTTTAAGCTCTAAAAATACAATCACTTTTTTACCATTTCTAGCTGCGTTAATTAAGGCATTAATAACTTTAGAATTACTCGCTAAACGGTAAGCAGTGATTTTTATGGAAATAACATTATCGTCCATAGCTGCTTCTCTGAGCATATCAATAACAGGGTCGAAACTATGGTAGGGAAAATGTAGCAGAATGTCTCTTTGAAGAACTACTTCAGAAACCTGATGGTTTTTCTTAAAGGCAGGATGAGTAAATGGTTTAGGCCTATCCTGTTTTTCCACTAACACATCAGGGAAATCCATGAAGTGCCTAAAATTATGAATATGGCCTCCTGGTATAATACTACTTTTTCTTGTAAGGTGTAATTTTTGGATTAAGAAGTCAAGTAGTTCAGCATTCATATCTTTATCATATACAAATCGAACAGGCTTTCCTTTTCTTCTATTTTTTATACCTTTTGAAATTTTCTCCACAAAATTAATCCCTACTTCTTGATCTAAATCAATTTCTGCATCCTTTGTAATTTTAAATACATTGGCGTCAAATTGATTAAATTTAAAATGCGAAAAAATAACAGGCAAATTAAATTTAATAATATCCTCTAATAATATAATCGATTTTGTGCCTGGGCTAGAAGGCAGGATAATAAAGCGGCCAATGGATTTAGAAGGAATTTCAATTAAAGAAAACTTTTCATGATAAGCATCTTGCTTATTTCTCATCACAATGGCTAAGTATAAACTCTTATCTCTTAAGTAAGGCAGATCAGGTAAATTTTCAATCATCAATGGAATAATATATGGCCGAACCACATTGTCAAAATATTCACGAACAAATAACTTTTGTTCGTTGTTTAATTTACGATCATTGATAATTAAAATCTTTCTTTTAATTAATTCTCTATTAATATTACTCCAAATACGGTTGAATTCACTTTGTTGTTTTAAAACCACTTTTTGAATCTCATCTAAAATTGTTTGAGGAGAATCGATGATATCAATATTTAAGCTTTTCTTTTTTTCAATGAGTTCGACCATGCGCTTTAGGGTAGCTACCCTAACTCTAAAAAATTCATCTAAATTGTTGGAGAAAATGCCTAAAAATCTAATTCTATCTTTTAAGGTAACCGATTTATCATTGGCTTCTTGTAAAACTCGGGCATTAAAGCTAAGCCAGCTGATATCTCTTGGTATATAATTATTCTTCATGGAGTTTAAAATTCACTGTAAAATTACATTAATTGAATTAAGTAATATTCTAGTCACAATTTATTAATGTTAAGTTAATAATGTGGATATATTCAAGTTATCTACATATGCGTTATTTACACAAAATACTAGCCATGGACAAGAGACCAATGGAAATATGCATCATCAGCGACTTACATTTAGGCACTTTTGGTTGCCAAGCAAAAGAAGCGTTGAACTATTTAAAAAGCATTAAGCCTAAAACACTCATTTTAAATGGAGATATTATAGACATCTGGCAATTTAACAAACGTTATTTTCCAGCCAGCCATATGGCAGTTATCAAACAAATCTTTAGTATGGCCAGCAAGGAAACTAAAGTAATTTATATCACAGGAAATCATGACGAAGCTTTGCGTAAATATGCCGATTTTGAAATGGGCAATATTCAATTAACGGATAAAATTGTATTTGAAATAAATGGAGAAAAAAACTGGGTATTCCATGGTGACGTGTTTGATAGAACTACCAAAGGTGGCGCTAAGTTTATTGCAAAATTAGGTGGATACGGTTATGATCTTTTAATTCTTATTAATAGCGTTATTAATTGGGGCATGAAACTCATGGGCAAAGAAAAAATGAGCTTTAGCAAAAATGTTAAAAATGGTGTAAAAAAAGCAGTGTCTTGGATTAATAATTTCGAACAAATTGCAGCCGAATTGGCTATCGAGAACCAATACCAATATGTAATATGTGGGCATATTCATCAACCACAGCATCGTGTTATTACCACTGATAAGGGAAGCGTCACTTATTTAAATAGTGGAGATTGGATTGAAAATTTAACTTCTTTGGAATATTATGACAATGCTTGGAAATTATATCATTATGATCCTAAGCAATTTCAAAATGAAGTGGTAAGCAAGAATAAAATAATTAATTTGAAGGAAGAGTTAAGCGTATTAACCAAAGAGGTTGCTTTTCAGGTTTCCATGTAAAATTTATCAATGAAAATATTTTACGCCATACAAGGAACAGGGAATGGTCATTTAAGTAGGGCGGAGCAATTGTACCCTTATTTAAAAAAGTATGGGGAGGTTGATTTTTTTTTAAGTGGGTCTAATGCACAATTAAATACATCATTACCCATTAAGTACAAAAGCAAAGGAGTTAGTTTGCATTATAAGAATACGGGAGGGATGGATTATGGTAAAATTACTAAATCGCTGGGTTTTAGTATTTACCAAGAAGCAAAAGCTTTACCTGTTGAAAACTATGACCTTGTGATTAATGATTTTGAATTTATTACCTCCCTAGCTTGTAATTTTAAAAAGAAAAAAAGCATTCAATTTGGCCATCAAGCAAGTTTCCAAAGTAAGTTAACGCCTAGGTCCACCTCATTTAACCCCATTGGAAATCTGGTCTTGGATAAATTTGTAAAAAGTACTAATTACTTAGGCTTGCATTTTGAATCTTATGATAAAAACATTTACAATCCAATTATAAAAGACGAAGTAGTACAAGCCGATATAATGGATGACGGGCACATTTCGGTGTATTTGCCTCAATATTCAGTAGCTATTTTATCTCCTTATTTATTAGCCAATCCTTTATTTCACTTTGAAGTTTTTACAAAAGAAGTGAGTCAGGTTACCAATAATAAAAACATTACTTTTTATCCCATTGACAATAAAGTTTTTACTAGTAGCTTAATTAGATGCCATGGAATTATAACAGCAGGAGGCTTTGAAACCCCCGCAGAAGCCATGTATTTAAATAAGAAGTTGCTGTCTATTCCCATTTTAAATCATTTTGAACAAGAATGTAATGGAGCTGCTATGAAAAATTTAGGGGTAAAAGTGATTAAAAAAATTGATTCAAATTTTGACCAAATATTTAAAGAATGGGTAGCATCGGAAAATAAAGTTCAATTTAAATTAACTCATTCTACCGAAGCTATTGTGGATATTTTAATGCAAAATATTCCTACCGATCATAATTAATTTCAACAACACCTTACAACTAATAAATTAACAATTGCCATCATGTATTTAATACAAGACCAAAATAAAGAAACCTTAGCCTATATTCAAAATATGATGATATTGGATACTACCCAAGAGCATGTTATTGGCATCTTAATTGGCGATTGCTTTTTTGGGAAAAATAATAAAGTAGTGGGTAAGATATTTAATAAAACTGCTTATTTATTAAATGGAGAGATGGTTGGCAAAGTAGAATTAGATAAAAAATATAAAAATACAGCCATTAAAAAAAGTTTGATGTCTCAAGCATGGGAAATTTTAATGCATGTAACTGAACATACTGGTGCTTGGATAGTAGAAACAAAAAAATGGAGCAAAACCGGTTTAGCCAAAAATTTAGAAGCTTAAAAAATTTGTAGTACAAAAAAGCCATTGTAGAATTTTTCTACAATGGCTTTTTAATTACAGGGCAATGATTATTTTAATTCACTACCATAAATAATGCGCTCAATTTTTCCAGTCAAGTCTCCGTGTGAATTGGGCGTATGTTGAGTCATAATAAGCACAATTAAATTGTCTTTAGGATCGGCCCAATACGTGGTGCCGTAGTAACCTCCCCAGGTGAATGAACCTTTATTTCTTGGGTTTAAATTAGCCGATTTTTCAGAGGTAATTCCAAATCCTAATCCAAAATTATCTCTATCATTTTGTGGGCTAACCATAATAGCAGCAGTGCGTGGGGCAATAATTTGTTTGCCATTGTATTTACCGCCATTCAATATCATTTGTAAAAATATTGCATAATCATAAGCTGTAGATGACAATCCAGCTCCTCCTGAAAAATATGTTTTTGGAACCAAAGGATAGTTGGGGTTTATATTTCTGAAAGTGGGTGACCATTCTATAATTTGATTGGCTTCATTTTCGGTATACACTGTAGGTAGGCGATCTGCTTTGGAAGCAGGCACATTAAAATAAGTATCCTTCATACCTAAGGGGTCAAAAATATTTTTTTGAAAATATTTTTCCAATGTTGTGCCGCTAACAATTTCGACAATACATCCTAGTAAGTCGGTATTTAAGCCATAGGTAAACTTTTCACCTGGTTGATGTCCAAGTGGCAAACTGCCTAGTTTTGTCATTTTTTCTAATAAACTTTCTTTGAATTCTCCCAAACCAGAAGGCACACCTGCTTTTGTATAAATAGCGTTCATATTATCAGAGCCAATGTCTGTATAATCAATTCCAGAATTATGGGTGAGTAAATCACGAATGGTTATTTCGCGTTTTGCAGGGATGGTCGTATAAGTAGAATCGTTGGTATTTAAATGATCCAATACTTTTGGATTTTTAAAAGTTGAAATAAAATCAGAAACTTTTTGGTCCAAACCAATTTTGCCTTGCTCCACCAATTGCAACACTGCTAAACTAGTGATGGCTTTGGTTTGACTCATGATACGGTAAATGGCATTGGCAGGCATTGGTTTTTTACTTGCTTCATTGGCATAGCCTAATCCTTTGTAATAAACTACTTTATTGTCTTTTACAATAATGACACTTGTGCCTATTAGCCAATGATTGGCAACGTACTTATTTGCTTCTGCTTCTATTTGTGCTAATTTTTTATAATCAAAATGAGCGCTCTTAGTTACTTCACTCAAAAGTACTTGACTGTAGGTGGTCGTTGAAAAAACTAAAACAATGGCTAAGGCTAGTATTCGTTGTTTTAATCTTGAATCGAAATAATTTTTCATCTTTGTAATTTTTATTGGTTTTAAATTTTATTAATTTTTTTAGCTGTGCCTAATTTATAATTTATCATTTTTTACAACCTTGCCTCCAATCATTACAAATTTTACTTTCTCCAATTCGGTAATGTCTTTTAAGGGGTCTCCTTTTACTGCAATCATATCTGCAAATTTTCCAATTTCAATGGATCCTATTTCACTTTCTTTTTGTAACAATTGCGCATTTACAATTGTACCAGCCTGTATGGCTTGCATGGGAGTCATTCCAATTTTAATCAACTCTCCAAATTCTCGTGCCGAATAATTAGCAGGCCAACCAATATAATCGGTACCCACGCCAATTTTTAATCCTTTTTTTACCCCTAAGCGTAATTTTTCATACATGCCCGCTCTTGAGTCATTGGCTAGTGCAATGGCTTTGGCTAGCGCTTTACTGTCTGCTAATTTTTCTTTAAAATATAAATCAATAGTGAGGGTTGGAATTAGGTAAGTGCCATGTTGTACCATTAAATCAATCGCTTCCTCATCCATATAGGAACCGTGTTCAATACTTCTAACACCCGCTTTTACAGCTTGCTTGATACCTTCGGTGGCATGCGCATGTGCCATTACAGGAACATCTCTTCTTCCTGCTTCTTCCACCGCCATCTTTAATTCTTCTGGACTAAAATGGACATTTTGTGGATTATCTCCAGTGGTCATAAAAGCGCCGGTCACTAAAATTTTTATCCAATCACTTCCATTTTTTATTTCAGTTCTTACCGCTTTTCTCACTTCTTCAGGACCATCTACAATTAATCCATCGGGAATTATTTTTTGTTCATAAGATATAAAATTAATATCCCCTCCGCCACCAGTTACAGATAAATAATGTCCTGCGCCATAAATATGCGGACCTACAAAAACTCCTTTATTGATGGCATTTCTAATTTCTAAATTGGCGTAACCCACTTCTTCGTCACCTGCTACACGCAAGGCAGTCCATCCTGCTGAAAGCAATTCCTGCACTGCTTTTAAGCCGGTTAAGGTTTTAGCCGAGGAGCTCGCACGTAAATGTCCTACTTGATAATCATCAGAACTATTATCAGGATGTACATGGGCGTCAATGAGTCCAGGCAATAGAGTGTAGTCGCCTAAATCAATGATGGTGTATTCTTTACCGTATTTACTAGCGTTTTCTTTTTTGTCAATGGCGATAATTTTATTGTCATTGATAACAATGGCAGGGCTGGTAATTACTTTTCCTGTACCATCGATTAAATTTTTTGCTAGCACAATGGTTTTTTGACTAAAAACATTTAGGCTTACTATTAATAAGACACAAATACTAAAAACTTTTTTCATACTATTCATTTTTTCACTTCCTCAATTTAAATAAAAAATTAAGCATCTGCTATTTTGTGTTGCTAACTTTATTATATTTAAAGTACGGAAAAAATAGGAACATTATTAAAAATTACATTTTATGTCAAAACCTTATTTATCGGAAGAACAATTAGAAAACTATCAAAAAGACGGATATGTGATTGTAAAGAATTTTTGTTCAAAACAGGAAGTAAATAAATTGTATTCCACTGCTTTACAAGACAATGCGATGGCCAATAATGCACTTGATTTAAATGATCAGACGGGCAAAAAAACAAAGCTTTCCTTGTGGTTTACGCCGGGCAATGATGTTTTTGGCTATTTAACCAGAAGTGAAAGAATGGTCAATGCAGTTGGTCAGTTATTAGATAATAAGTCGGCTGTTTGTCATTTTCACTCTAAACTCATGCAAAAAGAACCTAAAGTGGGTGGGGCTTGGGAATGGCATCAGGATTATGGGTATTGGTATAAAAATCAGTTCATGTTCCCTGATCAATTAATAAGTGTAATGGTGGCTTTGACTGCTGCCAATAAACAAAATGGTTGTATTCAAGTAATCAAAGGGTCGCATAAAATGGGTCGTGTCAATCATGGATTTGCGGGCGAACAAGTAGGTGCGGACCAGGTTATGGTAGATAATGCATTGAAAACCATGGATTTAGTATATGTAGAGATTGAGCCAGGGGATGCGCTTTTTTTTCATAGTAACATTTTACACCGTTCAGAAGCTAATTTATCGGATAGTCCCAGATGGTCCATAATTTCCTGCTATAGTACTCAATCTAATTTAGCGTACAATGAGACTACAAACTCTTGGCATACACCCATTGAAACAGTCCCAGATGAGGCTTTATTGAACTGGGAATCTAGTTCACTTTCCGGGGCCGATTTTTTGAAAAAAGAAAATGATCCTGCATTGAAAGAAACGGGCTGGGAAAAGTAGTAAAATAATCCCTTTTAAGGGTTAATTTTTTTTAATTACTACTAATATATTTCTTAGTTTTATACGCTACAAAATTGAAAATAAATGGCTTAGCTATTTATTTATAAAATGTATAATATATTATGTATTTATTAGGAATTGATATAGGCACTTCTTTTATTAAATTGTCTTTAGTAGATGCTGCTACTCAAAAAAGCATCGTAACGGTACAATATCCAGACACCGAAAATGCCATTATTTCAAAACAAACTGGTTGGGCAGAACAATCGCCAAATACTTGGTGGGAGCAAGTGCAACAAGGTGCTTTAAAGCTTCATGCAGCAGCCTCAAAAATAAATGCCAATTACGATCCTCAATCTATTGCCGCTATTGGAATTGCATATCAAATGCATGGCTTGGTATTGGTAGATAAAAATCAAAAGGTTTTAAGAAATAGTATTATTTGGTGTGATAGCCGTGCAGTAGAATTTGGCAACAAAGCTTTTGATACCATTGGTCATGAAAAATGTTTGGCTCATCTATTAAATTCTCCCGGAAATTTTACTGCAGCCAAGTTAGCTTGGGTAAAACAAAATGAGCCAGCGGTCTACCAACAAATTCATAAAATAATGTTGCCTGGTGATTTTATTGCCATGAAACTAACAGGAGACATCACTACTACTGTTTCCGCTTTGTCAGAAGGTATTTTTTGGGATTTTAAAAACAAAGAAATTTCTACATCGGTATTGGAATATTTTGGATTTGATGCTTCTTTTTTTCCAACCATTCAAGAAGTATTTAGCCATCACGGCGCTTTACAAACATCCGTCGCCAATGCATTGCAATTAAAAGCGGGCATACCGGTAACTTATAAAGCAGGAGACCAACCCAACAATGCACTTTCTTTAAATGTATTGGCTCCAGGCGAAGTAGCTGCTACTGCTGGCACTTCAGGAGTTATTTATGGAGTGGGTGATACCTTGTCTTATGATCAACAATCTAGAGTTAATAGTTTTGCGCATGTAAATCATACTTCTGATAACAATAGAATTGGAATGTTGTTGTGCATCAACGGAACAGGTATTTTAAATAGCTGGGTGAAAAAAATGATTGGCGTCAATTACGATTACAATCAAATGAATCAAGCGGCTTCGGGCATTGAAGCAGGAAGCGAAGGCTTAAAAATATACCCTTTTGGAAATGGAGCAGAGCGTATTTTTGAAAATAAAATTTTAGGAGCACAATTTTCAGGTATTGATTTAAACAAACATACTGCAGCACATATTTTTAATGCTGCACAAGAAGGTATTGCGTTTGCTTTTAGATATGGCTTAGATATTATGCGTGAAAATAATTTACAACCCAATATTATAAGAGCGGGATATGCTAATTTATTTTTGAGCAAAGTATTTAGCAATGCATTTGTAAATGCGACCGGAGTGCCAGTGGCTTTGTATCATTCGGACGGAAGTGTGGGTGCTGCCATCGGCGCTGGAATAGGATCGGGTATTTATAAAAATGCAGCCGAAGCTTTTTCGGATTTCAAGCCTTTACAAATTATCGAGCCAACCAAAGTAAAAGAATACGATACACTTTATTTGGACTGGAAACAACAACTAGAAAAGCAATTGCTTCATCAACAATAAAATATCAAAACAATAAAAAATAAATTATATGTCAGTACTACTTGGAGAAAAAGAATATTTTAAAGGCATCGGTGCCGTAAAATTTGAAGGATTAGATAGTGATAATCCATTAAGCTATCGTTGGTATGATGAAAATAAAATAGTAGCTGGAAAAACCATGAAAGAGTGGTTGCGTTTTGCCGTGGCTTACTGGCATAGTTTTGTAGGCAATGGTGGAGATCCATTTGGCGAACCCACGCTTATCTATCCTTGGAATGCCAATAGCGATGCTGTGGCTCGTGCTAAAGATAAAGCAGATGCTGCTTTTGAATTTATTACAAAACTAGGGATGCCTTATTATTGCTTTCATGATGTGGATGTTGTGGATTATACCAATGATGTGAATGAAAATGACAAACGCTTACAAGCACTTACTGCATATTTAAAACAAAAGCAAGATGCAAGTGGTGTAAAATTATTATGGGGCACGGCCAATGTATTTAGCAATAAGCGTTATATGAATGGTGCTTCTACGAATCCAGATTTTCATGTATTGAGCCATGCTGCTGCACAAGTAAAAGGAGCATTAGATGCCACCATCGCATTAGGTGGAGAGAATTATGTTTTTTGGGGAGGTCGTGAAGGATATATGTCCTTGTTGAATACCAACATGAAAAGAGAGAAAGAACATTTGGCTAAGTTTTTACATACTGCAAAAGACTACGCAAGAAAAAATGGTTTTAAAGGTACTTTCTTTATTGAGCCTAAACCATGTGAGCCAACCAAGCATCAATACGATTATGATAGCGAAACTGTAATTGGTTTCTTGCGTCAATATGATTTATTAAATGATTTTAAATTAAACATCGAAGTAAACCATGCAACTTTAGCAGGGCATACTTTCCAACACGAATTACAAGTTGCGGTGGATACCGGTATGTTAGGGAGTATAGATGCGAATAGAGGTGACACTCAAAATGGATGGGATACCGATCAGTTTCCAACCAATATCAATGAATTAGTAGAATCTATGTTGATTATTGTTGAGGCTGGTGGATTCCAAGGTGGTGGAATTAATTTTGATGCAAAACGCAGAAGAAATTCAACCGACCCTGCAGATTTATTCCATGCACATATTGGTGGTATTGATACTTTTGCTCGTGCTTTAGTAACGGCAGATGCTGTTTTACAAAAGTCGGACTATAAAAAAATTCGTACCAATAGGTATGCTTCATTTGATACTGGCAAAGGAAAAGATTTTGAACAAGGAAAATTAAGTTTAGAAGATTTAAGAGCCTATGCTATTGAAAAAGGAGAACCTGCAGCTACTAGCGGACAACAAGAGTTCCTTGAAAATATCATTAACCGACATATTTAGTGAAGCAGGTCCCAGACAATAAACTAGGCCTTTGGACAAGCACTTCATTAGTAGTTGGTAATATGATTGGAGCAGGTGTGTTTATGATGCCTGCTACCCTGGCTGGTTTTGGAGGCATTAGTTTGATTGGTTGGGTTTGTTCTGCGATAGGGGCTTTTTTAATTGCAAAAGTATTTGCACATTTAAGCAAAATGTTACCGGCAGCGGATGGCGGTCCTTTTGCTTATTCGCAAAAAGGTTTAGGTGATTTTGCAGGATTCTTAGTGGCTTGGGGTTATTTAGTATCTGTGTGGTGCACCAATGCAGCCATTACCGTTTCTTTTATTAGTGCACTGAGTACTTTTATTCCTGCTTTGGCCAGTAATTCGGTTTTAGCCATTATCACAGGCTTAGCCACTATTTGGTTTTTAACCTGGGTAAATTCTTTAGGTATTTTAACTTCGGGGGTCGTTCAATTAATTACCACTATTTTAAAAATTGTACCTATTGTTTTAATAGGTGTTGTTGGATTATTTTATATTCATTGGGAAAATTTCTTACCTTTTAATACAAGTGGCACTTCCACTATTACTGCCATCACGGCAACTACTACTTTAACTTTTTTTGCTTTTTTAGGCATTGAATGTGCCACCATTCCATCGGGGAGTGTGGCCAATTCGGCAACGACGGTGGCTAAGGCAACCACATTGGGAACCTTAATAGCTACCATTGTTTATATATTAAGTACAGTAAGTATTATGGGGATGATACCCGCTGACCAATTAAAACATAGTGTTACACCATTTGCAGATGCGGCTGTTTTAATTTGGGGTCATGGAGCGGAGTACTGGGTGAGTGCAGGTGTTGCCATTGCTGCATTTGGAGCCTTAAATGGTTATATATTAATTCAAGGACAATTGCCTTATGCCATTGCTAAAGATCAATTATTTCCTAAAATTTTTACTCAAAAAAATAAAAGAGGAGTGCCCGTTTTAGGCGTGGTTATTTCAAGTGTATTTGTTTCTTTATTAATGAGTATGAATTATACCAAAGGATTAGTAGAGCAGTTTAAATTTTTAATGCTCATGACTACTTCTACGATTTTAATACCCTATGTTTTTTGTACCGCTTCTTATTTAATTATGCGATTCAAATTACCTTTTAAATCAAGTAAATATTTAGCATTGGCTATTTTATTAGCTACTCTTACTTTTATATTTTGTTTATGGTTGATGATAGGCTTAGGACAAGAAACTGTTTTCTGGGGCTTTTTCTTAACAATGACCTCAGTGCCTATCTATGTTTTTGCAGTTGCAAAAAGAGATAAAAATTTAATTCAATAATTACTACTTCATGAGCGCACATTCAGAATCAGGAAAATTAAGTTCACTATTTATAAAAAAAGCAGCCGCTGCATTTATTGACGATGCGCATATCTCTAAGCATTGGGAAGCTTTAAATTATTTAGGCAAACCAGCAATGGAAAAAGCGCTTGCCGAATACGAAGCCTTTGAAAAAATTTTGAGAGACCATGGGGCAGCAATACATTATTTTCCAGAGGAGGGTACGGTGAATATGGATTCCATTTATTGCAGAGACGCTTCTATTGCCACCAGCAAGGGAATGATTATTTGTACGATGGGTAAAGAAGGACGCAAAAACGAACCTGCTGCACAACAAAAAGCTTTCGAAGCTGCGGGCATTCCAGTATTAGGGGTCATTGCAGCACCAGGCACTATTGAAGGAGGAGATGTGGCTTGGTTGGATGCTAAAACATTAGCTGTAGGCCATACTTACCGAACCAATGAGGAAGGAATTAAACAAGTTTCTGCCTTATTAAAACCATTAGGCGTTGAAGTAATAACAGTTCCTATGCCCCATTATAGAGGGCCTTCGGATGTATTTCATTTGATGTCGGTATTAAGTCCTGTGGATAGTAATTTAGCAGTTGTATATTCTCCTTTAATTCCTATAGTATTTAGAAATGAATTAATTGCACGTGGCTTTGAATTGGTAGAAGTACCCGAATCGGAATTTGATAGCAT
Source organism: Bacteroidota bacterium (assembly GCA_947448725.1). GTDB lineage: Bacteria > Bacteroidota > Bacteroidia > Chitinophagales > Chitinophagaceae > Sediminibacterium. Next base: position 91,687 of record CANFOM010000003.1, read on the forward strand.
GGGTTGCAATGTACTAGCATTAGCGCCACGCATTTGTTTAATGGTTAAGGGGAATCCTATTACTAAATCTCGTTTAGAAGCTGCCGGTTGTAAAGTAATCGAATACGAAGGTGCCGAAATTAGTGTAAAAGGCGGTGGCGGACCTACTTGTTTAACAAGACCTATTTCAAGAGCTTAACTTTTTGTTCGGTATCCGATAAAAGTTGATCCAGCACTTTTCTACTTAAGTATTTGCCTTTGTAAATTACAGCATCAATTTTTTTGGTATTATTAATATCTATCAATGGATTTTCATTTAATATTAATAAGTCGGCATTTTTTCCTTTCGAAATTGAGCCATACTCTTTTGATTGATTAAAAAATGCAGGTCCGTTTACAATAGAACATATCAGTGCTTGTTGTGGAGTAAGACCATATTTTACCATAATGGCCAATTCATCATGCATGCCTAGTCCAGGATAATTAAAGGAGTTTAAATAACCTGCATCTGTTCCAGCCAATATAGTTACTCCACTTTTATACAACAAGGGAAGTAAATTAGCAGCAGCTTCAAAATTTTGATGTCTTGATACAATCGCTTCTGTATTGTCTTTAGCAGCTCTGTCAATTCTCCAGTTGTAAGTTCTTTTTAAAGCAGGCCCCAGGTATTTCAAGTAATCATCATTGGCATGACTTGTTTTATCTAAATAGGTGGTAATAAAAGAACCATTAATAGTAGGCACCACTGCCGTGCCATTTGCGGCCAACTGTTTAAATTTTGTAGCTGCCACAGTGCTATCAAAGCTTTTTAAGTAAAGCTCATTGGCTTCTTTGCTACTAATTTTATTAGCTGCTCTTAATTTTGTAATGCTGTCTTCATATTTAGAAGCGGATCTTTGTAAATAACTAATATGTTCAATCGCGGACAATCCATTTTTTGAAAAAACATCCACATTGAAAGTGGAAGGAATATGACCTGTAACTTTCCAGCCTCTTTTTTTAGCAGCCGCAATGCTTTTTAAAAACAAATCTGGGGCTAAGGTATTGTCGGTTATTTTAATAAAATCTACTTTTAATTTTTGCAAGGAGTCTAATGCCTTAGTCAATCCTATTTCATCAGCAATTTCTAAATCACCAGGCCAAATGGAATTAATACCCTCTAATTTTGGTCCCGAAGTGAATATTGTAGGCCCCAACAATTTTCCTTTGGCAATTTCACTTTTCCAATCGATAACATCTAAACTGATATCACCTGCGCAATCTCTAACATGACCAACACCCATTGCTATAAACAAGGGTAGCAGCATTTTATTCTCGGCTCTTAAAGTGTCGCCACCAAAATGAACATGCATATCCCAAAGCGATGGCATGATGTATTTCCCTGTAGCATCAATACTTTCAATGGTAGAATAAGTTTTACTTAGGGAGCTGCCACTTATTTCAACTATTTTATTTTTTTGAATCGCAATAAAACGATTAGGAATAATTTTATTATTTACAACATCAATAATATTTACATTATTGATAATAAGATTTACTTTTTTAAGTTGTGCATTTGTACTTAATGCCATCAATAGCAAAAGCAAGAAATTGGTTAAAAACTTCATATTATTTAGTTGTCATTATTAATTTTTCTCCAATCCCAAAGTACAATATCCCAACCAATACCACCATAATTTAAGGTATCTATAATTTGAAAACCAGTTTTTAAATGTGCTTTTATCGATCTTGGATTTTCTTGCGCTACATCGGTAATTAAATATTGATATTCTTTGCTTAAACTTTGTTGATAATAAGTATACATTTTTTGGACTAGTCCAATACCCCGATAAGCTTTGCCAACACAGAGTTGGCCTACTAAAATGTAATTGATGTTTTTTAAAGAAGCATCCTTATAATTTAAAGCATCAATGGAATCAAATAAGCTGTCTAGCAATGGGTGTTGGCCATAACTTTCTTTAGTAGTTACAATTACATAGCCGGCAATTTTATCTCCATCCTTGGCAATAATGGAAGCTTGAAACTGATGCATTTGTTGTAAGGTTTCCATCGAATATTCTGCAGTTAAAAAACCTTCTTTACCAGCTTCTTCTTCGCCAATTAATACCCTTAAATTTTCTCTTTGTAACAAACGAATTGCTTCTAAGTCTTTTTCATTGCTAACGCGTACAATTTCTACCATGGTATTATTTTTATTCAATATACTACAATCAATTATAAATTTCGAGTCTTGTTAATGAAATGATACAATTCGTATTTGGCTCCTGTTTTTAATTGTGCGCTATAAATGCCATGTATGCCAGAACTAAAATAAGCAACGCTGCTTGCAATGCCTATGTATAGACCTGCTTGCAGACCAAAAATTTCAACACCCATTACAATGGAAGCAATGGCGCAGTGTGTGGCGCCTGCAAATACAGCCACAAAGCCCATTCCAGCAAGAAGCGCCATGGGTAGTGGAATAAAGCAAATAAGGATACTCCCAAGTGTTGCCCCTATAAAAAACAAAGGCGTGACTTCGCCCCCTTTAAATCCTGCGCTTAAAGTAAAGCTGGTCAAAAGTAATTTTATGGCAAAATCAAAATTTCCTGCAGGGGATATAAAAGCATTTGAAATAGAAGGGATACCTAAACCAATGTATTTTGTGCTATTCGCTAATACAATAAATAAAGCGATAAAAATACCGCCAACAAAAGGACGCAGTGGCGCAAATTTTATTTTTGAAAACAAGCCTTCGAATAATTTATTTGAATAAGTAAATACCAAAGCAGTCAAACCAAAAATGATTCCAGCAAGGATGGACCAAGTAAAATTACTAAAGGAGATGGGTGGGGTCAATACAATGGAATAAATGGTATGCTTTACCTGCCAAGCCAAACAAATATAATGAGCGCCAAATGCGGTAGCAAAACTGGGTAAAATATTTTCAATTTTTATTTTTTTAAAACTCATAATTTCCAATGCAAAAATGGCTGCTGCCCAAGGCGTGCCAAATACAGCAGCAAAGCCTGCACTTACCCCAATAATTAAAACCGTTTTTCTTTCGGCCGCATTTAATTTAAATAAATTAGTGAACTGATCTGCAATAGCACCGCCCATTTGAACAGCTGTGCCTTCTCTACCTGCAGAACCACCCGCAATATGCGTAAGTAAAGTGCTGATAAAAATAAGCGGGGCCATTAATAAGGGAATGGGTTTTACCATAGCCTCCTTGTCGGCGGATTGATGTTTTTCTAAAATTAAATTATTTCCTTTTTTGCTTTCGGCTCCATAGTAATGATAAGCCAGTCCAATAGCTAAGCCAACCAAGGGTAAAAAATTCACAATCCAAATATGGTCACTACGCCATACTGTCACAAAATCCAAGACAATTAAAAACCAAGCAGTAGTGGAGCCCACGATGCAGGCAACCAATAATGATATAACCAACCATTTTAGTAAATATAAAAAAACCGAATTCTTTTTTTTTGTTTGCATTACAATGAACCATTTTATGCTTGATCCTTATTTTTATCTTTCTTCAACAACATCACGATGGCAATAATTACCCAAATAAAATTCACCAACATAGAAGGGTAGGCTTGATGATAATAAGTATTTAAGACAAAAAACAAACCGCCTACCAAATTGGCCACCACATAAGTTTTGCTATTAGCAGCTAATTTACCTGTAATATTTAAGGCGTAAGAACCCACAATCAATACCGAGGCAATCCAGCCCAACACTTCAATTAATATACCCATGCAATAAAATTAAGTTAAATAGCATAAAAAGGCCTGCTAAATGATGTTTAAACTTCAAGCTAAATCCAAAATATTACCTAATTTTAATCTTGCATGGAAAAATCATACAAGAAATTACTAGAGAACAATAAGAAATGGGTGGCAGATCAATTGGCTTTAGAACCTACCTATTTTGAAAAATTGGCCAATAGCCAAAACCCAGAATATTTATGGATAGGTTGTTCGGATAGTAGGGTGCCTGCCAATCAAATTACCGGCACCTTACCAGGAGACATTTTTGTACACCGCAATATTGCCAACATGGTGATACATAGTGATATGAATATGTTGAGTGTGTTGTCTTATGCAGTAGAAGTATTAAAAGTAAAACATATAATTGTTTGCGGTCACTATGGTTGCGGTGGGGTTTTAGCTGCCATGGAAAATAAACAGTTTGGACTAATTGATAATTGGCTAAGACATATAAAAGATGTTTATCGATTACATTTTAAAGAACTAGATGCTATCAATGATACTAAACATAGAGCAGACAGATTAGTGGAATTAAATGTGATTGAACAAGTGCAAGATTTAGGTAAAACATCTATCGTGCAGAATGCATGGAAAAGAGATCAAGCATTACACTTGCATGGCTGGGTATATGATGTTAAAGATGGCATCATCAAAGATTTAGATGTGAATTTTAAGGGCACCAGCGATTTACACAGCGTATTTCATTTAGATTAACGATATATTTTTTCCATGAAAAATTTAATGCTAGCATGCCTGTGCTTTGTTTTTATTAATGCACAAGCACAATCTTACACTCCTACCAAAGAAAATTTAAAGGCCAGAAGTAGCTATCAAGATTTAAAATTTGGCATGTTTATTCATTGGGGTATTGCCAGTGTCTTGGCCGAAGACATGTGGACGATGAATGATAAATCTATTTTGAAAAAAGATTACATGCGCTTGATTAAAGTGTATGACCCAAAAGATTTCAATGCGGCAAATTGGGTGAGCACCGCAAAACAAGCAGGGGCTAAATACATTGTATTCATTACCAAACACCATGATGGGTTTTCAAATTGGGACACAAAATTTTCTGATTGGAAAATTACCAATACTGCTTTTAAAAGAGATCCATTAAAAGAATTGGCGACCGAGTGTAAGAAGCAAGGCATTCAACTAGGTTTGTATTATTCAATTTTAGATTGGAACAGAAACGATTACCCTCATGAAACCGGCAGAACAGGACAAAAAACAGGACGACCTGAAAAAGGAGACTATCCTTCTTATTTAAAATTTGTAAAAAATCAGTTGACCGAACTTTTAACCAATTATGGGGAGATCATTAATATTTGGTTTGATGGGCATTGGGACCAAACCAATCCAGAGGGATCTGCCGACCGAACTTCTCGTTTGGATTGGAAATACGACGAAATTTATGGATTAATACATAAGCTTCAACCCAAGTGTATGGTGGGCAACAATCACCATATGAGCCCATTTGCTGGCGAAGATTTTCAAATGTTTGAACAAGATTTACCTGGTCAAAATTCTTCTGGTTTAAATTTCCAAACGACCTCTGCCTTGCCTTTAGAATCCTGTGTAACCTTAAATGATTCTTGGGGCTATAAGATAGATGACACCCATTACAAAACAGTGAATCAAGTAATTCATACATTGGTAGATGCAGCTGGAAGAAACAGTAATTTATTATTGAATGTAGGACCCATGGCCAATGGTCAAATTCAATCTGAATTTGTAGATACCTTACATGAAGTGGGCAAATGGGTAAAAAAATATGGGGCTAGTATTTATGGCACAAGAGGGGGCCCATTGGCGCCACAAAATTGGGGCGTGACCACGCAGGATGCGAAGCATATATATGTACATATTTTAGCACCACGAAATACTTCTGGTTTATTTATCCCTGGAAAAATAAAGGCCACTAAAGTAAATTTAATGGGAACGACTACATCCCTGCCTTTTATAGTAAAAAATAATGGTATATTAATTGATACGCATGGGTTAAATATAGCAAGTCCAGATACCATTATTATAATCGAGTAAATCAACAGTTAACAATTTGGTAACATTGCATACTTGAAACAATTTTTTAAGTCATCTATTTAATGAAATTAGCCTAAGTTAATAATTACTTAACATTAAAATGGGCTTGTTGTTTTCTTATTTCAGCTAGGTTTGCCACTTAATAAACCTATAGTTTTGAAGAAGATTTTAATTACGTTTTTATTCTCCTTTTTAGTTTTCGATCTGTTTTCTCAAACAGTCATTTTAAATGGTAAATTATTTGATAATGACAATAACTCTGCCATAGCGGGTGCAATTGTCAAAGTAAACAACGGTAAAAAAATATACACTACAGATGTAGAAGGTAGATTTGTTATTTCACTTGAATTAGGCAAAACCTATACCATTACCTGCTCAAGCATAGGCTACACCACTAAAGAAATTTCCGATATTACTTCAGATAAGAATTCTTCCATTGAAATTGGCTTGTTAAGAGCCAAGAACAAGCAGTTGGCAGATGTGGTAGTAAAAAGTTCTTCCAAAAAAGAGACAGCTGCTTCTATTTTTGCCATGCAAAAAAATAGCTCCTCTATTTCTGATGGTATTTCTTCTGAAACCATTAAGAAATCACCAGATAAAAATATAGGTGACGTTTTAAAAAGAGTATCTGGAGCATCCGTTCAGGACAATAAATTTGTTATTGTTAGAGGCTTAAACGAAAGATACAACACCGCCTTATTGAACAATTCAATTTTGCCAAGTACAGAGCCTGATAAAAGAGCTTTTTCTTTTGATATTATTCCAAGTTCATTGATAGATAATTTATTAATTTTTAAGTCATCAACGCCAGATCTGCCAGGTGATTTTTCAGGAGGAGCTATTAAAATTACCACCAAGGATTATCCATCTCAAAAAATTTCAGAGTTTTCGGTTTCAACTAGTTATAACGACAATACTACTTTTAAAAATTTCTATGGTGGTTTACCTAATGACGCTAATGAGGCTACTGGGTTTTTAAGTTCTGCTAGAGATTTACCGACCGCCTATAAAAATGTGGGTTCAAAATTAATTATTCAGTCTGCATCAACAAAAAATGCTATAACTAAGTCTTTCCCCAACGCCTTTGGTGTAGAAGTATTAAATAAGGCAATGCCTAGTACAAGTTATAACTACTTAGGGGGCAATACCAAGGTATTGGATAATGGAAACAAATTAGGCTATATCTATTCTATCTCTTATAGCAATAGTTACAAAACTTTTGATAGAGAAAGAGAAGATTATCAAGTATATGACTACATGTTGAACCAGAGCCATACGACTAATTATGAGCAAAAAAATGGGATATCGGCATTATTGAATCTAACCTATTCATTCAAAAAGTCTAAACTTTCCTTTAAAAATATTTTTAACAATGATTTAGTGAGGTCTTTTTCAACAAGGACTGGAAAAGATGTAGCCAATGCACCTGACTATTTCTTAATTAAAAGTCAAAACTCGGAGGCGCAACAGGCTGGTTTATACAATTCTGTGATAGAAGGAGTACACAATTTAAATAATGACTGGGTATTAGATTGGAATACAAATTACAGCACTACTTATCGTTACCAACCCGATCAAAAAATATTATCATTTAGAACACCTTACAATAACGATAAAGACTATTATTTAAAATTAGGTAATGAGAATTCTCCAGAAATCAGAAATGCTGGTCGTGTATACACCGATTTAACTGAAAATATTTATGGTGGCAATTTAAACATGACTAAGAACTTCCAATATTTGGGTAATTCACAAAAACTGAAATTTGGATCTATGATTTATTATAGAGAAAGAACAGTGAAAGTAAATGCCTTAGGGTTTGCCTCTACCAACGCATTTGGAACTTTAATTAGCGAGAATACTTCGACTACATTCAATAACATTTTTAGTGCTTCAAACATTGACAAATACAATTTAACCTTAGCAGATATTGCCACCAACTCTGTAGGATATGACGCCAATGCATTAATGTCCTCTGGTTATGCGATGTATGATGGTAAAATTTCCAATAATATTAAATTAACTGCTGGCGCAAGAGTTGAAAGTTATACTCAAAAACTAAACACCTTAAATCAAAAGGAAATAAATCTTAATAATTTTGATGTATTGCCCTCTGCCTTATTGACTTACTCTTTATCCAATAAAACAAATTTTAGACTAGGCGCTTCACAAACAGTGAATAGACCAGAATTTAGAGAATTGGCTAATTATAGCGTTTATGACTATGAAAACAACGTTGTTATTAGAGGTAATCCGAATTTGATCAGAAGCCAAGTAACCAACTTTGATTTACGTTATGAGTATTTTCCAAATTCTGGTGAGATTATTTCGGTAAGTACTTTTTATAAAAATTTCAACAATCCTATTGAGCAGGTGAATAAAGGAAATGATGTATATAGTTATAACAATGTGGCTTCAGCTAATGCATATGGATTTGAATTTGAATTAAGAAAAAAACTTGATTTTATCAATAACCCCTTATTTAAAAAATTAACCTTTTATTCTAACGTAGCCATCATTGACGGTTCTGTTCAATTTGGGAGTATTAGTTATAAATCGCCTTTACAAGGTCAATCACCTTATTTGATTAATGGTGGACTTACCTATACTACTACAGATGATAAATTTTCATTCAATATCCTATACAATCAAATTGGATCAAGACTTAAGTACAGATCGGTAACCAATGGGGGTATGAATATTTATGAAAAACCAAGAGATTTAATTGACTTACAATTAAGTCAAAAATTATACAAAGACAAGCTTGAGTTAAAATTATCAGTAAGTGATATACTAGCGCAACCTTTTGTATGGTATTATAAATTCGAATCAAATCCATCCAATATTGGTTATGCTGCAACAAAAGACAGGATAATTAATTCAGGGGCCTATGGTACGACAAGTACCTTGTCCTTAAAATGGAAATTATAATTCTCTTCAATATCAAATAAAAAACAAACACCAAAAAACAAAAAAAATGAAAAAGCAATTTTTTTATTTGTTGGCATTGGTAATAGTTATGTTTGCGTCATCTTGTAGCAAGTCTGACACAACAACAACAACAACGCCAACACCAACACCAACACCAGCGGTGTTCGATCCAAACATTCGTGGGATCATTACAGCCAACAGGACTTTGAAAAAAGACAGCGTTTACATCCTTAGAGGATATGTATACGTTGCAACTGGCGTAACCTTAACTATCGAACCTGGCACTAAAATCACTTCTAAGAAGGATTCTGCAGGCGTATTAGTAGTGTACAGAGGTGCAAAAATTATTGCTGAAGGTACAGCAACTGCTCCTATTGTATTTACATCAGGAGAAGCTACACCAGCTGCTGGAGATTTAGGCGGTATTGTCATTGTAGGACAAGCTCCAGGTAATAACAACCACTCTGTTGTTGAAGGTGGCGTTGATGCTGCTTTTAGTGCATTTGGTGGAACTGACAAAACAGATAATTCTGGTATTTTAAAATATGTAAGAATTGAATACGGCGGGAAAGCCGTTAACCCAGGTGATGAAATCAATGGATTGTCATTGTATGGCGTTGGAAGTGGAACTACTATTGATTATGTTCAAGTATTACGTGGATACGATGATGCATTTGAATTCTTTGGTGGTACAGTAAACTGTAAACACCTTATTGCTTACAATTCTGCTGATGATGATTATGATATGGATGATGGTTATTCTGGAAAAATCCAATTCGCTTTATCTATTAAAGATCCTAAGTTTACAGATCCTAAAGGAACAACAGGTGACGTTTCAAATAATTTTGAAGTGGACAATGTAAACCCAGCGAATGGTTTCGTATTGTCTAGACCTCCAATTACATTTCCTGTAATGTCTAACTTTACTGCAGTGGGTCCAAATACGGCTCCAGGTGCTAATGGTACTTCAGCTGATTATGGTTGGGGTATGCGTTGGAGAAGAGGAACTAAGTTTATCTTAGCGAACTCTGCTGTTATTGGTAGTGCAAAAGGTGGATTCCGTTTACAAGAAGATTCTACTATTGCTTATTTCGCAAGAGGTACTAGTGGATTCTACAATAGCTACATTAATGTGGCAGCTGGATTAGCAGTTGACGTTCAAACTGGTTTATCTATTCCTGGTATCACTTATGATGCAGCTTCAATTTTAGCATTAATTAAAGGTTCTAATAAATCTGAAGTAGTTACAGATGTAACTGCTTTGAAATTAGGCGATCCATTTAACAATGCTGCTCCAAATTTAAAACCACTTGCAGGTTCTCCATTGCTTACAGGTGCCTTGTTTGATTTTGGTGGATTGACTGATTCTTTCTTTGAGAAAGTTGCTTACAAAGGTGCTTTTGATGGCACAACAGACTGGACCACAGGTTGGGCAGTTTGGGGAAGATAATTTTCTTAAAAAGTATTTATATTTTAAAGTAGCCTTGCGGAAGCAAGGCTACTTTTTTTATGGGTATACTATACTATACTATGTTAGAGGAAAAAAACTATAAGTAGTCTTGAACAAACTTCTCGCAGTAATCTTTAATTAAAGATCTTACAAATCTAAACTGCTCATTTATTTCATCTTCCGTTCCAACCGCCTTGGCAGGATCGGGGAAATTATAATGTAATTTAACGGCCTTGGTAGGAAAATATGGGCAGCGCTCTTTAGCATTATCACATACGGTAATCACATAATCAAAATCAATACCAAAGTATTCTGTGATATTATTAGAAGTATGGTGGCTAATATTTATGCCTATTTCTTTCATAGTGGCAATGGCCTTTGGATTCACGCCATGTGTTTCCACACCTGCAGAATAGACATGGGCCTTGCCCGCTGTCATACTTGCTAAAAACCCATGGGCAATTTGGCTTCTGCAACTATTGCCTGTACATAGTACTAAAATATTTTTCATGCGCGCTTTAGTTTATTTCATTAGCAACACCCTGCACCAGGCACACAGGCGGCTTTTGGTTTTTGTGCAAAAACAGTTACAGAAAATATGCCCATTTGAGAAGCTTTAAAAGCAGCAATTTCTGTAGCATTTAAATAATTCACTAAAATATCATCAGGAATAATAATGGCTTTTTCTTTTTGAATAACCACATTTTCAAAACCATTTGCATGTATTAATTCCATATACACTTGTTTTTGAATAGCGCCCGATACACAACCTGCATACATTTCTGCAGCATTTCTTAAAGCTTCGGGTAAAGCACCCACTAATACAACATCGGATATACTAAAGTGACCACCTGGTTTTAAAACTCTAAAAATATCTTGAATCACCGCATGTTTATTAGGCACTAAGTTCAATACACAATTGCTCACCACCACATCTGCAATATTAGATGTAATAGGCATGTTTTCAATATCACCTTGTCTAAATTCAACATTGTGGTAGCCCATGTTTTCTGCATTGGCTCTTGCCTTTTCAATCATCGCAGGTGTAAAATCAATTCCTATAACTTTACCAGTAGCCCCTGTACTTCTTCTAGCTACAAAACAATCATTGCCTGCACCTGAACCTAAATCTACTACTACATCTCCTTCTTTTATTTTTGCAAACTCGGTAGGTAAGCCACAGCCTAGTCCTAAATCGGCACCTTCCACATAACCTGGTAGTTTTGTATAGTCGTCCGACATAATATTGTAAATTTCGGTACTGCATCCACCTGCACCACAACAAGATGACATATTGGTCTCTTTGTCTTGTAAAGCAATCTCACTGTATTTTGCTTTCACGATTTCTTTTAATTCTAATTCTGTTTTCATAGTTTCAATTTTATATTGTTAACAACAAGATTTTGCTTTGTAGCTAGTAGTAAATAAGCCATCAAATAGCTTTCCAATTTTTTTCCAGTTAGACTCATTAATACAATAACATGTTTTTACGCCTGTAATTTCTCCCTGTATCAATCCCGCTTCTTTTAATTCTTTTAAATGTTGCGAAACAGTACTTTGTGATAGCGGTAATTCGTGTACAATATCTCCACAAATACAGGTTTGTTTTTTCAACAACAATCTAATAATTGCAACTCTAGCTGGGTGACCCATGGCCTTGGCTAATAATGCAATTTGTTCATCTTTTTCTGTGTAGGGGGTCATTGTATGTTATTAATCGTAAAATTACGATTAATAAGGGATGTGCAAAATATTTTACAATGTATTTTTTAAAACTGATCAAGATCATACCTAATAAACCCATATACTAAAAAAGGGCCTAGTCTTTTGAACTAGGCCCCTTAAACGATAAACATAAAAAATGATCTCTTATAAGTTGAATGCTTCAGCTACGCCTTTATGTAAAATTTTTCCTGCTTTAATATTTAATCCTTTCGCTAAAGCTGCATTTTCCACACAGGCTTTCTCCCAGCCTTTGTTGGCAATGGCAATAGCATAAGGCAAAGTAGCTTGTGTAAGTGCGCGTGTAGATGTTTGTGGAACCGCTCCTGGCATATTGGCTACACAGTAATGCAAAATATTTTGCTCCATGTACACAGGGTTTTCATGGGTGGTTGGTTTGCAAGTTTCAATACAACCTCCTTGGTCAACAGCAACATCTACCACTATGGTGCCTGCTTCCATTAAAGCTAAATCGGCTTTCTTAATTAAATGTGGTGCTTTGGCACCATGTAATAATACGGCACCTATCACTAAATCAACAGTGGGTAATTTTTCTTGAATAGCCATTAAGGTAGAATATTGAGTAACTACATTTGCTGGCATCACATCCGATAAATATCTTAGTCTTGTTAAGTTGGTATCCATAATAGTAACATTGGCACCTAAGCCTGCAGCCATTTTAGCGGCCTGTGTTCCCACAATACCACCACCTATAATTAAAACCTCTGCTGGTTTTACCCCTGGCACACCGCCTAATAATTTTCCTTTGCCTCCAAATGGTTTTCCTAAATAATAAGCACCTACGTTTACTGCCATTCTTCCTGCTACTTCCGACATGGGTACTAATAAGGGTAAACTACCATCGGGTAATTCAACGGTTTCATAAGCTATACATACGGCCAATGATTTCATCATGGCTTCGGTTAATTCCTTAGAAGCTGCAAAGTGGAAATAAGTAAATAAAATTTGGCCTGCTTTTATCAAAGGATATTCAACGGCTAAAGGTTCTTTTACTTTTATAATCATTTCGGCAATGGCATACACTTCTTGAGCAGTTGGTAAAATTTTTGCACCTGCTTTCAAATAGGCTTCATCTGCAAATCCCGAACCTGCCCCTGCATTAGTTTCAATGTAGACTTGGTGACCTTGCCTAACTAAGGTATCTACACCTTCGGGGGTCAAACCTACACGGTACTCTTGTACCTTAATTTCTTTGGGAACGCCTATGATCATGGTTTCTTGTTTTTATTTCGGTACAAAGTTCATATAAAAGGAAATATTAGTATCAATAACTAAATAATCAGTAAAAATTACCTTTAATAGTAATTATTTAAGTAAAAATTAGTATTTTAGAGCAGTTATTTGCCTATTTTTCAGTAATAATTACTTGCTATGAATTTAGACGACTTGGATATGGCCATTTTGCGATTGCTTCAATCGAATGCACTCATCACTATCAAAGAAATAAGTGCGGCCATTAATTTATCCATGAGCCCAGTTCATGATCGAATTAAGCGATTAGAACAGGAGGGTGTCATTCAAAAATATGTAACCCTATTGGACCGAAAAAAATTAGACCTTGGATTAGTAGTGCATTGCCAAGTAACCCTAGACAAACAAACCAGAAATAATTTTTCTGAGTTTGAACAAACCATTGCCAAATTTCCCGAGATTATTTCTTGCAGTTTGGTATCGGGGAGTTTTGATTATTATTTAAAATTGGTCACCAAAGATGTAGAAACCTACAACAAATTTTATCAAGAAAAACTAGCCGTGCTTCCTATGGTGGCACATATCAATAGTTTATTTGTGATGGATGAAATTAAAACCACTACCGAGCTTCCTCTTTAAAAAATTTACTTATTTGAAGGCTCAATCAGATCCCATAAATTTCCATAGATATCTTTAAATACCGCAACCATCCCATATTCTTCTTTGTGTGGTAAAATGGTAAATTGAATGCCTTTGGAAATATAATTTTGGTAATCTCTTTCGAAATTGTCGGTATGTAAAAATAAAAATACACGCCCACCTGTTTGATATCCTATAAATTTTTCTTGTTCAGGCGTTGCAGCTTTAGCAAGTAATAACATGCAACCATTGTCGGCACCATTAGGTTGCACCATTACCCATCTTTTAGTTTCGGACAATACAGTGTCTTCGATTAATGTAAAACCTAAAACATTGGTATAATAAGCAATGGCTTCGTCGTAATCTCTTACTACAATGGCTATATGTGCTAAGTGCTGTTTCATATTTCAAATGTACAATTAATTAAAATGTTTCATTATCTTCATTATTCTATTTATCCCCAATAAATACTCCACTCAATGGCTGCTATCAAGAATTTAATTTTCGACCTAGGCAATGTTTTGTACGATATTGATTTTAAAAAAATGAATGTTGCTTTTAAATCGATGGGTGTGGAAGACTTTGATAAGTTTTTTACTTTGAATAAGTCAGATCCATTATTTCTAGACCTTGAAATGGGTTTTGTTAATGAGCAAGAGTTTTTTGATGGATTGAGGGCTTTGACCAATTTGACTTTATCCAATGAGCAAATCGTTTTTGGTTGGAATGCATTATTGATAGGTTTCAGGAAAAAAAGTATTGAGTGGATTAAAGAAAATAATACTAGATACCGTACTTTTTTATATTCCAATACCAATCAAATACACCATGATCATTTTATACCCGAATTTGAAAAAGACGTAGCTAATTATCCTTTTGTGTCTCTTTTTAAGACACCTTATTATTCGCACGAAATGGGTATGCGGAAACCCGATCCTGGTTCTTTTACTTATATAGTAGATAAAGAAGGGTTGGTGGCAGGAGAAACCCTATTTATAGATGATAATGAGCCCAATATAATCGCTGCTGCCTCTGTTGGCTTGCAAGTACTTCACTTAAAAGAAGGGATGACGGTGGAAAAGGATATCGCAGCCTATTTATAGGGCTTTTTAAAAGGCTTATTTTTTCTTAACTTCCTCAAATTCAATGTATTCGGCCTCAACTGGTGCCTCTTTTTTGGGTGCAGCGGCCTTTGCAGTATTGGCTTCTTGGGCCTTTTTAATGGCTTCGGCCTGTTGTTGCTGCATTTTCTCCATATTGGCCCTTACGGTCTTCACTCCATTGCTTACTGGTACCACTACTTGGAATATTACTTTGTATAAAAAGTAGATCAACATTCCGTAAATAATTAGCTTCATCATACTGCAAAAATAAGGCGCTTGGCAATATTTTTGGGATATTTCATCCTCTTTTATTACCTTTGGCATAGAATAGAAGAAAATGTGAAGGGAACGATTTCGTTCCCTTCTTCTTTTTTAAGTATGCAAGCAAACGAGATCATAGACTTAGTGAATCCAATTTTGGAGCAACTCCTTAAAGAGGAGCCCAACTACTTCTGTGTTCAGATTAAAGTAAAGCCAACCAACAATATCAAAATATTTTTGGACGGCGATCAAGGTTTGCCCATTGAAAAGTGCACTTTCATCAATCGGAAATTATACCGAATTATGGAAGAAGCTGCTTGGTTTCCAGAAGGAGATTTTTCCTTAGAAGTTTCTTCGCCTGGAATTGATGAGCCGCTATTATTGAATCGTCAGTATGTAAAAAATATAGGACGTAAAGTAGAAGTCACTTTTTTGGATGAAAGTATTAAAGAGGGTATTTTAAAAACAGTAACAGAAAAAGATATTTTAATAGAATGGACAGAAGGGAAAGGTAAAAAAGCAGCAGTGCAAGAATTACTAATTCCTTTTGAACAAATAAAAACAACCATAGTTCAAATTCAATTTTAACAAACAAAAAATCAGGCAGAAGTCTGAAAAAAAATTATGTTATGGCAAGTATAAATTTGATAGAAGCCTTTCAGGAGTTTAAAGACGCAGAAAGCATTGATCGTCCTACGATGATGAAAGTAGTGGAAGACGTTTTCAAAACCTTATTGAGAAAAAAATACGGTAGCGATGAAAACTTTGATGTAATTGTAAACGCCGAAAAGGGTGACCTTGAAATTATTCGTCGTCGTCAAATTAGAGACGATGATGATGTGGACAATCCCTTAGAGGAAGTGTCTTACTCCGAAGCAATAAAAATTCAACCCGATTACGAAGTGGGGGAAGATTTATTAGAGGAAGTAGATATCTTAGACTTCGGAAGAAGAGCCATCCTAGCGGCTAAGCAAACCTTAGCTTCTCGTATTAACGACTTGAAGAAAACCGCTTTGGTTAAAAAATATTCAGATAGAATTGGCGAAATTATCAACGCGGAAATTTATCAAGTTTGGAAAAAAGAAGTGTTGTTATTAGATGAGGAAGGCAATGAATTAATCTTACCTAAGACAGAGCAAATTCCACAAGATTTTTTCAAGAAAGGTGAAAATATTAGATCGGTGATTGCTAGAGTGGATATGAAAAACAATTCACCAGTAATTATCTTATCTAGAACAAGTCCTTTATTCTTGGCTAAATTATTAGAAATAGAAGTGCCTGAAATTTTTGACGGTTTAATTACCATCAAGAAAATTGTACGTGAGCCAGGAGAGCGTGCTAAAGTAGCCGTTGAATCTTTTGACGATCGTATCGATCCAGTAGGGGCTTGCGTAGGTATGAAAGGTTCTCGTATTCATGGTATTGTTAGAGAATTGAAAAATGAAAATATTGATGTAATTAATTTTACGACCAATACACAATTGTTAATTCAACGTTCTTTAACTCCATCAAAAATAAGTTACATGAATATTGATGCCGAAAAAATGCACGTGGATGTGTATTTAAAAGCAGATCAAGTTTCTTTGGCTATTGGACGTAGAGGTGTGAATATTAAATTGGCTTCTGAGTTAACCGGTTATGAATTAGATGTGTACCGTGAAGACGAAGAAATTGTAGATGAATTTGATATTGACTTGGATGAATTTACAGATGAAATTGAAACTTGGATCATTGATGAATTTAAGCGTGTGGGTTGTGATACGGCAAGAAGCGTATTAAACTTAGGCGCTGAAGAATTAGAAAAAAGAACCGATTTAGAGAAAGAAACGATTGCAGATGTGCGTCGAATCTTACAAGAAGAATTTGATAAAGGTGAATAGCCTTTGATTTTTGAAATATATTTGTATTAGGTGACTCGTCCCGTCAAATCGGGGCAAAAAACAACAGAATGTCAGAATTGAAACTACCAAGACTGTTAGCAGCTGCTAAAGAGTTCAACATCGGTCAAGATACCTTGATTGAATTCTTAGTGAAAAAAGGTTTTCCGAAAGACGACCTTAAGGCTACAGCTAAATTAACTGAGGATCAGTATTATTCTCTGCAAGCAGAATTTCAAAGCGATAAAGTAGCTAGAAATAAAGCAGACCATGTAGAATTACCTAAAAATGCTGTAGCCGATAAAGACAAGGTGAAGAAACCTGTTGTAGCTGAAGTAGAGGCACCTAAAGTGGAAGTAAAGCCAGCCGAAATTAAAGCATGGCCTCCTGCAGAGGAAGAAGTAAAGCCTGTAGCAAAAGCAGAAGCAGAGAAGCCGAAGAAAACAAAATTGGCTTCGCCAGAATTGGAATCTCCTAAAGTGGTAGATAAAATTGATCTTTCTTTAATTGATTCTTCTACCAGACCTAAAAAAACTGCTAAAAAAACAGAAGAGCCTGAAGCAAAACCTGCTAAGGAAACTCCTGCAAAAAAATCTGCTAAAAAAGTAGAAGAGCCTGCTCCTGCAAAAGAAAAGCCTGCTCCTGTAGATCATTCCATTGCTCCTGAAAATGTGCATGGAAAAATTGAAAACATTCAATCTAAAAAATTAGAAGGTCCAAAAATTATGGGCAAAATTGATTTGCCTATAAATAGTGATACGCGTCCTAAACCAATGAGTCAAGAGGAAAAGCGCAAACGCAAACGTATTCCTTCTCAAGGGGGTAATCCAAATCAACCTCAACAAGGTGGTGCTCAAGGTGGCGGCCAAAGACCAGGTGGTGGATATCAAGGACAAGGTGGTGGAGCAAGACCAGGTGGTGGATATCAAGGACAAGGTGGTGGAGCAAGACCAGGTGGTGGTGCTAGGCCAGGTCAAGGTGGCGCTAGAGGCGGTAATAGAAATGCACCTCAAACTGCCGAACAAAAAGAAATTGGTCAAAAAGCAATTCAAGATAAGATTAAAGAAACGCAAGCGAAATTAGCTGGCGCAGGTGGAAGAGGAAAAAGTTTGAAATCAAAATACAGACGTGCTAAAAGAGATGAAGCTGCAGAAAATGAAACCAATGAAGTAACAGATAATAAATTACAGGTTACAGAATTTGTAACGGTAAGTGAGTTATCAAGTTTGATGGATGTAAGCTTTGCTGATATTATTAGTAAGTGTATGAATTTAGGCATCATGGTTTCTATTAACCAACGTTTAGATGCTGAAGTAATAGAATTAGTGGCCAGTGAATTTGGATTTGAAGTAGAATTTGTTGGATTGGAAGATGCAGAAGAAATGGATGAGGAGGAAGAAGCAGAAGATTTAGCCAACTTAGTAGAGCGCCCTCCAATTGTAACAATTATGGGTCACGTAGATCATGGTAAAACTTCTTTGTTGGATTATATTCGTAATGCCAATGTAGTAGCTGGAGAAGCAGGAGGAATCACTCAACATATTGGTGCCTATGAAGTGACTTTACCTAATGGTAAAGCCATTACTTTCTTAGATACACCTGGTCACGAAGCCTTTACGGCAATGCGTGCGCGTGGTGCCAAAGTAACGGATATTGCTATTATTGTAGTGGCTGCAGATGATGCAGTGATGCCTCAAACCAAGGAAGCCATTAGTCACGCACAAGCGGCGAATGTGCCAATGATATTTGCAGTCAATAAAATTGATAAAGATGGCGCCAATCCTCAAAAAATATATGAGCAATTATCTCAAATGAATATTTTAGTAGAAGCTTGGGGAGGTAAATTCCAAAACCAAGAATTATCTGCTAAACAAGGTTTGAATGTAGATTCTTTATTAGAGAAAGTTATTTTAGAATCTGATTTATTAGATTTAAAAGCAAATCCAAACAGAGAAGGTTCGGGAAGTATTATTGAAGCTTCTTTGGATAAAGGCCGCGGTTATGTAGCTACGATATTAGTTCAAAATGGAACTTTACGTCAAGGTGATTTAATTTTATCGGGTCAATATTATGGTAGAGTAAAAGCGATGTTTAACGAGCGTAATCAACGTATCGAAGTAGCTCCTCCTTCAACACCAGTGGTAATTTTAGGATTAAATGGAGCGCCGCAAGCGGGTGAGAAATTTAAAGTGTTTGAAGACGAAGGGGAAGCAAAAGAATTAGCTACTAAACGTGCACAATTATTAAGAGAGCAAGGTTTAAGAACTAGAAAACATATTACATTGGATGAAATTGGTCGTCGTTTGGCCTTAGGTAATTTCAAGGAATTAAATATTATCATCAAAGGAGACGTGGATGGTTCTGTAGAAGCCTTAAGTGATTCCTTACAAAAATTATCTACCGAAGAAATTGCGATTAGAGTTATTTTAAAAGGAGTAGGACAAATTTCTGAATCGGATGTATTGCTTTCTGCTGCTTCTGACGCCATCATTATTGGATTTAACGTAAGACCTTCTATGCAAGCCAATAAATTGGCCGAAACAGAAGGGGTAGAGATAAAACTATATTCTATCATTTACAACGCCATTGATGAAATTAAGAGTGCGATGGAAGGTATGTTGGAGCCAAAGATTCAAGAAAAAATTGTGGCCAACGTAGAAGTAAGAGAAGTATATAAGTTTGACAAAGCAACCGTAGCAGGATGTTTTGTACTAGATGGTAAATTAAGTAGAAATAGTAAAATACGTATTATCCGTGATGGTATTGTGGAGTATCCAAAAGGCGAAGGACAAAGTGCAGAGTTGGGTAGCTTAAAACGTTTCAAAGACGACGCCAAGGAAGTAGTGTCTAATATGGAATGTGGACTTACCATTAAAAACTTTATCGATTTGAAAGTGGGTGATATTGTGGAAGCTTTTGAAGAAGAAGAAGTTAAACGTACTTTATAAAAAAATTAGGATTTACTATTTGGAAGTCAATTCTAAGTAGTAGTACTTTGTATATTAATAAATATTTTGATGAAATTATTTAAGATCATTTTTTCTTTTGTCTTTTTAATAGGCTCTTTTCAGTCAAAAGCGCAAATAAAAAAAGTATTGGCCGATAAAATCGTGGCTACGGTAGGGGATAAATTTATCTTAAGGTCTGATATTGAAAATGCCATTGCCGATTATAAAAGACAAGCCCAAGGACAAGAGAACGTGATATTGCCTTCTGGTTGTCAAATTATTGAAGGGGTATTATTTCGCAAAGCATTGGTTTTACAAGCGCAAAAAGATTCTATCAATGTTACAGAAGAAGAAGTAGAAAATGCCATTGATAGCCGTATTAGAAATTTTATTCAACAATTTGGATCCAAAGAAGCTTTAGAAGAAGTAGCAGGTAAATCTGTTACTCAATTAAAAGAGGATTTTCGTGCATTGATTAAAGAGCAAAAATTGGCTGATCAAATGCAGGAAAAAATTGTAGATAAAATAAAAATAACGCCGAATGAAGTAAGGGCTTTTTATGATAAAATAAATGTGGATAGCTTGCCTTTGTATGAAAGTGAAGTGCAAGTAATATCATTGGTCATGCATCCCAAGGCTAATAGAGATGTGGAAGAATATGTGATTCAACAAATGCTTGGCTATAGAAAACAGATTGAAGCGGGTATTAATACTTTTGATCAATTGGTAAAATTGTACTCCGAAGACCCTAGTGCCAAAGAAAACTTAGGGCAGTTTAATTTAAATAGAAATGAACATAATTATGACCCAGCCTTTATGTCTGGATCCTTTAGATTAAAAGAAGGCCAAATTTCTGCGCCCATCAAATCAAAATTTGGTTACCACATTATACAACTTCTTTCAAGATCCGGGGATGACGCAGTGGTGAAACATATATTACGTATTCCGCCCATAACAAATGATGAGATTAAAGAAACCAAACGTTTTTTAGACAGTATTAGGAAAGAGATTGTCGCCGGTAGAATTTCTTTTGGAGAAGCGGTTAATAAAAATAGCGATGATGATCAAAGCAAATTTAGTGGCGGTGCTGTTACCGCACGCGATGGATCTACCTATGTAAATATTGACCAGTTGGACAAGGACATGGTGATGCTCATTAAAAATATGAAACCAGGTGATATTTCCGAACCTCAAGTATACGCAGATGATCGTGGTAGAAAAACACTAAGATTGGTTTATTTTAAAGAAAGAACTACGCCGCACAAAGAAAACTTAAAAGAAGATTATAATAAAATTTCTCAAAGAGCTTTGGAAGTTAAAAAATCAAAAGCATTAGAAAATTGGTTTAAAGTACATGTACCTGGTTATTATGTTTTTATAGATACCGACTACCAGGCTTGTGAAGAATTAAAGGACTGGAACAAAGTAGCCACTGAAATGGCTAAAGAAAAAGTGTATTAATATATTATTCGCATTGTATGCAAATCACATCTTTTCCAAATAATGAAAGAGGCCATGTTCAATTTGATTGGCTAGATACCTACCATAGTTTTAGTTTTGGTCAATACCATGATCCCAATAAAGTACATTATGGAGCACTTCGAGTATTGAATGATGATAAAATTGACGAAGGCATGGGTTTTGGGACACATCCTCACGACAATATGGAAATTATTACCATTCCATTATTTGGCGACTTACACCACCGAGACAGCACTGGACGTGATTGTATTATCAAGGAACACGATGTGCAAATTATGAGTGCTGGAAGTGGCATCCAACACAGTGAGGTAAATCCCAATAGAGACAAAAGAGTAGAATTATTTCAAATTTGGATATTCCCTAAGGAACGAAATATTACCCCTAGGTATGATCAAAAATCATTCCTTCCAAAAGACAGAGAAGACCAATTGTTAACGGTTGTTTCACCCAATGATCCCAATACCTTATTTATCAATCAAGATGCCTGGTTGTCTTTAGGCCATTTTATCAAGCCTTTTACCTCCGAATACACCTTTCACCAGAAAGGACAAGGCCTATACGCCATGTGTATAGAGGGCAATTGTACGATTGGAGGCCAAGCCCTTGGTCGCAGGGATGCGGTTGGAATAAGCGGGGTAGATTCGGTTTCCATTGAGGCCTCCGCTGGTGCCGACCTTTTATTGATTGAAATTCCTTATTTCATTGCTGGCGCTTAGTTGAAAAGTTTTTTACTACTTAAGACTAAACAATACCGAACTATTGTAAATTTGTAGCTCTTTAAACTCCATCATGAGCGACGAAATCAAACACGAGTGTGGGCTAGCCTTCATTCGACTTAGAAAACCACTTTCTTATTATCTTCAAAAAAGAGGGTCGGTTACCTACGGATTAAATAAGCTCTACCTTTTGATGGAAAAACAGCACAATCGTGGACAAGATGGGGCTGGTTTGGCTACCCTTAAATTAAATATTGAACCAGGTAATCCTTTTTTATACCGATTGCGCAGTAATGCACAACAACCTATTGCCGATTTATTTTATAAAATTGGATTAGAAATTCAAGAGCTAGAAAAATTTCAACCAGACATTTCAAAACATCCTGGTTTAATGAAAGGTCATTTACCTTTTATGGGGGAGATTTTATTGGGGCATTTGCGTTATGGCACCCAGGGAAAAAACAATGTTGAATTTTGTCATCCTTTTATCAAGCGAAATTTAGTACCAGGAAAAAATTTAGCCTTAGCAGGTAATTTTAATTTAGTCAATACCGATGAGCTTTTTGAGCATATTAAATTAGACCCAGGTCCTTTTGAAAAAGAAAGTGATTTGGCCGCGATGATGGAAGTGATACATCATTTCTTGACTTTGGAGGAAACAATCAATCCCAATAAACCGAATATTGCTGATGCACTTAAAAAAGCAGTGCCTTTATTTGATGGAGGTTTCACTGTTGGCGGTTTGGTAGGAAATGGCCATAGCTTTATATTAAGAGATGCCAATGGTATTAGACCTGCATATTATTACATTGATGATGAAGTTATTGTTGCAGCTAGTGAAAGGGCAGCCATCAGAACTACTTTTAATGTGGCAGAAAACGAAGTCCTAGAACTAATGCCAGGACAGGCTTTGCTTGTAGATGATGAAGGAAAATACAGTATTGAACAAATAATTGAGCCCAAAGAACGAAGAGCTTGCTCTTTTGAGCGTATCTATTTTTCGAGAGGAAGCGATGAAAAAATTTATAGAGAACGTATTGCCTTAGGCAATCATTTAAGTAAGATTGTTTTAGAAAGAATTGACAACGATTTAAAAAATACCATTTTTTCTTATATCCCTAATACGGCCGAAGTGGCATTTTATGGTTTGGTCAAAGGCATGGAGGAATACCTCAATAAAATTAAAGTAGAAAGAATTTTAAGTTGGGGGAAGGAGGTGGATCCTGAAAAATTGGAAGCCATGATTAATCGTAAAATTAGACAGGAAAAAATTGCGATTAAAGACGTGAAATTGCGCACCTTTATTACCGAGGACACCAACAGAAATGAAATGGTGCAACACGTGTATGACATTACTTATGGCACCGTTAGAAAAGACGAAGACACTTTAGTTATTATAGATGATAGTATTGTGAGAGGAACCACTTTAAAGGAGAGCATTATAAGAATGTTGTCTCGTTTAGGGCCTAAAAAAATTATAGTTGTTTCTTCTGCTCCTCAAATAAGGTATCCCGATTGTTATGGTATTGATATGAGTAAGATGGGCGATTTCATTGCCTTTAGAGCGGTGATTTCCTTACTTAACGATAAGGGCATGACCAAGGTAATAGACGAAGTGTACCAAAAAATTAAGCAATTAGAAGCCTCCAATGAATTGCATACAGAGAATGTGGTTCGTCAATTGTATAAACCTTTTACACCTGAAGATATTTCAATTAAAATTGCGGAATTAATTACACCTGAAAATATTAAAATTCCAGTGGAAGTGATTTATCAAACTATTGAGGACTTACATGAGTGCTGTCCTACCAATACAGGCGATTGGTATTTTACAGGCAATTATCCAACCCCAGGTGGCAATAAGGTTTGCAACAAAGCCTTCAAAAATTATATCGAAGGGAAAAATGTTAGAGGGTATTAATAAACAGGAATATCGAGCACTAGGGAGATTCTCTTTTTATCTTTTTAAAACTTACTTTTAATACTAAGTATCTACTTATACTCTGTAACAAATGGCATTGATATTCATGCCTGCACCAACAGATGCAAAAATAACTACATCGCCTTTATTTAATTGATGCTCTTTGTATTTTCCGTGTTTCACCATGTCGTACAAAGTAGGAATGGTAGCGACCGAGCTATTGCCTAAATCATGAATGCTCATGGGCATTACATTGGCAGGGATGTCTTTGATACCGTATAATTTAAATAAGGCTTTTATAAAACCTTCATCCATTTTTTCATTGGCCTGATGCAAAAAGAATTTTTTTACATCATGAATATCAACACCTGCCTTTTCAATACATTCTTTCATCGCCAAAGGCACATTTTTAATGGCATACTCGTAAACCTTACGCCCTTTCATTTTTATATACCTAGTGGCTTCCTCTCCATCGGGATGATAGGATTTTCCTAAGTATAAAAAATAAGTTTCATCCACACAATGGCTTTGAACACTACTTGCTAATATACCGCTTTGTGCATCTGTTGAATTTTCTACGATACAGGCACCTGCGCCATCACTAAAAATCATACTATCTCTATCATGTGGGTCAACAACACGACTTAATGTTTCAGCACCAATCACCAAACATCTTTTAGCCAAACCTGATTTAATAAAAGAATCGGCTTGAATCACACCTTGTATCCATCCAGGGCAACCAAATAAAATATCGTAAGCCACACAGCTAGGATTACGTATGCCTAATAAGTTTTTTACTCGAGAAGCAATGGCTGGAATGGTATCCGACTGAGTGGTTCCTGACAATACATTGCCAAAATTATGTGCTACTATAATTTGATCTATGGATTCAGGATCTATGCCTGCATCTTTAATGGCCAATTCGGCGGCTTTGGCAGCTAGGTCGGAAGTATTTACATTTTTCTCCGCGTACCTTCTTTCGTAAATACCAGTGATGTCTTTAAATTTTTCAAATATTTCTGCATTGGGTGTAGCAATTTTTACACCATCTTCTCCGTAAAAACTATGCGCATTAAAAGAGTTATTAGAAATTACAACTCCAGGAATGTAACTGCCCGTTCCAGTAATTATTGTAGCCATTTATAAAAGTGGTTATTGTTTAGCAATCGTTAGCTATTACTAAGGTAAGTATTTATAGTGAATCTAAATGTATTTGTCTCCTTTGTGCCTTTTTACTTCGGCAACATATTCTTTGATGGATTGCTCTTTTTCTTTACTACAAATTAATAAAACGTCCTTAGTATCAACAATGATAAAATCATCTACACCTTGTACCACTACTAATTTATCCTTAGGCGCATTAATCATACACTTGGTAGCATCAATTACAATCACATTATCGGAAGCCACTGCATTTCCGAAATAATCTTTTTCCATATTCTCATAGGCGCTATTCCAAGTACCTAAGTCGCTCCATCCAAAAGCGGAGGGCAATACATATACATTTTCTGCTTTTTCCATGATAGCAATATCAATAGAAATATTTGTACACTGAGGATATATTTTTTCTATGGCTTGTTTTTCATTTTCAGTATTAAAGTTTGCTTTTTCTTGATCAAACAATTCAAACATTTCTGGTTGATATTTTTCAAATGCTTTTAAAATAGTATTGGCTTTCCATGCAAAAATACCCGCATTCCATAAAAAGTCACCACTGGCTAAAAACGATTCTGCAATTTCATGGGTAGGCTTTTCGGTAAATGTTTTTACTTTATATACGCCATTGCTTACTTCTAAACCTTCGTATTGTATATATCCATAACCAGTATTAGGATTAGTGGGTTTAATACCTAAAGTAGCTAATGCGTTGATATTGGCTACAAAGTCAAGTGCTTTTTCTACAATTTTTTGAAAATTATCTTGTTCCAATATAAGATGATCACTCGGCGCTACAATAAAAGTAGCCTTGGGATCTATTTGTGCTAATTTGAAAGAGATATAAGCAATACAGGGCGCCGTATTTTTTTTACTAGGTTCCGCTAATATATTTTGTACTGGCAATTGAGGTAATTGCTTTTTTACAATCTCAACATACTCATTTGAAGTAACGATAAAAATGTTTTCGGCAGGAATGAATGGCAAATACCTTTCGTAGGTCCATTGAATTAAAGTTTTTCCTGTATTTAAAACATCCAAAAATTGTTTAGGATAGGCTGTTCTGCTCATTGGCCAAAATCTACTTCCAATTCCACCAGCCATGATGGCTACATAATGATGTTTATTTTGCATAAGCAGTTTTAATTTATAAAATTCCTTCTTTCATTAAATCATGAATATGTATCATTCCTATATATTTATGATTGTCTGCTACAATCAATTGACTAATATCGTGTTGTTCCATTAAGGCCAAGGCTTCTACGGCCAATGCATTTGGACTAATAGTGACCGGGCCAGTATGTGCAATTTGAACAGCTGTTAAATCTTGTAAACTGGCATACTGTTCTAACATACGACGTATGTCACCATCTGTAATTATACCTAATACTTTTTCTTGCTCATCGATGACTACTGCGGCGCCTAATCTATTTTTTGAAATAGTTATAATGACTTCTTTTAAGGAAGTCGTATTTAATACCGAAGGTTTAGGATTTACTTGTGCCATTTGTCCGGCAGTAAGTGTTAATCTTTTTCCTAAATTACCACCGGGATGAAATTTAGCAAAATCGATTGCTTTAAATTCTTTTATTTCCATTAAGCACATAGCCAATAAATCACCCATCACCATTTGAGCAGTGGTAGAGGCGGTAGGGGCTAAATTATGTATACAAGCTTCTTTGGTTACCGTGGTGTTTAAAATCCAGTTGGCTTCTTTGGCTAAATAACTTTCGGTATTGCCCACCATGGCTACTAATGTATTTCCAAATTGTTGAACTAGTTGCACTAAATTTTTTATTTCAGGACTTTCGCCACTTTTGCTAATAATTAAAACAATATCAGCTGGATGAATCATTCCTGAATCTCCATGGATAGCGTCGGCTGCATGCAAATACAAGGAAGCAGTTCCAGTAGAGTTTAAAGTAGCTACTATTTTTTGTGCAATGATGGCGCTTTTGCCAATCCCGCTAATGATCAAGCGGCCCTTTGAGGAATAAATAGCTTTGACTACTTCCACAAAGGCAGCATCAATATGATTGTGTAAACCATTGATAGCTTCCGCTTCAATGGCAAGCGTTCTATTAGCAATGGAAATAATTCTTTGGTCCATAGGCGGTATAAGAAGCAGCAAAGTTAATGTTTCGTCGACATTGAGACTCGATTTTTCAAAAAGCTTTATTTATTTAAAAATATTTGACCTAGTTTAAACAATAGTGAATTATTTTCGTTAACTTATATACCGACTCACACAGAAACAGCTGATTTTAAGATAATTACAAATGGCCACCACCAAAAAAACCATAAAAAAGGCCCCGGCAGCCGCTAAAAAGGAATCCCCCTTTAGTTTAGCAGCCATTTTAAGCGCTTTGGAGCAATATTTTGGTTTTAAAGCTTTTAAAGGAACCCAGGAAAAAGCGATTTTGTCCCTTTTAAGTGGCAGAGATACTTTTGTGATTATGCCTACCGGTGGGGGAAAAAGCTTGTGCTATCAATTGCCTGCCTTAATGCTTCCTGGATGTGCCATTGTTGTTTCCCCTTTGATTGCATTAATGAAAAACCAAGTAGACTTAGTAAGAGGGTATAGTGAAAATGACGAAGTAGCTCATTTTTTAAATTCTTCTTTAAATAAGGGGCAAATTAAAGAAGTCAAAGCCGACTTGTTAAGCGGGAAAACCAAATTGTTATATGTGGCCCCCGAAACTTTAACTAAGCAAGAAAATCTAGATTTTTTTAGTGACTTAGAAGTTTCATTTTTTGCAGTGGATGAAGCGCATTGTATTTCAGAATGGGGGCATGATTTTAGACCCGAATACAGAAGGCTGAAAGAAATGATGGAAGAAATAAATCCATCAGTACCCATTATTGCATTAACTGCAACAGCTACACCTAAAGTTCAAAGTGATATTGTAAAAAACCTAGCCTTACGCGATCCTGAAGTTTTAATTTCTTCTTTTAACAGAGCTAACTTATACTATGAGGTACAACCCAAAGTAAAAAAAGAAGTTACGGTTAAACATATAGTTAGGTATATCTCACAACACAAAGGCAAGAGTGGTATTATTTATACACTCAATCGAAAAACCACCGAAGAGTTGGCAGACTTATTAAAAGCCAACAAAATAAAAGCAGTAGCCTATCATGCTGGGTTGGATCAAAAACTAAGGGCAGATAGACAGGATCAATTTTTAAATGAAGACGTCCAAGTTATTGTAGCCACCATTGCCTTTGGCATGGGCATTGATAAGCCAGATATTAGATTTGTAATACATTATAATATTCCAAAGTCGATTGAAAATTATTATCAAGAAACAGGGCGTGCTGGTCGTGATGGATTAGAAGGGAATTGTATTTTATATTATTCGCATAAAGACGTTTCTAAACTCGAACATTTTTTAAGAGACAAGCCGCTCAATGAAAGAGAGGTTGGCGCACAGCTCATTGATGAAACTGTAGCTTTTGCTGAAAGCGGTGCTTGTAGAAGAAGAAGTTTGTTGCATTATTTTGGGGAAAGTTGGGCCGATACTAATTGCGGCAACTGTGACAACTGTTTACATCCAAAAGAAAAAATAGAAGCCAAAGAACAGTTGGTTCAATTGTTGAAAGTGATTGAGGTATTGAATGAGCGTTTTGTTGCCGATTATGTAATTCAGGTTTTAGCCGGGGAATATACACCACAGCTTGGTTTGTATAGACATGAAAAATTGCCCGTATTTGGAATTGGAAAGGAATATGACAATTTATTTTGGAATAGCATGGTACGTCAGGCTATGTTGGACACCATGATTGAAAAAGACATTGAAGAATACGGTTTGTTAAAAATTACCAGCAAAGGGCATAAATTTTTAAAGAAACCCACAAGCTTTAAAATTGTATTAAACAATGTTTTTGATGACGCCAATGCAGAAGATGATGAGCAGGAAGATCCTGATGGAGCGGCCACCACAGACGACGTGTTGTTTGAAATGTTAAAAAGTCTAAGACAAACAGAAGCTAAGAAAATAGCCTTGCCTCCTTTCGTTATTTTTTTAGAAACCTCTTTGCAGGATATGGCTACTTTGTATCCTACTACTTTAGAAGAATTGGAAAGATGTCAGGGAGTGAGCAAAGGGAAAGCCATTAAGTATGGTAAGCCTTTTGTAAAAATGATTGAAAAATATGTGGAAGAAAATAATATAGAAAAGCCAGACGATTTTGTAATGAAGTCGGTGGCGAATAAATTTAACCATAAAATTTACATCATCCAAAATGTAGATAAAAAAATTCCATTAGAGACCATTGCAAAAAACAAAGACCTTAAGCTAGAAAATTTATTAGAAGAAATGGAAACCATTGCAGCCAGCGGCACTAAATTAAATTTAGATTATGCCATTGATGAATGGTTAGACGAATATGACCAGGCCGAAATTTTAGAATATTTCAAAAATTGCGAAACCTCTTCACTACAAATTGCACAAGAGGAATTAAGTGAGAACAATTATTCTTGGGAGCAATTAAAAATTATGCGCATTAAATTCTTAAGCGTAGTAGGCAATTAATTAGTGGGTGTAATTATTATTTGCACTCAAATAAGAGTTCACTCTTTCTGCAACATTTTTTCTTACACTTAGATAATAGAAATTATAATCTGCGATATGGAAGTTTTTTGTTTTGTATAAAAAGCTGCCCAAAAATTGAGGTTTTTTAGTCCACAAAATGCCTCCATGATTTATCGCGCCAACTACATGGGTAGTTATCTTATTGAAGTTATACAATACAGCACCTTCATTCAATGATCGATCTACCAAAGTGTCTTTTGAATTCCAAGAAATAGGGTTGGTTACAATAGATGTAAATTTTTCTTTTTCTACAAAGTCAGGGGTATAACCTTCTTGATAAGTTCTCCAAGCGCAAATGCATCCAATAGAATTAGGTTTTTCGCAAGGCTTTATTTGAACATAATCAGCAGGATCAATGGCCATGCCTACTACATAAGCAGCAACCAATTTTTTTCCAAGTGGTTTATTGTCAAAAAATTCTTTTAATAAACGTTTGGCATGGGTCGATCCTTGACTATGCGAAGCGATAATGATTGGCCTACCCTTATTTTCATGTTCCAAATAATATTCAAAAGAAGCCTTAACATCTTGATAAGCTAATTCAAAGGCTGCAATGGCGATCACCGTATCTTTTTTATCAACCGGACTATAAGATTTAATATGGGCTTGACGATACCTAGGCGCATAAATTCGGCCTACTTCATTAAAGATACTCGCCTGATTGAGGATGGCGGTGTAGTCGGTACTGATATTTGTTTTAATGTCCTTAAAGGAGGCGTTCATTCCATAGGGCTTGGTGGAATCTAAATAGGTGGTAGGGTGTATAAAAAAAACATCTACTAATTGAACTGGGTGATAAGTTTTACTTAATTCGGCAGGAACGCTATCCGAAGGACTTTTTTTATTGGGATGAGACGCCCAATAATTTAAGTTACTATAGTCTGGCATGTCGCCTAAGTTCTGTTTTTCGTAGAAAGGTTCTAATTTGGCGTAATTGCTTTGAGCGCAGCTGCTCATCAAAACAATGATAAAAAGGGATAATAAAGTGCGCATTAAGTTTAAGTTTTTCATAAGTTCGGATGCAAAGGTAAAGTAGCTTGTTCGAATTAGACAGAGCGGAGGCTATTTTGTTTAAATAAAACATGTTATGCTTAAAAATTAATATTTTTAAGGAGCAATTCTAATTTACATTGAAACTATTACGCCATATTCCTTTTTTAACAGCTGTTTTTAAACACAGCTTAACCGCCTTTGGAGGGCCTCAGGTTCATTTAGGTTTAATGCAACACCGATTTGTAGATAAACGCAAAGACCTTAGTGCCGAGGAGTTAATGGAGTATAACGCATTTTGTCAATTGTTACCAGGCGCTTCTTCTACCCAAACCATTATTTTGGTGGCACATAAAAGAGGGGGCACTTCCTTGGCTTTTATTACTTTGTTGGTTTGGATTTTGCCTGCTACTTTATTAATGGCCTTGGTAGCAATTTTATATAGCTACTTTGATTTTAAACAAGAGCTAAAAAGTTTAAGCTTATTGCAACCTATGGCCATTGGATTTATTGCCAGCGCCACCATTATGTTGTATCAAAAAGCAATTAATAGCACCATCACTAAAGTTATTTTTATTGTTAGTAGTTTAATTATTTTAATCAGCTTTAAAAACCCTTGGGCCATTCCTTTAGTCATTATTATGGCTGGCTTAGCTACCAATTTTAGCAAGAAAAGAATTCCCAATGACGGCGCAGCACCCAAAGCGGTGAAGTGGGGCGGCCTTATTATTTTTAGTTTGCTTTTTATGATTGCCGGTTTTTTGTCAGAGCAAGCCTCTCGACAAAACTGGCATAATCGAAAAGCTTTTAATTTATTTGAAAACAATTATCGTTTTGGTAGTATGGTATTTGGTGGCGGAGATGTACTCATACCTATGATGTATGAACAATATGTAGCAAGACCTAATTCGGAACAGGTCAAAAAAAGTAAAAGAGAGGTATTAAAAATATCCAAGGAAGCTTTTTTAACAGGCTCTGGTATGGTGCGCGCCATGCCTGGTCCTGTTTTTTCCGTCGCTAGTTTTACCAGTGCTTTATTATTAAAAGACAAAGGATTGGTTTGGCAATTTGCAGGGGCTTTCCTAGGAAGTCTCGGTATTTTTTTACCCAGCTTTTTTATAGTTTTATTTTTTTTTCCTATTTGGCAAAACTTAAAAAAGTATGCCATTTTTTATAGATCACTAGAAGGTATTTATGCAGCGGTAGTAGGCATTATGCTAGGTGCCATGTTGTATTTTATTAAAGACATCCTAGTCGAAATAAACCCCTTAAGCAGTTTCACTTTTATGAGTTATTTATTTGTTTTTGTAGCAAGTACTTATCTCATCTACACACACAAAATAGCATCACAGTGGATTGTACTAATGACCATTGCTTTAGGTTTTTTAACTACTTTGCTATAAAGGTTTTGTTAAAAGGTAAAAACCTGTTAATTGTCCTAAGTTCCGAATATTTTTAAACTAAGCTTTCTTAATATTGCAGTCGACATGAATGTAAAGCGCTACTTAATCTTATTTTTTTTAGTTGTTTTGATTTCCAAGACAAAGGCACAAAATACAATAGTAAGTGGCGTAGTGTATGATATTTCGGGAAGGAGACCTATCGAATCGGTGATTGTATTTAGCAATAACAATCACGCTTTTACCGATTCACTTGGCAGGTATAGTATTGTAGTAAAAGCCAAAGATTCTATTTGGTTTTCTTTATTTGGTAAAAACACACATAAGTATCCATTGGATACGGTAGAAGATCTGCGTAATTTTAATGTGATGATTCATGTGGCTGGTTTTGATTTGCCGGAAGTACGTGTTAGAAATAGCTATTACCGACTCGACTCCATTCAAAACCGAATGGAGTACGCTCAATTTTTTAATTACCATCCTCCAGGTATTAAATTAGGTGGGGGCAATCAACAATTATTTGGACCTAATGGATTAACCATTGGTTTGGATTTAGACGAAATAATTAATATGTTTCGCGTTAAACGAAATCGAAATTTACAATTTCTACAAACAAGGTTGTTGAAGCAGGAGCAAGAGAAGTATGTTGAATATCGTTTTACCAAGCGATTTGTTATAAAATTGACCCATTTAGAGGGTGAGGAATTGAATCGTTTTATGAGTTACTGTAGGCCTTCCTATGAAGTGCTAGGATTATTAAACGACCTAGAGTTAGGGTATTATATTGAAAAAAAATATCAAGCCTTTAAAGCCCTTCATTAAGCTACACTTAAGGCCTTGGCCGTTCATCTATATTTTTTCCATAAAAAGTATATTTTGGCTATCTTCAAGGCCTAAAATTTAGCGTTTTGAGAAAGATATCAATTTTAGCTGTGGCTTGCTTATTTACTGCCTTCGGTTGTAAAGACAAGTCAAAAGCTTTCGATAAGTTTAATCCCAATGCACCTGTTACGGTGGATATTGCCATTGCTGCCAACCAACAAGTAGACAAAGTGGTAGAAGTAAATGGAGCAGTATCAGCAACCGATTTTGTGGAATTGCATGCAGAGACCAATGGGCGTGTGGTATTTTTACAAATTCCAGAAGGAAAAATAGTTCAAGCTGGAACTGTACTTGCTAAACTGAATGATGCTGATTTACAAGCACAGTTGGAAAAAATTAAAGTTCAATTAGAGCTAGCCAATATCAATGAACAAAGAAATTTACAATTGTTAAAAGTGAAAGGCATCAATCAAAGCGATTATGATATTTCATTACAACAAGTAAAAAGTTCTAAAGCCGATTTAGCGTATACTCAATCATTAATTGATAAGACGATTGTAAAAGCACCTTTTACAGGTCAGATGGGCTTGAGACAAATTAGCTTAGGGGCATTTGTAAATACAGCCACTACCATTGCGACTTTGCAAAAAACAGATCATTTAAATATTGATTTTACCTTACCTGAAATGTATGGATCTTATGTTAAGGTAGGTAAGAATGTGAAATTAGAAGGTATCAATGCGACCAACCAAAAGCTTTCGGCTGTCATCTTTGCTATTGAGCCTCAAATTATAACTACTACTAGAAATATTAAAGTGCGTGCAACTTTGCTAGGTAAAATGCTACCAGGAGCTTACGTAAAAGTTTATTTAAGTGATAATCTTCAAAAGCCTTCTATTTTGGTACCTGCCAATGTACTTATCCCTGAATCAAAAAGCAAACAAATAGTATTGGTTAAAAATGGCATGGCTAGTTTGGTAGAAGTGGAGACTGGTTATAGAACTGCTACTTCGGTTGAAATTACGAAGGGCGTGAATGTAGGTGATACCGTAGTTGTGGCTGGTATGTTATTTGTAAGAAATGGCAATAAAATAAAAGTAGGTAAAACAATACCTATTTTAGAAATTGCAAAATAGTCCCATTAAATAGTATTATTAGATGAATATATCTGAACTTTCTCTCAAGCGCCCAGTTTTAGCAACGGTAATGAATATTGCTATTGTAATATTTGGGTTGGTAGGATTTTCTTTTTTAGCATTAAGGGAATATCCCGCTATCGATCCTCCCATAGTGAATGTAATGACTTCTTATACAGGGGCTAATTCAGAAGTAATACAAAGTCAAATTACCGAGCCGCTTGAAAAATCAATTAATGGAATTCCAGGTATAAGAACCATCAACTCTTCTAGTTCAGTGGGATCGTCCAATATTACTGTTGAATTTAATTTAGGCGTCAATTTAGAAACAGCCACCAATGATGTGAGAGATAAGGTAAGTCAAGCCTTACGTAATTTGCCACAGGATATTGATGCACCTCCTATCGTTTCAAAAGCGGATGCCAATGCCGACTTTATTGTTATGATGACTTTAAGAAGTAAAACAAAAAGTGCTTTAGAATTAACCGAATACGCAGAGAATGTTTTACAACAACGTTTCCAAACCATTGATGAAGTAAGTACTGTGGCGGTTAGAGGGAAGCGTTTCTCCATGCGCATTTTCCCTGATCCCGATTTATTAAATGCTTATGGTATTGCTTTTAATGATATTCAAACTGGTTTGAATAAAGAAAATGTGGAATTGCCTGCCGGTAAAATTTATGGTCAAAAAACAGAATTCATTATTAGAACCTTGGGTAGATTAACTACAGAATCAGATTTTAGAAATATCATTTTAAAACAAGATGCAACTGGTATTGTTAGACTTGGCGATGTAGCCAAAGTGGAGTTGGGTCCAGAACAAGAAGACCAAGGGGTTTATTTTAATGGAGTGCAAGCGGTAATGATTTCTTTGTCTCCTCAACCAGGAGCCAATTATATCAAAATAGCAGATGAGTTTTATAAAAGATTAGAGGAAGTTAAAAAAAGTAATAAATCTGATATTGAATTTGCAGTACCCATTGATAATACAAAAAGTGTTCGTAGAGCGCTAGAAGAAGTAAAGGAGACTATTTTCATTTCATTTACTTTAGTGGTTTTGGTTATCTTTTTCTTTTTTAGAAACTGGCTAATTGCTATTAGACCTTTAATTGATATTCCAATTTCATTGATTGCCACTTTTTTCATCATGTACATAGCAGGGTTTTCAGTAAATGTATTAACACTATTGGCTATTGTATTAGCAACTGGCTTAGTGGTAGACGATGGAATTGTGGTCACGGAAAATATATTTAGAAAAATAGAAGAAGGCCTACCACTAAAAGATGCAGCTAGAGAAGGAAGTAAAGAAATATTTTTCGCAGTTATTTCCACCTCTATTACTTTGGCGGTGGTATTTATGCCTGTTATCTTTTTACAAGGATTCGTGGGGTCTTTATTTAAAGAATTTGGAGTAGTAGTAGCCAGTGCGGTATTGGTATCTGCATTTGTATCTTTAACCATTACTCCAGTTTTAAATGTTTATTTAAACAGGAAGGACGGCAAGCATGGTAAATTTTATGAGCGTACCGAACCTTTCTTTAAAGGATTAGAATCTGGTTATAAAAATTTATTAAATAAATTTTTGAATGTGCGTTGGATGGCATGGGTAATTATTGTTGTTTGTATTGGATTGATATTCTTTGTTGGAAAAAATATACAAAGTGAATTAGCGCCCATAGAAGACAAAGGGATGGTAAGGTATACTTTAACTTCTCAAGAAGGTACTAGCTATGAGGATATGAAAGGGAATTTAATAAAAACTATTCGTATGATGCAAGATTCTATCCCTGAACATGCGTTTACATGGGGTAGTGTACCTGGGTATGGTGGTTCAAGTGGTAATAGTTCGGCTTCCGGAAGAATTGGATTTGTGCCTATTGAAAATAGAAAAAGATCTCAAACTGAAATTGTAAATGAGTTAAATAAAAGATTCAAAAAATATAAAGATGTAAGAATATTTTCCATCGAAGAACAAACTATTTCTGTGGGAATGATGTCGAGAGGATCTTTACCCGTTCAATTTATTATTGAAAATTTAGATTTTGCAAAAATTCAAGCAGTTATTCCTAAATTTTTAGAAGCAGCCAGAAAGGATAAAACTTTCCAAAATGTAGATGTTAATTTAAAGTTCAATAAACCAGAATTTGATTTAAACATTGACAGAATGCGTGCAAGGGATTTAGGTTTAACCACTGCAGATATTTCTCAAGCATTACAATCTGCTTTTAGTGGAGCTCGTTCGGCCTATTTTATTATGAATGATCGTCAATACCAAGTGATCACTCAAGTAGTAAGAGGCG
Organism: Bacteroidota bacterium; assembly: GCA_947448725.1. Classification (GTDB taxonomy): domain Bacteria; phylum Bacteroidota; class Bacteroidia; order Chitinophagales; family Chitinophagaceae; genus Sediminibacterium. The sequence continues at coordinate 128,124 of CANFOM010000003.1, forward strand.
ACAGGACCAAAGCCACTGATATTAATAAAATATATTTAAGAAATAATAGAGGCGAAAGTATTCCTATATCAAGTGTGTTGAAAGTAGTGGAAAATAGTAATCCTCCAAATTTATACCATTACAACAGATTTAATGCTGCAACTATTTCAGCATCACTCGCCGAAGGCAAGACGATTGGGGATGGCGTAAATGCAATGAATACAATTGCTAAAAATTTATTGGATGAAAGTTTCCAAACGGCATTGAGTGGACCATCTAGAGATTTTGCAGAAAGCTCTTCTAATATTGCTTATGCTTTATTGTTAGCGCTTATTTTAATTTATCTAGTATTGGCAGCGCAATTTGAAAGTTTTAAAGATCCTTTTATTATTATGCTTACAGTGCCATTGGCTATCGCAGGTGCTTTATTGTGCTTATGGTTATTTGGCCAAACCTTAAATATATTCTCTGAAATTGGAATTATTATGTTGATTGGCTTGGTAACCAAGAATGGTATCTTGATTGTTGAATTTGCCAATAAGAAAAGAGCAACAGGGTTAACTTTAAAAGCAGCAGTATTAGAAGCGGCAGCGCAACGTTTTAGACCCATTTTAATGACCAGCTTAGCAACCGCCTTAGGGGCATTGCCCATTGCAATAAGTTTAGGCGCAGCAGCCACCAGTCGTAAACCTTTAGGCACTGTAGTGGTAGGCGGATTGATATTTTCTTTAGTGCTTACTTTATTTGTTATTCCTGCGGTGTATACTTATTTGTCTGGTAAGAAAGACCATCCTATAGAATAATGCCATAATAATAAGTGGACACTTTTAAAGAAGGTGTTTAAATAAATGCCTACTGTTTGATTATTTTATCTGCAATAAACTTTGCTGTTTCTTTTTGAACACCTTCCACATCTTTAGATACCAGTGGAGAAGCAATTACATGGTTCCCTGTATTGGGCATTGCTTTTATTACTTTTAAATTTTCTGGCGTACTTAATTGTGCAAACATTTTTTTGGTAGCCGTTACTTTAACCACTTTGTCTTGATGTTCCTCATCTTTGTAATAGTAAAGGGTTAAACAAGGTTGATGAACTTTTTTAAATAGCGCTTCGTTCATGGTAGCTTCTATTAAGTTTTCCAAAGCAACCGTAGCTTCTAATCGGTAATGTACATTCCAATATTTTGGGTAGTCTTTATGTACATATTTAATGTTATTGTATTTTCCTCCTTGCACCAATCTTGCAATTTGCAAACCCCAAGGATTATTTAACAAAGGGGCAGTTGGGTTATAAATTTCGATATTAGGTGAATATAAAATGAGTCCCGCAATTTCGGGATAAGTAGCGGCTAATTGAAGTGCTAAAGTGCCTCCCGTAGAAGTGCTCATTAAAATTACTTTCTTGCCAATTTTTTTCCCTATCGCATAAGCTTCTTTAGCAGATTCCCATAAATTTTCGGCAGTTAAATTTTGTAATGCTTCCGATCCAATTAAACCATGTTCTGCCAATCTGGATAAGTATAAGTTACAATGAAATTGTTTGGCAATGTTGATATGTACAGGGTCGCCTTCCATTTGACTAGCACTAAAACCATGTAAATAAACAATTGCATATTCGGTAGGTTGGTGTGCTGTATCCGCCCAAATAATTTTAGCCTCATTGTTTGACTTTATTTTATAGTTGCTTTCGTTTTTGCTCACATAATCATCAATAGCTATTTTGTCTGATAGGGCAGGTAGTACGTTGTCAAAAAAAGGTTTATCTGGATGAGGGCCTAATAGATAAAGGGCAACGATGTTGATGGTAATAATTAATCCAATTCTCAACTTGCGCATTTATCTCCTTTTGCGATAAAACTAGGCCAAATGCCTTGTTTTAAAAAAATTTTTTATGTACCTTAAATTTCTAAAATGTTAGTATGTCCAATCAAAGATTTTTATCCCTAGATGTTTTTAGAGGGATGACGATATGTTTAATGATTATTGTTAATACACCAGGGGATGGTTCGGCTACTTTCGCTCCTTTTTTACATGCAAAGTGGAATGGATTCACTCCTACGGATTTAGTCTTCCCCTCTTTTCTATTTGCAGTGGGAAATGCTATGAGCTTTGTTTTACCTAAATGGGAAAAACTAAGCAATACAACCGTGCTATTTAAAATTATAAAAAGAACAGCACTTATATTTTTATTAGGCTACCTGATGTATTGGTTTCCTTTTACTGGTCCATTAAGTGATACCCGAATATTAGGCGTGCTACAAAGGATTGCGCTTTGTTATGGAATAGCTTCTATCATTGCTTTATATATGCATGAGCGGGTTGTGATGATATTGTCTGCATTAATTTTAATAGGCTATTGGTATATTAGTATGGCATTTGGGTCTCCTACCGATCCTTTAAGTATTACGGGTAATGTGGGTATTGTTTTTGATAAATGGCTGATGGGGGAAAGTCATATGTATCATGGTGAAGGATTTGCATTTGATCCAGAAGGCTGGATAAGCACTTTGCCCGCTATTGTAAATGTACTCATTGGATATATTGTAGGAAAATTTATACAAGAAAAGGGGAAAACCTATGAAGGGCTCACCCATTTATTAATGTGGGGTGCAGGATTTGTTTTTTTAGCTTTTATGTGGAATTACCAATTTCCGATCAATAAAAAATTATGGTCCAGTTCCTTTGTATTATTAACGGTGGGTTTAGATATGATTATTATTGCCACCATTATTTACCGAATTGAATTGCATCATCAACATCAATTTGCAAGCTTTTTTGAGGTTTTTGGTAAAAATCCATTGGTCATCTATCTTTTTTCAGAACTCTTGGTCACCAGCCTTCATCTGTTATCCGTTGGTGATCAGTCCTTATTAGACTGGATTTATCAAAACAGTTTTGCTCATTTAGCTGCTTATTGGGCTTCCCTTGCCTTTGCCATTTCTTATATGCTTGTTTGCTGGTTATTGGGTTATATATTAAATAAATATAAAATATATATTAGAGTGTAAATCTTATTACTCCATTTTCTTCCTTTTGTTTTTTTTAGGAGTTTAAACAATGTACCTTTGCAGCCTCAAAACAGTACATGGAAATAAGAAACATCGCTATAATCGCTCACGTTGACCACGGCAAAACCACCCTGGTAGATCGTATTTTACACGCTACAAAAGTATTCAGAGACAACCAGGAAACTGGGGACTTGATCATGGATAGCAATGAGCTAGAACGTGAAAGAGGAATTACCATTTTAAGTAAGAATGCTTCCGTTACTTATAACGGAGTTAAAATTAACGTAATTGATACCCCAGGTCACTCTGATTTTGGTGGTGAAGTAGAACGTGTTTTGAAAATGGCGGATGGTGTTTGTTTATTAGTAGATGCTTTTGAAGGCCCTATGCCTCAAACTCGTTTCGTTTTACAAAAAGCATTGCAATTGAATTTGAAGCCTATTGTAATTATCAATAAAGTAGATAAAGAAAACTGTCGTCCAGACGAAGTGCATGATGCAGTTTTTGAATTATTTTTCAATTTAGATGCTACCGAAGAACAATTAAATTTCCCTACTTTTTACGGTAGTGGTAAAAATGGTTGGTTCAATGATAGCTTAACGCAATGCGAAGATATTTTTCCTTTAATGGATGGTATCTTAAAATATGTACCAGGACCAGATGTGAAAGAAGGGCATACACAAATGCAAATTACTTCTTTGGATTATTCATCTTTCTTAGGTCGTATTGCTATTGGTAAAGTAGAAAGAGGCACCATTAAAGAAGGACAAAATATTGTATTGGTTAAAGCAGACGGAAGCTTAAAGAAAAATAAAGTAAAAGAATTATACGTCTTTGAAGGAATGGGCAAACGTAAAGTAACAGAAGTAGTTTCTGGTGATTTATGTGCTGTGGTAGGATTAGAAGATTTTAGTATTGGTGATACCATTGCTGATCCTGAAAATCCAGAAGCATTGCCAGTTATTAGTGTAGATGAACCAACGATGAGTATGACCTTTAGTATTAACAACTCTCCTTTCTTTGGTAAGGAAGGTAAGTTTGTAACTTCTCGTCACATCCGTGATCGTTTAATGAAAGAGACAGAAAAGAATTTAGCATTACGTGTAGAAGAAACAGATAGTGCAGATAGTTTCTTGGTATTTGGTCGTGGTATTTTGCATTTAGGTGTATTAGTAGAGACAATGCGTCGTGAGGGATATGAGTTAACAGTTGGTAATCCTCAAGTATTGGTTAAAGAAATTGATGGCCGTAAACATGAGCCGTTTGAAATATTAGTAGTAGATGTTCCCGCTGATTTTAGCGGTAAAGTAATTGACTTGGTTACCCAAAAGAAAGGGGAAATGTTAATTATGGAATCTAAAGGAACCATGCAACATTTAGAGTTCGATATCCCATCAAGAGGATTGATTGGACTACGTTCTCAAATGCTAACACAAACTGCAGGTGAAGCTGTAATGGCACATCGTTTTAACGAATACAAGCCTTGGAAAGGACCTATTCCTGGAAGAAGCAATGGTGTACTAGTCGCAAAATTCGCTGGATTAACCACTGCTTATTCTATTGATAAATTACAAGACAGAGGCCGTTTCTTTATAGAACCAGGTGAGGAAATTTATGCTGGTCAAGTATTGGCAGAGCATATTAAGCCAGGTGATTTAAATATCAACGCGGTAGAGATGAAAAAATTAACTAACCACCGTGCAAGCGGTAGTGATGATAGCGTACGTATTACCCCTAAAGTATTATTTACTTTAGAAGAGTGTATGGAATACATTCAATTTGATGAGTGTATTGAAGTAACTCCAAAATCGGTTCGTATGCGTAAATCTATTTTAGACGAAAATAATAGAAGTAAAGCCACCAAGGCAGCTTCGAATTAATTATTATATTTTGTCAATTTTTCTTTGAAAAAATAAACTGACAAAATATTTCTCCGATGAATTATTAAAAAGCCCTCTGAGAACTCGGAGGGCTTTTTAAATTCTTTTAGCCAATTTTTCTTTGAAAAATAAGTTCATAAAAAAAGAGTCCCATTTTTAGGACTCTTTTTTTATGGGGGAATGCTTATTGGTAATATTTTAGATGGGCTTGTTCAAGGCCTTCCACAAAATATCTTTTAGCTCTACTAAGTTTTTTTGAGTAGCAGAAGAAATAAAAATATGAGGAATGTTTTTAGGAAGCTCTTTGGTAATAGCATCCGTTAACTCTTGATCTAACAAATCAGATTTGCTAATGGCAATGATAAATTCTTTTTGAAGCAATTCTGGGTTGAATTGTTCTAATTCGTTTTTTAAGATTTCAAATTCTTTTTTGTGATCATTCGAATCTGCAGGAATTAAAAATAGTAAAACTGCATTACGTTCGATATGTCTTAAAAATCGATGTCCCAAACCTTTGCCTTCTGCAGCACCTTCGATAATACCTGGCAAATCTGCAATACAAAAAGATAGGTTGTTACGGTATTCTACCATGCCTAATTGTGGCGTTAAAGTGGTAAATGCGTAATTGGCAATTTTAGGTTTAGCGGCGGTTATCACCGAAAGTAAAGTGGATTTACCTGCATTAGGAAATCCAACCAATCCCACATCGGCCAATACTTTTAATTCAATGTTTTTCCAGCCTTCAAAACCATCTTCTCCTGGTTGAGCATATTCGGGTACCTGTTGTGTAGGGGTAGCAAAATTGCTATTGCCTAAGCCCCCTCGGCCCCCTTTAACTAATATTATTTCTTGTCCGTCCTTTAATATTTCTGCTTCCACTTTTCCGGTAAGTTCATCTCTGGCAATGGTGCCCAAAGGAACTTCTATGATAATATCTTGACCATCTTTACCGGTGCACTTATTCTTAGTCCCATTTTCGCCATCATCTGCAATCACATTTTTATAATAGCGTAGATGCAGTAAGGTCCAAAGTTGAGCATTTCCTCTAAGAATGATATGACCTCCACGGCCACCATCACCACCATCTGGGCCTCCTTTGGCAGTTAATTTATTGCGTAAAAAGTGCTTGCACCCTGCACCCCCATGTCCGCTATGGCAAAAAATTCGGATGTAATCAATAAAATTGTTTCTTTCTGACACTTTGTTGTAATGAATGGCAAAGTTAACTAAATCTGGTGGCTAAAGCAGGATTATTATAATACCTCCTTCAACACTATTGGCAAAAAGCTTTGCTGTATTGAATTAAAAATTTGCTTGCTAAGTAGGTAAGTAAAAAAATGCGGAAATTTTATTTGTTGGCTTTTAATCCATCAATTAAAATAGCCACCATGTTTTGTTCTAATTCGGCAGCGCTTATTTTTTTGGTAGATCTATGCCAACTTTCAATACCACTTACTGCGTGTAAAAAAATTAAAACAACGGTAGGCGCGTCAATGGCTTTGATTTCTTTGTTTCTAATTCCTTCTTCAATAATCGCTGCAATCCTTTTGCGGTATACTCTTCGTTGATTTTGATAATTGGATAAATAAGGATCAGACAAATGTTTCCATTCTCTATCACTTACATATACTTCCTCATAACTATTAATCATTTCACTGATGTGAAAGCGTAATAACTTTTCCATTTTTTGAAGAGAGCTGATGGGCTCTGACTCAATCTCGTCCATCTTTAATACAAATCTATTGGCCACATTAAAAACCAACTCATGCAGTAATTCGCTTTTTGATTTGATGTGATTGTATAAACTAGCTGCTTCTACCCCTACAGCCTCTGCTAAATCACGCATACTTGCTGCCTTGTATCCTTTTTCTCTAAAAAGAGTGGCTGCTTTACTAACAATTACATCTTTTCTTGATCCGTTTTTCTCCGTTTTAATTCTGGCCATATAACTATAAAATTGGTAATTTGTTAGTACAAAATTATAGAATAATTTCTTTAAAAAGGGGGTCTAATTTAAAAAAACAAGCTTTTTTGTTAGTTTTTTGATTATCAACCACTTAGAACAAATACGGGTTAGTTTCTTATTCTAAAATCTAGTTAGCAGTAAAAATCGTAGTTTCGCAGCTGAAAATTAAACAATAAAACATGTCATTAGTAGTAGTAGGATCCATGGCCTTTGATGCCATTGAAACCCCATTTGGGAAAAGCGATAAAATAATTGGAGGAGCGGCTACCTATATTGCATGGTGTGCTTCTAATTTCACTACCGTTAAGCAAATTTCTGTTGTGGGAGGTGATTTTCCCCAATCTGAATTAGATGCACTTGCTGCTCGAGGTGTAAATTTAGAAGGCGTACAAATAAAGAAAGACGAGAAAACTTTTTTCTGGAGTGGTAAGTATCATTTAGATATGAACACCCGTGATACCGTGGAGACCCAATTAAATGTATTGGAAAATTTTCAACCTGTTGTACCAGATAGTTACCAAGATTGTGAAATTTTAATGTTGGGCAATTTAATGCCAGGCGTTCAAAGTAGTGTGATTAAACAAATGAAAAATCGTCCTAAATTAATCGTAATGGATACGATGAATTTTTGGATGGAAGTAATGTTGGACGATTTATTACATACCATAAGTTTGGTAGATGTATTAATGGTGAATGATAGTGAAGCACGTCAATTAAGTGGAGAATATAGTTTAGTGAAAGCGGCTAAAAAAATTATGGCTATGGGGCCTAAATTTTTAATTATTAAGAAGGGAGAACATGGAGCACTTTTATTTCATAATACTGAAGTATTTTTTGCACCGGCCTTGCCATTAGAAGATGTGTTTGATCCAACTGGTGCTGGAGATACTTTTGCTGGTGGTTTTGTAGCTCACTTGGCAAGAACAAAAGACTTCTCTTTTAATAATATGAAGTCGGCAATTATTGTGGGTAGTGCCTTGGCAAGTTTTTGTGTTGAAAAATTTGGTACTCAACGTTTGACTGAAATTAATGAAGCAGACATCAAAGAACGCATACAATCGTTCGTTCAGCTGGTTAATTTTGATATTGAATTAGTATAAATTTGGTGATTCATTAGTTTCGAATTAATTTCGTTCTCGATATGACAAAATATAAACATACAAAACAAATTAAGAAACCTCTATAATAGGAAGGTGCTGATTGTTTGTATACTAAAAATATATTCAGAAGCCTTCCAAGAAATTGGGAGGCTTTTTAAATTAATAAAACAAATAAAATGAAAGTTGCAGTTGTTGGTGCCACAGGGCTGGTAGGCACAAAAATGTTACAAGTATTAGCGGAAAGAAATTTTCCAGTGACTGAATTAATCCCAGTGGCTTCGGCTCGTTCTGTAGGCAAGGAAGTTAGCTTTAAAGGGAAGTCTTATAAAATAGTAGGTATGGAAGAGGGTATTGCTGCTCAACCAACGGTGGCTATTTTTTCTGCAGGTGGAAGCACGTCCTTAGAGTGGGCGCCAAAATTTGCAGCGGCAGGCATTAGAGTGATTGATAATTCTTCTGCATGGAGAATGGACCCTACTAAAAAATTAGTAGTCCCAGAAGTAAATGCAAATGTATTAACTGCCGAAGATTTAATTATTGCCAATCCAAATTGTTCTACCATACAAATGGTAGTGGCTTTGCAACCCTTGCACGCAAAATATAAAATTAAAAGAGTTATTGTTAGTACCTATCAAAGTGTCACTGGTACCGGTAAAAAAGCAGTTGATCAATTAATGGAAGAAAGAAGAGGAGGCAAGTTAGCTGCCGAAGATATGGCGTATAAATATGCTATTGATTTAAATGCCATTCCTCAAATTGATGTGTTCTTAGAAAACGGATATACTAAAGAGGAAATGAAAATGGTCAAAGAAACCTGTAAAATTATGCAAGATGATAGCATTAAAGTAACGGCGACCACTGTTCGTATTCCAGTGATGGGTGGACACAGTGAGAGTGTAAATGTAGAATTTGAAAATGAATTTGATTTAAAGGAATTGATTGCCGAGCTGGCTGCAGCGCCAGGTGTAGTGGTTCAACAAAATGATGCTGAACAATTTTATCCAATGCCTTTATGGGCGCATGAAAAAGACGAAGTGTTTGTGGGCCGTTTGCGCCGCGATGAAACACAAGCAAAAACTTTAAACATGTGGATTGTGAGTGATAACCTTCGTAAAGGAGCTGCTACCAATGCAGTTCAAATAGCCGAGTACTTGGCTTTGAAGGGAATTATTTAAGACTAAATAATAAATATTCATTCGAAATACTAATTTTTCGACTCTCCATCGCTTCGCTCAAAGGTTCGCTCAAAATTGTATTTCCTCATTACTATTTATTATTTGTAACTAGTTAATTTTTAACAAGCTCAATAAAGTCTGCTTCTGTAATAATTTTGATGGTGGCTATTTTTTTGGCCTTTTCTAATTTGCTTCCTGCGTCATCACCAACAACCAAATAATTTAATTTACTACTTACGCCACTAAGGATATGCCCACCTGCTGCTTCTACCATGGATTCTGCATCGGAGCGTTTTAATTGTAAGAGGGTACCCGTAAACAAAAAATTAAGCCCAGTTAAATTACCATCCACCGCTTTGGTATTGGTTTGAATCATATTTAAGCCCAAGGCTTCCAAAGATTGAATGAGTTGAATATTTTTGGCATCTTGGAAAAAATTAAAAATACTTTTTGCCACTTTTACACCCACGTCTTCAAATGCTTGCAATTGCTCTTCGCTATAATTTTGCAAGTCTAATATATGATGTACTTGGGAAGCAATTGTTTTAGCGGTAGTTTCTCCTACAAATCGAATACCCAAGGCGTAAATAAATCGGTACAAGGGTTGTGCTTTTGAAACTTCTATGGCAGCTTTTAAATTGTCGATACTTTTTTTACCAAAGCCTTCTAAACCATTTATTTTTTCTAATTCTAAAGTATATAAATCGGGAATGGTTTTAAGAATACCCAATTCATAAAATTTTCTAATATTGGCTTCGCCAAAGCTTTTAATATCCATGGCATCCTTGCTAACGAAGTGAATTATTTTTTCAATGATTTGTGCAGTACATAAAGGGCTATTGCATCTCCAAACCGCTTCTGCTTCTTCTTTTTCTAATAAAGTGTTGCATACAGGACAATGGGTAGGGAAGCTAATTATTTTTTCTGTGCCTTTTCTTAAGGAAGCAATGGATTGAACAATTTGCGGAATCACATCCCCAGCTCTTTCTATAATAACGGTATCGCCTAATCTTAAATCTTTTTCTTTAATGTATTCTTGATTGTGCATGGAGATGCTAGAAACCATTACACCCCCAATAGCCACTACTTTTAATTTAGCCACTGGCGTTACGGCCCCAGTGCGGCCTACTTGAAACTCAACATTTTCCAATATAGTAGTGGCTTGTCTTGCTTTAAATTTATAAGCGATGGCCCATCTAGGATGATGCGAAGTCATGCCTAATTTTTCTTGCAATGCGAAATCATTAATTTTTATAACAAGACCGTCAATTTCATAAGGAAGGTTATCACGCTCTGCTTCAAATGTGGAACAAAATGCAATTACTTTATCAATACCAGTAATTAATTTTTTTTCTTTTTGTGGCGATCTAAATCCCAAATTCCAAAGCAGTTCTAAGGAGCCACTATGCGTGGCTAGTAATTTGGTAACAGATTTACCAGGGGCTGCTAAAAAATAACTGATATGGTAAATGAATGCATCTAAATTTCTATCTCCTACTTCTTTAGGATCTTTCATACGAAGGCTTCCTGCTGCTGCATTGCGCGGATTGGCCAAAGGGGCTATTTGTTTTTCTTTTAATTGCGCATTAAAATCGGCAAATGATTTTTTTGTCATGATCACTTCTCCGCGAATTTCCATTTGCTGAATACCCTGCGCTAACAAAGGAATACTAAGAGGGATGGATCTGATTTGTTTGATATTGTTGGTAATATCTTCTCCAGCTATACCATCGCCCCTTGTACAAGCACGAACCAGTAAATCATTTTCATACAACAATGAAATGCTAGCTCCGTCAAATTTAGGCTCTACACAATATTCCAATATTTCTAGTTGGGCACCTTCTTTTGCTTTTCTATCAAAGTCGGTAAGATCTTCTGCATTATAACTATTTTCCAAGCTTAACATGGGCACCAAATGCGCAACGGTCTCAAAAGAATTGTTTAAACTATTACCCACTCTTTGGCTGGGCGAGTCGGCAGTAATGAGTGATTCATTGGCCGATTCTAATGCAATTAATTGTTGGTAGAGTTGGTCGTATTCGAAATCACTAATGGTAGGCTCACTGGCTACATAATATTGGTATTCATGAAATTTTAAAACAGTTTTAAGTGTTTCTATTTCAATCTTATGTGGATTTTTTAAGAAATCTATAGTAATTTTTTGAAAATCTTGTATTTGGGACTTGTTGTACATGTGCTTAAGGGTCTGCTAAAATACAAATTGTTTTATTCTTTTATTTCGTATTTTGAGTTCTGAAAAAATTATTTTTTCCAAGGCTTAACTTACGCAAAATTCAGTTGACCCCATCATTATGCCTAATACCAATCAGTCAATCCTAGCTAACGCTCCCAATGGAAATAAAGATGCAGTGCAATTGGTTAACTCCTATCCAAAAGTGCCTTTGACCGTGGATTGTGTCTTATTTGGCTTTGAGGAGAATACTTTGCAAGTGCTGTTAATTAAGAGCGATTTAGACCTTTTCAAAGGAAAATTGTCCTTATTGGGCGACAAGGTAAACTCCAATGAAGATTTAGCTACGGCGGCCAATCGGGTACTAGAGGAAAGAACGGGTATGAAAAAAGTGTATTTAGAACAAGTACAAACTTTTAGTCAACCCAATAGGCATCCTGGAGGGAGGGTTATTACAACGGTCTACGCATCGCTTATCAATATCAAACACCATTCATTAGAAATAACAGACAATGAATTAAAGTGGCATCCAGTGCATCAAATTCAAGAAATGGCTTTTGACCATAAAGAAATATTGGATTGCTGCTATACTTGGCTACAAAAGCGCATACAAGAGCATCCTTTGGCATTAAATTTATTACCTGAAAAATTCTCATTAAGGCAATTGCAAAATGTATATGAGGCTATTTTAGACACTAAATTAGATCGTCGAAATTTTAGGAAAAAATTTGCCAGTATGGGCTTTTTAATTGACACCCATGAAATGGAGCAGCAGGTAAGCCATCGTCCAGGTAAGTTGTATAGTTTTGATTTTGAACAATACCAGCTCCGTAAAAAGAATTGGGTGGGAATCGATTTCTAAAAAATGCTTTTGCTTGCCTATTATTTAATACCTTTATTCACTATTTAAACAGGTATTACTATGTTACATTCCATGACTGGATATGGCCGTTCCGAAGCCACTTATAAAGACAAAACATTTTTAATGGAAGTAAAATCTTTAAATGGCAAACAATTTGATTTGCGTTTAAATATACCTTCTTTGCTTAAACCTTATGAAGTTGAAATTAGAAACAAATTAAATGAGACTTTGTTTCGTGGTAGTGTGGAGTGTACTATTTCAATTAAATCCAATGGAGTAGCTAAGCCAGTTAGTATCAATAAAGAATTGGCAAAATCTTATTATCAGCCCATCATAGAATTGGCCAACGAGTTAGGTATTGAAAAAGAAAACATATTAAGTACTTTATTAAAAATGCCCGATGTGGTTTCCTCTAGCAATGAGGTTTTAACAGATGAAGAATGGAGTTCATTAAGCGAATTGCTTCAACAAGCTATTACGCATTTAATTAAGCATCGTCAAGACGAAGGAAAGAGTATTGAAAAAGATTTATTAGAAAGGGTAGCAGCCATCGAAAAGCAACAAGCATTAATTGAGCAATTCGAACCCAATCGTCGAACAAAAATAAAAGAGGGCTTGGTGAAATTATTAGAGCAATATGTAGGGGCGGATAAGTATGATAACAATAGATTAGAGCAAGAGCTTATTTATTATATTGAAAAAATTGACATTTCGGAAGAAAGAGTAAGGCTCACCAATCATTGTGTTTATTTTAAAAGCATTTTAAAAGAAGCGGAAGCGTCTAAGGGAAAAAAATTATCTTTTATTTTGCAAGAAATGGGCAGAGAAATTAATACCACCGGATCAAAAGCCAATGATGTTGATATACAAAAAGCGGTTATTCTAATGAAAGATGAATTAGAAAAAGCAAAAGAACAAATTTTAAACGTGTTGTAAAATGAAGGGGTTAATTAAAAAAGGTCTTGGCTTATTGATGGTAGTAGGATTGTTTTTAACAAGCTGTCAAACCATACCCCTTTTCGAACAAACTACTATTTTCCCAGAGCATAGTTGGCCTGCGAAACAAGCCAATACCTATCAATTTAATATTACCGATACCAGTGCCTTATATAAAGTATATTTTGTCATTAGGCATCACAATGCTTATCATTATAAAAATATTTGGTTGCAAGTAAGTATTAAAACACCAAATGATTCTTCCACCCTACAAAACCTAAATTTAAATATGGCAGATGAAGCCAAGGGTTGGCTGGGAACGGGCATGGATGACCTTTTTGATCAAAGAATTCCATTAATTAATACGCCCACCCATTTTAAGAAAGGAGTGACCAGTTTTACGCTGCAGCATACCATGCGGGAAGATCCATTACAAAATATATTGTCTACGGGCATTAGGGTTGAAAAGGTTAAATTATGAAATGGCCATTATTTAAAATAAACAAACTCAAATTAGTCAGTTTTATTTATTGGGTTTTCTTAACCTATATGATTGCTGCGTTTATTTGGTGGTATGTTTCATTACAGAGACAGAACAATGAAATTGCAGCCATTAAATTCCAATCCATTCAGCTAAGCGATGCAGCACTAAAGCAAAAACTAAAGTTTATCCAGGATTTTCAATTAAGAAAAACAAAACAATTTATTGGCGAAGGGCTTACATTTTTATTTCTATTTTTAGTAGGGGCGATTTATGTGTATCGATCTTTATTGAAACAATTGCGTTATTCTAATCAGCAACAAAATTTTATGATGGCTGTAACCCATGAGTTAAAAACGCCTATCGCTATTTCTCATTTAAATATTGAAACGCTTTTAAAAAGAACTTTGGATCCAGCACAACAAAACAAGTTATTAGAAGCCACGCTTAAAGAAACCAAAAGATTAGATGCGCTTTCCAATAATATTTTATTGGCTTCTCAATTAGATATGGGGCAGTATGAAGCCAATCAACAAGAAATTGACTTATCAAAACTGGTAAAAGATATAGTCCATTCTTTTCAAGAACGATTCCCTTTACGCCCTTGCAATTCTTTTGTGGAAGAAGCTATTTTTATTCAGGGAGAAACTTTGTTAATTCAAATTTTAGTGAATAATTTATTGGACAATGCAAACAAGTATTCGCCAGGCAATACGCCTATAGCGATTCATTTGCAATCGGTTGATCAAAAAATTATTTTAACAGTAAAGGATCAAGGCATTGGCGTGCCCGTGATGGATAGAGAAAAAATATTTGAAAAATTTTATAGAGTGGGGGATGAAAGCACCAGGGCAAGCAAAGGCACGGGCTTAGGGCTTTATTTATGCAAAAAAATTACTGCTTTTCACAATGCCAGCCTTCAAGTACAATCCAATGATTTAAAAGGAAGTATTTTCACTGTCACTTTTACCAATTTATAAACATGGCAAAATTTGAAATATTATTAGTGGAGGATGAAGAGCATTTGCATGATGCATTAAAGTTGAATCTTGAAATGGAAGGCTATATCGTAAGCTCTGCTTTTGACGGACCTAATGCTTTAAAGCAAATACAACAAGCGCATTTTGATTTAATTATTTTAGATGTTATGTTACCTGAATTAGATGGCTTTGCCATTACCGAAACTGTTCGTTTAAATAATATTACTACCCCTATTCTTATACTTAGTGCAAAAAACACCAGTGCCAATAGGGTACATGGTTTAAAATTAGGGGCAGATGATTATCTGACTAAGCCTTTTAATTTAGAAGAACTCTTATTACGAGTATCAAAACTCATTCAAAAATCTACTGCCATTCATCAGCCAGCACAAATAGACGAATATCTATTCTCTGGCAATGCCATTCAATTTAAATCTTTAGAAGCTACAAATAAAGCCGGCGAGAAAATAACTTTAACAAAAAAAGAAGCCATGCTTTTGAAGTTATTAATAGAAAATAAAAATACGGTTATTACTAGAGAAAGAATTTTACAAACTGTTTGGGGATACCATGTTTTTCCTAATACAAGAACAATTGATAATTTTATTCTAAGTTTTAGAAAATATTTTGAGCTGGATCCTAAAAACCCTATCCATTTTATTTCCATTAGAGGGGTGGGCTATAAATTTCAAGATTAGCCCCTTTTTATACAATCTTTTGGTGCTTTAAGCGTTAATTCTAGTAGTTAATACCAACACATGTCCTTAACTTCTATCAAAGACTATCTTGAACCTGTCAATCTGGACCTACTGTCCAAGGACGAAGGCTATCGGGATACCCAATTGGGAAAGCATATTAAAGCAAACGAAGGGGAAATTCCAGACATCAGCTTAGCAGATTTGGTCATCATAGGTGCGGGAGAATCTAGAGGGGGCGGATATGCTTTAAATGGATTTGAAGCAGCCAATGGTATTAGGTCGGCATTGTATTCACTTTATTATTGGCATACACAAGTGAATATTGTTGATATAGGCAATGTGAAATTGGGGCAATCTATCCAAGATAGTTACGCAGCATTAAGAACCGTTATTTCAGAATTGCTTTTACAAAATAAAAAAATAGTCATTATAGGAGGTTCGCATGATTTAACATTGGCTCAATACCATGCTTACACTTCGGTGCCTACTTTAGTGAATGCCGTTTTGGTGGACGCTAAGATAGATTTAGATTTAGAAGCAAGATTACCATCGGATCATTTTTTAGAAGAATTATTTACCGGCCTACCAAATCACTTAAATCACTATGCACATATAGGATTCCAAAGTTATTTTATGCATCCGCAAATGTTGGAGACCATTGATAAATTAAGATTTGATTGTTTTAGACTAGGCAAGGTAAGAGAGGATTTAGAGGAAATGGAGCCAGTGATTAGAGACAGTCATATGATGAGTTTTGATATTAGTGCTATTCAAAATGCACAAGCCCCTGCTAATATTATTACACCCAATGGTTTTAATGGGGAAGAAGCTTGCGTACTTATGCAGTATGCTGGAATGAGCTGGAAAACGAGCACCATTGGTTTATTTGGCTATCAAGCCGAATTAGACACCAACCATTTAACCGCCATTCAAATGGCACAAATGATTTGGTATATTTTAGATGGAGTACAAAAAGGAAAAAAAGAATCACCATTGTCTGATTCGGAAAGATTTAAAGAATTTCATATAGCTTTTGCTGATATTGAAACCAATTTTTTACAAAGCAAAAGCACCGGTAGATGGTGGATGCAAACGCATAATAATGAATGGGCTCCTTGCAGTTACAAAGATTATTTAGTAGCTTCCAATAACGAAATTCCAGAAAGATGGTTAAGAGCATTAGAAAGAGAATAAATATTTCCTCCTATTTTACGAGTATATTTTTTTGTAGTTTAATAAGTGCCTGTTCGATTCAAAAAGCGCAACACCACTTATTACAGGATCCTTCTTTACAAGGCGCCCATATCGGTACAGCTGTTTACAATCAGAGCAATCAAACCTGGGTAGATCGTTATCAAAGCAATAAATATTTTACACCTGCGAGTAATACTAAAATTATTTCTTGTTATGTAGGGATGAAATATTTAATGGATTCTATTCCAGGATGGCAAATAAAAGAAACTGCTGATAGTATTTTTTTATTACCCATGGGGGACCCCACTTTTTTACATCCCGATTTTTCTTATCAACCCGTAGCGGAAATCATAAAAAATACTAACAAGCAAGTGGTATTGTGTTTGCCTACTACACCCGATGCATTTTCCATGTATGGCAAAGGCTGGGCTTGGGATGATTATGCAGATGATTATCAACCCGAAAGAAGTAGATTCCCAATCTATGGCAATGTAGTATCTATAAGCAATGCTAAAAATAGCGTACAAGTTGAGCCAAATTATTTTATTCAAGGACAAGAGGTCGCTTCAAAAAATAGTGTTTGGACAAGGGATTTTCATAACAATCATTTTTATGCCACTGGTAAAAATAGTAATGAGCGCCTACAACAAATCCCATTTATAACAGATCCAACGTATAGTCTTACTAAGGCTTTGATGGAAGATACACTTCATCCTAAACATCCATTGTTGATCCAAAAGGGATGGGATGCCAATTCGGCAAGTCTTTTGAAAACAGTACCTACCGATAGCCTTCTTAAAATAATGATGAACAGAAGCGATAATTTTTATGCAGATCAAATTTTATTAATGGCTAGTGCGCAATTACTAAATAAAATAGATGACGCGGCCACTATCGATGCTATTTTAAAAACAGATTTAAACTTTTTGCCTCAAACCACTGAATGGGCAGATGGCAGCGGGTTGAGTAGGTTTAATTTAAATACCCCAGAAAACTTTATAGCCTTGCTGCAAAAAATGCAAGCTCAATTTGGAATGGATCGAATAAAAAATATTTTTGCAGAAGGAGGTAAAGGAACTTTAAGCGCCTATTATAAAAATATACCAGGAGTTGTCTATGCAAAAACGGGTACTTTGGGCAATCAGGTGGCACTCAGTGGGTTCATAGTTACCCAAAAAGGAACCGAGCTTATTTTTTCTGTAATGGTAGCCAATCATGTGAGTCCTTCGGCTAGTTTGGTAAGAAAGGCGGTAGAAAAATATTTGACTACTTTAATGCGCCAGTATTAATTATGCAAAGATGATGCTATCAAAGGATGGTCCGGTGAATAAGAACTAAATGGTTATTTACTAAACAATCCGTTTAAGTAATCTTCTTTAAATTCAACAAAAGTGGGTGCGCCTGAGGCGGTAATATTAGGTATATCGCATTCGCTTAATCCTTCTATGAGTACATGCATTTCTTTTTGTGTTAAAGATTGTCCCGATTTGATGGCCATTTGACGCGCCATACATCGTATTAATTTTTCTCTTTTACTATATTTAACCTCCCCGCTAAAATGCTTGAATTGCTCTAATAATAATTCTATTGCATTTTTTTCATTACCCGCATTCACATCTGCTGGAATTCCTTGTATGATAAAACTATTGGGTCCAAAGGCTTCTATTTCATAACCAATTAAGGCAAGATCTTCAATGATTTCTTCTAATAAAATCGCGTCACTTACGCTTAACTCTAAAACTACTGGAAATAAACTTTTTTGAGTGGCGTGAGGATGTGCGCTGGCTTTTTGAAATTTCTCATACAAAATTCTTTCATGCGCTAATTGCTGGTGAAGGATGATGCAACCACTATGACTTGGGGCTATAATAAAGGTTTGATGCAATTGTAATAAACTTGCTTCGGGACTAATTTGTAATGGGCTTCCGTCTTTATAAAACCCCATGGAAGATGGCTTTACAATATAACTGTCCTTATCAAGCCCTTCTTGACCTACTGTATTTTCTGAACCAGGAATTGTGGTGAAAAAACTTTTCCAATCCTGCTTAGAAGCATTTTCTGATTTGGATATAAAATGCGCTTGATTTTTTTTCGTAAAACCTTCATACAAAGATTGACTTGCGGTAGCATTGGCATTTTCTGCAGTGAAAGGTTTTTGAATCGCATCCAATTGTTGAATGGAGGCATCCAAAGAAAAATCCAAAGAAGGGGCAATACTAAATTGCGCCAAGGCGTGTTTGACTGCTGCCTGAACAAAGGCGTAAATTATTTTATCATCCTCGAATTTAATTTCTTGTTTGGTGGGGTGCACATTGATATCCACCTGCGTGGGATCCACATCAATGTATAAAAGATAACTTGGAAAATTTTCTTTGGCAATTAAACCGTCAAAAGCGTTGGCTACTGCATGATGTAAATAAGCACTCTTAATATAGCGACGGTTTACAAAAAAATATTGATCACTTCTTGTTTTTTTAGCGGTCTCTGGTTTTCCTACAAACCCTGTAATGGTCAAGTAATCTGTTTGTTCACCTACCGTTACTAATTTTGTTTGATAGCTATTGCCTAAAACCTGAATAGCTCTTTGTTTAAAACTGCCGCCTTCCCAATGATACACATCTTGTCCATTGCTGGTTAAACTAAAATGAACTTCAGGAAAAGCCAAAGCCACTCTAGTAAATTCTTCAATGATATGTTTAAATTCGGCACTATTGCTTTTTAAAAAATTCCGACGAGCCGGCACATTAAAAAATAAATTTTTCATACTAATGGTAGTACCCACTGCACAGGCTACTGAGCTCGTCTCGGTCACCTTGCTATTTTCAATCTCTACACTGGTACCTAATTCATCTTCGGCCCTTCTGGTTTTTAAACTTACTTGGGCTACAGCGGCAATAGAAGCCAAAGCTTCTCCACGGAATCCCATGGTCCTAATCTGAAATAAATCTTCAATGGTGGTTATTTTACTAGTAGCATGACGGGCAAATGCATTTTGGGCATCTTTTGGACTCATCCCTTTTCCATTGTCAATGACTTGAATCAATGCTTTACCAGAATCGTTCACCAATAAGCGAATTTCGGTAGCACCTGCATCTACCGCATTTTCCAATAATTCCTTTACTGCACTGGCAGGTCTTTGAATGACCTCCCCGGCAGCAATTTGATTGGCAATGTGGTCTGGAAGTAAGTGAATGGTGTCGGACACTTTAATCGCTTTTGAAGTGTGTAAAAGTAGTAAATTTGCCTCTTAAAATTTCATCTTATGCCAAGAACGGCCGACATTCAAAAATTGCCCCACCATTACTTACCTAAAGCCTATGTTTTAACGGATTGGGCCAGTATTGAGTCCTTTTTTAAAGAGTTATTGGAAAGGCCAATTACCCAGGTGGAAACACTTGAAAAATGGCTTTTGGATTTGAGTGAATTGGAGGCTTTTATAAGTGAGGATGCCTGCTGGAGACAAATAAAAATGACCTGTGACACTACCGATAAAACATTGGAAGAGGCTTTTAATTATTTCTGCATGGAAATTCAACCCAAAATGCAGCCCTATGCTGACGCCCTTAATAAAAAATTAATTAACTGTCCTTATACCAAAGAGCTTAATCAAGAATTGTATTTTACTTATTTAAGATCGGTTAAAAAAAATATAGAACTTTTTAGAGAACAAAATATTCCTATACAGGCAGAGTTAAGTGTACTTCAACAACAATATGGAACCATTGCAGGAAAGATGACCATTAGTTTTAGAGAGCAGGAATATACCTTACAACAAGCCGCTCAATTTTTAGAAGATGCCGATAGAGCAGTGAGAGAAGAAGTATATCGTAAAGTGTGTGAGCGTCGCTTGCAAGATCAAGATAGCCTTCATGATTTATTTACCAGCTTGGTACAAAAAAGAAATCAAATAGCGTTGAATGCAGGCTTTGCCAATTATAGAGATTATAAGTTTGTAGAACTGGGTAGGTTTGATTATACAAAAGAAGATTGTTATCAATTTCACGAAGCCATTAAATTACATGTACTACCCTTGATTGATAAAATTTATGCGCGTAAAAAAAAGAAATTAGGTTTAACCACCTTAAAGCCATGGGATACAGAAGCGGAACCCGCAGGCACTCAGCCATTGAGGCCATTTACCGATGGCAAAGATTTGTTTGAAAAGTCGGTGACTTGTTTCGAACAACTCAATCCTTTTTTTGCCGATTGCTTGAAAAAAATGAATGAGCTAAAGCATTTTGATTTAGAAAGCAGAAAAGGAAAGGCGCCTGGCGGATACAATTGTCCATTGGCGGAATCGGGTGCGCCATTTATTTTCATGAATGCAGCAGGGCAAATGGGGGATGTTACCACCATGGTGCATGAAGGCGGACACGCTATACATTCTTTTTTAGCACATCCATTGTCATTGAGTGCTTTTAAAGAATACCCTATGGAAATAGCCGAGGTGGCTAGTATGTCTATGGAATTATTTACAATGAATCATTGGCAATCTTTTTTTGATAAAGAAGCCGACTTAAACCGAGCCAAAGAACATCAGTTAGAACGTACCATTACTATTTTTCCTTGGATAGCGATTATAGATAAATTCCAACATTGGGTGTATGAAAATCCAAATCACAGTATTCAAGAAAGAACAAACACTTGGAATGCTATCACCAAAGAATTTTCTACGGATAGTATTGATTATACAGGCTTAGATGCTTTTAGAGCTATTTCTTGGCAAAGACAATTGCATTTATTTGAAGTGCCTTTTTATTATATTGAATATGGCATTGCTCAATTAGGGGCCATTGGCATGTGGATGCAATATCAAAATAATCCAACTAGCGCTTTAGAAAATTATATGGCTGCATTAAGTTTAGGCGGTACTAAAACATTGCCCGCTTTGTATGATGCAGCGGGGATTGAATTTAATTTTTCACCTAATTATGTAAAAAAATTAATGGACTTTACCAACGAAGAGTTAGAAAAACTATATGTTTAAAAAAGCTAAACAATAATTTTTGCTTTTTAATTAAGCTGGTTCATTATTGGAGGGTGCATTAGAAGGACCTTGATTGGGTCTTGAAGGACCATTATTAGGTCTTGGACCGTTGTTGTTATTTGGTCTTGGTCCGTTACCTCCTTGATTAGGCCTATTGAAATGACTATTGGGTCTATTGTTATTTGGCCCATTATTCGGTTCATTGTTTTGTCTATTATTGGGTCCAGCAGATCTATTGTTATTGTTGCGGTCCTGACTTCTATCATTATTCCTATCATTACCTCTGTCATTAAACCTGTCATTAGGGTTAGGTCTACGATCGTTGTTATTTCTTTGTTGATCTCTGCGACGACGATCATTTTTCTCTAATGTCCTCAAACTTATTTGACCAACTACATCCACAAAGGAAGGTTCTACCTCTTTTGGTTTACCACTAATTAATTCAATGGCTTGCAATTCTTCTACCGCTATACCTTGCTTGTTTAATTGTTTTATTTCTACCACACGATCAATGGTTAAAGGAAAATGCTTTGTGTTATTAGGCAAAGTGTACCACATTAGGTTTTTGAAAATGTCTTTCTTAATTAGAAATGCTTGGCCCATCACTGTTTGTAAAGTATCCGCATAATCAGGAAAAGCCTGCAATGCATCCAAGTAAGTATCTAATTCAAAATTCAAACAACATTTTAAACGACCACATTGGCCACTTAATTTGGTTTGATTGATAGATAAGTTTTGATAACGTGCTGCCGTAGTGTTGACGCTTTTAAAATCGTGCAACCAAGTACTACAACATAATTCTCTGCCACAACTTCCAATGCCACCCACTTTTGCTGCTTCTTGTCTAATTCCAATTTGGCGCATCTCTACTTTCACTTTAAACTCACCCGCAAAAGTTCTGATTAATTCTCTAAAATCGATACGGTCATCGGCCGTGTAAAAGAAAGTTCCTTTTTTGCCATCGGCTTGCAATTCCACCTCACTTAATTTCATCTCCAACCTAAGGTCTCTTGCAGCGGCACGACTTCTGGCTAGCATGGCCGCTTCTCTGCTTTTACTAATATGATAAGTTTCTAAATCTCTTTCGTTGCTAGGTCTAAGAATTTTTTTCATTTCGGGACTAAATTCATCTGTCCCTCTTTTCTTTAATTGTAATCTAACCAATTCGCCAGTTAAGGCAATTTCGCCCAGGTCAAATCCATTGACACCTTCCACAGTGACATAGTCCCCTTTCTCAAAATTTTGTAAAGTAGTGTTTTTGAAAAATTCTTTTCGGCTGCCTTGTTTAAAACTTACTTCAACTACTTTGCATTGAGTAGCTGCATCATCCATTGGCAGGTCACGAAGCCAATCATGTACATTGAGTCTGTTACAGCCACCAGTACTACAACCTCCATTGCTTTTACAGCCGTTAGGCGTTCCAGTTCCACATGATCCACATCCCATATATTCTAAATTCTACTGTTAATGATTAAAATACCATGCATGGGTACTAAGCGCCACTTTCCTTTTCACGACCTATGCTTCTGTCAAAATTAAGGTTTTGTTCTGAATGATATGATAGAACTTGATGCCCAAGGCCATAAATAGCATTTTTGCGTTGGCATTGCGCTCTATATAATAGGTGGCTTTGTCTATTTCCTGTACAATGGCCTCCATTTGTCCTACGCCGGCAATTTTATTAATCCTTAGGGCAAAATCTTTTAAAGCAGGGTCAAGGGGCAGGTCATTACCCAATACTTTTAAGCGGATACTTTGTTCTAATAAGTGATTAAAATATTTTAAAAACTGCTTTTGAGGTTCACGGCCCATTTTACTCATATCATCCACCCATTTCATCTGCGCTACGGGACCATTTTTAAGAATGGCGTTGAGCCATTCTCTAATTTGAGTTAAAAAGTCGGCATCGCTATGTTGCAATAAATGCAAAGCCTCTCGATAATTTCCATCCGACATAGAGGCTATTTGACCTGCTTTTTCAGGCTCTATTTTCCCTTTGGTAATTAAGGCTTGTTCGATTGCATCTTTGGAAAGGCGAGGTACTTTAATAAACTGACATCTACTTAATATAGTGGGTAATATATTTTCTTCACTAGCAGCCACCAATAAAAAAATAGTATTGTCTGGTGGCTCTTCAATTAATTTTAATAATTTATTTCCTTCTTTGCCTAAATATTCAGGCATCCAAAGCACTAAAACTTTATATGCACTTTCGAAACTTTTAAAAGAAAGTTTTTTTATAATTTCAGCACATTCATCTGCGCTAATATTTCCTTGTTTGTTTTCGGCCTTTATAAATTGAAGCCAATCAAATGCATTACCATAAGGATAAATATTTATGAACTCTCTCCACTCTTCTATAAAGTTGGCGCTAATATTTTTTTGTCCTGGTTTTTCTGTAATGGATGGAAATGAAAAATGTAAATCGGGATGCATTAAACTACTCGCTCTATGATAAGCAGGCAAAGCGGCAATTTCATCGGGGCTATAAATAGATGCTGGCACTTCGTTTGCTGCGGCGGCTCCAAATAAATCGGCTGCGTCCGAAGTTTTTTGATTAGGGATGCTCACAATATATTGCGCAAAAGCAATGGCCAAAGGCATAGCGCCTGATCCCTCTGGGCCAACAAACAATAAGGCATGACTTAGCCTTTGCTGTTGCACCATTTGAACCAATTGTTTTTTTAAAGGTTCTTGTCCAATTACTTCACTTAATAACATGCAACGAAGATAATGGATAGTTAATGAAAGGGGGCCTGTAAAATTATTTCAGATACGACAAAATAGATTCGCTGTCTGGTTTTACATTGCTTGGGAAATAAGCAATCATTTTACCATTCTCGTCAATCAAAAATTTATTAAAATTCCATGCAATGCTTGCATCTAATATACCATTCTTTGCTTTTTGAGTAAGCCATTGATAAATAGGCGCAATGTTATCGCCTTTAACATCTATTTTATCAGCCAATGGGAAAGTAACGCCATAATTTTTTTTACAAAAAGCAACAATTTCTTCATTGCTACCTGGTTCTTGACCACCAAATTGATTGCAAGGAAATCCAACGATTACTAATTTATCCTTGTATTGCTCGTATACTTTTTCCAAAGCTTCGTATTGTGGAGTGTAGCCACATTTAGAAGCGGTATTTACAATGAGTATTTTTTTGCCTTTAAACTTGGCTAAATCGAGTGAGCTGCCATCGATGCTTTTTACATTAAAACTATGAATGCTTTGTGCCGATAAGCTAATGCTAAAGGCCAATAATAAAGTGCTTAAAATAAATTTCATAAGTAGGTTTTGAGTTTTAAAAATAACAAATTATCCGTTAAAAAGTTTACTAGAGAGTATAAGCGGCAGCTGCCAAGCAAACAGATTGAGGTTTGCCCAGCCAAAGGCAAGTACAAGCTGCTTCCAGGGTAGCGCCTGTGGTAATAACGTCGTCTATAACTAGTAAACTAGCCCCTTTAATGGAAATTGGATCTGCAAGGGCAAATAAATGCTCATATTGTTTACTTCTTTGCAGCCGCCCTTTAAAGGTTTGACTGCGGGTGGATCTTGGCTTTTTTAAAACGGAAGCTATTTTTAAAGCAGGTAAAATTTGTTGTATGCCCTCGCAAATAATAATGGATTGATTAAAACCTCTTTGTCTTTCTTTTTTACGAGTGATAGGAATAGGGATAAGTAAATCAATTGTATTAAAACGATCTAAGTATTGAATGGAGCTGCCAATAATTCTTCCTAATAGCCAGCCAGCTTTTTTATTTTGTTTGTATTTTAATTCAAAAATTAAAATTTGTACAATGCTATCTTTAGTAAAAAATAAACCCGCACCCGCTGCTGTAATTTCTCCTCTTCCCCAAAAAACTTTTTCAATAATATTATTTTCAATCTGAAAAAAATCCGTGAAAGGTAAACTATTTTCGCAGGCGGTACATAAAACAGTATGGCTTGAAACTAAGTCTGTACCACATTCTAAACAAATATGCGGATAAAATAAATGTATAAAAGCATTAGCATAATCTACTGCTTTATTGTACAAAGAAAGCAACACTAGAAAAATAATTGATACGCTTCGTCTACTCTTTCAATAGCTACTATTTCAATGCTGTGTTTTTTGGTATCTAGTCCTTTGCTATTAAATCCGGCGATGTAAATTTTTTCGAATCCTAATTTTTCTGCTTCTGCAATTCTTTGTTGAATTCTATTCACGGCTCTGATTTCTCCATTCAATCCAACTTCACCTGCAAAACAAATTCCCTGTGGCAATGGAATATCTTCATAAGAGGAAAGCAGTGATAATATAATTGCTAAGTCCAAGGAAGGGTCTTCAATTTTTAAGCCTCCCGCTATGTTTACAAAAACATCTTTCATACCAAAGGCAAACCCACCTCTTTTTTCTAAAACGGCTAATAGCAATTGTAAGCGTCTTAAGTCAAAGCCAGTGACGGTTCTTTGAGGGGTGCCATATACACTTTGCGTTACAAGTGCTTGAACCTCAATTAATAAGGGGCGCATTCCTTCCATGGAAGCGGCAATCGTGCTACCACTGAGGGATTCATTTCTTTGAGCGATTAAGAAGGCGGAAGGGTTGGTGACCACTTTCATACCCTCTCCTGTCATTTCATAAATACCCAATTCACTGGTGCCTCCAAAACGATTTTTTAAAGTACGCAACATTCGATAAGCATAATGCCTGTCTCCTTCAAATTGCAACACGGTATCCACCATATGCTCTAAAATTTTTGGACCAGCAATAGTACCCTCTTTGGTGATATGTCCAATTAAAAAAACAGGGGTACCGGTTTCTTTAGCAAAGCGTTGAAATTCGGCAGCAGTTTGTTTAATTTGAGAAACACTTCCTGCAGCTGCTTCAATTAAATTGGATTCCAATGTTTGTATAGAATCGACAATGACTACGGTGGGTTTTAATTTTTTGATGGCTTTAAAGATAGGCCCAGTATGCGTTTCCGTAAGTAAGAAAAAGTTTTCATTTTTTAAATTCAATCTATCGGCGCGCATTTTTATTTGCTGAATACTTTCTTCTCCACTGATGTACAAAACAATTTGATCTTTCATCATCAAACCTTGTTGCAAGAACAAAGTACTTTTCCCAATGCCAGGTTCACCTGCCACTAGTACAATTGAACCAAGTACAATTCCTCCTCCTAAAACCCTATTTAATTCTGGATCGGAACTGTCAATTCTTTTTTCCGTTAAACTGTTTACTTCGTTGATGGAAATAACCTGTGTCCCTTTTTGGTTATTGTGGTAACCTTCCCAACTATCTGCTTTTTCCTTGCCACTATCGATGAGTTCTTCGGTAAACGTATTCCATTCATTACAGGAAGGGCATTTGCCCACCCATTTGGTGGACTCATAGCCACAGTTATTGCAAAAAAAAGCCGATTTGGACTTGCTCATGGTGTAAATATAATGAGAATGGACATTTAAAATCAAGTATTTACCGCAATTTATTTAATGATAGTTAATTATACATTAATTAAATATATATTATGTTCTAATTTTATTAAATCATTACCTGAATGTTTAATAAATGTTAAAAATTATTTTCTTATTTAACAATTTCATAATAAATTTGGGAGGCCTGATACTTTATGGTATCGGGTTTTCTTAACATTAAATTTAAAACAACAACATGAGAAAAAAACTACTATGGTGTTTGTTTGTTGCATTTTTCTCTTTTAAAGCTGCAATTGCACAAAACGCAAATGTAACTGGAAAAGTGTCAGACGACAAGGGAGCTGCGGTGGAAGGCGCACTCGTATCAGAGAAAGGTTCAACAAAAAACAAAACACTTACTGACGCAAATGGTGTGTACAAAATCAGTGTTAAAAGTGGTGCAATTTTGCAAGTATCAAGCGTAGGATTCCAAAAAGTGGAAGCTGCAGCAAAATCTGTAACAAACTTTACACTAAAAAATCTTAGCCAGGAATTAGGCGAGGTGGTTGTAACAGCACTTGGTATCAAGCGTGAAAAAAAGGCCTTAGGATACGCTGTATCTTCTGTAGGTAAAGAACAATTAGAGTTAAGTGCAGAAACAGATGTAGCTAGAATATTAAGCGGTAAAGCGCCGGGTTTAAATATCTTAAGTACAAGTGGTCTTAGTGGATCTGGTACAAATATTAATATTAGAGGTATCAGTACTATCACAGGAGGTTCTCAACCATTGTTTATTGTGGATGGAGTTCCTTTTGATGCAAGTACCAATGCTACTTCTAATTTTACTTTTGGTAACCAAACACCAAGCCGTTTCTTAGATTTAGATCCTAACACTATCGAAAACTTAAACGTATTAAAAGGTTTGAGTGCGACTACACTTTATGGTGAGGCAGGTCGTAATGGTGTAATCTTAATTACTACTAAGAATGGTTCTACTCAAAAAATAAAGAAGAAAACAGAAGTTACTGTTTCTCAGTCGATGTTTAATACTGAAGCAATTTTACCAGAATACAATACAATGTATGGTGGTGGATTTGATAACTCAGTGGGTATTGCGTTTTTTAGTAACTGGGGAGGTTTGATGCAGAATCAAAATGTACACCACCCTTATGATAGAGCGCCTTGGAATATTGAGTATCCTCAATTTAAAAATGCTCCTTACTATGTACACTATTATAATAGTGTACCTGAGTTTTTCAGAAAAGGTTCAATGAACAATACCTCTATTAACTTAGCGGGTTCTACAGACAATGCTAACTTCAATGTAAGTTATAGCTATACAGATGATAAAGGTTATGTAATAGGTAACGGACTTACTAAAAATGTATTTGGAATGGGAGGTAATGCAAGATTAACCAATAAAATTACAGTAAGTGGTACTGTGAATTTTGCTATTACGGATCAAGTTTCTCCTCCTACTTCAGATGGTTATGGTAACAACCCGATAAATGCTTCTGTATTTGGTAATACTATGTTTACCCCAACTTCTATGGATTTAATGGGTTTGCCTTATGAATTACCTTCTACACATGCTTCTATCTACTATAGAAATGATAATGGTATGCAAAATCCTCGTTGGAATTTGTACAATACTTTTACTGGAGATAAAACCAACAGAACTTATGGTCAAGTATCAGCAAAATATGAAATTCTTAAAGGTTTAAATTTAACCTACAGAACTGGTTTTGACGGATATTCTGAGTTTAACTTCTACTCTTCGAACAAAGGAGGGGTTTACCAACCATTAGGTTTGTTACGTACCAGTACAGCCTCTAATATGATTTGGGACCATAGTGTGATTTTAAATTATGACAAAAGATTAAACGAAGATTTCACAGTGAATGTGGATGCAGGTGCTAATTCAAGAAGTCGTGATTTCTCTCAAACTGGATTAAGAAGTACTGAACAATTAGTTTATGGATTATTTAGTCATAATAACTTCGTTTCTCACCTTACAACTGGTGAAGATGGCGGAGAATTAAACTACAAGAGTTCTAACTTAAGTTTAGGTATTTTTGCTCAAGGTACTATTGGTTACAAAGATTATTCTTATTTAACCATCGGTGGTCGTAATAGCTGGGCTTCGACTGTAGAATCGGCGAATAGAAGTATCTTCTATCCTTCTGCAAGTTTGTCTTATATCCCAACTTCAGCCATTGAGGCCTTGAAAAATAATAAATACATCAACTACTTAAAATTAAGAGTTGGTTATTCTACTAGTGCGAATTTCCCTGATCCTTATTCAACTCGTAATGCGTTGGTTATTGGAACTAAGATATTTACCACTGCAGGTGGAACCAATGTAAATTATAATTCATTATCTAGTTTCTTACCTAATCCAAATTTAAAACCAGAGTTGTTGAACGAGAAAGAGTTTGGAGTGGAGGGTAAGTTCTTTAACAGTCGCTTAAGCTTAGATTTGACTTTCTATCAAAAAGTGGCGAATGATCAAATCTTAAGACGTGACTTAGATCCATCTACTGGTTTTACATCTACTCAAATAAATGCGGGTAATGTAGAAAATAAAGGTATTGAGATGGCTTTGGGTTATGATGTAATTAAAAGTAAAAATTGGAGATGGCATACAGATGTACTATACACTCTAAATAGAAGT
Source organism: Bacteroidota bacterium (assembly GCA_947448725.1). GTDB lineage: Bacteria > Bacteroidota > Bacteroidia > Chitinophagales > Chitinophagaceae > Sediminibacterium. The sequence goes on from CANFOM010000003.1 coordinate 157,636, forward strand.
ATGGTTTCAGGTATACCTTCTGATATTACTCGTATTAATATTTCTGGATATTCTAACCAAGGTACTTTTGCTCAAAATGGCCAACCTTATGGTGTAATTGTGGCAGACTATTTTGAGAAAGACGCCAAAGGCAACCGTTTAGTAGGTGCTGATGGAAACTATATCGCTAGTAGTGATATTAAAGTAATTGGTGATCCAAATGCTTTATACCGTTTAACAAGTATCAACACTGTATCTTATAAAGCCTTTAGCTTTAAAATGCAATGGGATTACTCAGTGGGTGGAGAAATGTACTCTGGTACAGCTGCAGCCTTAATTGGTCGTGGTGTATCAAAAGACACTCAATTTGATCGTTATTTACCATTGATACTTCCTGGAGTATTAGAAAATGGACAACCTAATAATATTCAAATTTCTGCCTCTCAAGCATTTTATGGTAATAGTATTACCAATGGTGCACCCAATGAAAGTGCTATCTACGATGCTACTTTTGTAAAACTTAGAGAAGCTGCTTTGTCTTATAATTTGCCAGCAAAATATTTGACAACTACTCCTTTTGGATCCTTATCATTGAGCTTATCAGGAACCAATTTATGGTACCTAGCGCCTAATTTCCCTAAATATGTCCATTTTGATCCTGAAGCTTCTGCTACAGGGGTTGGAAATGGTCGTGGATATGAAGCAATTACAGGTCCATCTAGTCGTCGTTATGGTGTAAGCATAAAAGTAACATTCTAAAAATTTTAAAAGATATATTATGAAATATAAAAAAATTGTTTTTGGGCTATTGCTAGTTGCTACCAGCTTTACAGCTTGTACCAAACAGCTAGATAGCCTTCTTGAAAACCCTAACTATCCTAGCATGTCAACAGCGGACGTTGACTTGTATTTAAATACTATTCAAATTAATTTTAATAGTTTTCAAAATGCAGCTTCTTCAAATGGTGCTGGAATGTCCCGTCAATCTTATTGGGGTGGACCAAAGTATAACAATGGAACAAGACCAGCCGGTTTTGATGGAATTTGGACCACTGCCTATACTGGAATTTTTGCGAATGCAGATGCGATGATTCCTTTGGCCATTAGTCAAAAGAAATATGTTCAATCTGGTATCGCTCGAATTTTAAAAGCCTATACTTTGGGAACTTTGGTAGATCAATTTGGTGACGTACCTTATTCTCAAGCGGTTAAAGGAACAGGCAACGAAACTCCAGCAGTAGATAAGGGTGCAGCGGTTTATGCGGCTGTAATTAGCCTTTTAGACTCTGCTATCGCAGAAATCAATAACCCAGCAGCAGCAGCAGCACCAAAAGTAGATTTGTACTATGGTGGTTCTAAGGCTAATTGGGTAACCCTTGCAAAAACTTTGAAATTAAAGTTTTACATGCAAGAGCGATTGGTGGTTTCAGTTAAAGACAAAGTACAAGCTTTAATTACTGAAAATGATTTAATTAATACAGATGCACAAAGCTTTAGATTTAAATATTCTAAAATACTTTCACCAGATAGTAGACATCCATGGTATGGCGGCTACAATGACAATGGTGGCGGTGGGTATTTATCTAACTATTTTTTATGGAAATTGGCTGTTGAAAAATACAATGGTAATGTGGCTGGTCTTGGTACACAATTAGTAGCAACAACTTCAGGTGATCCAAGATTGCGTTACTATTTTTACCGTCAAGCATTGAATTTTGCATGGGCAAATTCTGAATCTGAGCCTTGTTATTTAAATTCACAATTTGTGGGTGCAACTTATCCAGCTTGGTTTCCTAAAGTACCTGAAGAAACACCTTTCTGCGTTGTAGGTAAAGGATATATTGGTAGAGACCATGGTGATAATAGTGGTGGACCCCCAGATGGTTCTTATGTAACTCAAGTGGGTATCTATCCTGCGGCTGGAGAATTTGATTACAGCCAAGGTGGAAAAGTATCATTTGGAATGGGTGCTGGTGGAAATGGTATTAATCCAATTTGGATGTCATTTTTCACCTCTTTCTTAAAAGCAGAAGCAATAGAAGCATTGGGTGTTACTGCTCCAAAGACCTCAGCAGATTATTTCCTTGAAGGGGTTTCAGGATCTATCACAAAAGTGACAGGATTTATTTCTGAAATTGGTTATGTAAATACTAAAATTCCTGCTGCTACTTTAGCGAATGATGCACAAATTGCCAATTATAAAACTTTAGTAAGTGATTTATATTCAGCAGCAAGTACTACTTCTGCGAAGATAGACTTGATTATGTCTGAATATATGATTGCAGCTTGGGGAAATGGGGTTGAACCATACAATAACCTAAGAAGAACTGGAAGTCCTAAAAATGTACAGTTGGTAGTGGGTGTTCAAAATCCTGGACTATTTACAAGATCTTTCTACTATCCTTCGGTATTTGTTAATAGAAACTCAAATGCTCCTGCTCAAAAATCAGGAACAGCTGCAAATAAAGTTTTCTGGGATAATAATCCAGACAACTTCATTAAATAAATTTTAAAACAAGAATTGTATGAAAAAAATAATTTATTCTATAGTTTTTTGCAGTCTCCTGTTTGCAGTGAGTTCATGTAAAAAAACAGATGGCCCGGTAAATCCATTATCGTCCATCAATAATTTTAAAGTGGGTTCTTACTTGATTTTAGATAAAACAATCAATGAGAATTTCAATTTAAATACCATAGCAACTTCTGCTGTTGGTGTAACTGTTCATCAGTTTTCTGGTGGAGAAAAAATTGACCATATCGAAGTTTGGGCTTCCACAAGCTCCGATTACGATACCACCAAATGGAAAAAAGTAAAATCAGTTGCTTATGCTGGCGATGCAGTTAATTTAACTGTAAGCGGTGCAGAATTAGCCACTGCATTAGGTGTTGCTACCTCTAGTTTCAAACCTGGAATATCATATACTTTTTTCAACAGAATTTTTACCAAATCTGGTGCGAGATATGATGTAAATAATACAGGTACCAACGACGGTTCTGGCTTGAATGGCGGACCTACTTACAATGCTAGCTTTGTATTCAATGGTATTATTATTTGCCCTTATGTAGCTCCAATGGCAGGTACTTATAAAGTAATCACTGATGACTGGTTAGGTTCTGCTGGTGCTTTAGTTACTGTAACTGATGGAACTGCAGCAAATACTTTAGACCTTAGTGGCGCATGGCCTGGTGACTCTGGTTATCCAGTTGTTAGCCATTTAATAGTAAAAGTAGATCCTGCAACAGGAGCGGCTTCAGTTCCCGGTGTTATTTTTATGGATTTAGCTGCTGATGGTTATGGTACTGCTAAAGCCAATTCTGGTTCTGGCTATGTATTCTCTTGTACAGGAAGAATACAGTTAACTATTGATGTAACTTTATCTAATCCTTCTTATGGTGCTCAAGGTGGACAAAGATTGGTTTTACAAAAGCAATAATATTACGCTAGCGTAATTAAAAGCGATAAAAAAAACTCCCCTCGATTAATTCGGGGGGAGTTTTTTTTATTGGATCTATTGAGAAGACGCAAAATGATTTATTTCATGAATAGGGATGAACTTATGGAGTCTCTATGGAGTTTCCTTCCTGTCTTAAGTCCTTCTAATTTTATATGACGATTTCTTCTTGTTGGTCGTCCAAGAATTGGTATTTCACCAAATGACTTGCATTGGAGGCCTGCGATTTAAGTTTAATTTTATACTTCTTTTTCCAACGCTTTATAATGCTCGTAAATAGACCCTTGGTTAAATGAGAATGAATGATAGGGTGTACCACTAAAATCAAGGATTTATGCCCGTGTGTGGCCAAATAAGCCAATTTCTTCTCCATTTCATCCTCCAGTAATAAAGCCGAAGTTATTTTACCCGAACCAGCACAGGCTGGACAGTCTTCAGAAGTATTAATATTTACTTCCGGTCTAATTCTTTGGCGGGTAGCTTGCAATAAACCAAACTTGGAAATTGACAAAATAGAATGCCTAGCACGGTCGGTTTTCATATGCTCTTCCAAGGCTTCCTGCACTTTTCTTCGATTGTCGGGTAGTTTCATATCTATGAAATCAACCACAATGATGCCTCCAATATCGCGCAGTCTTAATTGTCTGGCAATTTCCTCTGCAGCTTCCAAATTGGTTTGTAAAGCATTTTCCTCCTGGTTATTGCCCACACTTTTAAATCCACTATTCACGTCAATCACATGCAAAGCTTCGGTATGTTCTATTATTAAGTAAGCACCGCTATTTAAATTAACCGTTTTACCAAAACTAGATTTCACTTGTTTGGTAATACCATATTGATCAAATATTTCTTGATCACCACTGTATAAACTTAATATATTGGTTTTGTGCGGCGCAATTCTTTGAAGATAGCTTAGCGTTAAATCATATATTTTTTTATCGTTGACTACAATTTTATTAAAGTCTTCACTTAGCAAATCTCTTAATATACTATTGGTTTTACTTTCCTCATTCATAATTCTAGCAGGAGGCAATGCGCCTTTCATATTAGATTGAATGTTTTTCCAGTTTTGTGTTAGGGTAAGTAAGTCCTCGTGTAATTCGGCAGTGGTTTTACCTTCAGCTGCTGTCCGCACAATGATGCCAAAGTTTTTAGGACGTACGCCTTCGAGTATTTTTTGTAATCTTTTACGTTCTTCACCGGAATGAATTTTTTTAGATACCGCCACCATTTCATTAAAGGGCGTTAACACCACAAACCTTCCGGCTAAGGACAATTCACAAGTAAGTCGAGGTCCCTTGGCAGCAATAGGCTCTTTTAAAATTTGAACCAATAACGTAGGCTTGCCATTAAGTACTTCACTTATTTTTCCAGTTTTTATAATTTCTGGAGCTGTTTGAAATTTTGCAAAATCAAAGGAATTGTTGTCATCATTCATGGACAACTGTGAAAACTTGAGGACAGATTTTATGTAGGGGCTTAAATCGGTATAATGCAAAAACGCATCTTTTTCAAACCCAACATCTACAAAGGCTGCATTTAAACCTGGAATAATTTTTTTAACTTTTCCTAGGTACAGATCGCCCACAGACCAACGGGCATCCATTTTTTCGTTGTGTATTTCTACCAACTTTTTCTCTTCTAACAAGGCTATTTCTACCCCATTGTCTGAGCTATTAATTATTAATTCTTTGTTCACGTATAGCAACTTTTTAAAAACAGTTAGCCAGCAAAATAGCGAGCAGCTGCTTTATGTTTTTTGAATCACGACCACTTTACAAAGGAAGGAAAAGGTAAGGTAAAGTTGCTTAGTAGATAAGTGGTGTGCAATTGGAAAAGAAGACAAGCGTATTTGAAATTCAAATACGCTTGTCTATGGATATAGAACTATTTGTTCTTTTTCTTATGACGATTCTTTCTTAAACGTTTTTTTCTTTTGTGCGTCGCAATTTTATGACGCTTTCTTTTTTTACCACAAGGCATGTCGAATAATTTTTGTTATAAAATGTTATTTCTTTAATTCTTGA